>VXMG01000074.1:0-50852 GCA_009841185.1 Gammaproteobacteria bacterium
CGAACGTCGCGTCCTCGGGGAAGCCGCTGATGGTGACCGTGTAGGTCCCGGCTTCGACACCCGCGAAGGCGAAGCTGCCCCCCGAACCCGTCGTCGTGGTCGCGCCCGACGACAGGGTGGCGGTGATGCCGCTGGCGGCCGTCCCTTCAATCGTCACCGTCCCGGAGATGGTCCCTACGGGAGTCGGCGGCGGAGGCGGCTCCACAGGCGGTGGAGTGCCCTCGTCGCAGGCGGTGAAGGTGACGGCCAGCAGGACCGCCAGGCCGTACTTGGTAAAACGGTTCATCTTTTCCCTCCTGGGAATGAGTTGCGCTCGGCGAGGAAACACGGATTCTCGCTTCTCGGGATGATGGGGCAAAAACGGTGCCATCCGGGAAGCCCGGCTCTATGCGGGTTTTCGGCCCGCCCGCTCCCGGTTTTCTGATGATTGAAGCGTCAGAATTCTGGTGGCGCCCCGGGGCCGGGCCCCGCGTAAAACGGTCAAGCGATTCCGGCAGTCGATTGGGGTCGGCCCCGCGGGCTGGCCGCTCTGTTCGCGATTCACGGTTCGGCGACCGCCACAGGGAGCCGAGGCCCCCCACAGTAACCCGATCTCCTCGTGTGCTCGGGACGCCAGGATCCCCGGTTCCGGCGTGCCTCGCCGTGCCGTGACAGATTGTGCGCCGCGTTGGACGCCGCTCCCATGGCGTCGCCCCTGCAGTCACCCCAGTCCTCTCTCTCGATCTCCCAGCTTCGCGATCCGGCGTCCGTTCGGGCCGAGGCGGTTGAAGGCCTCCTGCAGGTCCTTCGCGGGCGCGCCCCCTCCGGCGTAGCTCGCCGTACCGGTCGAGATCCCTCTGCTCGCCCTCGGACAGCATGAAGAAATCGGTCTCGTTCATCTCGGTATTCCCGGACCCCAAGGCCCCTGCTCCAGAATCGCAATCGCGCACGAAATGCAGCAAGCGATGCTAGCGCCGTTGCGATTTCGCCGCAACTTCGCGTCCCTCGGAGGAATGGGGCAGGGAGGGTGCTCTGGGTCCGGAGACGCAGAAGCTTGAGCCCTCCCGCTAACGATACAGCGGGCGGAACAAAGAAAAGGGAATTATAAGGGTGTCGTCTTGACAGCGGGTTGTCGCTCCATCCCGTCGAGCCGGTTATTGACTGCGGCGAACCCATCCCTCACTTGGTAGCGCAACTCCAAGAGTTGGCCCCGCAGTTCATGGAGTTGCCCGCCCAGCTTCGCGGCCACCGCATCCGCCAGTACGTCGCTCCTCTCCAGCCGGTCCGCCACCGCGTCTGCTAACTTGTTGGTTTGCTCTTTGATCATTTTCCGTGCTCCTTGTGGGTTGTCTCCCTCATGTCTTGACAGCAGGTTCCTTCTCGTCCGCCGTATCGGGCGCGGGCTTGCGCCCTTGTTTCCGGTCGAGCACCGCGCGCTGCGGGATTCTTGGGACGCATGAGTAGCTGCGCCATTTGTCCCAGCGTCATGCCCGCGTAGCGCGGATTCACCGCCTCCGCGTCCACCGGCTTCCCTCGCTTGTCTGCGTACTCGCTCATCGGTCCTCCCTTGCTCGCTGTTCACACCTATGCGTGCTTCCGTCCCGGTGCCTTCGGAGTCTTGAGTCCCACACCTCACCCTTCCCCGCGTTCGCCGGTCTTGCGGAACCCTCGCGTCCGCGATGGTCGGTTCACCCGCCGACCGCTGCCGCCAGTTGGCAATCTCGTCTCCGCGCGACGTTGGCGGACCTCGCAGCGCGCTCCTACCCTTGCGGCTCCAGCGCAATCAGCCTGACAACGCGGACGGTCGGAACATCGAATTCGTCGCTTTCGATGTAGGCCATGAGTCCGCCGGGACCGAAGGCGTCCGGCGTCCGTAGCCCACCAGGCGGCAGAGTGCCGATGTAGTCACCGGCGGGCGTCACGATGTCGGTCGGGCCGTCGTCGTCGCCGGTCGGACCCCGGCGTTCCACCCAGATTCGATCCTGCCAGTCCACCTTGACGGCGTACAGCACAGGCACCTCGTCTGCGAAGGTGCGCTCCTCCACCCCCGCTCGCTCGATCTGGATGGGCAGGTTGGTGTTGCTCGCGCTCGCAAGCGTCGCCGCCTCGCCTTCACGGTAGCGCTCGCGTTCGGCTTCCATGATCGCATCGTCCACCGGAAGCGACGCAATCGGCCGCTCGATCGTTCCGGCGACGTTTCCGTCGAGGCCGATGAGCTTGACGCGGTATCCGATGGAGTCGATCAGCGCGAGACGGCCATCGGTCAGCAAATCGACATCGAGGCGGGGCTCGAAGGCTCGGCCCGCGGCGAAGCGCATGCGCATCCCGCTCTCCAAGTTGCCGCTTAGTTCGGATTCGTCTTCGTCCTCCTCGGGCAGTTCCCAAGCGGTGTAGTGGAGTTCCGGCTCGGTGCCGTCGAGGTCGAAGAGGTGGATCGGGCGACCGGGTTCCTCCGGCTGGTCGCCCTGGCCGAAGCGTGCGATCTGAGTGACGACCAAGCGGCCGTCGGGAAGCACCGCGGAGGCATCGACCATGCCGGTCGTCCCTGGGTCCAACGTGATACGCCGCACGAATTCGCCGGTGGGGCCGAGAAGGTCGATCTGCGCGAATCCCATCACCGTGTAGGAGCCGTCGCGCCCGACGATGACCCTCGTGACGTTGCCGAACTCGCCGGGCCCCTCGCCCCGGCCACCGACGGTACGGACCAGCGATCCGTCCGGCCCGACCACGAGGACGTGGTCGAATTGGCTATCGAAAACGTGCAGGTTGGCCTCAGCGTCGAAGTGCACCGAGCGCACGCGGCCGAAGGTATCCCACGTGTCGCCCACCACCGACCCGACGGTGAAGACCTCCTCGGTGACGGCGTTCACGATCACGTCCGGGCCGTCGAGGGTGCCAGCGGAGCCGGCGGCCGATCGGTCCCCGGCATCGCCGCAGGCCAGCACAAGGGCGAGAGCGACGAGCGGCGCGAGGAATCGAGGTCGCGTTGTCGTTGTCGGCTTAGGCAGTTCGGTTCGTCCTTTACGCCAAGGATCGCGTGAGTCGTGCCTGGAGGCTCATGGGCGACGCGGCTGGTCGGCTTCCGCTACCGAGGCAGCACGAACGCATCGTAGCGAGTGCTCGGCACCTTGAGATTCGTATCATGCAATGTAGCCACGAAGCACATCGTGGACGACGGCTCCCGGGGGCGACGAGGCCCGGCCAAGACGGAGGAAGACCTGCTTGGCCGAGATTGCGGCGAAACCCGGTTGGAACGAGTACCTTAGCCGATCCGCGTTGACGCGCGCGCGGTTTCAGACGTTCCTCCCTGATCGGGTGGGTATGCCGAACGGCGGGGGCTCCTCTCGGGGCACGAAACGCCGACCGCCGCGACTCCGTAAGCCGTTCACATGGGAAACACTGGACCACACCGGCCGGAAACGCACGCAATCCAGACCTTCGACCTGACCAAGCGCTACGGCTCGCGACCCGCGAAGTCGGTGCTGGCCGTGGACGGGATCTCGTTCACAGTCGAACAGGGCCAGGTGTTCGGCTTCCTGGGCCCGAACGGAAGCGGAAAGACGACCACCATCGGGATGCTCGTGGGCACCATCAAGCCGACGGACGGCAGCTTCAAATTGTTCGGCGCTTCCGGCCCCAAGGGCCTCTTCGGCGCGCGCGCCCGCGTCGGCGCCACGCTGGAGACGCCCAACTTCTACCCGTACATGAGCGGCCGCGACAACCTGCGCGTCGCCGCAGCGGTGAAGGGAGTGGGCCAGCCCCGCATTGGGGAGTGCTTGGATCTCGTCGGCTTGTCCAACCGCGCGAAGCACCGCTTCAAGACCTACTCGCTCGGCATGAAGCAGCGGCTGGCGCTCGCGGCCACCATGCTGAGCGACCCTGAACTCATCATCCTGGACGAACCCGCCAACGGGCTCGACCCACAGGGAATCCGGGAGATCCGCGAGATCATCGGCATCCTCGCGGACCGCGGCAAGACGATCTTCCTGTCGAGCCACCTGCTCGCGGAAGTCGAGCGCACCTGCTCCCATGTCGCGATCATTCGGAAGGGGCGGATCGTCACTTGGGGTGCCGTAGCGGACGTGGTGGGCGAAGGGAGCGCGGTGCTGCTTCGCGCGGACGACACCAAAGCCTTGGCGGGCGCGATGGAAGCCTATCCGGGCGCGTCATCGGTGCGCCGTACCGATGACGGCCTCGTCGCCACGCTGGACTCGGGCGACTTGGCGAGCGTGACGCGCTACTTGGCGGGGCAAGGGATCTATCTGTCCCATCTTGCGCCGTACCGACCGAGCTTGGAGGAGGTCTTTGTCGACGTCACCCAAGGTGCGGTGGATTCGATGACGGAGATGGCATCTTGAAGATCCTTCGCGTACTGCTGCGAATCGAATGGCTCAAGGCGGTCAAGCGGCGGGCCTTCTGGGTGGCCGTGGCCACGTTTGCCGCGTTCACCGCGTTGCCCGCCATCGAGAGGGTCCGCAACGCCCGCAGCGATCCGAACGCGGTCTTCGCGCTGCCGGAGAGCTGGCCGGACATTCTGGGTACGGCCGCCGGGGTCGGACCGCTCTTCATCGGTGTCCTGATGATCCTTCTCGTCGCGCCGGAGTTCTCGTGGCGCACGGCCCGCCAGAACGTGATCGACGGGCTCAGCAAGGAGCGGTTCTACGCGGGGAAGCTCATGTTGCTCGCCGCACTCGTGCTGCTCTTCACGGCAGCGATGGTCCTCATCGGCGTCGGCGGCGCGATGCTCAGCCCTGGCGAGGGCGGTCCCGGCCTCGTCCGGTCGAGCGATCTCGGCTACATGAGCGGTCTCGCGCTTGGCATGCTGCTCTTTGGGAGCGCGGGGCTGATGCTGTCGGTGCACCTCCGCTCCTCGGGAGCCGCGTTGGGCATCCTGTTCCTGTCCCTGTTCGTCGAAGAGGGTGTCGCAAGACTGATGCTGGGAACGGGACGTGAGTCGCTACGGAGCGTCGCGGCGTTCCTTCCATTCAACGTGGTCGAGGATCTCGGGGACGACCTGGCCCACTATCCGGGGGTGCTGGCCGAAGTGAACGCGGATCGGGCAGAGCGGGGTCTCGCATCCTTGGAGTTCCCAGATGTCGAAGTGCTCGCCGTCGCGGCGTTGGCCTACAGCGCGTTCTTTCTCGGGCTCTCGCTCCTGAACATGCGCAAGCGCGACCTGTGAGACTGTCCGCAGAGCTTCGTCAAAGTCGGCTCCTCGCACGAGGTCATGGAGGACAATCTGGCTCCCGGGCCGGAAAAGGAGAGGAAGCCATGAAGAAGTTGGCAGCGCCGCCGGTAGGCGGTTTGCACGCTGGCCTCGGCAGACTGCTGGTGGTTGCGGTGGCGGCCATCGGAGCCGCGTGTGCCTCGGGCGGCGGTGGCTGGGCCGTCATGACGCGGGCGGAAATCGACGCGATGCTGGCGGGATACGCCGGAAACTGGGCGCTTGACGAATCGGCCAGTTCGCCGCAGGTGACGGTCCCCGGACCGGAGACCCGGATCGGGACGAGGGTCGTTCGGGCGGATCAACTCGACGATCTGCGCAGGGAAGCCGAGGAACGGCAGAGACTCATGGCCATTCGGCAGGCGACCTTCGAGCTGCTGCGCCATCGCCCGGAAGCACTGGTCCTCGTCGCGCAGGGGGATGAGTTGGCCTACATTCCCACGCCCGGGGAGAGCATCACGTTGCCGCTGAATGGAGGATGGGTCTCGCAAACCGGGGGCGAACACCGCGTGCGAACCCGGGCCTTCCGGGACGGTCCCCGGTTCGGGCTGGAGCATACGGTGGGTTCAGATGGGTGGGTCAGCGTGGTTCTGGAAGTCGTCGAGGGTCGGCTGAAGATGACCCGCACCATGCGGTTCATGAGTGAGAGAGTCGCCCCGATCGTGCTGGTGTATGTCCGGACTTTGGCATGAAGGACGGCAGACGGGATGACCAAAGCCGACCTATCGGCTCGTTTCGGAGCGGGTTGGGCCAGAAGCCATCGTCGCAAAGGGACATGACGGGTCACCCGTCGCCTTCGTAGCGCGCGAGGCCGAGGAGCTTGTCCGCGGCGGCCCGGTCGAGGCTATTCCCGGCGGTGCCCGGAGAAGCCAGGACGCTCCTGCGGGGGGCAGGCAGGTCGGAGCGCCACGCTATTGGCCAAATCCACTGATTGGTGAGCACGGCACGACTCAGATCGCTGCCGTCCTCGTCAGTGCAAGGCCACTGCGAATCGCGACCGCTCAAGCCACGAGGCAGGCGGGGATCATCCCTTTCCCCTCACTTCTCCGTCAGACGGGTTGAGCCTCTCGCGCCGAGTACGGCGATATGCACGAGTAGCGCATGCCGAAAACCGTCCTGCGCGCTCCGGTCGGCGGTGCCCCCGTCGGTAGTCGGCCTGGGTCCCGGGCAGTGTCCGGGGGGTTGCGCCTCGTTCCTGCGCTTCCGGTGAAGTGGATCGACAACCGGGTACTCGGTCGCCATTTGGTTCCAACGCGCGAGCAGTGAAGGGTTGACCCGTCTGACAGCCATCCGTGGGTTGCGGTTCCTCCGCAGAGGTCGGACTTGCGCCCGCATCAGGCCCAGAACGATCCGGAGTTCTTCCGGCCCCACGAGCAACGCTTCCGCGAGGTCTTGCTGAAAGGGATGCGCCACGACTCTCCGTGCCGCCGCGAGATCGTTATTCGCCCACGCCTCCGAGATGCCGTTGATCGTGTCGGTGAGGAGCGCCTCGGCGTCCGTCCCAATCGCGGCTCTGATGATCTCGAAAACATCCCCGTGCGCGCTCTCGTAGCCCGCCAGTTCGACGAAAGCCGGCACACACAGCTTCAGGGTCGCGAGCGGTTCCGGATCCGCCTTCAGTCCGAGTGCTAGCTGCAGCCACTTCATGATCGGCAGAGCGGAGGAAGCGCGGCGGGGACCGTCAGCCCAGCGAGACGCGTCTCGCTGGCGCTCGCCCCCGATAGTGTTCGAGGAGCGGCTCCAACGCCTGCTCGCCGAGCGCCTGAAGACCGGTTTCGTGCTCGACCGACAACACCTTCAGCCGTTTGTGGTCCTCGCGATCGAGGTAGACCGAGACGCTCTTGCCCCGGAGGCTCGGCGGAAACGCCTGCCCCTGCGGCGTTGGGTCCGCACCGGCTTCCGCAACATCGGCCTGATCGGCCTTCGATGCCATCATCTTTGCCCTCCTCGCGTCCGCTCGCCCTGCGCTCCGACGCCGAGCGGGGTCGGCTCCCTTACCATGGGCAATCTGCGACGCTTTGAGCATGTCCGACTGTCAACATCGCCGCAAGAGAGGGTGCGCGCCCCTTGCGCGGCCCAAGACGGGAGGGACGGACCATGATCCGCTCGGCCAGGCGATCCATCCGGCCACAGGGCTACAGCGCCGTCTCGGCATCGCCGCGGGCGGGCGACCGTCAGTCGGCCCTCGGGCGTCCGCGCCGTCAAGGCGCGAGGGCCGTCGTGGGAGTGGCATCCGACCCGGAGCCACCGCACGCGCGCCGCGCAACTGATTGTCTCGATCTCCATCGCATGAAAAGCCGCGCACCGCATGGACACTTTCGCATTCGGCGCGCTTGGATGCCGCTTGTCGTCTCGCAAAGTCGTGCAGCGGGTCCAAGTTGGCTTTTTGCAAGCCTTGTGGGGGAAAGTCGGCACGAATGCCAAGCGACCGCCGGAGGTAACCCCGACACACGGGTCAGGCCGCGATTCGCCGACCGAGTCCATGACAACCTCGGGGAGCGGGCAAGGCCCAAGGAGCTTTGCCCGGTGGTTCATGGCTTGGCCATCACCCGTGGTAGCATGCAGCCTTGGAGGTCCGTTGCCATTAGATTGTTGGATCACCTCGGCGAGGCGCGGGCCGGACGGTGGCGTGCGTAGGAACGGCTCGCGCCTCGATCCGCGTCTCCGATATTCCCTCGGCCAACACCAAACAGAAGGAGCAGCGCCTTGGACAAGGTCATACTGATAACAGGAGCTTCTTCCGGCATGGGCCGGGAGGCGGCGATCCTGCTGGCCCGCGAGGGCCACACCGTCTACGCAGGCGCGCGCCGGGCGGACCGAATGGAGGATCTATCGGAATACGGCATCGTCCCGGTCGAGATGGACGTTTCGAAGGGTAAGGACAACGAACGGGCGGTGCAGCAGATCATCGATGCAACGGGACGCATCGACGTTCTGATCAACAACGCGGGCTTCGGTCTCTACGGCACGGTCGAGGACATCCCGCTCGAAGACGCCAGATACCAGTTCGAGGTGAACCTATTCGGCCTCGCCCACCTCACCCAACTCGTCCTGCCGCACATGAGGGAGCAGGGCGCGGGCCGGATCGTCAACACCTCCTCAATGGGCGGCCGGATCTTCACGCCCTTCGGGGCTTGGTATCACGCGACCAAGCACGCGCTCGAAGGCTGGTCGGACTGCCTCCGCATCGAGACCGCGCCGTTCAACATCCAGGTCGTCCTCATCCAGCCGGGCCTCATCCAGACCGAGTTCGGCCATGTGGTTGGAGGGAGCCTTCAGAAGTACTACGCCGAAAGCGCATACAAGGCAGGTCTGGACCGGCTCTTCGCGATGGCGTCCGACCCCAAGGCCGCGAGTCGCGGCACCGACGCCGAGGTGCTCGCCCGCGTGTTTGTCGAGGCGGCGACCGCCGCCCGGCCTCGGCGGCGGTATGTGAAGGGTGCGACGGCGCGCCCCCTGATGTTCATCCGCAAGTGGTTCGGCGACGGCATCTACGAATCCGTGTTGCGCCGCACCTTCGGCTGACCAGATCAACTAGTCCATAGAGACGAAAGAACGGCGCAACGCAGGGCGGCGCTGCCGCCTGTTCCCCGCCGGGACAGCGTGCTCGCGGACCTACCTGCCGGTTAGCCGATCGGGATGACGAAGCCGCTCTGAATGGTCAGGTGCCGCGTCTTGGAGTCGTCGTCATCTATCGAGGCGAGGCCGAGCGAGTAGAGGGCGTCGAGCCCCAGCCGGACGCTGCCGGCGAGAGGAAACTCGACGCCTCCGCCGAATGCCACCCCGAAGTCCAAGGTCTCGACGTCGAAGTCCGCGAAGGGCGGATCGACGCAAGGCGTGACGACGCTCAATCCCTCCAGAGTGCCCTCCACTTCGCACGAGAGTCGATAGGCCGCCCATGGGCCGGCCGTCACGCCGATGGAAACCCCGCCGCCGGACGTGCCGACCCTCGCCAAGGCCGAGAGTTGGACGTAGTCGAAGCCGAGCGTGATCTTGCCACCCTCGACGTTGCCGCTGCCGCCCTTCTGCGCGTACGACCCGCCGAACCTCAGGCTCAACGCGTTGGACACCGGAACACCGAGTTCCATCCCCGCGACGAAGCCGGCAACGGATTCCTCCTCGACTCCCTCCTGCTCGATGGTGACGGTGCCGAAACCGATTCCGCCCTTCAAACCCAGGGTGGTCTGAGCGGTCGCAGGGGCCGCGATCAGCGCAAGACCGGCCAACACAACGAGCTTTCGCATAGCAGGCATTCTCACTTTGGTTGGGTCAAGGTGACCGAGGGACCGTAGCGTGGTCCCGCCGGATCGCGCACCGATCTAAACACTTGACCGACGGCCTGCCGAGCGTCCATCCGTCCCCCGCAATGGGTCGTGGGCGATGCCAACGGCAACCCGGTCGAGGATGACGGCCTCCTCCCCTCAGTTCCCGGGGCGGTAGGTCACCGAGAGCTTGAGGCGCCTGCCCTTGGGGCTGTGGGTGAAGGCGTCGTAGGACTGTTCCCAGTTGACCAGTGGCGGATCGGCGTCGAGAAGGTTGATCACCGACAGCGCCACATCGGTCGTGCTCGACGTGCGCCGCAGCAGACTGAGGTCCCAGCCCACGAACCGGTCGATGTGCTCGAACTCGGTGTCGGGGAACACTTCGTTGGTGTACCCGGAGACGGTGTTGAGGTAGTTGACCACGCTGTAGTCGCCCCAATGGTATCCGGCCGAGAAGCGGAGTTTCCACTGCGGCAGCGGGGGAGCGATCGGATTGCCCCAGTTGAGCTGGCCCGCCGCGTCCTGCGCGGCGAATACCTCGGCCCCGTTGAGTTCGAGCGCCTTGACGAAGAACTCCCGGGTGTAGGTGCCGTCGGCTCCCAGCGAGAGGATGCCCTCGCCGACGGGTAGGCGCGTGCTTGCATGCAGGTCGATTCCCGACATCCGGATGCCCGGCCAGTTCACGTTCGTCACCCTGATCCGTTCCACGGCCGACACGTGGCAGGTTCCCGTCCCCGGTCCGTCTGGGCAGGTCACGAACTCCTGCACGGCGGCCCGCGAGGCCCCGCCCGCCGCGTACAGCCGGGTCACGCCCCCGAAGGGCACCTGGTCGATCACGTCGCGGAAGTCGTAGCTCCAGTAGTCGGCCGTGGCGCGAAACCGTGGAAGCTGCACGGTCAGCCCCACGTTGTAGGTCAACGCGCGCTCGGGAACGAGTTGGCTGTTGCCGAACGCGTCCACCGCCTTGTAGATGCCCGCCTCGGACACGTATTCGAGCCCGGTGCTGCGGTCTTCGTTCAGGTCGTCCACCGAGGGCGTGCGGAAGGTCGTCTGGAGCGAGGCGCGCAGCGCCAGCGGGTCGGCCAACGCCACGCGGACGGCCAGCTTGGGATCGAAGCTGCTCACCGAGCCATGGAACTCGTAGTTGGCGGCGGCCTGGCCCTCCACCCTGTCGCCGAGTGTGAAGCGGCTCTCCGCGAAGAACCTGTTCACCATCTGGGCGTCCTGGTACTCGTAGTGCCCGGTGGTGAAGGTGAACGCCCCGGCCTTCTCGAGGCAGCTGCGGTCTCCCGGCACGGGGCACGGGTTGATCGACAGGTCGCCCGGCTGGTTGGGGGTCGCGGAAACGCCGAACCTGCGGAACTGATACCCGACGGCGTAGTCGAGCCCCTCCGTGACGGCCCCCTTGAGCATCGCGTCGGCGACGAACAGGTCCGCCGAACTGTCCAGATTCACCTCCTCGTTGATCCAGTCGATCAGTTCCGCGCTGTTCTCCAGCCCGGGCATGTGGTCCGGGTTCGGCCGGTCCCTGTAGAGCGCGCCCGGCTGCGCCGATAGCCGGTGCGCGTTGCTGAACGGGTTGTAGTACCGGCAGTTGCCCTGGCCCGCCACCGCGCCGTTGAGGGGACCGAGCGCCATCCCGGACGGACTCGACGGGTCGACCACGACCGTCACTCCGCAGTCCGGGCCTCCGAAGCCGCGGAACGCCAGAAACTTCCGGTAGGCGTACTCGGCCGGAAGGTTCGCGTTGCCGGAAGCCCGCGAATAGCTCGCGGACAACTCGATGGCCGCCCCGCCCAGCGACTCGATGCCGCGCTCCAGCGAGGCGGCGATCCGCTGAGTGCGGGACGCGCGCTCCAGCGTCCTCCCGGGTCCCGAGTTGCCGACGAGCCGCCCGTAGAAGTACCAGTCGTCCTCCAGACAGGCCTGTTGGCTCGCGAAACCGGCGCTCTGTCCATGGGCCCCGCAGAACGCCTGCCTGCCCGGATTCCCGGGTTCGATCACCTGGGCTCCGTTGTACGGAGAGATCGGCGGATAGGACGGGGTCGTGAACCACTCGGGAGTCGTGGCCTCGGCCCAGAGCGCCTCGACGTGGTAGCTCGAACGGTCCCCCATCTCTCCGTTGACCTCGGCGAAGCCTCGGAATTGGCGGGACGCCTGGAGCAGATTGTCCCACTGCTGGTAGCGGAAGCGGCAGGTCTCGCCCTCCCGGTGCCCCCCGAAGTCCGTGCAGCGGGGATCCACGAAGACGCCGCCCCAGCCTCCGAACTGCGCGTCCGAAAGGGCCGCGGTGAACTCCTCGATCGTCTCGTCGCCCGTCAACCTCGGGAAGAGGAACGCGCCGGGGTTGCCCGTATAGGACCAAGCCCCGCCGCCGGACGTGAAGGGACGCAGCGCCCAATCGCGATCCTCGGGGTGCAACTCCTGGCCGACCAGCGCCTCGGCGGAAACGACGGCGTGCGCGCCGTCTCCGAGCCGCTTGCCCCAAATCGCTCCCGCGTGCGTCTCCCCGGCCCCTGCGAAGTACTCGTGCGAGCCCGACACCTCCAGCCCTTCGAAATCGCTGCGGGTCAGAAAGTTGGCCACGCCCGCCACGGCGTCCGAGCCGTAGACCGCCGACGCGCCCTCCTTCACCACCTCGATCCGGTCCAGCGCGATCGACGGAAAGGCGTTCACGTCCACGAACCTCCCGCCGGACAGCCGCGCCGGCAGGTACACCTGACGGCGACCGTTGAGCAGCACGAGGGTGCGGGACGGTCCGATCCCCCTCAGGTTGACGCTGGCCACCGTCTCCGAAACGGCCGCGGGGGGCCGGGTGTTGTACCAACCCTGGCGGTCTCCGAGGACCCCGGCGCTCGATCCGAGGTTGCGGAAGAAGTCCACGGCCTGTGGAGACCCCTGCTCCGCCAGCGTCCTCCGGCTCGAAACGGCCACCGCGTAGGGCAGTTGCACGAGCGACTCCGAGAACGCGGTGCCCGTCACCACCAGTTCCGCGAGGCCCAGGACGGTTGTTGTCAGTCTGAGTTCGACGGTCGCAGCCGCATCCGCGTTCACGGTTACGCTCATCGACAGGACCACATAGCCCAGCCTCTCGGCACGGAGTTCGTGCGTGCCGACGGGAACGCCCGGCAGGGCGAACCGCCCGTTTCCGCTGGAGAGCACTCCGATCCCGAGCGCGGGCACGCTGATCTGCGCACTGGCCAGCGGCTCGCCGGTCTCCGCGTCTGCCACGGTGCCCGTGATGGTGCCCGTCTGCTGAGCGGACACCGGGGCCACCCAGGAGAATCCCGCAGCCATCATGGCCAAGGTGAACGTCAACACCTTGAAGCCCAGGTCGGAGCGGTCGGCTTCACGAGCGGCGTGGATCGCGGGATCCACGTTCAGCGCAGCTTCTACGGTCTCCATGTTCCGTCTCCTTGGCCCGGGGTCGTACAAGGTCCTCATCCACATTTTACCAGGGGCTTTCCGAGGCCGGAAGGTGTTGCCAGGGCTTCCCGGAGGGAACCGTGCCATTCAGCTTGGTCCGCTGTTGAACGAGGCTGGGCCAAGTCGATATCTTTGGAGACACTGGTCAGGAACCAAGTCCCGTGGCTCCCGACCGGCAAGGTGCTCCGGCCCATGAACTACACAAGCACTGCGATTCCGGTCGGCACCGTCACCCTGGTGGCGTCCGGCGTCTCCCACCAGCCAACCGAGGTGTTCGGCGCTCCGGTCGGTGAGGACGAACAGCATTACTGCGCGCGGATCGGATTCGGCGGCGGCAAGGCCCTGGATGGGGGTTGGCCCAGACCGGGTCAATCCGCGAACTCACGGTCGTGATGACGAGGAGGAAGGCTATGAGGAAGAATCAAGATGACGCACGGGTGGTTCTGGCCGCATTTGCGTTCGCCTTGATGGCCCTCGGCTGCGATGACGGCGGGCTTCTGGGGCTGCCGGACGATACGTACAATGCGGAGGGCGTGGCGGCACTGGACCCAAAGTCCCCGGAACGTTGGCAGGCGGAGTACAACCGATTGCTCGCCGAAGACGCCGATGTGCTGCAACTCCACCGCTCCTGGTTCGATGAGAACAAGGAGGCTTGGTGGAACGGAGAGCCCTCGGAGTTCTTCCGAACGTGGGAACCCCCCGCACAGCGTTCGCGTTGCGGGAACGGGCAGGCTTCCGAGGACGCCATCGCCGCCATCGTCGCGGCAATAAGGGCGCGTACGGAGGGGAACATACCCCCGCTCGCTCAACTTACCGAGGCGATCGATGAGTATTTTGGCGTCTTCGGACGAGGTTGAGATACGCAAGAGGCTGCTTCGCTGGCGCGGATTGCGCTCCGGACGACGCGTCCAACGCTCATGGACGCCCCTGGGGTCAGGGATGGGACACGGCCTCCGGCGAGTCGCCCTCAAGCGCTCGCCGTTGCTCGCAGGGGACTCTCGCTCCTTGCTCCAACGCCATGAACTTCCCGTTCCAGGTCGTCGAACTCGTGCTCCACGAGTGTGCGACACGGAAGGTCTATCGGATCCAACGGGACCGCCGGGGGCGGATAGAGAGCGTCCCACGATCCGGGGTTCTGGCCCGAACGTGAACTCGCTACGCTCGACCGCTGCCCGGACGTGATCCACGATGTCCCGGCGCGTGATTCCCGCCGGTCCGTCCTGATGCTGGGGCTTCATCGTCCGATGCTCCTGTAGGTGGCTCCGTTGCGGATCAGCTCGACCGATTCCGAGGGGGATTATATACGATACTTGCCAAACCCGGATGAAACATGCCGGTCTTCGGGTCCGGAAGATCCTGACCCGGTCCCGGCGCCATTCGCCAGCGCCGTATGAGTGCCGACTTCGTTTCGTGCGTGCCATCGTTCGATGGACTGCACGATCTGCGCGGACGAAGTATCGTGGAGAGAAGCCTTCTCCGCCCGCCGGTCGCCGCCCATGCGGGCCGCATCGCCGTTGGCGGGCGCTTGGTCGTGGATCCCGTCATCCCGGTGCCGTACCGGACGTTCCCGAACGGGAACACGATGAACCCCAACGCACGGCCAGCGGACTCATCGCTGCGAGCGCTCGGGAGCCGGACCTGCCGCAACAACCGTCAAAGGTGTAGTTTCTGGTTTCAGGTCCCTGCGCTCGCTGGCTCGGGATCAGGACGGTCCCGTCGGGGATGGCCACACCAAGCTTGACTGGAGGGAGGGGTGTTCGGCAGACGTTGTCCGTATCTCGCCCTCCGTTAGCCCAACCGGTTCATCGCGAGTTTTGACTGGCACCCTACACTCCGGGAAGAGGTGAATCGCACGTCGGTCCGAGTCAGGACGGAGGCCGTGGACATCGTCGCGCGCATCCCGGTCGGAACATCGGTGGTCATCCAGAACACCGGATCTGCGTTGGTATTCCTCTTCGAGGGACCGATGGAGGAGTTGAACAGCCGCGCGCCGACCGCCGAACTGGTGGGGTATCCGGTCTTTCAGGTCAGGTCCCGGACCGTGAAGACCGATCCAATCTGGGCTTGGTGCGAAGAAGGGTCGTCGTTGCTCGCCGTGTCCTGGTGAGCGGATGAGCGGGATGCGCGAACTCGAACGCCAGCCTCCAAGATGTTGAAGAAACGCCCCTCCCCGCCTGCCTCGCCGCCGAGCGACAGGAGTTCGATCATCGGCCCGGGGATGTCCGTGATCGGCGACTGCAAGACCACGGGCGCGATTCATGTCGAAGGCCGAGTCGAAGGAGATGTGGAAGCCGGAGCGGCTGTTGTCGTCGGCAAGAACGGCGTGGTTCGAGGCAACATCTCCGCCGAGGACGCCGTGGTCTCGGGGCGTGTCGAGGGGGATCTGACGGTCTCTTCGCGGCTGAAGATGGGAGCCTCCGGTCGCGTGGAGGGTGATGTCGACGCTCAACGGATCGTGATGGAGGATGGCGCGGTGATCGACGGGACCCTGAAGATGGGAAGCTGATCGGGCCTCGAAGTCCGTCCTTCCCCGATGGGATGCCGGTGTCGGTCCAAGGGTGTGCATCGTTGGTTGAGGTGCATGTGCATGGATTTCGCCCTTTCGCCGGACACCACGCCGGTTCCGCATGTCGCGGGCCACCTTGCAGTTGCGCCACGGCAGCGGGATCGCCGGTGCCGATCCGGGCCATGAGGCCGTGTCGGGGAGCGACCCTGTACCACGCCGCAGACGGCCTGAACTGGAAGCGGTTGGACCACTGGTTGACGGACGCGGCGCTGAGCAGTTGGTACGGAGTCAACACCAATTGGGAGGGGCAGGCGATGGCGCTGAATCTAGGCGGCAAGGACCTGAGCGGGCCGATCCCGCGCCGGAGATCCGCAACCTCACAGCGCTCTATAATCTGCACCTCCAGCGCAACGCCCTGAGCGGTCCAACCCGCCTTGAGATGGCGAACCTCGCGGCCCTGAAATGGCTGAAGCCTTTCCGAGAACCCCGGCCTTTGTACGCCCGATGATTCCAACTCTTGGCTTGGCTCGCCGCGCTGAACGTGTATCCGCCTCCACGCTGCGCGGGCGGCGGCTAAAGCCCGTGTAGGCCTAGCACCTGCGAGATACGCCGCCCGCCTGGACGCTTGGCGTGGGGGTCCAACATCAACGAACCGGACGATGCTGGACGGATCGCGTCCAAAAGCAAGTCGAAGGGTTCGCGCGCACCTGCGCCTTTCTCACCCTGTCCCTCCGCTACAACAAGCGAGGTTGGGCGAGTTGTTCCGCGGGAGCCTGGGGCAAGGGGCGCGAGAAGGGCGTTGGACCTCTTCGGTGTGCGGACCTGTCGGGCTGAGTCGATTTCGCTGGCCCGTCTCCGCGGCGGCACCTGCACACGGGCGCAATCGACGAGCTTCCCGGATCGTCACCACGAGAAGCCGACCGTGTCGTCCGCGTTCTCGCAGGAGTCCTCCACCGATGACTTGGGCACCCTCCGGTGCCTTGGGTCACGACCGCATACGTCCGCGCAAACGTGGGGTGCCGATGCGAACTCCGGCGCTTTCGACGTGCGCACCGACAGGACGATTGAAGCCCTTGCAGGCGAATGTCTTGCGCCCTGCGTTCCAAGCGGTCGGGGCCGCAAGGAACGAGAGGGCTGGTCTGGGACCGACCTAAAAGGTCGCTGCCAGGATCCTTAGCGGGAAGGCACCCTGCAATGGCTCGGCGTCGACAACGTCGCCGGCCATCCCCGGCATTCGCAAGACGCCAAGTCCGCGGCGGTGGACGGCGAACCCCGGAACGGGCGTCTCGGTGACCGCGATCACCCCCGTCTTGTGCGAAGTTAAGACCGGGTGTGTTCTCAGATCTGCCGTCCGTCGTCAAGAACTTGACCACTGCCACGATGCCGGGCGCAGCCATCCTCGGAAGATGCTGCATGGCCGTGGCCTCGATCTCGCCCGCCTCCACGCTCCGTACATCCTCGCAGCCGCAGCCGAGGGCGGCGTGGTCCGTCCCAGGCCAGCGTTGCCGCGTGGGACATGCAATGACGCGACAGCCGTCAGCCGAGCGGGAACACGAAGCCCGCCTGGACCGCCACGAACCTCGTCCGTTCGTCGCCCGACTGCTCCTTCAGGCCCCGGTAGTAGATCCCCTCCATGCCAACACTCGCACCGGAACTGCCGGGCAACGCCATCTCCACCCCTGCGCCCATGGCGACTCCTGCGTCATCCACCCCGCAGGCCGCCGCCAGATCGCCTGTGATTCCGCACGACAACTGCTTCCCGACCCACGGGCCAAGGAGGACGACCAAGGACTGCGGACCAGATGTCCGGGCGCGCAGCAGCGCCGAGAACTGAAGGTAGCTCGTCGAAAGGGTCCGGCCGCGGTCGGGCCCTCCGTCGGCGTCTCTTCCAGACCCCGCACCCCCCTTCTGGGCGTAGGCGGCACCGATCCGAAGACCGAGAGCACCGCTGGAGTTGGGGACCGGGAGGTCGAGGTCGGCTCCGAGGATGAGCCCCCGAACCGCGTCGGTTGCGCCAGCCGGACAATCCGTCTCCGGCGGACACGGATCGGAATCGATGTGGCCGGGAACGGCCAAGCTCGCGTTGCCCACCCCGAGTCGGACGCCGAAATCTTTCTGGGCGACCGCGGCCAGCGCAGTCGGGAACAGGATCAGCACAAGCACGATTCGGCCCATTCGGTTCTCCTCCTGGTGGGTGGCGATGCCTCCGGATCTGGCCTTGTCAACAGCGCGTCCAGTTCCGGATCGAAGCCATACGGAACCGTGGCGACGGAGGTTCCGCCAGCGCTGGCCGATCCGTGCCTCGACCGGCAACGGATGAATCGGACAACGGTGCTCGCGCAACCGTGATGCGCCTTGGCTGGGGTCTCCGATTCGCTTGCATGTCCCCGACCCTTGGCGCATGTTCGCATCTTGCTCGCTGCCTGGAGATGCCGCGTCGGCCAACTGCCGACCACAAAGGGAAATCGGCTGTCGGGACTCGGTCCGCCAGACCATGGTTTGCTGATTCGCACGGGGAGGCGGGGATGTCGGAAGACCGGAACCGAGTCCAGCGGATCGGCACGACCAGAGATGTGCATCCCGTATTCGGCTTTCTGTTCGGTGCGTGGGTGCTCCTTTGGATCGCTTCCGAGTTGTTCGCCCATCCGATGGACGACTGGTTCGAACGGGTGGCCGGTGGCTGGCTGGAGCGCTCGTTCGGTTTTCCGCATTCCTCCGGCGATGGCTGGGTCAGGCTGGCGCTGATGCTCTGGCTCCTGGTCTTGGCGCTGGTCGGCTTGCGGTGGGGTTTGAAGGCGGACGGGAGCGGGCGCGGCGCGTTCTCGACGATGCTCCGCACGGTATTGGCCAAGATGGGGCCGTGGGCGACGGTCAGCCTCGGCGGCGCGATCGGTCCGGCGCTCGGCCTCCGCATCGCGTCGCTGCCGTTCCTGCTGGCGGGTTACGACTCCGCCTTCTTCACGTTCGGCCCGTGGTGCCTGCTGTCTGGGGGCGTCGTGGTCTGGCTGGTCCCTCACTTCCGAATCCGACCACCACCCGGACGTTGATGCGCCAACCAAGACGCGCTCGCTGGCCTTCCCGCAGGGTTTGATGGACGGGGCCACAGCGGAGGGTGTCCGGGAATGCACATCCCAACCATCCGCGATGCACGCACTGGGCATCGAGGGCGTGACGCGCAGACGCTGTGGTGCTCAAAGCGTGGAGTCGGCGGATCGCTGGCTGGGCGGTGGCGTCCCGGATGTCGGCCGAGCTGGTGGGCGACGCCCTGAAGATGGCGATCTC
Source organism: Gammaproteobacteria bacterium (assembly GCA_009841185.1). GTDB lineage: Bacteria > Gemmatimonadota > Gemmatimonadetes > Longimicrobiales > Gaopeijiaceae > BD2-11. The sequence continues at coordinate 18,680 of VXMG01000074.1, forward strand.
GACCCTAGGCTCATCCGCATCGAGGTGGACGTCAGCTTCGGTGAAGCGTGCTCGATCACACGGGGAGCCCGAGATAAGGCCTTGGCGACGACCAACCTCGTGGGCAGAGATAGCGGTCAACAGTCCGGCCAAATGTTGGCTATTTGACCCCGGTTTTCTGGCTATTTGAGCACGACAGACCTGATCACGGCCTCACGGCAAGAACGGCAGATCGTGCAGTCCACGTTGAACTTAGACGATTTCTTGCCGGGATCTCACGCCATCTTGGGGACACCTGATAAGCGTGAGGTCGGTAGTTCGAATCTACCCAGGCCCATTGCGCGGACGAGAAGCGTGACCCGCCTCCCGGCGGTCACTTTCGCGCATCCTTCCTGCTGAGCCGTCCGCTCCACGACAGGATCCGCTCGTCGGCCGTGACCAAGGTGTGTCCACCGAGCGCGGTCGCGACGATGAGCCGGTCGGCGGGATCGGGATGAAGGCCGGTCAGTTGGTTGGCCCGAATGGCAATGTCGCCATCGACCGGAATCTCGATGAGACCATCGTCGAGAAGCCGCGTCCGCCAGGCGCGAAGGTCCTGACTCAGGTCGATTCTCCCCTTCTCCTGTAGCATGGCCACTTCCCAGAAAGAGATGGCCGATGCCGCCAGAGTTGCGTCGCGAAGGCCCTGTTCGAAGAGCCGCCTGCATTTGGGTCCGATTCGGCGGACGCCGACGCGGGACCATAGCAGGACGTGGGTGTCCAAAAGGATCACGGATTCAAAGTCCGATCCGGGTCGACCTCAGCTTCCCACTCCACGTCGATCGGCGAGATGATGTCCCCTCGAATCTCGATGCTGTCGCGATCTGCACCGAACCAGTCCCGGAACTGCTTGCGGTAGGGAACAAGCCGCGCCGTCGGATGTCCGTTCTTGGTGATGACGATTTCGTCTCCGCTCTTCGCCACATCGTCCATCAGCCGGAGGCAGGTCGCCTTGAATTCGGAGGCCTTGATGGTGCGGGCCTCCCCTCGTGTGCCGGTCTCACCTGACATGGCAATCCTCCTGAAGCCGGGACGATCCCTGAATGACCATGGTCATGTCCATGGTCGGATACTAGTCGTGAACCCCAGGCATCCGCAAGCCCGCGACATGCGCTGCGCCGAGGGCCGTGTCCTGGCTTCAATCGGCGCCGCCGAATGACGGTCGGGTTCGAGCGCACAGCCCCCCGAGCGGGATCCTACCTCAACGGCATCCCGCCGATGCCGAAAGTCCGCGTCCGGGCCCGGCTCCGAACGACCAACTGCTCCCCGGCCGCTCGATACGCCTCGTCGATGGCCGCGTCCGTGTGCGGAGTGGCGGCGGCATCGGAGTTCGCGATCGAGATCCGCCCGAATCGACGGCTGCCGATCACGCAGGGCCGATCGTCGGGGGCGAACAGCGCCCACTCGATGGGATCGTTCAGGGTGTCGTAGCTGTAGGCGTAGCCATGCGGCCAGCGATTGACTGTGATCGCCTCGATGTCGCGCGCCGGGTCGAAGCCCCCGTCCGCGAGCATGCGGCCCAACTGATCCCTGATCTTGCGCTCGAAGGTCTCGAAGGTCGTGGCCAGGAGGTCCGCTCTTCCGATGCGGTGCTGCTCCTTCTTCGGATGGCCGGGAGCACAGGGCGTCCGGGTCATGTGCAGGACCATCGGCCCGTCGGGCGATCGGTTGGGCTGGTAGTCGCCCAACTGAACCGAGCGGCCCAGGTTGACTCCGAGGTGGTACATGCCGGGAGAGCTCGCCCGTGAGATGCCCAGGTTGGTGAAGGCGGTCCAGCGGCGGATGAGCACGCTCGTGTAGACGATCGGCATCTTGACGCCGTACATGAGCGCCGTCCGCTGCGCTTCGGGCATCTCCGGCACGAGGTGCGGGATGACCCGGTTGTAGCACGCCATCACGCAGTGACGGGCGCGGACCTTCTCGGCCCTGCCCCCGCGCACGTAGGTGATTTCGACCTCGCGGGCCGAGTCGGGATCGCCCAGGTGGCGGGCAGACACGACTGTGCTGTTGAGCCGGATGCGGGCATCGGAGCCTTCCCGGTCGAGGCGGTCGTACGCGAGGCGCGACGTGATCGAGTCCTCGAGCGTGGACCCGGGAAGCGCGTCGGGGATCATGGCCCGGACCAGCAGCCGCGCCAGCGTCGCGTTTCCGTCCGGAAGATCGATGGTGGGTCCTCCGTCCCATTCGGTCTCGCGGCCGTGTTGCCCTCCCCCGATGTGCGTGAGGGGCCCCACCGGGGAGAAGGGCTCGAGGTTCATCCCCTGGAACCCGGGATAGCGTTCGGCCCAGGCGTAAAGCGCGGGATAGGCGTCGATGCCCACGCAGAAGAGCCCCTTGGGCCTGTCGTCGTAGAAGGGAATGACGTCGGGATGCACCTTCACGACTTCGAGCAGGAAATCGCGGTAGCTCATCCTGGCCAGCCGCTCCTTCTTCTCCCAGTCCGGGAGTCCCGGCATGTAGTCGGGGTTCGAGCTCCAGTCGTTGAGTCGCGCGATATCCCTGCGCGCGTCCGCGGACAGCGGGGTTTGGGCGAGCCAGTCGGTCCAGTCGCTTGCACGGGTCCCCCCGGGCCGCCCCATCACCAGCCGATCCTCGCCGAACACTTCCTTCGCGAAGAAGGTGGCGCTCCCGAGCCCGAGGGAGCGGTAGAACTCCCGGCTTCCGGCGCTCGCCGCCTGCGCCCTGTCCAGGTCCAGGCCGATGGCCGAGAGCAGCGTCCGCGAGACCGTGCTGTAGTGGTTCACGGACTCGAGGTTCGAGGTCCCGCCGTTCAGGAGGAGCGTGCGGCCCCCGTAGGTGAACTCGTTCCGCTTGGCGTGGCCCCCGAAGTCGTCGTGGTTGTCGAGGACGAGCACGCGCGCGCCGGGGCCGGCCGAGGTCAGGAAGAAGTACGCCGCGGAGAGTCCGCTCAAGCCCCCGCCGACGACCACCAGGTCATAGCTCTCGCGGGTGTCGGTGGCGTCGCTCCAAGTGATCCCGTCGCGGAGCTGGTGGGCCACCTCGAAGGAGCCCGGATGGCTCCCGCGCATCCCCGTGCGGGCGGGCGGATAGTACTCCTGCGGCCCGCCGAATGGCCGGCCGTCGAGGGCCGACAGCCATCCCGGCGCGATGAGGGAACCCGTGACGGCAACCCCGACGCCGTTGACGAAGTCGCGCCGGGTGATGTCCCGGTGCATGCCGAGATCGCGATCCTCACTCGTGGACATGGCCTCTCCGGTTTCTCGAGTCGCGCGGCATGGCGTGGGGTGTAGTTTTCATGCAAACTCCTCCGGCCCAAAACCGGTGTCAAGCAAGACCAGAAAGCGAGGAAGCGCTCATGCCAGGTCGTCTGCGGTGGATCGGAGCGGGCTCGCTCGCTCTCGTGGCTTGGCTCGGCGCCTGCGAGCCGCGTGTCGGCGGCGGGGATGCCGACTCCGCCGACTGGGCCTACTTCGGAGGCGACAAGGCGTTCACGAGATACGCCCCGCTCGATCAGATCACGCGCGACAATGTCGCCGACCTGGAAATCCTGTGGCGACGCCCTGCGGTCGATTCCGCCCTGACGGCATCCTTCCCGGACCTGGGCGTCTCGGGCTACCTCCGGGCGACGCCGATCTTCATCGACGGCGTGCTCTACGCTCCCAACGGGGTCGGTCTGGCCGAGGCCTTCGATCCGGCGACCGGCGAGACCCTCTGGATCCAGCAGCCGTTCCCGCGGACGATCGAGGAGGCGCGGGGCCGGTCCTCACGGGGGATGGACTACTGGACCGACGGCTCCGACCGGCGCCTGATCCACGTGCGCGGCGGATATCTCTACGCTCTCGACCCTGAAACCGGCCACGCCCGTCCCGATTTCGGCGACGGCGGGCGGGTCGACCTGGTTCCGGCCTCGGCCGAGCGGTTCAGTTGGAGCTCCGGCCCCATCGTCGTGAACGATGTCATCGTGGTCGCGGGCGTGCTGGACGGAGCAGGCGACTCGGGGATGCGCTGGAAGGGAAACGCGCCCGAGAACCTGCGCGGATACGACGTGAGGAGTGGCGAACTGCTCTGGACCTTCAACGTCGTGCCGCGGGAGGGCGAGTTCGGCGTCGACACCTGGGGCAACGATTCATGGAAGGAATCGGGCGACCTCGGCGCATGGTGCTGCCTCAGCGCGGACGAGGAGCTCGGCTTCGTGTTCGTGCCCTTCTCGGCGCCGACCGCCGCCTATTACGGGGGCTATCGTCCGGGTGACAACCTGTTCTCCAACAGCCTGGTGGCGATCGACGCCGCGACCGGGGAGCGGGTATGGCACTTCCAGATGGTGCATCACGACGTGTGGGAGTACGACACCGTGGGTCCGCCGACGCTGGGCGAGATCGTGGTGGACGGCCGCCGCATCCAGGCCGTCATGCAGCCGAGCAAGACGGGCTTCCTCTACGTCTTCGACCGCGTGACCGGCGAGCCGGTATGGCCCATCGAGGAGCGTCCCGTGCCCCAGTCCACGGTGCCGGGAGAACATACCGCCGCGACGCAGCCGTTCCCGACCAAGCCGGCACCGTTCGCCAGACACGGCCTCACGCTCGACGACCTCATCGACTTCCCGGGGCTTGGGGAGCGGGCGCGCGCGGTCGCCGATTCGTTCGTCATCGGCCCCATCTTCACCCCGCCGTCGCTCGTAAGCGAAGGGCCGGGCGGCAAGAAGGGAACGCTGATGGTGCCGGGCTCGTGGGGGGCGGGAAACTGGAACACGGGCGCGTTCGATCCCGAAACCGGCCTGTACTACGCGTTCGCCCACACGATCCCGCGCGTCTACCGTCTCGTGAAGGCCACCGACCCGACCTCGGAGATGGAGTACTGGAGCCCGAACCGGGACGCGCCCTACATCGACGGGCTGCCGATCACGAAGCCGCCGTGGGGCCGGATCACGGCGATCGACATGAACCGGGGCGAGCACGTCTGGATGAAGGCGAACGGGGATGGTCCGAAAGATCACCCCGCTCTACGCGGTATCGACGTCCCGCCCCTCGGCGTCGCCAGCCGGCCCGTGGCGCTCGTCACGAAGACGCTCCTGTTCATGGGCGAAGGAGGCCAGGGAGTGTTCGGGGGCGTCCAGGCGAACATGTGGGGCAGGAGCTTCCGGGCCTGGGACAAGGCCACGGGAGAGGTGCTCTGGGAGACCGAGCTGGACGCGGGCACGACGGGCGGCCCCATGTCGTACGTGCACGGCGGGAAGCAGTTCATCGTCGTGGCCATCGGCGGCAGGCAGCATCCGCCCGAATTCGTCGCGCTCGGGCTTCCTTAGGGCGGGCAGTCGGGCTCCTGCCGGGCCTGACGAGGATGGGCCGCGCGCCGCGGGTTCGTGCTACGACGCGGTCTTCCACCAACGGGCCGGCTTGAGCCGCTCGCCGCGTCCGCTGACGCGGTCCAGCCAGAGCGCGAGTCGCCGGAGCGGCGTGCCGGCCAGCCATCGCCATACGCGACTCCACAGTTGGCGATAGTCGCGGTTGTAGGGGCAGACGCGCACGCAGATCGAGCAGTCGGTGTTCTGGTTGGCCCAGAAGCGGAAGCACTTCTCGGCATCCGTGGTCCACTTCCGGATCCCCTGGATGTTCGACCGGTTGTGGACAAGCGTGGACGGTTCGCCGCCGGCGATGGCCCCCGCGGGGCAGCCCTTCGTGCACGCGCGGCAGATGTCGCACGTCTCCTTCACGCCGAAGCGGACGGGCCGGTCGTGGGCGAGCGGCATGTCGGTGAACACCTTGCCGAGCCGCACGCGGGGACCGTACTCGCGGGTGATGAGGAGGCCGTGGCGCCCGTACTCGCCCAGCCCGGCCTTGATGGCGAGCGGGATGGCCAGTGCAGAGTCGTTCATGCTGGCGATGGCCTGGTAGCCGAGATTGGTGATGTACTGCGCGATCGCCAGCAGCACGATGGTATCGCGTGAGTAGGTGGCTCCCGTCGCCGTGCCGCTCAGCGCGGAGGGCGCCGTGCTCAGGACTTCCCGGTCCATGGACTGCGCGATCACGATCACGTTTCCGAGATCGGTGGAGATCTCCTGGGGTTTCTCGTGCTCGTTCTCGCGGCTGTAGGCGTGGGTGTAGAGCCACCGCTCGTCGTTGCCGGTGATCCCCACCAGGTCAGCGCCCAGGGTCTTCGCGGCATGCTTGATCTCGCGCGCCGCCTCCTCGGGAGATTCCACCGGCAGCGTGTGGTCCGGGCCCTCGCGGACAGCCGTGTACGGGTCCAGGAACCCCTCGCGGCGGTCATCGTCCCCGCGCAGCTCGGCGAAGATGTCCGTCACATGCCAGGACGCGTTGCGCAACGCGTAGTCGCGCTGGGTGAAACCGTCGACGGAACGCCAGGTCAGCTTCGGCGTGCGGTACGTCTCGTAGAACATGTCCGAGCGGTGCGTGCGCACCTCCGGGTCCCAGAACGAGCGGCAGAAGATGTCGTCGCGCTGCGAGAAGCGCCGAAAGTCCTCCCGGATATCGAAGCCGGCTTCCTCGTCGGAGACGGCGGATTCTGTATCGCGTGTGCGACCCGGGTTGGCAGAGTCGTTCATCCTGTTCAGTACTCCAGCCGCCGGCCGACTAGCGGACAGCCTCCGGCACCCGCTTCACGATGATCGTGGGGACATCGAATTCGTCCGTCTCGACGAAGGCGACGATGCCACCTGGCCCGAACGCCGCGGGCATCGGCGTCTCCTCGAGGGAGAACGTGCCGACGTACTCGCCCTCCGCAGCGAGTACATCGATCCATCCGTCAGCCGCCTCGTCCGTCCCCAGCCCTGAGCCCGGGAACTCGACCTGAGCCAATGGATCGCTCCCCCACCGTTGCACCCAGATCGTCCCCTCCCACGTCGTACGAAGATCGCGCACCAGAGGCACCTCGGGCATGAAGGCCGCGTTCTCCACCATTTCGCGCATGCCGGACAGCATGCTCTCCATCAGGGCTGCGAACTGCGCGCGGAAGGCCTCCGGAACGTCTCCGCCCAAGTCCGAGGTGGTGAACTGCTCCTCGACGGACGCCTCGTATTCCTCCAGCACACGCGTGCGAGCGCGCTCGCGCAGGCGATCCGTAACGGCCTGTGGGTGAAGGGGCCGGCCCACGACGCGTGGCGGGGCATCCGCCGTCCGGATCTTTACGGCAAACGCGGAGGAATCCGAATACGCCACCCCGCCACCGGGGAGAACATCGAACACAAGGCGGGGCTCGAAGTAGGCGATTGCGCCGTCGAGCGCGGCGAACATGTCCGAGGGATCAGCGGCCTCGATCGTGACCTGCCGCTGTGGGCGCGGTTCCCAGCCCTCCGCGAACGGTATCGGGACGGCCTCTTCCCTCTCGTCGAGCGCCACGCCGTAGATCGTGCGGTCACCCGACGAAACGGATGCCTCCCCCTCGCTGAGGCTCGCGGACGCGCTTCGCGTCAGGAACAACGCGCCCCCGTCCCGCGCGGAGCGCACGATCTGCGCGGAACCGGCCCGGACGCCACCCGTATCCGCGAAGCGGAGCGCGCGTTCGAACGAGCCGTCCGGGCTGAACAGGAGGTAGGCGCGGTGTCCGGTGTCGACGAGCACGGCCCCGCCCTCGGGCCGAGCCACCATCTGCCCCACCTGCCGAAGCTCCCCCGGGCCGTCGCCCATGCGCCCGAACTCCGCCGCCAGGTCTCCGACCCCGTCAACGACCAGGATGCGGGTAGAGGATCCCGCCTCGTCACGGACGTAGAGATGACCGCGCGCGTCGAAGTCCAGGTCAGCGATCTCCGTGAACGCGTCCCACCCTTCCGCCGCGATCCCACCGATCCGGTACACCTCCTCGAAGTCGGCCTCCAGCGCACGGTCCTCGCTCACGGGCGGAGCGGACTCTCCGTCGCTTTCGCTGCCACAAGCCGCCAGCAACGCGGCGAATACAGCGTAACGTCTTCTCATGAGACAACCTCCGTGGGGTCGACGCATGTCACGATGCCTGCATGTCAAAGGTTGCGCCAGCCTTGGTTGCCGCGGGTCGCCGCGGATTCCCGCTATTCTGGCGCGATGGGACCTGTTGACCCGGCGTCACGTAGAAGATGATCGGGACTGCGCGGGAGGGCCAAGGAGAGACAAACCGATGAAATCGAAGATTCTGCACTACTCCGGCGAGAAGGCGGCCGTGAGCTACGATGTTGGGAGATGTATCCACGCCGCCGAATGCGTTCACGGCTTGCCCGATGTGTTCGACCCGGGCCGAAAGCCCTGGATCGATCCCGACCGCGCCGAGGCGGAACAGCTCCTCCAGGTGATCATGCGTTGTCCGACGGGTGCCCTGCATCTGGAGCGAAGCGACGACGAACACGCCGAGCCCACGCCTGAGCGGAATACCGCGATCTTAGAGCGGAACGGTCCGGTCTACCTTCGCGGTGACCTGGAGATCGTCACAGGGGAGGGCGAGGTCTTGCTCAGGGACACACGCATCGCTCTCTGTCGCTGCGGGGCTTCGGAGAACAAGCCATTCTGCGACGGAAGTCATGTCCGGGTCGGGTTTAAGGAGGACTGAAGCGCCGACGAAGCGCTGGCGCGCCGCCTCCTACCAGAAAACCACGTAGAGCCCTACCGTCAGCATCACCACCACCGCGCCCGCCCACCTCGCCGAGGGCGCGGGTTCGAGGTCGACGGCATCGGACTGCGGCAGTGGCCGTGCCTGTTCCAGCGGGCGCACGCGCGACCCGACGGCCATGGCCAGGCTCGAGAGGACGAACGCCCCGGCCGCGGCGTTCAGGTACGCCTGCGAGTCGAAAAACACATCGAGCACCACCGTCAGCAGCCCGTACGCCACCGGACCGATCAGCAGCGCCACGGTCGCCGCCCGCGGGGGGGCCTTGGGCAGGATCATGCCCATGAGGAAGACGGCGAGGATGCCCGGCCAGATGAAGTTCCAGACGCGCTGCATGTACTCGTAGATCCCGCCGACCGACGCGAGCTGGGGGGCCAGCAGGCAGCCGATCACGACGAAGACGCCGGTCGCGATCCGGCCGATGCGGATCGCCCTGCGGGGTTCGAGCTCCTCCTTCACGACGTGGCGCGAGTAGATGTCCAGTGTGAAGATCGTGGACGCCGAGTTCAGCATGGAGTCCAGCGAGCTCATCACCGCCCCGAAGAGTGCCGCGAACATGACGCCGCGAAGCCCCGTGGGCAGCAGATCGGCCATGAGCGTAGGATATGCCTGATCTCCGATCGCGATCCGGTCGGCATAGAGCTGATAGGCCGCGATCCCGGGCATCACAATCAGGAACGGGATCAGCAGCTTGAGGAACGCCGCGAAGATCACGCCCTTCTGGCCCTCGGCCAGACTCCTCGCCGCCAGCGCCCGCTGGGAGATGAACTGGTTCAGCCCCCAGTAGGCGATGTTCGGAACCCAGATGCCCATGAGGTAGATCGTCCACGGGAGCGTTGGATGATCGGCCGGCAGCATCAGGTGGAGCCTGTCCTCGTTTGCGGACAGGAACGCGCCGAATCCGCCCACGGCGTCCATGGCCAGGAAGAACAGCACCGCTCCGCCCCCGAGCAGCGCGACGCCCTGGAGCATGTCGGACCAGACGACCGCCTTCAGCCCGCCGTAGATGGTGTAGCCGCCCGCGAGCAGGCCGATGGCCCAGACCCCGGCCGTCAGGTCGAGCCCGAAGATGCTGGTCAGGGCCAGGCTTCCCGCGTAGAGGATCCCGGCCAGGCCCACAATGACGTAGACCGTCATCAGGTACGCGGCCATGATGACGCGCGGCGTGGGCCCGAACCGGAACTCGAGGTACTCCGGGAGCGTGTAGATGCCGGCCTGGAGAAACCGGGGCAGTAGCACGAGCGCGACGAAGACGAGCGCGATGGCTGCGATCCACTCGAAGGCGGCGATGGCCAGTCCCGTCTGGAACCCCTCTCCGGACATGCCGATGAAGTGCTCGGAGGAGATGTTCGACGCGATCAGCGAGACGCCGATGAGCCACCAGGGCAGGTTGCGGCCCGCAAGGAAGTAGTCGGCGGTCGTGTCCTCCCTGCGGCCCGCGTAGAGGGACACGGCCACCACGACGCCAAGGAAGACGAGGAACGCGGCGAGATCGATCCGGTCTAGCGCCATCTTCGCGACGATTCAGGGGGACGGGACTCGATCGACTCTACCTGGGGTCCAGGAGCTGGTCGAGATGCATCCAGATGACTCGAGAGTAGCGAAACAGCAGCGGAGCCAGAAAGGGAACCATCACCGCGATCGTCACGATGCTCTGATTCGCCGAGAAGCCCCCGAATACGATCAGCACCACGCCCAGCGGCGCGCATAGACCCAGGCCCAACCCGTAGCTCACGTACATCGCCCCGGTGAAGTAGCCCGGCTCTCGTTCGTATTCCAGCCGGCAGGAGGGGCAGAGAGGGTGCATCTTCCAGAGGCTTGCGAAGACCGCGCCGTCCAGGCAACGCGGGCACCGGAGGCGGACCATGGCGCGGAGGCGCCTCGGCAGCTTTTCCCTCATGGACGGGGCGGCACCTGGTCGTTCGGGCCCCGGCCAGCCGCGCCCGACCTGAGCGCCACGGGCATCAGGACCGACCCGAGGGCGGGGTGTACCTCCCGTCGATGGCGGTCCAGCCGCCGTCCGCGAACAGGACCGACCCGGTCACGTAGCTGGCGGCGTCCGAGGCGAGGAAGACCGTCGGGCCGGCCATCTCCGCGGCGCTGCCCCAGCGGTTGAGGATGTTGCGCGCGGCGTAAGCGCCGTACCAGTCCGGGTGGTTCTTGATGGGTGCCGTGAGCGGGGTGTCGATCACGCCCGGCGCGACGGCATTCACCCTCACCCCGCCGGGCCCGAGTTCGGCCGCGGCGACGCGTACCATCTGCACGATCCCCGCCTTTGTGGCGGCGTACATGCTCTGGCCCGGCTCGACCACCACCGACCGGATTGAGCTGAAGAGGATGATGGACCCCGAGCCCTGCGCGCTCATGATCCGGCCCGCGGCCTGGATGACGTGCGCCCCGCCCTTGAGGTTGAGCCCCAGAACCCGGTCGATCTCCTCGTCGGTGTAGTCGAGGAGGGGCTTGCGCACGTTCACTCCGGGCGTGCACACCACGACGTCGAGGGATCCGCGGGCGGCGGTGACGTCCTCGAACGCGCGGGTGACGGCGGCGCCGTCCATGATGTCGAGGTGCGCGGCGGCGGCCGCGCCCCCGGCCGCGCGGATGGTCGCCGCGGTGCGGGCCGCGGCGTCCGCGTCGATGTCGAGGCAGGACACGTGCGCACCCGCCTCCGCACATCCGATCGCGACAGCCTCACCGATGCCGGAACCGCCTCCGACGATCGCGGCCGCGCGTCCCTCCAGGCTGAACATGGTGGTCATGACGGGTCTCCGACGGGGGTTTCGTATGGTGAAGGGGCGGAGCACTATGTAAGGGTCACGCCCGCCGGGCAACCCGGCTCGCGGCCGCCCATACGCCCGGCCTCCGTTTCCTCTCACCTCCGGTCTCCAGCCTCGCAAACCTGCATGAACCACGCCAGCCCACCGCCTCGCATCCGCCGCGAAGACCGCATCCTCGCGGAAGTGGAGGCCGCCCGCGACGAGATCGTGGCCTTCACGGCGGAGATGATCCGCATCCCCACGGTGAACCCTCCGGGAGCGTGCTACCGGGACTGCGCCGAGCTGGTCGGGCGGCGCTTGCAGGCGACCGGCCTGGCCATCGAGTACGTGGAGGCCGAGGGGCGCCCCGAGCACACAGCCGAGTATCCCAGGGTCAACGTGGTCGGGCGCGGGCCGGCCGTTCCGGGACGCCCGCGGCTCCACCTGAACGGCCACTTCGACGTGGTTCCGCCAGGTGACGGCTGGACGGTCGACCCATTCGGAGGCCTGGTGCGCGACGGGCGCATCTACGGGCGGGGCGCGTCGGACATGAAGTCGGGGATCGCCGCCGCCGTCTTCGCGGTCGAGGCGCTGCGGCGGGCGGGCGTCGAGCTCGCGGGAGCCGTGGACATCAGCGCCACCGTAGACGAGGAGAGCGGCGGCTTCGCAGGCGTGGCGCACCTCTGCGCAGCCGGGATCATCTCAAGCGACCATACCCAATACGCGATCATCCCGGAGCCGTTCGGCCCCACCCGAGTGTGCCTGGGACACCGGGGCGTCTACTGGTTCGACGTCGTCGCGCACGGCCACACGGCGCACGGCAGCATGAGCCATCTCGGGCGCAGCGCCATCGAGGACATGGGCGCCCTGCTGGAGGCCTTCCGCACCGGGCTCATCCCCGAACTCGCAACCCGCATTTCCGCGCTGCCGATCGTGCCGGAGCCCTCCCGGCGCCCCTCGCTGAACGTCAATGCGATCACCGGCGGCCAGGCGGACGAAGGGACCCAGTCGCCATGCGTGGCCGACCGCTGTGTGGCCACCGTCGACCGCCGTTTCATCCCCGAAGAGCCCTTCGAGGAGGTCCGCGCGGAGATCGCGCGCCTGGTCAGGTCGGTGGAGGGCGTCGACCCCGGACGCCGCTTCACCATCGAGGAGCGCATGGTGGTCCATCCGACCTCCGCGCCGGAAGGGTCGCCGCTGGTGGCCGCCCTGTCCCGCGCGGTGGAAACCGTAGCCGGCCGCCCCGCGACCCTCGTGGCCAGTCCCGGCACCTACGACCAGAAGCACTTCGACCGCATCGCCGGCATTCAGCACTGCGTGGCCTACGGCCCCGGACCGCTCGAGGAGGCCCACCAGCCGGACGAGTCCTGCTCCGTGGACGACCTCGTGGCGACCACGCAGGTGCTGGCGCTGGCGGCGCTGGAGCTGATGGGGCCCGCGTAGATGGCGAAGCTCCATCCGGGCATGTCGGTCAAGGAGTTCGACGACAACTACTTCTATGCCGCGGAACTCAAGACCTTCGCGCGCCAACTCGGCATTGCCGTCGGTCGACGGCGGAAGCTTGAGCTCGAGGCGCTCATCCGGGAGTTCCTTCGAACAAGGACGGTTCCCCTGGCCAAACCCGAGCCTGATCGCCGGTCCGGCAAGTCACGCGACAGGCTGGCGGCGGAGACCATCGTCCGGGACTACGTCGACGACCGCAGGACGAAGGACTTTCTGCGAGGCCTCGTGCACGCGCGCGACCCGCAGCTAGGCGACAAGTCGGGCCAGTGGTACCGGCTCAACGAATGGCGCCGCACGCAACTTCGGGCAGGCCAGCGCATCACCTACGCGGACCTCGGCAATCGATTGATGGAGCTTATGCGTTGGGAGGGCCGCTTTCCGCGGATCCCCGCCGGCCGATTCAACAACTTCGTCACGGATTTCTGGGCGGACCCGGCGAACAAGGGGAAGACCCGGGCCGATGCCGTGGCAGCCTGGGAACGCATCAAGTCCGTACCCGGACCGAAGACGTACGAGGCTTACGCGGCTCTTGAGCCGACTGGAGGTAGCGGGGCTGCGATCGAAGACGGGAAACGATGAAGCGATGAAGCGACAACCGGGTCTCGGCACATTCCGACGAGAGCTGCGGCGGCGGTACGCGCGGTGCGCGATCCTGGCCTTGGCCGCGACGGCGGTTGCCGGCTGCGAAGCGGCCCCCGTCTCCACGATCACGTCGCGCGACAGCCTCGGGGTAGCCATCGTCGAATCGGTTGCGCCGTTGTGGGACGAGCGTGACGCCTGGCGGATCGAGGAGGAACCGATCCTCGACCTCGCCCGGGCCGGCTCGGGCGAGATGCACATCTTCTTTCGCGTCAGGGATGTGCTGCGCGCGGGATCCGGGCATCTGGCCGTTGCCGACGGCGCGTCCCAGCAGATCCGGGTCTACGATGTGACCGGGCGATTCGTCCGCGCCTTCGGCGGGCCGGGCGAGGGGCCGGGCGAGTTTCGCTCTCTCTGGACCGTCGTCCTGAAGCCCGACGGACGACTCGTGGCGCTGGACCGGGCCGCAGGGGGAAGCGGCGCGGAGTTCGACCTGGGATCGGGGCTGGTGTCTTCGTTTCGGATGCCGGAGGGGGTCTCTCCGGTTCGGCATCCCCTGCCCTCGGACGTGGTCTGGGGACTGGACCTGGCGCCAGGCTCGGACGAGGAGAGACGAAGCGCGGGTGTGCTGCGCCCTCCGGTCACCGTCGTTCGCTTGTCGGAGGACCGGATGTCCGCCGACTCGGTCACGAGCCTTCCCGGCTACGAGAACTTCATCGTTACCGAAGGGGACGACATCCCGATCATGGGCCGGTTGCCCCACGCGGTGCCGGACGGCGGGGGGCGCATCGCAATGGGCACGGCCGACGCACTGGAGTACTCGATCGTCGACGGCCGAACCGGGGAGCTGCGCCTGATCGCGAGGATCCTCGGAGTTCCACTAACCGTGTCCCGCGAAGAAGTGGACCGTGAGAGGGAGGAATGGCTGGGACCCGATCCCAGTCCCTTCATTCGGGATTTCATGGCTCGCCTGCCCGAGCCCGCCGAGAAGCCCGGCTACCAGCGCATGATTGTGGATGCCGACGGCAATGTGTGGGCGGGCGAGTACCTCGGGCTCGCCCGGCGCGACGAGCCGCAGGAGTGGTACGTGCTGGACTCGTTGGGGGCGTGGCTCGGAGTCGTCGAAACGCCGGCGCGCTTCGAACTGATGCGGGTGGGCGCGGATGAGGTGTTCGGGGTGCGGCGCGATGTCGACGACGTCGAGCATCCGCAGGTTCTGCGGCTGGTGAAGCCCTAGGCGCCACGGGCTGTCCAGCCGCACCACCGGAGTTGCGAGGCTACATCTCCTGGACCCCTGCCCCTCCGCCGGGCTTCGCGACGAACATCATGTCGCGGATGGGTGGCCCGCCCAGGCGTGGCTCGTAGAAGCGCGTGGTGAGCGCTTCCATAACCGGTTCGAAGCTGCTGTCGTCGCAGAGGGCAACGGCGCAGCCACCGAAGCCGGCACCGGTGAGGCGTGCACCGGTTGCACCCGCCTCGAGTGCGACTTCCACAATCGCGTTGAGCTCGCCCGTGCTGACCTCGTAGTCGTCGCGGAGGCTTTCGTGCGACCGCACCATGAGGTGGCCGAAACGGCGCATGTCGCCGTCGCGCATGGCCCGCTCGGCGAGCGCCACCCGGCTGCCCTCCGTGACCACGTGACGGAAGCGGCGAAACAGCACGGGGGAGAGGATCCGGCGGACGCGGCTGAGCAGGCCGTCGGGGTCGGGCGCTGAGACCAGATCGCGGTAGGTAGTCGCGGTGCTCGTGGCGCGGTTGCCCGAGTTGGCCGCCCGACCTCCCGCCACGACGCCGACCGAGGCTGTCAGCGCCTCCCGGCACTGCCGCGCACGCTCATTATACTGCTCGCGCGCGCCCGCGGACTTCTCGGCCGGCACCAGCGACGACGCCACCACCCACCGCCATCCTTCGGGCACGGGTACCGGCGTCACCCGCAACGGGTCGAATTCGATTCGGAGGGCGTGTCCGGCGACCCCGTGAAGACACGCGGCCTGGTCCATCCCGCCCCCTTGGAGGCCGACGAAGCGCTCGGCGCGCGCCATGAGGGCCGCGAGTTCGAGGCGTGGAAGTGTCACCCCGTTCGCCTTCAGCAGCGCCAGCGCCGAGGCCACCACCAGCGCCGATGACGACGACAGCCCCGACGCGATGGGAACACTCCCCGTCACCGTTCCCTCGATACCTCGCTCCAGTGGCACCCCGTGCTCGAGCAGTCCCCGCGCAGCGGCGCGCACGTAGTTGGACCAGTCTCCCTGGGCCGCCGGCTCGATAGGACGTTTCAGCTGAAACGCGAATGGCGCGAAACGGGCCAACGGGCTGTCCAGTCGCGCCACCGGATCGTCCACGACCCGGAACTCGATACGGATGTCCCGGTCGATGGCGATGGGAAAGACCGGCAGGCCGTTGTAGTCGGTGTGTTCGCCGATCAGGTTGACGCGGCCGGGTGCGATCGCTCGCCAGCGGGCGGCATCGCGGCTGCCCAATTCACCGCTCAATCCGAATAGCCCAACTTCGGCAGCAGCCGGAAGAGCCAGACCCCGGCCCCGGCCGAAATCGCCAGCGCCACCACCGCCGCCACTCCCTGCCCGTACAGCAGGTATCCCGTACCGAAGAGCGCCGCGTAGACCAGGACGCACCCGAGGAACCAGGCGAGGAAGGCGGCCGTGACGGATCCCGACCCGCGCGGTCCGTCGCCCACGTCGACGACCCGCCGCCATCCCGCGCCCATCGGCCGGATCTTGTCGTAGAAGCCCTGCAGCGTCTCCGAATCGGCGGGGGCCGTGAGGAAGGTCACCCCCAGCCAGCCGACCGTCGTGACCGCCACGCCGATCACGAGCTGCGTCCAAGCCGGGAGGGGCGCCAATCCCAGCGCCCCGTGCACCCAGGCGAAGTAGACGGCCACCATGAACGAGATCGTCATCCCGGCCAGCTCGCTCCAGACGTTCACGCGATACCAGAACCAGCGCAACAGGAAGATGAGTCCGGTCCCGGCCCCGATCTGGAGAAGGATCTGGAATCCCTGCCCCGCCGTGTCGAGCTGCAGCGCGATGAAGGCGCCCAGGACCATGAGCCCGACGGTCGAAAGACGTCCCACGGCAACCAGCCGCCGCTGGCTGGCATCCGGGTTCACGAAGCGGCGATAGAAGTCGCTCACGACGTAGGACGAACCCCAGTTGAGCTGGGTGCTGATCGTGGACATGTACGCCGCCGCCAGCGACGCCACCACCAGGCCGAGCAATCCGGCGGGCAGGAACACGAGCATGGCGGGATAGGCCAGGTCGTTGCCCACCAGCCCCGGATCGAGGTCCGGGAAGCGGGCCTGGATGTCGGACAGCTCCGGGTACACGAGCATCGAGCACAGCGCCACGATGATCCACGGCCAGGGACGGAGTCCGTAGTGCGCGACGTTGAACCAGAGCGTCGCCTTCATCGACTCCTTCTCGTTCTTCGCGGCCAGCATCCGCTGCGCGACGTAGCCTCCGCCCCCCGGCTCGGCCCCCGGATACCACGCGCTCCACCACTGCACGGCGATGGGGATGATGAAGATTCCCGCGGCGACGCTCCAATCGGAGAAGTCCGGGAAGAAGTTCATCGCCGACTGCAGGTCCGGGTGCGAGACGAGCCCCGCGAGCCCCCCGACTTCAGGCTGGCGCAACGCGAACACGGCGGCTGCGACCGATCCGATCATCGCCACGACGAAAAGCACGAGGTCGGTCACGACGACGCCCCAGAGCCCCGAAGTCGCGGAGTAGATCATGGTCACGGTGCCCGCGATCAGGACCGTGGTCAGCGGATCGAGCCCCAGAAGAACGCCGCCGATCTTGGTCGCCGCGAGCGTCACCGTGGCGATGATCATCACGTTGTAGAAGACGCCCAGGTACAGCGCCCGGAAGCCCCGCAGGAACGCCGCCGCGCGCCCCGAATAGCGCAGCTCGTAGAACTCGATGTCGGTCAGCGCTCCCGACCGCCGCCACAGGCGCGCGTAGAAGAAGACGGTGCACATCCCGGTGATCAGGAAGGCCCACCACGCCCAGTTCTGCGCGACCCCGCCCCCGCGCACGAAGTCTGCAATCAGGTTGGGCGTGTCGGTCGAGAAGGTCGTCGCGACCATCGACGTGCCCAGCAGCCACCACGGGAGCTTCCGCCCCGAGAGGAAGAATTCGTCGGCCCCGGACCCCGCGCGCCGGGCAAAGCGGAGGCCGATGGCGAGGGCGGTAAGCCCGTACAGCGCGATGACGATCCAGTCGAGCGTGGTGAGCTGCATGCGGCTTCAGTCGCGGGAGAAAGGGGATGGGCGAGCGTCCCGGAGGGTTGGCGGAGCGTCCCGCAGGAGTGGCCCGCCGTCCCAAAGACGCATCGGATAGACCCCCGAGTCTACCAGCCCCCGCAGCGATTCGGCCACTCCCGCGTGATCGCCAGGGAACGTGACGCCGAGCCACCGCTCGCGGGTGAGCAGCACGGTGCAGCGGGCACGGCCCGCCGCGATGAGGTCGTTCATGGCCTCCGAGAGGTAGAACTCGCGGTCGAATCCGGGTCCCGAGGCGAGGAATGCGGCGAACAGATCGCGGAGGGGCGGTAGGATGTCCGGCTGGAAACCCCAGAGGTTGGTGCAGACGGGCGTTTGCACGGGGACGTCGAGCGGTCGGCCGCCCACGTCCCGGCCCACGGCGCGGTCCCCGTCACGTCGGAGTTCCAGCCCCTCGGTCAGCCGCCTGAGCGCGCCCGACTCTTCGATCTCGCAGAGGCCCCGGGAGACGCCCCCGCTCTCCGACAGGGTGACTTCGAGGGGATATCCGATGGTGAAATGAGTAGTGTTGCGCACGTCGGCGGGTGCCGGCTGAGCGCCGCGCATCGCCCCGGCAAGAGCCGCGTACGCCCCCCGCCCGTAGAAGTCGTCGGCGTTGCATACGGCGAAGGGACCACCGACTTCTTCCCCCGCGGTGAGAACCGCGAACCCGGTGCCCCAGGGGCGGATCCGGCCGGCTGGAGGATCATCCACGAGTCCCGGATGGGCCATCCGCTGGTACGCGTAGCGGATGTCGAGGCGGGTTGCCGCGTCGCGAAGATGCGCGTCGAAGTCGGGGCGGAGCGTCTCCTGGATGACCAACAGGAAGCGGGTGAACCCGGCGAGCGCCGCATCGTAGAGGGCGTAGTCCAGGAGGGCTTCGCCGCCCGGGCCGATGGGTGCAAGCTGCTTGAGGCGGCCGAACCGGGTCGAGCGGCCGGCCGCGAGGATGACGAGGGTGAGGGGTGGACTCAAGTTCGGCTACCATCGGTGTTGGTTTGGGTTACCGTATACAACACCGATAGCGACCACGGGAAAAGGGGGGAGGTCTGGAGACGAAGGTCCTGATCACCGGCGGCGCCGGCTTCGTTGGCAGCCACGTCGCGCGCGCCCACATCGCGCGCGGCGACCGGGTCTGGGTCATCGACGACTTCTCTTCGGGGCGACGCGCGAACGTTCCGTCGGACGCCGAGTTCGTCGAGATGGACATTGCAGATCCGCGTGCGCGGGAACTCATCCGCGACATCGGCTTCGACCTGATCAACCACCACGCGGCGCAGATCGATGTTCGCGCCTCGGTGGCCGATCCGATGGCCGACGCCAGGGTCAACATCGCCGGCCTCATCAACATCCTCGAGGGAGCGCGTGCCGCGGAGACACAACGCGTGGTCTTCGTGTCCAGCGGGGGCGTAGTCTACGGGGAACCCGACGTCTATCCCACGCCCGAATGCGCCCCCAAGCGCCCGGTGTCCCCCTACGGGGTGTCGAAGCTCGCCGGCGAGTACTACCTCGACTACTACCGCGAAGTGCACGGCCTCGACTACGTGGCGCTCCGCTACGGCAACGTCTACGGCCCCGGGCAGGATCCCCAGGGAGAGGCGGGCGTGGTGGCGATCTTCTGCAACCGCCTCATCGACGGCGAGCCGCTCGACATCTACGGGGACGGCGAGCAGACGAGGGACTACGCCTACGTGGAGGATGTGGCGGCCGCCAACCTGATCGCTGCTGCCATGCCGCTTGAGGACGGCGCCGGCATCGACGCGAGAGCCTACAACGTGGCCACCGGCGAAGCGACGAGCGTCAACACGCTGGCGACCCGCCTGGAAGAGATCGCGGGGGTCCGGCCGGGCCGGATCCACAGGGACGCCCGGGCCGGCGAGCTGCGCCGCAGCGTGCTCTCGACCGCGCGCATCCGGGCGATGGGCTGGGCGCCGGCGTATGGCCTGCGGGAGGGGCTGGAGCGGACGTTCGGGCACATCGCGTCCCAAGCGGGAGGGTGACCTACCTCATCGGGTCGAACCCCAGCCTCCAGACCACCATCTGGGGGTAGCCGGTTTCGGTCTCCGTATTCTCGATGGCCAGGGCATCGCCTACAAAGGCCTCGAGCAGCGCATCGTGCCGGCGGGTTGCGATAAACCAGCCGCGGGTGAGATCGATCACGTCGATGCGACTCTGGAAGATCGTTCTTATGTCACCGTCGGTCGGCCCGTAGGCTATCTGCCCATTGGGCATGCGCCGCAGTTCCATGTGGTCCTTCCAGTCATTCCTGAGAGCCAAGCCGATCACCCAGAGTCGCTGTTCCCCGTCAACCTGCATCGCCAGGATCTCATTGCGCGGAGGGTAGTCCGGGGACCAACGCTCAGGGCGTGCTTCCTGCTCATTCAGCCTCGGTCCTCTGAGCCCGAGAATCCTGCGGCCACCCTCGCTCCATATCTGAATCAGGTAATAGTCGGGATGAGCGCTGTAGATCCGCTTCCGCCCGTCGACCGCCAGCACCCGGAGCGCGTTGCCCGTGTCGTCAAGGCCCATCATCCGGTCGAACGAATGGAGAACATCCGGTCCATCGACGATGTGCAAAGGCATGGCAACCAGCCCCGCTCTCGTCGTGCCCATGTTCAGCAGGTACCTCCCTTCCTCTCCGAGCGGAACCGCGAGATGGGCATACCCCGGGTAGATGGACCTGTCCGAGGAATACGAGAAGTCGGCGTTCACAATGGTCTCTCGTCCGATATCGAGGTCGACGATGTGAACCCGCCCCGCGCTGTCGGTGCGGACTGGAGCGGGCCGGTGGAACTCCATGGGTCCGTCCCCGCTGCGACCAACCTGCCTCAGAAACCTCCCTTCCGCATCCCATACCTTCACTATGGATTCCTGCGGCATCCCTACCCAGTAGTTGCCGGAGTCATCCACCGTCGCGTACCTCGACCAGTTGACGTACCCCGGGCCCGTCGTGTCGCCGAGAGCTACGACGTGCTCTACGGTGATGCAGTCCGCGCACATCCCCGGACTCTCGAGGATGTCTACGGTGGCGGTGCTGTCCTGCAGGGTGGCCAGGTCCCTGGGGGAGTCGGGAGCGTCACAGCCGGAGAGCCAGCCGGCCAGGGCGACGGCAAGCGGCAGAAGAGCAACAGCGAGGGGCGACCGAGCGACAGCGATCGGCAGTGGACCAACGGCGAAGGGCAGCGATGCCCTGGTGAGCCTGCCAGGCATTCGACCTCCTTGGCGAGCCGCCGGAACGAGTAGGCAGCGGACATCCCTTCCATTCAGACTGCCTCCACGGTCTGAACGTTCCCGCCCGGTTGTGTCTAAGCGGATCTCGCCTCAGCGCTCTTCCTGCGTCTTCTCAACGTTCTCCACGTATGTCAGGGACTTCTCCAGCGTCGGATTCTCGTTGTAGGCCTCCGACTGCCCGGGCGGAATGCTCAGGTACTCCCAGTCCTCGCCTCGGAAGGACTTGGCCAGGTACACGATCTGTCCCACATGGTACGCGGCGTGCGCCAGAGAGCGGAGAAGCGCCTCGTCCACCCGATGGGGAACGCGGCGGACGGCCACTTCGGAGGTCAGATCGTCGTCGGTGAGCTGTGAGAGCGTGTCGAAGAGCACACCCCAGCCCCGGTCCCACTTTGCGGCGACTTCCTCCGGCGACACTTCGCGAGGCTCGAACTCCGACTCCCTGTCGCGCCACGGCTTCTCCCCGTCCGTGGTCAGGAAGTCGGTGAAGCGGGACTCCAGGTTGCCGGCGACGTGCCAGACGATGGTCGCGATCGAGATGGCGTGCTCGGACCCGGCGACGAGGTGCTCGGCGTCCAACTGACGGAACGCGCGCTCCCCAAGGAGCTGGTAGCGTCGGTATTCGGCTTCGATGAGGACCAGGACGTTGCGGTTCATATTGTCGCCTCATATTATAGTGATGTGAGATATTGAGCATATTGTTTTATATACATAATCTATAATCATATATACTATATAGATATTGATATATAACAGACAATATAATATAAGATGCGCGGACTACCAACCCTTCGGGCCAACGCCTTCGACCAGAGTTCCGGTCTTGACCTGGCGCTTCTTCAGATTCTAGAACCCAGGGCGTGAGGGTTTTCAAGGATTTCGTAGTCAGCTAACCCGCGTCCGGCGGCCTCCTCAGCACCCCTGCGAACAGAATTGCGCCGGACTCGCGCTCCCGTATCAGGTAGACGAAGGGCCGGTTCGCGATCACCGACGGGGGAAGGCTGGTGACCCCGATCCCGACCGAGGTCGTGCCGGCTCCCTCCGCGCCTTCCTCGTCCACCTCCACGAACGTCTTCTGCTTGACTTCGGAGATGTAGAGCGGAGGAGAAGCAGCGGAGATGCCCGTGAAGTCGGCGACGTTCGGGAGGAAGGCGTCCGTCGTCCCCAGCGCCTGCAGGACCGGCTTGAGACTCTCGTCGTACTCGACGCGGAACCTGGGGAGCACGACCCTCACTTTCCTCGCGTTCAGCTTGTCCAGCAGGCTCTGCCAGCGCCTCACATCCATCGAAGCGAGCTCCGCGTCGATGCTGCTCCCGGCTCCCGGCACCAGAACCGTCATCGCGAAGGCGCCTTCTCCGAAAGGCAGCTCGATGACCTGAAGGTTGCCGTCCTCTACGTACGGGAATTCGGCGGTCAGGTCCATCATGGGCATGGACTCCGACCGGCCGTCGGCAATGTGGAAGGGCCCGTCCTGCGTCCTTTGCGGATCGAATGCGTACTTCCACGGACCCTTGAAGTAGATCGCGTTGATGAGGAAGAGCATCGTGCGGCTGTCAATGGGAGACTCGACGATCTCTTCGATTCGTCCGCCGGTCTTCTCCGACACCCATCGATTGATGGTGTCCGCGGCGGCGGCATTCGAGAAATCGAGCCCGGCGATCTCCGCGCCGAAGAAGGCTCGCACCGCTTCCAGGAAACTCTGCTCGACCGCGAATCCGCCGCGGTACCACGCGGAGTTGGCGAGCTGTGTGCTCACAGTGGGATCCGCCACAGGCAGATGGGCCATGAGGCCATGATAGCCCAGGTTGATCGTGTCCAGTGGGACATTCTCAAATCCGAGCGTAGCCTGCATCTGACCATACGTCGTCCCCCGAGCCCCGTTGAGCGCCATGCCGAGAGCCATGGATGCGCTCAGTGGAGAGACGAGGACGTTCGCCTCGGGATCCGCTGCCATCGCGGCGGGAAGCAGCTTCCACGCGAAGGCATTGCTCTTCTCGAGGACGGCAGCCTCCGCAGAGACCGAGCGCGGTGGGATGACGATCGAGTCCGGGGGAGAGGGATCCGCGGGCTCCGGGACGACAGGATCTGCCGGGCCCGGCTCGACAAGGTCGTCGGAGCAGGCCAGGGCCGGCATCACTGCCGCGATCCAGATCGCCAGAGCGATGCGGCTAACGCACGCTACCCGGAATACCCGTTCGATTCGGAAGCTCGCTCCGACGCGTCTGTGGTTGCTCACGCTGATCCTCTGTTCAACACCAACTCGCTCATGACGAAAGTAGCACTGCCCTCGGGGAACGAGTGCAGGAGCTGGAATGTGACGTCTCCGGGGAACGTCGTTGTCTGGCTGGAATCCGATGGAGGGCGTTAAGCTCGACTACCTCCGGGCCGGTTTGCGAGCGGCTGCGCGGCCCCTCGAAGGGCGACTCCAGGAGAAGAAGACCCCGATGAACAGCATCGTCCGCCTTGCTTTCGTGGCTGCAACGGCCCTCCCCGCGGCTGCCACCGTGATGGCTCAGCAACTTCCGCCGTCCGACCCTCCCGGCGCGCTCCCCTACGACCTCGCGTTCGGTATGGCGTCGTTCATCTGGGACACGCAGTTCGCGGTTTCGGCGGACGGGCGCTTCGTCGCGTACGACGTGCGGGTTCCTCCCGCGGACACGACGGCCAACCTGGACGAGCGCTATCAGCCCAACGGCACGCCCAGTTCGGTGGTGGGAGCGACCGTCCGCTACACCGAGATGGCCACGAGGCGGACGGTCGAGGTCTGCCCGGGGGGAACCTGCTGGAGGCCGGTGTGGTCACCGGACGGCGCGTCGATCGCCTTCTTCTCGGATGCCGATGGCGTCCCACAAATGTGGGTGCACGATGTCGTGGCGGGGACATCGCGCAAACTCTCCGAAGAGCCGGTCAAGCCGAAGCTCTGGCACGGGGACGAGCCGCGCTGGAGCCCGGACGGTTCGACGCTGTACGTCGGGTTCGCGCCGGAGGGGCCGTTCCGCAACCCGATGCGCCCGGCCGAGGTGCGGCCGGAGAACCCGGCCGGGGTCGTGGTTCTGCGCAGCGGGAGCGAGGCGGCCGCGGCTCCTCAGGAGGAAGCACCGCCGCCCACGCCGATGACCGACCACTACGCGCGCGAGCACCTGGTGGCCATCAAGGCGGTCGATGTCGCGAGCGGAGAGACGCGCATGCTCGTGGCCCAGGACGCGGAGTTCCCGGCGGGCACCCTGCGCCGTTCGGCCTCCGGCAGATGGCTGGGGTACCTCTCCACCTTCCGGCCGGAGAGCGACACCACCCAGTCCACGGTGATGGACGTCGCGGTGGTTCCGACAGCGGGCGGCGCGGCGATCCCCGTCGTGCGCAACGTTCCGCTCACCCGGAACGACTACTTCGGCGTCAGCTACGCCTGGCACCCGTCGGACGACCGGCTGGTGTACCTGGACGGGAAGCGCATGCACCTGCTCGACCTGCGCACGGGGTCGCCCGCCGCCCCGGTGGCCCTCGCCCCGGAGCTGGGCGACGTCGCTCCGACCGTCTTCGCCTTCACACGCGATGGCCGGGCGGCCGTGATGGGCGTCGATGTGGTCGATGACCAGAGGTACGGCGACCCGCGCCCGCGCGCGATCGCGGTCGTGCCACTGGACGGCGGCCCGCCCTCGACCCTGGCCCTCGACGACGAGCGCTGGACCTACGACCAGGTCCTCAAGGCCGACGAGCGGACGGCGTGGCAGCCGGACGGCGCATCCATCTCGGTGCTGGTCACCGAGCGCGCGACCGGTGACAAGGCACTCCTCCGCTACAACCCGGCCACGGACGGCGCGCAGGTTCTCTGGAAGGCCCGCGCGAGGCTCGTCAACCTCACGTCCGGTGGCAGCCACGACTTCATCGTGGGCCAGTACGAGGACATGCGCACGCCGTCGAACATCTTCCGCTTCGACGGGGATTTCACGGCCAGCGAGCGCATCTCGCACATCGATCCGCGCCTGGACGACGTGGAAGTGGGAACGGCAGAGATCTTCGAGACCACCGTACCGCTTCACGACGGCACCCTCGCCACGGTGAAAACGGCCGTGCTGCTCCCCCCGGGAGCAACGCGGGGCGATCGCCTTCCCGCTCTCGTGACCATGTATCCTGGCAGCGACATAACCCGGCGCGCCGCCAACTTCGGGGGCGGGAGCGTGTTCACCGTGCCGAACCTGGTCTTCACCAGCCGCGGCTATGCGGTGGTGCTCTGCGACCTGACCCTCGGCCCCAACGAGCAGGCCGGCAACCCGATCCGCGACATGGTCGACGTGCTGCTGCCCCAGGTCTACCGCGCCGCCGAGCTCGGCTACGTCGACCTGAACCGCCTCGCGATCACCGGCCAGTCCTACGGCGGCTACGGCACCGGCTCGATCATCACGCGCACCAACAT
The DNA here is from genome assembly GCA_009841185.1 of Gammaproteobacteria bacterium. Classification (GTDB taxonomy): domain Bacteria; phylum Gemmatimonadota; class Gemmatimonadetes; order Longimicrobiales; family Gaopeijiaceae; genus BD2-11. The sequence continues at coordinate 44,010 of VXMG01000074.1, forward strand.
CTTCCGCGCGGCGGTGCCCATCTCCGGCATCTTCGACCTGTTCGGGACCTACGGGCGCATCGATGTCGACGGCGGCGGCTTCTTCCTGGCCTGGAGCGAGGGCGGGCAGGCGCGCATGGGCACGCATCCCTGGGCCGACGTGCGCCGCTATCTCGAAAATTCGCCGTACTACAATGCGGACAAGATCGCGACCCCGGTCCTGATCGTGCATGGAACCGAGGACATGGCCTATCACGACGCGGGCAAGCTCTTCAGCGCGCTCCGGCGGCTGGGCAAGCCCGCGCAACTGGCCTCGTACCTGGATCAGGGCCACGTCATCTCGTCATGGCGGAGGTCGAGCGCGATCGACGCGGCCCGGCGCATGGTGGAGTTCTACCGGCGCCACCTCGGGGATCCGGCGCCGAGGCCGATTATCCCGTGACTCGACGGGGACCACATCCTCTTCCCGAACACGACCACCCTACCCGATTCCAGGATCCATCCCATGCAACTCGGCGCATTCTCCATCAGCCTTTCCGTCAAGGACCTCGAAGCCTCGAAATCCTTTTACGAGAAGCTCGGCTTCAGGCAGACCGGCGGGGACGGCACGGGATATCTGATCATGGTCAACGACAGCACGATCATCGGCCTCTTCCACGGGATGTTCGAGGGCAATATCCTCACCTTCAATCCCGGACTGGCCCAGGACATGTCGCGGCCGGAGATCTTCACGGACGTGAGGGAGATCCGCGCATCGCTGGTGGCGGATGGCGTGGAGATGTCGACGGATACGGACCCGGAGGGCAACGGGCCGGCGCACATCGTCGTGGTGGATCCGGACGGGAATCCGGTGCTGATCGATCAGTTCTTTCCGAGACCGGGGAGCGAAGGGAAATGAAACCGAGGGGAGAGCCTTGAGCCGCACAGAGATACAGCGCACGATCGCCGCGCCCGCCGACAAGGTCTTCGCAGCGGTCGCCGACGTGAGACAGTTCTCGCGCGCCGTGGAGCACATCGAGCGCGTCGAGTTCGTGTCCGACACCCGGACCGGCCTGGGCACCCGCTTCCGCGAAACCCGCCTCATGCGTGGGCGGGAGGCCACGGTCGAGCTCGAGATCACGGAGTTCGCAGCGCCCGAGCGCGTCCGGTTTCTGTCGGAGGCCGGTGGCGTGAAGTGGGACACGGTCTTCACGGTTGCGGCAGGTCGAGACGGGAACACGCGCCTGATGTTGGTCATGGAGGCTACGCCTCTCACCCTCCCCGCCCGACTCATGGTGCCGCTGATGAAGGGCATGGTCCGCAAGGCCATCGCCGCGGACATGGACGCGGTCAAGGCGTACTGCGAGAGATCTTCGGGAGGTTCGTAGCGCGTCGGGGTTTGCATCGTGGTTCGAGCGCATCCAGCTTTGGGCGCTTAATGTTCCGATACCCTTATCGACATCGATACCACTCAGAGACACATACATATGGCAGACCGGCGCCAGCAGGCTCTCGATTACCATACCGACGGCCGCCCCGGCAAGATCGAGGTGGTCCCGACCAAGTCGCTCTCGACCCAGCGCGAGCTCACCCTCGCGTACTCCCCGGGGGTCGCCGAGCCGTGCCGCGAAATCGCGGCCAATCCCGCGGAGGTCTTCACCTACACCGCGCGCGGCAACCTGGTCGCGGTGGTCTCCAACGGGACCGCGGTGCTCGGGCTGGGCAATATCGGGCCGCTCGCAGCGAAGCCGGTGATGGAGGGCAAGGGGGTGCTCTTCAAGCGCTTCGCGGGAATCGATGTGTTCGACATCGAAGTGGACTCGAGCGACGCGCAGGAGGTCATCCGCTTCTGCCAGCTCCTGAGCCCCACCGTGGCCGGCATCAACCTGGAGGACATCGCGGCGCCCGAGTGCTTCGTCATCGAGCAGGCGCTGCAGGAGAAGCTCGATATCCCCGTCTTCCACGACGACCAGCACGGCACCGCCATCATCGCGGCCGCGGCGCTGCTCAACGCCATCGACCTGGTCGGCAAGCGCATCGAGGACGTGCGCGTGGTCTTCAGCGGCGCGGGCGCCTCGGCGATCTCGACGGCCCGCCACCTGCGCCGGCTGGGGGCGGACCCAGCGAAGGTCGTGCTGTGCGACTCGCGCGGCGTGATCTACAAGGGCCGCGAGGAGGGAATGAACGCGTACAAGGCCCCGTTCGCGGTCGACACCGAACTTCGCACGCTCGAGGAGGCGCTCGACGGGGCCGACGTCTTCATCGGCCTCTCGGTGAAGGGGATCATGACGCCCGCCATGGTGTCGTCGATGGCGCGGGATCCCGTCATCTTCGCCCTGGCCAACCCCGATCCGGAGATCCTTCCGGAGGACGTGGCCGCGATTCGGGACGACGCCATCATGGCCACCGGACGCTCCGACTATCCCAACCAGGTCAACAACGTCCTCGGCTTTCCCTTCATCTTCCGCGGCGCGATCGACGTGCGCGCGCGCGGAATCAACGCGGAGATGATGCTCGCCGCGACGCGGGCCCTCGCCGAGCTGGCGCGGCTGGAGGTGCCCGAGGCGGTGCGCGGGGCGTACGGGCACGAAGACATCCACTTCGGGCGAGAATACCTGATCCCCAAACCCTTCGACCACCGCGTGCTCTTCCACGTCGCGCCCGCGGTGGCCGAGGCGGCCATGCGCACCGGCATGGCGCGCCAGGAGCTCGACCTGGAGGAATATCTGGACCGCCTCCAGGCGCTGCTGGGTCCGGGGCGCGCGGTCATGACCGGGATCCGCGCGCAGGCCCGTCGCGAGCCGGCGCGCATCGTCTTCCCCGAGGGCCACAACCAGGACGTGATCCGCGCCGCCGCCGAGCTCGCCGAGGCCGGAACCTGCCGCCCCATCCTGCTGGGGCGGCCGCCGCGCGTGGCCGAGAAGGCGGGCTGGATGGGGCTGGACATGACGGGCGTCGAGGTCGTCTACGCCGCCGAGCGTCCCGACGACCGCCACGACTACGCCGAGAAGCTGTTCCAGCGCCGCGCCCGCAAGGGCCTCACCCTGGCGGAGGCCCAGTGGAACCTGTACAAACCCATCTACTTCGCGCTCAGCATGGTTGAGGAGGGGCAGGCGGACGCCATCGTGGCCGGCATCGAAGCCAACTACGCCGAGATCCTGCGCCCTGCCCTGCAGGTGATCGGGGCCAAGGGGGACATGCGGGTGGCGGGCCTCTACATGCTGGCCTTCCGCAACCGCCACCTGGTGTTCCTGGCGGACACCACCGTGAACATCGCTCCCTCCGCCGAGACCCTGCGCGACATCGCGCTCCAGACCGCCTCCTTCGTGCGCGATCTGGGCATTCCGCCGCGGGTGGCGATGGTGAGCTTCTCCAACTTCGGCTCGGCGCCGCACGACGAGTCCCGGCGCGTGGCGCAGGCGGTGCAACTGGTGCGCGAGGCCGATCCCGAACTGGAGATCGACGGCGAGATGCAGGCCGACACCGCGGTGGACCCCGTGGCACTGCGCGAAGTCTACCCGTTCACCCACCTGACCGGGCCCGCCAACATCCTGGTCTTCCCGCGCCTTTCGGCCGCCAACGCCGCATACAAGCTTCTGGAGCACCTGGGGGGCGCGGACGCGATCGGTCCCATCCTGCTGGGCATGGCCAAGCCGGTGCACATCGTCGAGCGGGGATGCGCGGTGCAGGACATCGTGAACCTGTCGGCCGTCGCGACCGTGGACTGGCAGGCTCGCGCGCGCCCCGAGAATCGGTAGCAGCCCTCTTCCCAAGGAGCAAGAAATGACATTCGATGCACGCGCGCGGCGGCGCTCCGGCGGCGCGGCGCTCTTCCTGCTTGCGCTGGCCCCTGGGCTTGCGGCCGATGTAGCCGCGCAGAAGCCGGTCCATGTCCCGGAAGACATCCCCGCCCGCGTCCAACCCCTGCCCTCCCTGCGCGAGCAGGCGGCGGAGCAGCAGGAGTGGCTGGAGCTGCGCATCGGGCGCATTCTGCCGGCACTGATGGCGGAATACGACGTGCGCATGTGGATCCTGTCCATGCGCGAGTACGCCGAGGATCCCGTCTTCTGGTCGATCACCTCGCCCACCACCTTCGCCGCCCGCCGGCGCTCCATTTACGTCTTCACCCGCCAGGACGACGGTGCGGTCGAGAGGCTGGCGCTCGGCGGGACCGACCAGGGCGGGGTCTTCCAGGCGTATCGCTCGACGCGGCCGGCGCCCACTCAGCCCACCGCGGAGCTGGTCGGCAACGAGCAGTGGAGGCTCCTGCGCGAGCTGGTGGAGGACCGCGATCCCGAGAACATCGTCCTGAACATCGACCCCGACTGGGCGTTCTCGGACGGCCTGCACGCCGGGGAGCGCGAGGCGCTGGAGGAAGCGCTGGGCCCGGAGCTGATGGGCCGCGTGAAGCGCGAGCCGCGCCTGGCCATGAACTACATCGCGCTGCGCCTGCCGGAGATGATGCCCCGCTACCGGAAGATCGAGGAGACGGTGCACGCGGTCATCTCGGAGGCGTTCTCGAACGCGGTGATCACCCCCGGCGAGACCACCATCGAGGACGTGGAGTGGTGGATGCGCCAGCGGGTGCGCGACCTGGGCTACACGACCTGGTTCCAGGCCAACGTGGACGTGCAGCGGGCGGGTGAGGTGCCCTCGGACGGCCCTGCCGTGATCGAGCGGGGCGACCTGCTCTGGACCGACTTCGGGGTGGTGGCGCAGAACCTCCACACCGACACCCAGCACCTGGGCTACGTCCTGCGCGAGGGCGAGACCGAGGTGCCGGCGGGGCTCCGGCAATGCATCGCCAACTCGAACCGCCTGCAGGACATCCTCCTCGAGCACATGGAGCCGGGGCTGACCGGCAACGTGATCCTGGCCAACACGCTCGCCCAGATGCGGGAGGAAGGAATCAACGGGACCGTGTACACGCACCCCATCGGCGACCACGGCCACGGCGCCGGGCCGCTGATCGGCCGTTGGGACGGGCAGGAGGGGGTGCCGGTGCGCGGCGACGCGGTGTTGCTGCCCTCGACCTGGCACGCGATCGAGCTGCAGGCCACGACTCCGATCCCCGAGTGGGACGGCAAGCCGGCCAGTTGCCGTCAGGAAGAGGAGGCATACCTCGACACCGAAGGCGCGCGGCACTGGGTGTTCCGGAGGCAAAGCAGGTTCCACATCGTGTGGTAAGTGGGTGACGGTTTTGTAGCAGGCAAGGAAGGACGACATGAAGACGACGCGAATCACGATGCGAGGATGGGCCCTGGGAATGCTGTTGGGCTCGGCCGCGACGCTGGCCAGTCCGACGCAGGCAGCCGCAGCCCAGCGGCTTGCGGTGCCAGACCCCGTGCTCGAAGGCATCTGGACCGAGGCGATGGGCAACTCGCAGATCGAGTCCATGGGACAGGTGCTGCTGGACGCCATCGGCCCGCGGCTCACCGGCTCGCCGCACATGGAACGGGCCCAGGAATGGGCGGTCTCGATGCTCTCCGGCTGGGGGGTGGAGGCCCGTACCGAGGAGTACGGCACGTGGGAGGGATGGGACCGCGGGGTCAGCCACGTGGACCTGGTGTCGCCGCGGGTGCGCTCGCTGGAGGGACGCATCCTGGCGTGGAGTCCCGGGACCGGGGGCGAGCCGGTGGAGGGAGGGGTCGCCGTCCTCCCGGAGATGCGCTCGCCTGCGGACTGGCAGGCCTTCCTGCGCACGGTGAGCGGCAAGTGGGTGATGTTCTCCTTCCCGCAGCCGACTTGCCGCGCGGACGAGCAGTGGCTCGAGTTCGCACAGGACGGATCGTACGAAGCCATGGCCGAGGCGCGCACGGCGGGCAACCGGACCTGGAACCAGAGCCTGGCCGCCGCCGGCTCGCGCGATCCGCGCCGTCGCGACCTGCACGCGCAGATCGAGGAGGCGGGCGCCCTCGGCATCGTGACCTCGCTCTGGCCGGGCTCGTACGGCACGACCCGCGTCTTCAACGCCTACAACCGTGAGACCCCCACCTTCGAGCTGGGGTGCGAGGACTACGGGCTCGTCCATCGCCTGGCCGCCAACGGACAGGAGCCGGTGCTGCGGCTGACCGCGGAAGCCGAGAACCTGGGCGAGGTGCCGGTCTCCAACGTCATCGGCACCATCCCGGGGACCGAGCTTCCGGACGAGTACGTCATGCTCTCGGCCCACTTCGACTCCTGGGAGGGCGGATCGGGCGCGACCGACAACGCGACCGGCTCGCTGCTCATGCTCGAGACCATGCGCATCCTGTCAGCGGTCTATCCAAATCCGAAGCGCACCATCCTCATCGGGCTCTGGAACGGGGAGGAACAGGGGCTCAACGGCTCGCGCGCCTTCAGCGAGGACCATCCCGAGGTGGTCGAGGGGCTGCAGGTGCTCTTCAACCAGGACAACGGCACCGGCCGGGTGGTGAATATCTCTGCCCAGGGGTTCACGGGGGTGGGAGCGTCGCTCGCGAAGTGGCTGACGCGGGTGCCGGTCGAGGTCTCGGGCCACGTGAGCCTGAGGCTTCCGGGCAACCCGGGCGGAGGCGGTTCGGACTACGCCTCCTTCGTCTGCCACGGGGCGCCCGGCATCAACCTGAGCGCGCTGTCATGGGATTACGGGTCGCACACCTGGCACACCCATCGCGACACCTTCGACAAGCTCGTCTTCGATGACCTGAAGAACAACGCGGTGCTGGCGGCCTCGCTCGTCTACCTGGCTTCCGAGGATGATCAGCGGGTGAGCCGCGAGCGGCGCGAGCTGATCATGGGGCTGGGCGGAACCGGCGGGCGCTGGCCGGAATGCACGCCGGCGGCGCGGAGTTCGCGGGCCAGCCAGAGGATGTAGGGGGGGCAGGGCTGTCAACCGTCCGCGGGCGGCCCCTCCCCTCCCCCCAC
>VXMG01000055.1:0-5574 GCA_009841185.1 Gammaproteobacteria bacterium
GCCTTGTTCATGCCGCCGCATCCCCAGCCACCCCCCCCGCCCCGTCCGCCGCCGCCACCGCTGCCGGGGATGAGGCCGTCGCCCATGAGGCCGTTGGGGTTGATCTCGAAGAAATACCCGGTGCGTCCGTCGTTGAAGGTGTCGAGGATCCACATGAAGCGGTCGTCGGTCATCAGTGGCGCGTCCCGCTGCATCTGGTAGGCGAGAATGCCTTCCGGATCGTCGTAGAGGATCGCGCTGATGTAGATGTTGTCCTCGTCGAAAAGAACCCGCACCTCGGTCCTCTGGGAGGGGACGCCGCCCTCGACCGGCTCCTGCTGCGTGAAGTCGGTGATGGGAACCGCGCGGCTCCAGAGGGCTTCGTCCAACACCCCGTCGAGGCTGATCCCCGTCTCGGGAGGGAGGGGCTCGGCCTCGAGCACGACGACGGCGGGTCCACCGTCAGGCGGATTCTGGAGCTGCTGGTCCTGCGCGAGCACGGGAGACGCCACCACCGCCACACCCAGCGCCAGGTATACTGCCCGGCCAATCTTCGACATGAATTTCAGATCCTGGATTTCAGGAATTGTGAGGCCCTGGCCGGGACAGCCGGGCCCCGACCCCGCGGCATCCGCCGCGCGCCAATTCAAGGACACGCCGAAGGCGAGGAATGTTGGAGAGCGTCATCCGGGATTTCCGGAAGCGTGTCGTGTAGCGGTCCAGCCCGAAAAAGGGCCCCTCCGCGAGAGCTGCGAAGGGGCCCGGAACTGCTGAGAGATTCAACGATCAGCCGCCGCTGGGCCAGGCGGGACCCATGTTCATCTGGGTCACTTCGCCCATGCCCGTGTAGACGAACTTCTGCACCCGCTTCCCCTCGTAGGTTTCGGTGGTGAAGATGTTGCCCTGCGAGTCGGTGGCGATGCTGTGCACCGCGAAGAACAGGCCCGGCTGCCGCCCGCCGTCGCCGAAGCTGTACAGCACTTCCATGGTCTCGCGCAGGATGACGTAGACCTTCATGTTCTGGCCGTCCGCGACGTACATGTAGGTCTGGTCGGGGTCGGGTGAGAAGGCGACGTCCCAGGTGGAACCCTGCGACAGGGTCTCGGGCGCGATGAACACCTCGTCCACATAGGTGCCGTCGGTCTGGAAGACCTGGATGCGGTCGGAGGCGCGGTCGCACACGTAGACCAGCCCGTCGCGCGACGGATCGGCGCAATGCACCGGTCCGCGGAACTGCTGGGCGGGCGGGATGTCCGGCGAGTAGGGCATGAACTCGTACTCGTCGTCCGGCTCGTTGCCGTACGCGCCCCAGAAGCGCTTGAATTCGCCGGTGTCCATGTCGACGACGACCACCCGCTTGTTGAGGTAGCCGTCGGCCATGTAGGCCTCGTTGGCCGCGGCGTCGAAGGCGATCTTGGCCACCCGGCCGAAGTTGTCGGTGTCCATGCTGTTCTCGCGCATGCCGGAGCGGCCGATCTGCATGAGGAACTCGCCCTCGCGGGTGAACTTCACCACGTGGTTGTCCTGGCCGCCGTTGCCGCCGATCCAGACGTTGTCCATGTGGTCGACCACGATGCCGTGGTTGGAGGTGGGCCATTCGTAGTCGGCGCCCTCCTGGGGCCCGCCCCAGGCGTTAACCAGATTGCCTTCCGGGTCGAACTCGAGAACCGGCGGCGCCGGCTGGCAGCACTCGCTCAGGGGCGGGTCCTGGGCGAGCCCGATCTCGGTGCGCGCCGCGAACTGGTCCGGAGTGTTGCGGTGCACGATGTAGACGTGGTCGCGCGAGTCGACCGCCACGCCGATGGTGGCGCCCAGCAGCCAGTGGTTCGGCAAAGGCTTGGGCCAGAAGGGATCGACCTCGAACATCGGCGCCATGCCGTCGCCTCCGTCCATGTCCATCGACATCTGGGCCGTCTGCATGCCGGCGTCCGCGCAGGCGGCCACGATGGCCACGAGAATCGCTCCGGCAAGAAGATCGCGTGTTCTTCTCATCCCTTCATCTCCTTTGTCGAAAAAGGCTGGATCACCAGCGCCAAGAGGGATCTGCGACAGACTGACAGTATACCGTGTCGATGCCGCGCGCGCACATCCTTCGGGCTGACCGCGGCTGGCTTGTTCGCGGAAGGCCGGGATGGTTACGATTCCTCCGCCTCCGGTCGCGTCGCAGTGGATTGCGGCGCCCCACCGGGATCGCGGCGCGCCCCAGTTCCCCGACAGCCATGCGCAGAACCCACCTTGCCATCGTCGGTCTCGCTCTCGTCGTCGCGGGGGTGGTGAGCCTGACGCGTCCGTCCGCGCCGCTGGAAGGGGCTCCGGTGCCTCACGACATCCCGGCCGACGCCATCGTGCGCATGTTCGTGAAGCCCGAGGGCGATCGCCTGCGGCTCCTGGTGCGGGTGCCGCTCAACACCATGCAGGACATCGTCTTTCCCACCTTCGGACCGGGCTATCTCGACATTCCCGAGGCCGAGGACGAGATCCGGCAGGGGGCGATGCTCTGGATCGGCACGCCGCTGCAGCTCTTCGAGAACGGGGAGCGGTTGCCCACGCCCGAACTGGTGGCCGCGCTCGTGTCGATTCCCTCGGACCGCTCGTTCACCAGCTACGAGGCGGCGCTGGAGCACGTCACCGGCCCCCCGCTTGCCCCCGAGACGCAACTCGTGTGGCAGCAGGCTCTGCTCGACATCCTCCTCGAGTACCCCATTACGTCCGCAGACTCCGATTTCTCGATGGATCCCGGGCTGGAGCGGCTGGCGCTGCGGGTGAACACGATCCTGCGCTTCCTGCCCGCTGAGGGTTCGGAGCGGCTCTACCAGTACACGGGCCATCCCGGGGTCGTCCGCCTGGATCCCCGCTGGCATCAGGCGGCGTGGCGCTTCGTCGTGCTCGGCTTCCAGCACATTCTGGACGGCATCGACCACCTGCTCTTCCTGCTCTGCCTGGTCGCGCCGCTGCGGAAGATCCGCTCGCTGGTGATTCTCGTCACCGCGTTCACGGTGGCGCACTCGGTGACGCTGGCCGCCTCCGCCTTCAACTTCGCCCCCAACACTCTCTGGTTCCCGCCGCTGGTCGAGACCCTCATCGCCGCCTCGATCGTCTACATGGCGCTCGAGAACATCGTGGGCACGAAGGTGAAGACTCGCTGGATCATCACCTTCGCCTTCGGCCTTGCCCACGGCTTCGGTTTCTCGTTCGCGCTGCGCGAAACCATGCAGTTCGCGGGGTCGCACCTGGTGACTTCGCTGCTGGCCTTCAACGTAGGCGTGGAGCTGGGTCAGCTCGCGGCGCTGCTGGTCATCGTGCCCGCGCTGGAGCTGCTTTACCGCTTCGCGATCAGGGAGAAGATCGGCAACATCCTGCTCTCCGCCCTGGTGGCGCACACGGCATGGCACTGGATGACGGAACGGTGGGGCGTGCTCACCCAGTACACGTTCCGCTGGCCCGTCTTCGACCTTGGCCTGCTGGCGCGCACCCTGGCGCTGGTGGCACTCACGCTGGTGGTGATGGGCGCCACCTGGCTCGTGATCGGCTGGATCCGGCGGCCGCAGGAAGAAGGGGTCGCCGAAGAGGACGCCGCCGCGCGGCCCTAGCTTAGTTGCCGATTCCGAAGCAGTAGAAGAACCCGTTGCCGCCCGTGCCCTGCAGGTCCTCCTGGCCGCAGCCGCGCGAGGCGTGCGCCGAGTTCCAGGAAGTGGGGTTCTGCCCGCCGCCGACGCGGTCGTGGTGGCCGACCAGCGCGCTGCCGTCGCTGCCGTTGCTGGTCCAGTTCTCGCAGGTGGTGTCGCCGTCCGCGTCGGAGGCCATGCCGTCCATGGTCGATCCGGTGATGATGTCGTGCATGTTGGGCGAATCGCCGCGGCCGTTCACCTGGTCGCCTCGCTCGGTGAGCGAATTCTCCTTGCCCAGCAGGTTGTTCTCGGAGTGGAGATCGTCGACATCGCGGGCGACCATGGTGCCGGCGTAGTTGTACCAGGGGCCGTCGCCGATGCGGTCGCGCGCGTTCACCGCGGTCTCGCCGCCGCTGGCGGCCGCGCTCAGGTAGGCTCGCCAGATCAGGTCGCCGGCCCCCACCGCGTAGGCGCGATCCTGGCAGATCTGGTCGGCTCCCTGGAGGCCGCCGAGGTTCGCTCCGTCGCCGGACCCGGCGCTGGTGAGGAAGAAGTTCATCTGCGCGCTCTGCGCGGCCGCGGCCGGGGTGCTTGCCGCGAGGGTCATGATGAGGATCGGAAGTAGTTTGCGCATGTGTCATCTCCTCTTGCTGGGACGGCCGCCAACCCGTGATGCGGGCCGTGCGCAGACCGGGCGCGTGGCCGCATCGGTGGTTGCCGAAGCCGCCTGGAATCGCCGAAGCGGACTAGTAGCAGATTGGGCGCCCCCGGCGTGTCCGGCAAGAACATCCGGCCGTGGGCGGATGTCCCCCGAGGCGCTGTCCGGCACGATCATCCGCCGGCCCCGGCCCGCCCGGCCTGCCGGGTCTTGCCGGGCGGCAAGGTGCGGTTGAATACTGGCACGGGCGGTGGTCCCTCGCCGCCCGGCCGAAAACCGCAACCATTCCCCGTCAACACGGATGGTACTCATGCCAGGAACTCGCAGATGGAGCCCGTGGTCGTTGGCCGCACTTCTTGCCGCCCTGGGATGTGGCGGCGGGGGAGATGCGGGTGACTCGATGGACGAGGGCGGGATGGCCGAAGAGGCGGCCGCCATGGACGACGCCATGAGGGTCCACATTACCGAACCCGCCGACGGCGCAACAGTGGACGGCAGCTCCGTGCGGGTCGTCTTCGAGGTCGACAACCTCGAGGTCGTCGAGGCGGGAGTGATGGACCCGGGCACCGGGCATCATCATCTGCTGATCAACGCCGACCTCACGCCCGCCGACCAGCCCATTCCCGCGGTCGAAGGCAGCTACGTCCATTTCGGCCTGGCCCAGACCGAGTACGAGATGACGGATCTGGAGCCGGGCGACTACACGATCATCGCGGTCGTGGCGGACGGCCTGCACGTGCCGCTGCAACCCTGGGTGATCGACACGGTTCGCTTCACCGTTCGGTAGGCTCCCCTATCGGCTGCAGGCGATCTCCCCGGGTCCCCCCGGACTCCCCAGCGTGGTCGCCGTCGCGTCGCCGTAGTAGACCGAGCACCCGTCGTCGTCTTCAAAGGCCTCGTGGGCTGCGGTTGCGGACCAGCCGGTACCCGATGCTTCCGTGACGGTGACGGTCACCCGGTCCGAGGAAGAGAACGTGAGGTCGTCCAGATCGTCCGAGTAGGTCAGCTCGTCCGCGTAGTGGATCTCCTGCTGGGTGGCCAGATTCCGGAGATCCGCCTGCATCGTCGCCACGAAGGCCCGGTCGCGCGCCGCCGTCAGCCGGGGAATCGCGATCGTCGCCAGAATGCCGATGATCAGGGTGACGAGAAGTAGCTCGATGAGAGAAAACCCACTTGAGTTGCGCATTGCCCCTCCCTGGAGATGATCTGCTCGCGCGGTCGCAACCGCGCTTCTCGATGGCGCCTTCAATCGAAACACGAGAGGCTGGGCGCTTCCATGGCTCGATGGGATTGATTTTCGTAATCTGTTGGCATTGTTTGGGTTACATC
>VXMG01000032.1:0-49875 GCA_009841185.1 Gammaproteobacteria bacterium
CACCCCCGCGACCCGGCCGGCCACCGCCCCGCCCGGAGCAACGTTCTCGATGAGCACCACCGCCGCCAGCACGGCCATCCAGAGCAGGTTCATCACGCCCAGCACTAGCGCCAGCGCCATCAGCGCCCAGCAGCAACCCAGGCACCAGAGGCCGTGTCCCCACCCCATCCCCAATGCGCCGCGCGGCCCGTCCCGCCAGCGGGTGAGGAAGTACGTCAGCGGGTTGCGGCAGTGGCGCAGGCAGGCCGCCTTCACCGGCGAGAGCTGGTACAAGCCGGCGCCGACCAGAACGGCGCCCGCGAGCGGACTTCCCCCGGCGAGTGCGATGCGCTCCCCCAGCCAGAACTGCACCGCCGCCGCGGCCAGGCTGAACAGCATCCACACCGACAGGTAGCCCGCGAGAAAGAGCACTCCCGACCGGATGTGGGTCCACGGCCCCGGTGCCGGCGCCAGCGGCGTCCCCGACCGGACCCGACCGCCACTGTCGCTCAACGAAACCAGCACCCGCACCCACGGGACCGACACCGGGAGCATCATCGCAGCCATCATCCCGAACCACATGAGCGCGGCGACGGGGAAGAATGAACTCACTTCTCGCCCACCCGCCACTCGAAACGCGAGTGCAACCCGTGCGACCCATCGTTGCGCAGGCGGATGCCGCCGATGTCGCCATGGGTCTGGCCGCGGGCGATGGTCTGGGAGGGGGCGTGGATCTGGTTGAACATGTTCCGGAAGGTGACGGGAAGGTCCCGGTCCCATCCGCGGATGTCCTCGATGGAGGCATCGAGCAACCGTCCCACCTGCACCCGCTTCACCTTGCCCTCATCCTCGATCTCGATGGGGACGAAGCGCGTGGGCAGCCATTCTGACACAAACCGCGCAAGCACCTGCCACGGGCCGCCGGCCTCGCCGCTCAGGATGGCTTCCACTGCCGCGCGCTGATCCGGCGAAGCCTCCTCGTCGATCAGCAGCACCTCGGTCCAGTCGCCCGCGATCATCAGTTGCGGGCACTCGAATGCGACCACCGCGCGCACCCCGTCGAGGCGCGTGTCGCCGTATCGGCCCTCGTCGAAGCGGAGCGCCCAGTAGCCGATGCAGCGCTCGTGGGTGCAGTTCTGGCTGAAATGGACGTGGCCCGGACAGACCACCTGGCAGTTGCAGTTCTCGAACAGGAGACCGCGAGCCCACCAGCCATCGACCGGACCTGTAGCCTCCGTCTCGCCCACCGCGCTGGAGGCGTCCGCCGCCTGTGAGTCGGCCGTTACAGGCGAGCCGGACATGGCGGGCGAATTGGCGAACCGGGCGGGCCGGATGCGTCTGGTTCGACGGTTCCGGCCCGCCCGCGAGCCACCTTGTTTCGTTCGTCCCGGACCTCAGCTCGTCGGGTAGAGCTGGGTGCCTTCGAAGGTGCCGAGACCGGAGGAGTTGCGGTACGTCAGCGTGCCGATGCGGCCCGAGCTTCCCGCCATGCGGGCGCAGCCGATCTCCCCGTCCCGGTTGATCGCGACGAACTTCTCGCTGGGCACGAAGTCGAGGTCAACCGCCCGGTACCTGCCCACGATCATCTCGATCGCGTCCTCGCAGGCCTCCTGCGGCGAACGTCCCTCGCGCATGCGTCCGACGATGAAGTACGACGCGCACGACTTGATCACGTCCTCGCCGCGTCCGGTGACCGCCGCCGCGCCCACGTCGTTGTCGACGTAGAGGCCCGCGCCGATGATGGGCGAGTCGCCGATGCGGCCGGGGATCTTCCATGAGAGGCCGCTGGTGGTGGTGATTCCCGCCACGTCCCCGTTGGCGTCCACGGCCAGCACGTTGGTGGTGCCGTAGTTGAAGTCGTCCTCGCCGGGGAGCCCGCCGGTCTGCCTGCCGGGCCTGTCGCGGATGTGATCGGGCGGACCCCAGTCGTCCCGCCGCTCGCTGTGGGTCTCGCGCCAGCGCACCCACGCCATGCGCGCGTTCTCGGTCAGCAGATTCTCGGCCTTGAAGCCGAAGGAGAGCGCGAAATCGCGCGCGCCCGGCCCCACCAGCATGACATGGTCGGTGCGCTCCATCACCAGCCGGGCGACCGACGACGGGGTCTTGATGTCCTCGATCGACGCCACCGCGCCGGCGCTGTAGGTCTTTCCGTCCATGCAGGATGCGTCGAGCTGCACCACGCCGTCCTCGTTGGGAAGCCCGCCGTAGCCGACCCCGGCATCATCGGGATCCACCTCGATCACGTTGGCGCCGCGCTCCACCGCGTCCAGCGCGCTTCCGCCCTCGGAAAGGATGTCCCACGCCTGCGCCATGGCGTTGCGCCCGGTGTCGTTGGTGTGGCTGGTGATGATGAGGGGGGCGCCCGCCTGCTGCCGCCTCAACAGCCCTCGGGGCCAGCGGCCGAGGGCCAGCGCTCCCGCGCCGACGCCGAAGCCCTGCTTGAAGAATCGCCGGCGGGAAGAACCGGAAGCTGCTCTGGCCATGACTTGCTCCTTTCCGTCGATGGAGGGTGGGAATGCTCTATGCGGATTCGCTTCGCTGAGATCTTGTGGGATGACTGCAGGATCGTAGATGCCGCGCGGAAGGCGGGCAAGGCGCGGAAGCGGCGCCCGGCGTGGACGGCGAGCGCGGCGTCGCCGGCCCCGGCGGCATCCGACGCTCGACGAGATCACTCCGCGAGCGATGGCCGCTCCGGGGGACGCAGGCGCTCAAGGGTCGCGGCCAGGGCCAGCACCGCTTCTTCGCCTGCGGGAGGACCCACCACCTGGAGGCCCACCGGGAGCCCGCGGGAATCCAGCCCGGCGGGCACCGAGGCGACGGGCAGACCCGTGAGCGAGAGCACGAACGTGGGGGCGAACCAGTCCACGTAGGTCTCGAGCCGACGCCCCGCGATCTCCGTGGGATGGCTCTGGTCGACTGGGAAGGGAGGGACCGCCGTGGTCGGCGTGATCAGGTAGTCGTAGTCGCGCCGCAGGCGGGCGAAGCGATGCCAGAGGTCGCTGCGGACCTGGTCGGCGCGGCCGAGCCGCCCGGCCGTGGTGGCCAGGCCCGCGCGGATGTTGCCGGCCAGGTTGGGACCCAGCTCGCCGATGCGGTGCAGGCGATCCTGGTGGTGGGCGACCATCCAGCGGCCGCGCAGGTCGAGGAAGGCCCGGCGGGCGTGCGAGAGGTCCAGGTCGATCTCCTCCACCGCGGCACCCGCCCCACCCAGTGCGAACGCCGCCTCCCGGCAGACGCCCTCCACCCCCGCATCCACCCCCATCCCCGCCAGGTCCGCGCAGTATGCGATGCGGGCGCCGTGTGCCATCCCCGCCCGGGCGGCCGCCGGGAAGTCCCGCCCCGCGACCGGCTGGCGGAAGGGCAATCCCGCCGACGGCCCCGCGACCGCCGCGAGTCCGAGCGCGACGTCTCCGGCCGCGCGCGCCATCAGCCCGGTGACCATGATGCTGTCCCACACCCAGTCGGTGGGCTCGGTAGGGACCAGGCCGGGAGAGGGGCGGAGCCCGGTCACCCCGCAGAAGGCCGCCGGGATGCGGAGCGATCCGCCCAGGTCGGTCCCCTCCGCCAGCGCGAACATGCCGGTCGCGAGCCCCGCCGCCCCGCCGCCCGTCGACCCTCCGGCCGATAGCGCCGGGTCCCACGGGTTGCGGGTTGCGCCGAACACGTCGTTGAAGGTGTTGGCTCCCGCGGCGAACTCCGGCGTGTTGGTCTTGCCGACCACCACCGCTCCGGCGGCCCGCAGCCGGCGCACCACCAGCGCGTCCTCCGTGGGCACGTGGTCGGCGTACAGCGGCGAGCCATAGGTGGTGCGCAGCCCCGCCACCGCCGTCATGTCCTTGATACCGACCGGCACCCCGGCGAGCGGGCCGGGATCCTCGCCCCGCGCCAGCCGCCGGTCGACCGCGCGCGCGTCGTCGAGGGCGTGCGGGGAGAGGGTCACTACCGCGTTCACCACCGGGTTGTGCCGACCGACGCGGTCGATCGCCGCCGACATCACCTCCTCCGCCGACACCTCCCGCTCGGCGACCAGCCGGGCGAGCTCGACGGCCGGGAGAAAGGCCAAGTCGCCGACAGTGCTCATAACATGGCTTCCATGGCCGACATCCCTCGCCTCAAGCCTCCGCCCTTCCATCGCATACTGTTACGCTCCATACCGAATCCCTATTGTTGCGACTGCGTCCCCCGACCGGAACCCGAAAACGGGAGCATCCATGAACGCGCGCCCGACCCTCCTCGCCACCGCAACATTGGCCATCATCCTCTCTTCCTGCGCGCCCGGCGCCGGGACCGCGGACGCCGCCCAGTCGCCCCAAGCGGACGACGAGCCCGGCTGGCGATGGAGCGACGAGCGCGTCTTCGCGACTGTGAACGCCGTGCGGGCCGGACGCGACCTTACGCCCGCCAGCTGGCCGGGCGGAGCGCGCGCGGCGGTGCTGCTCTCCTTCGACGTGGACAACGAAACCATTCCCATCCGCAACGGGCAACCCACCATCGGCGGCCTGTCGCAAGGCGAGTACGGCGCGCGCCGCGCCCTGCCGCGGATACTCGAGATCCTCGACGAGCACGACATCCCCGCATCCTTCTTCATTCCCGCGATGAGTCTCCAGTTCAACCCGGAGATGCTGGACGCGATCCAGGCCGCGGGTCATCACGAGATCGGCGTTCACGGCTGGATCCACGAAACCAACTCGCTGCTCGAGGGCGATGAGGAGCGGGCCCTGCTGGAGCGCGCGGTCGCATACCTGACCGAGGTCACCGGCGAGCGGCCGGTCGGTTACCGGGCCCCCTCGTGGAACTTCAGCCCCAACACCCTCGACATCATCCTCGACATGGATTTCCTCTACGACAGCTCGCTGATGGCCGACGACCGCCCCTACGAGATCGTCGCGAACGGCGAGCCTACCGGGCTGATCGAGCTGCCCGTGGAGTGGATCCTGGACGACGCCCCCCTCCTCAACCCGCGCGGCAACAGCTACAGCGCCCCCCGCGACGTCCTTCAGGTCTACATCGACGAGTTCGACCGCGCCTGGGAGGAAGGCACCATGTTCGTCCTGACGATGCACCCGCACTACATCGGCCACCGCTCCCGCATCCTGATCCTGGAAGGCCTCATCGAGCACATCAACGCCCGCGGCGACGTGTGGTACGCGACGCACCGGGCAGTGGCCGAGTATGTGCAGGGAGGGTGACGGGAATCCCTGAGGCCGAGAGCTTCCCGGGTGAGATCGGAACCCGGAGTTGTGGCTTGACGAGGGCTGGTGCCGCTGGACTCCTCCTGCTGGTCCTGGGAGCCGCCGGTTGCCGCCCGGGCACGACCGGGCCGACCCTCGCCGACCGGAACCGGGCACCCGTCGCGGCGGCCTCCATTCCTGCCCTGACCCTGGTCGAGGGGCAGGTGGTGCTGGTTGAGGCATCCCCGTACTTCGCCGATCCCGACGGCGACAGCCTGAGCTACGAGGCGAGGACGGATGCGGCGGCTGCGCGGGTCGCGGTCTCCGGGAGCCTGGTGACGGTGACCGCGGTGTCTTCGGGAAGGACCATCCTGACCCTCACTGCCCGCGATCCGGGTGGGCTCGCGGCCACCCAGAGCACCGGTGTCACGGTGCGGCCGAACCGGGCGCCTATGGCGACGGGCTCGATTCCGGCGGTGAACCTGGCCTCCGGCGAGACGGTCTCCGTGGAGGTGTTCTCGTTTTTCGACGACCCGGACGGGGGCGCGCTCAGCTTCCAGGCCTCGTCTTCGAACCCGCGCGTGGCCCTGGCTTCGGTGTCCGGCCTGACGATGTCGATCTCGGGCGTGGCGGCGGGGACGACGACGCTGATGTTGACCGCCAGGGATCCCGGCGGCCTGACGGCGGCGCATGAAGTAGCGGTGACGGTGGTGCCGGGTCCGACCCTCGGCTTCCGGGAGGATTTCGACTCGGGCCTGGGGGCGTGGGGCGTTGAACAGGCCGACACGATGTTGTCCGAGGGTGTCCTGGCGCTCACCAATATCGAACGCGGCATCGCGGGCCGCGCGAACCGCATCCTCGAAGCCCCGATCAACTTCTGGGAGGCGCGCGTCCGCCTGGGACGCACGCAGACCGACAGCGTGGTCGCTTCGGTGATCTTCGCGACCGGACACGAGCGCTACGCGTGGTACGCGCTCGATGTCGGGTCCGGCGTCTCCGTCGGCGGGAGCGACACCAACTACAGATTCTACGTCCTGGATCGGACACGGTGGCCCCCGGAGAACCGCTGGGTCGTCATCGAGGGCACCTACGGGGTCTCGGATGCTATTCGCGACGGGGCCGGCGAGTTCACGGAGATCGCCGCATCGCTGGATGACGGCGAGCTGCGTGCGTGGGCCGGCGAAACGGAGCTGTTCGCCGTCACCCTGGGCGACGACCATCCGACTCGCCTGATCGCGATCGGCCTGTGGGTCTTCCCCCTGGACGGGGCCGAAGCGAGAACCGCCCTCTTCGACTGGGTGGAGGTGAGCGGGACGCACACGGCCGGGGCCGCAACCGCAAGCGCCGCCACGGACGCACCGGTGGCCGCCACCGAGGAGCCCGCTACACGCAGCGCCGCAGTGGCCGCACCGGCGCGGATGTTGCGGCTGTCCGGAGCCAGGCCGGGTGCGCGCTGACGCACGGCGACCGGCACTTCGCTTTTTCGGGGTGCTGCCTCATGTTTCAGGCGGACCGACCTTGTGGCCGCAGGTCGGAAGCTCCAGCTACTCCACGCAAACAGGTATGTCTGTAATGACAGGTTCAGGTATGCTATCTGATTCCGGTGTCCACCCGTCAGGCGCGCTCCGGAGGCGCCTCGTCCGTCCGCTGGCGCTACTGGCCGTGACCTGGGCCGCCGCTTGCGGCGGAGACGGAGGAACCACCGAGCCCGCACCGGCTCCGCAGCCCAACCGGCCGCCGGTGGCCTCGGGGTCGATTCCGGCCCAGAACATGACGGCGGGCGAGTCGGTGACGGTGAGCGTGGGCGGGCTATTCAGCGACCCCGACGGCGACGCCCTGACCCTCACCGCGATCTCGTCGAACGCGGGCGTGGCGAGCGTCGCCCTGTCGGGCACCAACCTCAACATCACGGCCGTGGCCGCCGGCAGCGCCACGGTCACCGTCACCGCCCGCGACCCCGCGGGGCTTTCCAGCGCGGCCAGTGCCAACGTGACCGTCATGGAGCCCAACCGGGCGCCGGTGCCGGCCGTGCCGGTCGCGCCCGCGCAGACGGCCATCGTGGGCGACACCCTGAACGTCGACATGTCGCCGTTCTTCAGCGACCCGGACGGCGACGCGCTGACCTACACGGCGACCAGCGCCAACGCCTCGGTGGCAACGGTGACGGTGACGGGCAGCGTGGTGTCCGCCGCGGCCGTGGGCGCCGGTTCGACGACCCTCACGGTGACGGCGACCGACCCGGACGGCTTGTCCGGCTCCCTGAGCGTACCCGTGACGGTCGAGCCCAACCGGCCGCCGGAGACGACGCAGGACTCACTTCGCTCGCTGAGCATCCAGGAGCGCAATACCGAGGCCGTGAACGTCGCCCAGTACTTCACCGATCCGAACGGACAGGCGCTGACCTACACGGCCGAATCGGACGACCCGGCGGTGGCGACCGTCTCCGTGTCGGGCTCGACGATGACGGTGACCGCGGTGGCCATCGGGACCGCGACGGTGACGGTCACCGCGACGGATCCGTACGATCTGACGGCTTCGCTGAGCGGCAGGGTCGAGGTCATCGAACGGGTCAACCAGGCCCCCGAGGCGCAAGGAACGATTAACGATATCTCGCGGTCGGCAGGCTGGTCGGGCACGCTGGAACTGGAGGGAGACGATGTGCTCTTCGTCGATCCCGATGGCGACGAGCTGACCTACTCGGCGGAGTCGTCGGATCCCAGCGTGGCCGCCCTGGAGTTGACGGGCAGCCTGCTGCGCGTGAGCACCCTGGCCGAGGGGACGGCGACGGGGACCGTGACGGCGACCGATCCGGGAGGCCTGTCGGCGTCGGTGTCCTTCGGGATTACCGTCCTTCCCGCGGCGGGCCTGATCTTCCGCGACGACTTCGACGACGACAGCAGCCTGGAGAACTGGGGGTTCGATAACGCAGAGGGCGAGGTCTCGGAGGGCATTCTGAGGGTGACCAATACGGCCGACAGTGTCTGGGGCATCGTGGGCCGTGAAGTGGACCCGCCGATCACCTCCTGGGAAGTCCAGGCTCGCGTGGGCCGTCAGGCCGACACCATCCAGACGGCACTTTTCTTCGTGGTGGCAGACCCCGGCGAGCGGAGCACCGAGGCTTTCCGAATCCTTATAGGCACAAGGGTGCTCGACTTTGGAGACGGTGATACGGAGACGATCAACTACGGGCTTCAGGTATTCTTCGAGCCGGAGGGCCGAGAGGAAGGCTGGTACTATATCGGTGGCGACGGAGTCGCTTTCCGCGGAATCTCCGACGCCATCAATGACGGTCCTGGGGAGTTCACGGACATGACGGTCAGGGTGCAGGACGGGCTATTCCAGGCCCTGGCAGGAGAAGAACTCCTCTTCTCGGCTCCCACGGCCGCGCTGAGTTTCGGCGACGCGATTGCGGAGATCAGCCAAGTGCACCTGTGGACCTTCGATCCGGCTCTCACCGCCCCGAGCCTCCTCGATTGGATCGAGGTCAACGGCGTGCCCACCGAAGGAAGCTCCGCCACGGCCGGTGCAGACAGATACCGCGCTGTGGTCCCAATGGACGTGACCGGGGATGTCGGCGCGGTTCGGGAGGTATCGCCCGAGGTGGTGGGTGATGGACCGCCTAAGCGCTCCCTGGCCCCGGGTCGCGAGTAGACCTCTCGAGTCCTCCCGGCCCCGCTGGAGGTGCTCTCAGTCCAGCAGGGCCGGGAGGACTTCCCCCGCCGCCCCCCGCAGCGCCACCGTGGCGGATCGGGTGAGCGGGGTGTCCTCCAGGTTCACCTCGATGAGGCTGCCACCGGCTTCCAGGGTGGCCAGCGGGACCGCCGCCGCCGGGTAGACCACCGCGCTGGTGCCCACCACCAGGCAGAGGTCGGCGCGCTCGGCCAGCGAGTAGGCGCGGGCCAGCACGTCTCCGTCCAGCGACTCGCCGAACAGCACCACGTCCGGGCGGCGCAGGCCACCGCACGAATCGCACCGCGGCAGAGCGTCGCCCAGCGGCTCGGCGGGAAAGCGCGCTTCGCAGCGGTTGCAGCGGTCCCGCCCGACCGCCCCGTGCAGCTCGACCGGCAGCGCCGCTTCAGGCGACCCCTCGCCCGCCTCTTCCAGCGCCGCGCGGGTGTGCAGCCCATCCACATTCTGGGTCACCAGCCCGGCCGCCCCGCGCCCGAGGAAGAAGCGTGCCAGCGCGCGGTGCCCCGGATTGGGCGCGCACCCCGCCAGCACCGACCGCCGCCAGTCGTACCACTCCCACGCGGTGCGCGGATCGCGGGCGAACGCCTGCGGGGTGGCGAGGTCCTCCGGGCGGTAGTTGCGCCATAGCCCGTCCGCGTCGCGGAAGGTGGGCACGCCCGACTCCGCCGAGATGCCCGCGCCCGTGAGCGCGACCACTCGCCGGGCCTCGCCTGCCAGCCGCCGCGCCCGCTCGATGTCGACCAACGTGCTCACAGGCCCCCCTGGATGGCCCCGCCCGCGGCGGCCGCCCCATACGCCAGGATCGCGAACCGCGCCCAGCGCCCGGCGAAACCCAGCGCCAGGAAGGCGGCGAAGTTGGTGCGCACGATGCCCGCTGCCAGCGAGATCACGTAGAAGGGGGGTAGCCCCACGAACGCGCTGACCAGAATCAGCGTCCATCCGGCCTGCTCGAGTCGCTTGGTTTTTTCGGAAGCGCGCTCGAGGTGGCGCGTCGCCCGGGCCGGCAGTTTCCGGGGCAGCCAGCGAGCCAGCGCGTAGAGGGCGGCCTTGGCGATCATCTGGCCCAGCGAACACACCGTAACTGCCAGCCACACCTGGGATCCGGGCACCGCGACGGCGGCCGCCGCCACCACGACCTCCGCGTTCACGAACGGCACCAGCCCGCTGGCCACGGAGGCTGCAAACGCCGATGACAGGAGCGCGATTTCCAAGGAGAGAGCCTCTGCGAGTGATGATTGCCTGACTCAACTTGACCGCCATGAGCCGGACGTACGATCTTTTAAAGCTATGGGTTCAAATGTAATGGCATCTTTGGAGCGCGGGATGAAACGGACCGGAGCACTCGTTGCAGCCATGGCGCTGCTCTCGCTGGGGGCGGCGCTGCCGGCCCGTGCGCAGTCCGAGGAGCGGGTGACCACCCTCGACGGCGTCTACACCGAAGAGCAGGCGGCGCGCGGCGCCGAGGTCACCGAGGCCGTCTGCCGCGAGTGCCACGACGACGAGGAGTTCGTCGGAGCCTTCATCCGTTCCTGGGCCGGCGCGAGCGTAGCCGCGCTCTTCGACGACATCTACTCGCTCATGCCCGAAGACCAGCCCGGCTCCCTCCCTGTCCAGCAATACGCCGACGTCATCGCCTACATCCTGCAGTTGAACGGCCTGCCCCCCGGCGAAGTCGAGCTTGGCGCCGCCCGCGAGTCCCTGGAACGGGTGCTGATAGAGGCCAATCCCCGGCGCTAGCCGGGCGTCGCCTGGGTAGTGCCCTTCCCGGCGGCGGGCGCTATCTTGGGCTCGGAATAGCGACGAAACCGCGATTTTTTTGCGACAGTTCTCCGACAGGCCAGGAGGCTCCGGGGTCAACGGCGAGGACGTCGCTCCGAGGAAAAGGGTTACGTCCGGGCTGAGAAGGAGGATGGCGGCAATGGGTAGATGGCTCTCAGGATCACCGCGCGTATTTTTCCTGGTAGCGCTTGTCGGCGCTCTATCCGCGGCTTCGGCTGCGGCACAATCCACGGGATCCATCGAGGGCGCCGTAACCGACATCGCCGCCGGCCGGCCGATCGCGGGCGCGCAGGTGTTCATCGAGGCGCTCGGCATCGGGACGGTCACGGACGCCGACGGCCGCTATTCGATCCAGGATGTGCCCGCGGGCGCGCACCAGCTGTCCACCAACATCCTCGGCTACCTGGCGGCGACCGAAGGCGTCACGGTAGCCCCGGGGGAAGCCACCACGGTCGACCTGCAGTTGAGCTTCACGGCACTCGAGCTCGACGAAGTGGTCGTGACCGGCACCAGCGTGGAGGCGGCGGCCACGGAACTTCCCTACTCGGTTGCGGTGGCTGCCCGCCGCAAGCTGGAGGAGCAGGGGTTCCCGCTCGTGACCGAGTTCTTCAAGGCCCTCGGCGTGAGCCACGGGGTGGTCGGCGAACGGCAGAGCTGGTACAACGCCAACGAAATCGCCGCCGTGCCCGAGACCGTGGCCAACGTGAACCTGCGCGGCCTGGGGGCGTCCCGGACCCTGGTGCTCCTCAACGGCCGACGCCAGGTGTATCTCCCGGCCCGCCTGATCGGCGGACGCTACGTCGACATCAACGCGTTTCCGTCGATCGCGATCGACCGCATCGAAGTGCTGAAGGAAGGCGCGTCCGCCATCTACGGGTCGGACGCCGTGGCCGGGGTCGCCAACTTCCTCACCCGCGGCGACTTCGAGGGAACGGAGGTCACCGCCTCGCACGAGTATTTCGCCGGAGCCGGAGACAGCAACGTGGCCGGCATCGTGGGACGGCGGCTGGGCGATCGCGCGCACGCGGTCCTGTCCGCCGAATACCTGACCCGCCAGCAGCTCACTCCGGAGGACCGCGACTGGGCGCTGCGTCGGTACGAGCCGGGCGCCGGCGCCTGGTCCTGGACCGGCAACCCGGGGGCGTTCCTGACGCCATACACGTCGGGCATGGAAAGCGCCGAAGACCTGGTCGCCACGCTGTCGGGCGCACACTTCTCCGATGACGACATCTTCATCGATCCGGCCTGCCTCGACTTCGGCGGCTACCTCGAGAGCTACACCTGCCGGTTCCGCTACCAGCCCTGGGACAACCTGCTCGAGCAGTCCAACCACTTCCGCGCCTTCGCGGAAATCAACGGCGAGATGGGTGATAATTCCAGCTACCACATCGAGGGCCTGTGGGCCGAGGCGACGACGCCGGCCTGGGTGACGACGCCTTCGTTCCCGCCCATCAGCCCCTACGACGGGCTCCAGGTCGTCCCTCCGGCGAACCCGGGGCGGCAGGCCTTCTGCCAGCAGCACGCATCCCGCGTGGGGTTCATGGGCAGCGGCGATTGCCTGGAGAACGACTGGTACTTCTTCGGACGGCTGGTGGGACACTCGGGACCCGGCCGGACGCTCGAACGGAATTCCCGTACCCAACGGGTGTCCGCGTCCCTGGACACGGGCCTCGACGCCTTCGAGGGGCACGACAACCGGCTGAATCTGGGCCTCAGCTACTCCAGTTCCTCGGGGAACGTGAATCAGCCGGCCGAATATGCCTACCGCAAGTTCCTCGCCTTCCGCGGCTACGGCGGACCCGACTGCGGGGTGGATGTGGTCGCCGATCCCAGCTCGCCATCGGGCATGGCGCTGGGTCCCACGGGCGGAAGCATGGCGGGCCAGGGCAACTGCCATTTCTACAATCCGTTCAGCAACGCGCTCCAGCACTCCCAGCAGCCGGGCGCGCGCTTCGTCAGCGAAGCCAACCCCGACTTCTCCCCGGGGCTGGCCAACGCCCCCGAACTGATTGCCTGGATCAACGAAGAGGTCGATGTGGTCAGCGCGGCCGACATGGTGGTCTTCGACGCCACCTTCACGGGAAGCAGCGGCGCGGCCGAGAACTACGCCCTGGGATATCAGTTCCGCTGGTTCGACGTGTCGGCGGATCCGAACGACGCCGGCAATCTGAACCTGAACCCGTGCTCGGTGCTCGGCAGCAGCGCGTGTCTGGAGCGGGCCGGCCCGTTCACGTTCACCACCGGGGTCTATCCCTACGACGCCAGCCAGACGGTTCACCGGTTCTTCGGCGAACTCCCCCTGCACGTGGCGAACGATCGCCTGCACATGCAGCTGGCCGCCAACTACGAGTTCTACGATGTGGCCAGCAGCTTCAACCCGAAGGTGGCGATCCGCTACGACATCACCGACCAGTTCGCGTTGCGCGGCTCGCTTCAGACGACCTTCCGCACGCCATCTGTCGACGACCTGAACGAGGACCGCACCACCGCGCTCGCGTACGTGAACGAGGCGGGGCGTCTACAAGGCGGTCGATACCTACGGGAGCAAGGATCTCGAGCCCGAGCAGGCGCTGACCTACAACGCCGGCTTCGTCCTGTCGGTCACCGACGAATCGGGCTTCGTCCCGGTCCAGTTCACTGCCGACTACTGGAGCTACGACTTCAGCGATGTGATCGCGGTGGTGCCCTACAACGCCATCACCCGGCTATATCACGAGGGCGGCGGCGCCAGGGACGCGATCAAGGGGTTCGTGACCTGCTCCGACGGCCGCGGAACCGGCACTTGCGACGTGACCGGCATCGAGCGCATCCACGTCGACCTCATCAACTGGCCGGGCGTAAAGACCTCCGGCCTCGACTTTCAGTTGAACGCTCGTGCCCAGGCCGGAGAGGGCATCTTCAACGCCGGCCTGGAGGCGACGTACACCAACAAGTACTCGATCGAGGCGGTAAACGTCGGCGGTGTCGACATTGCGGCCGATTCGGAAGGCGCCGGACGCCTGAACAAGTACAACCCCATCGCCCCGCCCATCCCGAGCCTGAAGGGGAGACTGTTCGGAAGCTACGGCTGGTCCGACTACAGCGTGGTCGGCTACGTGAACTACATCTCGTCCTACAAGGACCACGACGAAGAGGGCAGCGAGGCCGAGAACATCGACAGCTTCCTGACGCTGGACGCAACCGCGCTCTGGCGCCCCTCGAGAGGCTTCGGGATCTCCCTCTCGCTGCTGAATCTGTTCGATACCCCGCCGCCCTACGTGAAGTGGGAGCAGTCCTTCGACGGCTTCACCCACAGCGCCAAGGGCCGGCGCATCAAGCTGTCGGCGACGTACCGGGTGTTCTGAGGGGACATCTGCCGCCAATCGCCCGGGCGCGGGAGAAGTCCGGCCGCGGCTGCCACCCGTGACAGCCGCGGCCTTCCCCCCGGCCCGGGATCCTCGGTTTCAGCGCTCCGCGCCGTCGTCCGAAATCGTCACCCGCAGCAGCTGCTCCAGCCGCGTCACGTGCTCTTCCAGCGCCGTGTGGAGCTGGTCATAGCGGACGATCGCGTCCTGGCCGGGCTCCTGGTCGGCGCGCGTCAGGTTGCTGTACAGGTACTGCAACTGATCGACGAGCATCGGCCGCGAGTAGCGGATCGGCGCCGTGACCAGCTCGCGCTCGATCGCCTCGATCTCGTCCGCGAGGCTGCCGCCTCCACGCTGCCGCGCCTCGTTGATGCGGTGCACCGCCAGCCGGCCCTCGCTCAACGCGTCACGCGCCTGCAGGGCCAGCTCCACTTGCCGCTCCACCACCTGCACGCCGATCCCCTCGGCCGCGACGCGCGGATCCAGCATCACCTCGAAGGTGCGGCTCGCGCTCCAGTCCCCGGCCGCAAGGCGCGCCGTATACATTCCCGGCGGCACCATCGGGCCACCCCGCCCCGACCGCGCCGGATTGGCATCCCACGGCCCCGGATATGTCAGGTCCCACGTAAACCGGTGGGTCCCCGCGTCCGACGGCAGCCGCGGCGTGCCGAAGCGTTCCAGCCGCCACTCCCGCATCCCGGGCTCGGCGGGGACCGTGTATTCGCCGGGGCTCTCGCTCGAGAAGGAGCGCACGACCTCGCCGCTCGCACCCACGATGTCGAGCGTGACCGGACCCTGCGCGGGCGAGGCCAGCATGTAGTCGATGTTGACGCCCGCCTGCGGGAACTCGGGCTCGTGGGGGAGCCTCCCGCCGAAGCCGGCGCGGTAGCGCAACCGGTAGGCGTCCCGGATCCCGAACAGGTGTGCGTCGGCGCTGGCAACCCGGTCGCCGAGCTCGTGCAGCGGCGTGAGGTTGTCCATGATCCAGAAGCCGCGACCCATGGTCGACAGCACCAGGTCGCCCTGCACCACCTTGATGTCCGTGATGGGCGTTGCCGGAAGGTTCAGCTGGAAGGGCTGCCAGGAGCCGCCATCGTCGAACGAGATGAACATTCCGAACTCGGTGCCCAGGTAGAGCAGCCCCTCGCGGTCGGGATCCTCGCGCACGACGCGGACGGGATGGTGGTTCGGCACGCCGTTGTCGCCGGTCGTGATCCGCGTCCAGGTCGCGCCGTAGTCGTCGGTGCGGTAGGTGTGCGGGCTGAAGTCGCCCATCATGTAGCGGAGGATCGCCACGTAGGCCTTGGCGGGGTCGTGATGCGACACCGCGATGGTCTGGACGCGCCCGTAGGGGCCGATGCCGGGGGGCGTCACGTCGTCCCAGGTGCGGCCGTTGTCGCGGGTGACGTGCACCGGGCCGTCATTGGCCCCCGCCCAGATGACGCCCGGCTCCAGCACCGACTCCTGGATGTCGTAGAGGACGGAGAAGTGCTCTTCGCCGGTCACGTCGATGGTGATCGGCGCACCCGAGACGACCTGCGTTTCGGGGGTGAAGGCGGTGAGGTCGGGCGAGATGGTCTCCCAGAGCTGGCCGCCGTTGGTGGAGACGTGAACGAACTGCGAGCCGTGGTAGACCTTGTTGGGGTCGTGAGGCGAGACGTGGATGGGGACGACCCGCTGGAAGCGGTACTCCAGGTCGCGCGGGTTGTGCCCGTAGAGGTTGCCGAAACCGACGTAGTATTGCGCCTCCTGTCCCGTGCGCCGGTTATAGAGCCCGAAGCGGCCCTTGCAGTTGGCGTAGACGATGTCCGGATCACCGGGCTTGGGCACCACCGGACCGGTCTCGCAACCCCCGTGGGCCTCCCACGTCGACTGTGAGCCGCCGGGCTCCGAGCGTTCGGGCAGGCCGGGCACCGAGATGGTCGAGTTGTCCTGCTGGCCCGCGTAGAGCCGGTAAGGGAAGTCGTCGGAGACGTCCACCTGGTAGAGTTCGGCGGTCGGCTGGTTGTACTGCGTGGACCACGTCCTGCCGCCGTCGAGCGAGACGTTGGCGCCACCGTCGTTCGACTGGATCAGGATGTCCGGGTTCTCCGGGTTGATCCACATGTCGTGGTTGTCCCCGTGGGGAGTCGGCTCCGCCACCCAGCTCTGTCCCCCGTCGACGGACTTCCAGTGGCCTTCCGCCATGCCCCAGAGGATGTCGGGGTCGGTGGGGTGCCCCTCGAGGTTGTTGTAGTAGAAGGGCCGGTTGCGGATCGGCTGGAAGTCACTGATCTGCCGCCAGGTGGCGCCGCGGTCGTCGGAGCGGTAGACGCCGCCGGTGTCGGCGGGCGCCTCGATGAGCACGTACACGCGGTCGGGGTCGGCCGCACTGACCGCGAGGTCGGACTTGCCGCGCAGGCCGGTGGGGAGCCCGTCGGTGGCGCGGTCCCAGCTGTCGCCGCCGTCGCGCGAAATGAAGACGCCGCCCTGCATGCCGCCCGAGATGATCGTCCAGGGCTTGCGCTCGGTCTGCCACATGCTGGCGTAGATGGTGTTCGGGTCGTCGGGGGCGAACTCCAGGTCCACCGCGCCGGTGCTGTCCGAGACGAAGAGCACGTTCTCCCAGCTCGCGCCGCCGTCGCTGCTGCGATAGACGCCCCGCTCGTCATTCGGCGTGAAGGGGTTGCCAATGGCCGCGACGTACACGAGGTCGGGGTCGTTCGGGTGGATGAGGATCGCCCCGGAATTCCCGGTGGCCTCCAGACCGATGTGCTCCCACGTCGCCCCGGCGTCGGTGGATTTGTAGACCCCGTCGCCGATGATGACGTTGCTGCGGAGGCCGTCCGAACCGGTCGACACGTAGACGATGTTCGGGTCGGAGTCGGCGACGCGGATCGCGCCGATTGAGCCGGTGCCGATGTAGCCGTCCGAGATGTTGTGCCAACTGTGGCCGTAGTCGGTGGTCTTCCACACGCCACCGCCCGTGGCGCCCATGTAGAAGGTGGAGGCCTGGTCGACGTGGCCGGCGACGGCGGTGACGCGGCCGCCGCGGGAGGGGCCGACGTAACGGTAGCGCACGCTTCCGAAGAGGTCGTCGCTGAAGGCCGTGGCGCCGCCGTCCTGGGCGGCGACGGGAGCCGGTGGGAGGAGGGCCGCGCCGGTGGCTGCGGCGGCGATCAGGGTCGTGATGGTCAGGAGCCTTCTCATCAGGGTCTCTCCCGGGTTGGGGCGAGGGTCGCGATTTGCCGGTTGTGAAGCGGCCGGGCGTGCGGCCCGGACATGCATCAGAATGAGAAACTAACGCGTGCGGGGCGAGCCCTGCAGGTTCGCCGCGTGCTAGCGCGCGTCGCGCAGCTTGAAGACGTAGAGGGCGTTTCCGGATGTGGGATGGCGGATCTCCGGAGCCAGCAGGCGCGGAACGATGCGCGGGCTGCCCCCGCCGAGGCCCGTAGTGACGGCCAGATATTGTTCGCCCCGTATCTCGAACGTCACGGGGAAGCCCTGGACCGATGTTCCCAGCCGGGTCTCCCACAGCACGTCACCGGTCGCGACGTCGTAGGCGCGGAAGTAGCGGTCGACGTCGCCCGCGAACGCGAGACCGCCGCCGGTGGTGAGGGCCGCGGTGAGGAAGGAGGCGCGCTGTTCGACGCTCCAGACCTCTTCGAGGGTGCGCACGTCGTATGCGGCCAGCTTGCCCAGCTTGCCGTCCGTGCCGGGCATCTCGGCCCAGTCGCGGTCGGCGCCGGTGCCGCCCGACCCCTCCTCCATGACGATCTCGCGGCCGGAGATCTCGAGGCAGCTCTGCGAGAGCGGGGTGACGAGCAGGTTCGTCTCCGGGCTGTACGCCATCGCGTGCCAGTTGTGGCCGCCCGCCGTGCTGGGGCAGACCGAGATCCACTCGCCCACTTCGGCCTTCATGATGTCGGCGCGGTAGGTGACCTCCCCGGTCTCGGGGTCGATGTGGTCGAAGACGTTCTGGTACACGGTCTCGCGGTGCGCGAGGAATTCGCCCGTCTCGCGATCCAGTTTCCAGAAGATGCCGTGTTTGCCGATGGCGAAAAGGAGCCTGCGGCCGTCGACGTCCACGAGCATCTGCTCGAAGGATTCGTCCAGGTCGAGCGCCTCGGCGGGTACGTGCTGGCGATACCAGGCCAGCGAGCCGTCGGCGGCGTTCATGGCCAAGGTGGAGCTGGTGTAGAGCGCCGGGTCGAGGGTGGTGAGGCCGCGGCTGGCCGGCACCCACGGTTTGGCTTGGGCGGTGCCCCAGTAGATGAGCCCGAGCGCCGGGTCGTAGCTGCCGGTGGTCCACGCGTCCCCGCCGCCCCGCAGGTGGAGGGGCAGATCGCCCCAGGTGTCGCCCCCGGGCTCCCCCGGGCGCGCGATGGTGTAGGTGCGCCACACCTCTTCCCCGGTGTCGGCGTCGTGCGCGGTGATGAAGCAGCTGTCCTCGTAGAAGCGCCCGCACCCGTTGATGCCGTTGACCACCAGCCCCTCCACCACGAGGGGGCCGGCGACGTTGGTGTAGCCCTTGCGGGGATCGGCCACCTGGGTGTCCCACACGGTCTTGCCGGTGCGCGCGTCGAGGGCGACCACGCTCGCATCCCTTGTGGCCAGGAAGACCTTGTCCTGGTAGAGCGCCAGATTGCGCATCTGGTTGAATCCGCCCGGACGGATGTGGTCCGGGAACTGGCGCCGGTACTCCCAGAGGAGGTCGCCGGTGACGGCGTCGAGCGCCTGGATGATGTTGCCCGGGTTGGCGAGGAACATGATGCCGTCGAGCACCAGGGGGGTGGGCTGGCTGGTCCCGCCGGCCATGGCCCACACCCACGCCAGTTCGAGGTCGGCGACGTTCTCGCGCCGGATCTGGTCTAGCGGGCTGTACCCCCAGGCGTCGTAGGTGCGCCGGTACATGAGCCAGTCGGCAGGGTCGGGATCGCGCAGCATGGCGTCGGTCACGGGGGTGAGCGGGCCGATGCCGCCCTCCACGGTGGTGAGGCCGGTGGCGCGTACCAGTTCCCCGGTGGGGATGGCGGGCCGGTCGGGGGCGGCAGCGGGCTCGGCGGCGGCAGCACGCTCAGCCGAGGGAGCGTCCTCAGCGGCGGCAGACATCTCCCCCGCCAGCACATCCCCGATCGCCTGCTCGGACCCCAACACGCCCTGGTCGGCCGCCGCACCGTTGGCCGAGAGCAGGAAGGCGGTCACAGCCAGGTACTGCGCCTCGCTGAGGGTGCCGGGCTCTTCCGGGGGCATGTCGCGCACCACCGCCAGCAGCTCGTCGAGCGGTGCCGTCCGCCAAGCGGCGAGGAAGTTCCGGCCTGCCAGCTCGGGCGCCTCGAAGTCGCCGCTCAGGTCGGCGCGATGGCACTCCGCGCATGAGCGATCGTACACGCCGCGCCCGGCCTCGACCTGCTGCGGGACCAGGCGCACCGCCTCCTGCGCGGCGAGTGGAGTGGCCAGGGCGAGCGGAGTGGCCAGGGCGAGCGCCGCGAGCGGTGAGTGGGCCTGGGCCAGAGTCGCCGCGCGACAGTTCCCGCCCCGTTTGGTACGCCCGAAACGCTCCATCATATCATCAGTAGATATCAGTAATATTCACCAGTAATCATCAGTACATCGCCAGGTCGGTCAGTGCGTCAGCGCATACAGCACGATGTTGATGCCGAGCGCGTACGACTCGGGCGAGAACCGGAAGAAGAACGACTCGTCCTCGCCCTCGCGTTCCCAGCCATCGGCGATGTCGGTGTTGTGGGTCATCACCACCATCGCTCGCCCTTCCTCGTCGAAGATGGCGCGGAAGTGCACTTCGGCGCTCTCGAACCCGCGCTCGGATGTCGCCTGCCGCCCGGTCCGGTACCAGTACTGGATCGAGGGCACCTGCGGCACCTTGCGCACCTGGTACAGTCCGTTCAGCAGCAGGTGGTCGCTCGGCACGTCCTGGATGAAGTGATCGGGGAGCACCTCGCGCATGGTCTGTTCCCAGTGCTGCCAGGCGCGGTCGCCCCAGAAGTCGTCGACGTAGAGAAAGCCGCCCTTGAGGAGATAGGTGCGCAGGCGCTCGATCTCCTCGGGGTCGAAGCCGACCGTCCCCACATCCGACATGAAGACGAAGGGACACTTGAAGATCTCGTCGTCCTCCAGCGTCACCACCGCGTAGAAGGGCTCGCCGTTCTCGGAGCGGCTGACCGCGCTGGTGGTGAGCTGGGAGAAGCGCAGCGAGAAGTTGGCGTCGGAGTTGGGATAGTCGGTGCGCCACCCCTGGCCGAGCGCCTCGTTGCGCACGCTGCGGTAGGCGATGCGGCAGAAGGTGAAGCCGAACTCGGCCGCCTCCCCGGGGTTGGCCATGGGCGCGCGCCGGGACCAGCCGCGTCCCCAGCGCTGCGCGCTCGCCGGGCTGGCAAGGACCGCCGGGGCAACCGTCCATGCCGTAGCCAGGACGAGCGCCCACATGCGCGCCCTGGTCGACGGGACGACCGCCCTGGCGGCGCGAAGCGCGGCCCGGCCGTGCATCAGAAGAGAGCCCGCATCAGAAGCGTGCCGACATCAGCCAGACATCCGCGTTGGCCCAGTACTCCATGCGCTCGGCCAGCGTCTCGTCGGCCTCCGCGTCCCGGCCCTGGGCCCGGAGCGCGCGCTCCAATCCGAAGAGCGACCAGCCGTTGTGAGGATGGTCTTCCAGCGCGGCGCGGAACACCTCTTCGGCCTCCGCATGGCGTCCGGCGTCGTTGAGGATGGCGCCCAGCCAGTGGCGAGCCGCGAAGTTGAGGGGCTCGGGCTCGTCGTAGCGGAGTCCGTCCTCGACCTCGATAGCTTCCTCGAGCACGCGCACGGCCCCGTCGACATCGCCTTCGGCGGCCAGCATATCGCCTTCCAGAATCCCGCCCACGATGGTGATCAGGTCGACCGCGGAGTGCCCCCGGAAGGGTGCCTCGTCGTCGAGCGCACCGCGCGCCTCCTTCAGCCGCTCCATGTAGAACGCGGCGCTGTCGGGCCGTGCCATGCGCAGATGGGCATAGCCGCGCCCGAAGTCCCAGAAGCCGGCGAAGAGCGGCTGCTCGGGGCGTTCATCGATCGCCAGCACGTCTTCCCAGAAGCCGAAGCGGACGCCGGTAAGCGACTCGTAGAAGTTGCCGCCCGACACCAGTTTCCCGTAGTTGCGCGAGGCCTGCATGGCGACCGCGCCCTCGCCCGCCATGGAGGCCGCGAAGAGCAGCATGTGCAGGTTGTGCGACGGGTAGATGGCGTAACCCAGGTCGTGGTTGGCCTTCTGGTCGGAGTGCCAGGCGAGCGTGTTGGCGATCACCGCGTCATGCCAGCGCCCGATCCGGTTGTAGGTGTGCGAGGGCATGTGCTGGATGTGGCTCGCGCCTGGGATCGACTGGCCGAGGTGATCCGCGCACGCCTCCGCCTTGCCGGGGCTGGTGGTGGGTTCGGTGGCGTGAACGTAGAGGTGGCAGGCGCCCGGGTGGGCGATGTTCAGCGCGAGGGTCTGCTCGAGCACCCGGTGAATCTTCTGCACCTCGGGGTTCTCGATGTCCCAATAGCCGCGCCGGGGCTGGAGCAGCATGAGCGACTCGCCGAAGAAGGTGCCGGCCTCGATGTCGCCGGGATGCGCCTGCCACACCTTCTCCATGGCGGCCGCATAGGCCTTGTCCAGCTCCAGGCGCTGGTCGTCGCCCTCGTGCTCGGGCGCGTAGCGAACGATCATCGCGTCGATGAGGGCCCGCTCGATGTCGGTCCCGGACTCCGCCGCCAGCTCCTTCGCCTTGTGGATGGCGGCGTAGGCGGTGGGGGCGTCCTCGGGAAGCATCGCGCCGTTCAGGTAGCGGCCCAGCGACCACGCCTCACCGAAGTAGCACATCGCGCAATCGGGATCGTGGCGCTGCGCCTCCTTGAACGAGCGGTTGGCGTCCGAGGGCGTGAAGGCGTACATGAGCTGCATGCCCTGCGTGAAGTACGCCTGCGCTGCTTCGGAGTCGGTGGTGATGGTGCGCGAGTAGGGCCCGAGGGCCGAGGATATGAGCAGGACCTCCTCGTCGTGCTGGGCGGAAAGGGGCGCCGGTGCCAGAGCGAGCAGGACCGGCGCGGTGCTACAGATGCAGGCGAGAATGAGGCGAAGGTGTTTCCGGGTCATGGCGCAGCCTCCTGAGGATGGGTCCGATTCTCCTCGCAAACTGCCCCGATGAAGGGATGTGCGCCAGAGATGTGGCAATGGGACCCGTGCCTGTGCCGCGCCTTGTCATCTCAGCGCCCGCGCGACCTGAGGTCGCGGTCGAAATCCTCGAGGTCGCGGTCGTAGTCGGTCGTCTGCCGGCGCGGCGCTTCGCGCGTGTGTCCCCCGGCGCGGCCCTGTCGCTCGATCATGTCGTCGAGCCAGCGCTCCGCGGACTTGCTCTCGCGCCGCGCAAGGTCCTCGACCCGCTCGATGAGCGTGTCGGCGTCGGACCCCAGCATGCGCCGCTCGCCGATTCCGGGGCCGGTCCCGGGCCGGTCCGGCCAGAGCAGCTCTCCCGTCTCGGCGAATCCCTTCGTGCTGTGCAGCCTGAGCCACCGGTCGAAGCGCGAACACAGCCGGATGACGGCGTAGAAGCGACGGGGACGTCTGCCTCCTCCGGCGATCATGTCGATCACGATCGCGATGACCGACAGGCTCATCAGGACCGCATCCTTGACCCCGTCCAGCGCGAGCTTGACCTGGAAGACCACGAAGTCGCGGAAGGCGACCGAGCGGGTGACGACGGGGAGGGAAGGGTTGCCGAGGTGGTTCATGGGGCATTCATGTTGGAGTCAGAAGGAGGCGTGCCGAGGACGACCCGTGCAAATGTCGTTGGGCCGCGGTCTCTACGCGAGCGATGCCGGCAGGTGTCGCCGGAAACCCTGGGGGAGGCACGACATGAGTCCGTTGCTGAAGACGGCCCTGTTCACGCTGGTGGTGCCCGGCAGCGTTGCGGTCCTCATCCCGCTACTCATCGCGGGGGACCGGGCGACCGCAGTCGGCGCCGCTCGCGTGCTCGGCCTCCTTCTCCTGGCGCTCGGCGCCATCCTTTACCTGCGATCGGCGTGGGACTTCGCGTCGTTCGGTCGAGGCACGCCCGCGATCACGGACGCGCCGAAGCGGCTCGTGACGCGCGGGTTCTACCGGTACACGCGCAACCCCATGTACGTGGCGGTCCTGAGCGCGGTCACGGGGTGGGCCGTTCTCTACGGGATGCCGGTCCTCTGGGCCTACGGGGGCGCGATCTTCGTCTTTTTCTCGCTGTTCATCCGCCTCTACGAGGAGCCGCGGCTTACGCGGGAGTTCGGGGACGAGTACGTGGCCTACATGAAGCGGGTCGGGCGCTGGCTTTCTCTCCCCGGTCGCCGGGTCTAGCGCGAGTCCGTCGCTGATCTCGCCTGGGGACTGTTTGGGACAGATGCAGTCGGAACCACTGATCCACCTGTTGTAGTGCAAGGACAGCGTGCCGGGAGGTCAACTGTATGTCCCCCTATTTGGGAGGCGCGTCCCTGTGAAGGATCCCCCATACTTGACAGGGTATCGTCGCCACGCCGAGGGAGCCTCTCGCCTCGTTGGATGCCATGACAAGTCAGGACCAGTTGGAACGCATCGTGGGAATGCTGCACGAAGCCGCGCTCGGCGATGTTCCATGGACGGTGCCGGCCTGCGCGATCAATGAGATCGTAAGGACGAGGGGCAACTCGCTGGTGATCGGCCGGGGGAGTTCTGCGGCCGACGCGCAGATCTTCTTCTCGGAGAGCTGTTACGGCAACGAGCGCCGCACAGACCACGACAAACAGTACTTCTCGGAGTTCTACCACCGCGACGAGAGGGTCCCGCGCGCCCTGAGGCTTCCCGACGCTCAATTGATCCCGTCTGGCCGCCTGTACACCGAGCAGGAGAAGAAGACCTCGCCCGCATACAACCGAACATGGTGGAAGACGAAGAAGAGCGGCCTGCATGTGCGCCTGGACGGATCAAGCGGCTCACATGTCCTCTGGATCCTCGCCGACTCGTCAGAACCTGACCGGGGCTGGAATACGGCCCAGGTCGAGACGATCGAGCACCTTCTGCCGCACATCCGCCAATTCGCTCGAGTGCGGGGGGTGCTCGGCGACGCCAGGGCGCTCGGCAGTTCGCTCGCGGAGTTGCTGGACAACGACCGCTTCGGCGTCATCCAGCTCGACTCGCGCGCGCGCATCGTGGCTGCGAATGACCGGGCGCGCCGCCTCCTGAGTGAAGGTGGAGCATTCTCCGACAGGGGTCGTGTCCTGAGTGCGGGCGGCTTCGTGGAGAACGACGCGCTGCAGCGGCTGCTGGCCCGTGCATTGCCTCCGCACGGCCTCCCGGCGTCGGCCGGTTCGATGACGATCGCACGGCCCAACGCCCGCCCGCGGTTGACCGTTCACGTCACTCCTGTGACCAGGCGCGAATGGGACCTTCGCGCACAGCGGGTGGCCGCGCTTGTGCTGATCGCCGATCCGGCGAGCCGGCCCCGGATCGATGCAGGGCTCGTGGCGGAGGTACTGAACCTGACTCCGGCGGAGAGCCGGCTAGCGACCATGTTGGCTGCCGGCCGAACCGTGCGTGAGATCGCCGCGGCCACAGGGCGCACGGAGGGTACGGTCCGCTGGCACCTGAAGCGGATCTTCCGCAAGCAAGGCATCTCGCGGCAGGCGGACCTGGTTCGGCGGGTGTTGGCTCTGGAGGGCTTTCCCCGGTCGAAGCGGGTTCGTCGAGGAGGTGGCTAAGTGCTGAACTCGCATGACCCACCCTTCAGAGCAGGTCATTCTTTCGCGGCGCTGCGATCCACGATGTGCTGCCTCGGAGCCCTGCTGCCCGGACTGATGGCCGGCTGCGGCGGGGGCGACGCGGATACCGTGGCTCCAGACGCGAATCAGGTTACGTGCCCAGCCGGCTGGAATACAAGCACCTTCTTCCGAACCGTAACTCCGGCGCAGATCGCGGCATGCCTGGACGCAGGGGAGAGCGTAAGGGCAAAGACCACGGACGGAGAGACGCCGCTTCATCTGGCCGCATCCTACACGGATGATCCAGCAGTTATCCGCGCGCTGATCGACGCGGGAGCCAGCTTGGACTCGCGAAACAGCGAGAACCATACGGTCTTGTGTGTCGCGGTGATTCGAAACGAGAACCCGGCAGTCATCCAGGCTCTGATCGACGGGGGCGCAATTACGAGCGACAGTTGCGGCCCGGGGTTGCCCACTCAACCAGGACCGACACCGCTGCACTGGGCAGTAGGCGAAAACGCGAATCCCGACGTGGCGGAGGTCCTGATTCGCGCCGGAGCCGATATCAACTTCCGTCCCCTCAACGGGCGCACACCACTGGAGAATGCGGCCTTGCTGCAAGACAATCCAGCCATGCTGGAATTGCTTATCAGTTACGGCGCCAACTTGGGAGGAGTGACACGCTACGCCGCGTTGAACGAGAACCCGGAGATCATCAGGGTCGTGATCGCGGCGGGAGCCAGCCTCTCCTGGGGTCTGCATAGCTCCATCCGCAACCGGAACACGGCGATAACGCAAATCCTGATCGAGGCAGGCGCCGACCTGAACGAGGGAGTCGTCACTGATACGCGCGAGGGGATTATCGAAGGAACAACACCCCTGCACTTTGCGGTGAGATTCCCCGATCCGAATCTGGAAGCTGTGGAAGCGCTGCTTGAGGCTGGCGCCGACCCGAACATCCAGGATGGCAGCGGCAGGACGCCACTGGACTGGGTACCGCAAGGTGTGCAATCGAGCGTGGCGGAGCTGCTGCGGCGGTATGGGGGACGAACCAGCGGGTGAGCGTCGGATGCGGAAGCCTGATCGCAGCAGGCGCGGATTGAAGGTGCTACAGGCCGGACTCCGCTGGATTGGGCGGAATCGGAAAGGAAGCCGAGCTTGGTGGAGTTGCTGCTTTCCTGACGTCGCGCTTGAACCGCGAGGAGCGGACGGGGGTCAGCATGTCAGATGTCGAGATCGCGGAACAACTCCTTGACGCTGTCGAACCGTCGGCCCTTGCCGTCGGCCAGTTCCTTCATGGCTTCGACGGTGGTCCGATTGGGCACCTGGATGGTGAAGGGCAACCGCTTTTCGTCTGCTACGCGCAGCATCAGGAGGCGGATCGCGTCGGACACGGTAAGGCCCATGGCCCTGAGTGCCTCGGTGGCGCGTGCCTTGGTGTCGCTGTCGATGCGGGCGCGTACAACGGTGTCGGTACTCATCCCGGATCTCCTTTCTGGCATGCCTACGTTGTCGCTACACGGACTATCGCTCGCCATTGGATCTCGGGCTAGAAGAACCAGTTCGCCGACACGAAGAGCACTCTGGGGAGGGCCCCGTATTCGGACCTGAGGGTTGGAGTCAGGTCTTGCACCACCGGGTCGCCACCGAAGCCGAAGAACGCCCCGAGGCGGAGCGCAAGGCTCTCCGTCGTGGAGTAGCTCAGTCCCGGAGACACGAGGAACGATCCGTCGCGCAGGCTCCCGAGCCACAGCGCGCTCGCCGACACCAGCGGGTGTAGCGCATAGGAGAGCTGCAGCACCCCCGTGTCGCGGCCGAGCACCTGCATCTCGCTCTGGGCGAACGCGCGGCTGGTCGCGGTGGCGACGAGTTCGTCCGGGGAGGTCGCGCCCAGGCCGTCGTGCTGGTATTCGATGACGACGTAGAGGTCACGGGCACCGATGAGGAAAGTACGGTCGAGCCCGATTGCACCGCGCAGGGCCGTGCGGCCGTCCAGGTCACGCGCCGCCGCTTCGGCCCTGAGCGCCCACGACCCCACCGCTCCGCTCAGGAAGGCCGCACCGCCGAAGGTGTCGTGGACGACGCCCGCCCATCCCCCCACGTCCCAGCCCGCCGCGTTGGTGCTCGCGCGCCCGAGCAGGGTGAACGTCTCGCCGTCACCGATGCGGGCGGGCCGCGCGACGACCTCGAACTGCGTGAACGCGCCGCGGTAGTAGCGGAGGCGCGCGGCGTCCACCCCGATGCGGTACTCGCGGAAGGGATCGGAGGGATCGAACGGGGAGAAGGGGTCGGCGGGGGTGAGGACCAGGGTGGTCGCCCACGATACCGGCTGCCGGCCGACGGTGAGGTCGGCGTTGGCGCCCAGGTCCACCCGCAGGTTCAGCCGGTCGAAGCGGTGCCGCCACTCCGCACGCCCACCGGAGTGCAGTTCGCCGTCCAGTGAGAGCCAGTCGCCTCCGGCAACCGCGCCCGCCGCGGTGAAGAGTTGTGCGCTGGGAGCGCCGGCCTGACGTAACGTCAGGGTGTGTTCGTAGGCCGCGTCCAGGCGCAGCGGCCCGGGCGACGTGTTCCACATGAGGCGCACGCGCTGCACGTCCGAGGCGCCCGCCGGCCCAAGCACGCTCTCCGCCACATGCGTGCCAACGTTCAGGTAGTAGCCGGAGAGCCCGGGCTGCTGGGCTGCGGCGGGATGGGGGAAGAACGGCAGGGCCACCAGGAGGCAGGGAAGCGCGAGGCGTGGACAAGATCCGGGCCAAGGCCCGCGCCTCGTCCGTGCCCGACGGGAGGTCGAACACGTGGCATCGATGAGGCCCGGACCCTTCACGCCACCGCCCGTCGACAGGCCATCTTCGGCCGCCCTCCACTACCCCCACCCCACGCCGGATTGCCTGTTATCCTCATCGCGTCCGCCTCGGGAAGCGCGTCGTCGGTCCAAAGCCGGCGTAGCCGGCCCGGAAACACTATTGGCGCGTGCCGACCGGGTCCAGTTGCGCAGCGCGCCGGCCCCGGTCCCGTCCGAACCATGAGCGATCTCGCCCGATCGACTCGCGGAGGTCCTGTTCGGTGATCACACGGCATGGGCTTGCGTCTCAGCGGAGGCCGCTTGCGTCTCGTTGGGGACCGACATCATGGTACCGAGGGGTGGTGTTTCCGAACCCCGCGCTGATCGGATATCCCATGAAAACTGATATCAGGGTGCCCGGAGCCTACGCGGCGGGATTTGAAGCGGCCCGGGCTCGCGACCCGGAACTGGCCGAGGCCTACATCCGGCACACAACCGTCGGTGATCCGCTGGCCGACGCCGTGATCGGCGATCTGGGCTCTCTGACGCCGGAGGAGATTCACGAAACCCTGGCCGAGGCGCTCGAGGGACCGGCCACTCCTCGCGCCGGCATCCCCGAGTCCCTTCTGGAATTCATCGCGCAGGCCAGTCAGGTACCGGACTGGTTCGACAGACGGCGCGCGCGCGTCGCTTCGCAAGCCTTCCTTCGCAATTCGGACATCGTCCTCGCGGGCCTCGTGGGCGGCAGCATCGTGGAGGGCTTCTCCACGCTGATCAGCAAGTCCTTCCGGATCCGGGGACGGCTCGTGGTCGCGGCCATACGGCGCCTCAAGCACAACGGCATGCAGCTCGTCGAGCAGTACCTTCCGGGGGGGATGGAGCCCAGGGGGGATGGATGGAGGCTCACGCTCCGGGCCCGCCTGGTGCACGCTCAGTCCAGGTATCTCCTCAACCACTCCGACGAATGGGACCATGAACGGTACGGCATGCCCATCAGCACCGCGCACGTGCTGCTGGCCGCGAGCGCCTTTTCGGGCCGGCTGATGCAGCATGTCGCCACCCTTGGGGGTGACTTCACGCGGGAGGAACGTGAAGCCTTCGTCCACGTCTGGCGTTACGCCGGTCTCCTCTTCGGCATTCCCGAGGAGCTTCTCTTTCGGGACGAGGCTTCGGCGGTCCGCACATTCGAGATCGGATCCATGTGCGAGCCCCCCGCCGACCTCGACGCGATCATCATGGCCAACAGCGTGGTGAACAGCGCGCCCATCATCGTAGGCGTCAAGGTCCCGGCGGAACGCCGAGTAATGGCCCGCACGGTCACGCAGGCTTCCCGCGAACTGATCGGAGACGAACTGGCGGACTCGTTCAATTTCCCGCGCCGGAAACGCAAGGTGCTTCCGTGGCTGCGGTTCAGGCACCGCACCCGCCGAATCGTCGCCAGGGTGCTTCCTCGTCTGGGGGCGAAACACGACCAGGACCGGTTCGAATCCTTGATGGAGTTCGCGAGCTTCGACGAGTTCGAGCACTCCTACAAGCTGCCTACCGCCCTCCACGACGAGCAGTCGTCGGACTGGTAGCAGCCGGCCCGCGCGCGGTGCGGGCTGGAATCCTATCTGCGGATCCGCTGCACCTCCAGCAGCCGTCGGCGCACCTCTTCGGCCGTCCCTTCCTCCTCCAGTTCGCTCCACAGTTGCTCGATCGTGGCCGCATCCACATACCCCGGAACCGTCGTGCGCCATCCCTGCTCGGCCCGGTAGCGGTCCACGGCATCCACGGCATCCTGCGTGTAGACGTTCCAGTC
Source organism: Gammaproteobacteria bacterium (assembly GCA_009841185.1). GTDB lineage: Bacteria > Gemmatimonadota > Gemmatimonadetes > Longimicrobiales > Gaopeijiaceae > BD2-11. The sequence goes on from VXMG01000032.1 coordinate 29,269, forward strand.
GTCATCCTGGGGCGAGACGTCGTCGGCGTCGGGACGGTAGTAGCCCAGCTCGTGCAGCATGAGCTTGAGCTGGTACACGTCGCGTCCGATCTCCTGCTGCAGGATGCGGAAGCCCAGGGTCTCGGAGATGGCGTCGTAGATGCGGCGCATCTCGGCGAGCGGGTCCTCGTGCTCGCACACGTTGATCTGCACGGTGAGGCCGTCCTCGCGGCGGGCCATGCCGGGGCGCGGATCGGCGACGATGACCGCGGCGGACTGGGCCTCGCCGTGGCGCGCATCCCCGCCCACCAGGTGTCCGGCCTGCAGGGCCTCGATGAGCCGGTCGGCAAGGTGGCGGGGAGCTCCGTCGGTGGACTCGAAGCTCTCGCCCACGGCATCGACGACTTCCGGCCCGACCAGGGTATTGCCCTGCGCCACGTAGTTGGGGCCCGCGCGATGACCGGCCCATTGGCTGCGCGTCCCCGTGTGTTGGGCGGAGCGACCGTCCAGGCCGATCACCCCGATCTGGCGGCTGGCGGCGTTGTCGTCGGCCGCCAGGCGTTGGGCGAGCGCATCCTCGGGGGAGACACCCTGCTCGATCAGGTCGAGGAGTTCGTAGCCGTACTCGGTGCGGGTCGCCGCCTGGGTGGCCACCGCGCCCACGCCCTTGCGCACCCAGGGAACCCCGTTGCCCACGCACGCGTTGCGGGTGGTGACCGCCACCCCCGATTCTCCGGTGGCGGGGTCGATGGCGGCGATCGAGAAGGTGTTGAAAACGAGCTCCTCGCCCGTGCGCCACGCCGCCGGTTCCTGTGCGCCGGTGTCCACCGCAAGCGCGAGCGCAGCGAGCGTCAGGGTCATCGTGCGTCGAGCGATCATCGGTCCTCCTCGAAGTGGTGTTCCACGGCCTGCCGCCGGCCGGGGGACGGCCCGACGCGCATCGCGCGAAGCGCCCGTCCCCGGGGACGGAGCAGGCTGCCGCCAAGGTAGGGCGGCGCGGCGCGGCAACAAAGATTGCGTCAGCGGCGATATCCTAGATAAACTCGGCGGGACGGGTGGCGTCGTTACGGCAAGGCGGCGTCCGTGGATCTGTGTAATCGATGCTTTGTTGATGCATCCTCATCTTGCGAAAGGAGGATCGATGCCCGCGGTAACGATGACGGTGAACGGGGTCTCGCGCTCGGCGGATGTCGAGGGCCGCACCCTCCTGGTCGACTTCCTGCGCGAGCAACTGGCGTTGACCGGGACTCACGTGGGGTGCGACACCAGCCAGTGCGGGGCCTGTGTCGTTCACATGAACGGCCAGTCCGTGAAGAGCTGTACCTCCCTCGCGGTGGACGCCGACGGGGCGGACGTGACCACGATCGAAGGCCTTGCGAACGGGGCGGACCTGCATCCGATGCAGGCGGCCTTCCGGGAGCACCACGGGCTGCAGTGCGGGTTCTGCACGCCCGGGATGGTGATGAGCGCCATCGACCTGGTGAACCGGAATCCGAGCCCGAGCGAGGGGGAGGTCCGGCACTGGCTCGACGGCAACTTCTGCCGGTGCACCGGCTACCACAACATCGTGAAGGCCGTGATGGCCGGCGCGGACGCGATGGGAGGTGGGTCATGAGCGACAACGGCAGCAACGGAACCGGCTTCATCGGCGCGTCGCTGAAGCGCAAGGAGGACGCGCGCTTCCTCACCGGACGCGGCCGCTACACCGACGACATCAACCTGCCCGGGCAGTTGTACGCCCACTTGCTGCGCTCGACGGTCGCGCATGCGAACCTGGGAAGCGTCGACACCAGCGCGGCCAAGGCGGCGCCGGGGGTGCACGCGGTGTTCACCGGACCCGACATGGGGGACGTGGGGGGCATCCCGACCGGGTGGCTGATCCACTCGAAGGACGGTTCGCCCATGGTGGAACCCGGGCATCCGGCCATGGCCATCGGCAAGGTGCGCCATGTGGGCGAGATCGTGGCCATCGTGGTCGCCGAGACCCGCGTCCAGGCGCGCGAGGCGGCCGCCCTGATCGACATCGACTATCAGGAGCTGCCCGCCGTCGCGTCGCTCGCGGCCGCCCGTGCGGACGGCGCGCCGAAGGTGTGGGACGAGGCCGACGGCAACCTGTGCTACGACTGGGAGGTGGGCGACCGTGCGGCCGCGGAGGACGCCATCGCCGGCGCCGCCCACAAGGTTTCCATCGACGTGGTGAACCAGCGGCTGGTACCCAACGCGATCGAGCCGCGCGCCGCCATTGGGAGTTTCGACCCGACCACGGACGTGTACACCCTCTACACCACCAGCCAGAACCCGCACCTGATCCGGCTGCTGCTGGGCGCCTTCGTGCTCGGACTGCCCGAGCACAAGCTGCGCATCGTGGCGCCCGACGTCGGGGGCGGCTTCGGCTCCAAGATCCCGCACTACGCGGAAGAGGCGATCATCACCTGGACCGCGGGCCGTCTGGGCCGGCCGGTGAAGTGGACGTCCGACCGCTCGGAGGCCTTCGTCTCCGACACCCAGGGCCGCGACCACATCAGCACGGCCACCCTGGGGCTCGACGAGGACGGCAAGTTCGTGGGGCTGAAGGTCTCCACCCAGGCCAACCTGGGCGCCTACCTCTCCACCTTCGCGACCTGCGTGCCCACCTACCTGTACGGCATCCTGTTCGCCGGGCCGTACACCACCCCCGCCATCTACTGCGAGGTCGAGGGGGTGTTCACCAACACCGTTCCGGTGGACGCGCTGCGGGGGGCGGGGCGGCCGGAGGCCACCTACCTGCTCGAGCGCCTGGTCGACAAGGCGGCCGCCGCGACCGGCATCGACCGGGTCGACATCCGGCGCCGCAACTTCATCCGCGAGTTCCCCTACCAGACCCCGGTCGCACTCCAGTACGACCAGGGCGATTACGACGCCACCCTGGACCTCGCCCTCGAGGCGTCGGACTGGGACGGCTTCGAGGCGCGCCGGTCCGAGGCGGCCGGCAGGGGCAAGCTGCGCGGCATCGGCATCTCCACCTTCATCGAGGCGTGCGGCATCGCACCCTCGGCGGTGGTGGGATCGCTGGGCGCGCGCGCGGGACTATATGAGGTAGGCAGCGTGCGCGTGCATCCCACGGGCTCGGTGTCGGTCTTCACCGGCACGCACAGCCACGGCCAGGGGCACGAGACCACCTTCGCCCAGATCGTCGCCGAGACGCTGGGCGTGGACTTCGAGGCCGTCGACGTGGTGCACGGCGACACCAACGCGATCCCCTTCGGCATGGGCACCTACGGGTCGCGCTCGCTGGCGGTGGGCGGCACGGCCATCTACAACGCGGTGCAGAAGGTCATCGCAAAGGGCAAGAAGATCGCCGCGCATCTGCTTGAAGCCTCAGAGGAGGACATCGAGTTCGCCGACGGCAACTTCACCGTGGCCGGGACGGACCGCTCCAAGAGCATCGGCGAGGTCGCGCTGACGGCGTATGTCCCGCACAACTATCCCGAGGGGCTCGAGCCGGGACTCGAGGAAACCGCGTTTTACGATCCGCTCAACTTCACCTTCCCGGCGGGGACCCACGTCGCCGAGGTGGAGGTGGACCCGGAGACGGGTGTGGTGGAGCTGGTGGCGGTGACGGGCGCCGACGATGTGGGGCGCATCATCAACCCCATGATCGTCAACGGGCAGTTGCACGGCGGCCTCGCGCACGGCATTGGCCAGGCGCTGCTGGAGCACTGCGAGTACGATGACGAAGGCCAGTTGGTGACCGGTTCGTACATGAACTACACCATGCCGCGCGCGGGCGACCTGCCCAACTTCAACATCAACCACAACACGACCCATTGCACCCACAATCCGCTGGGCGTGAAGGGAGTCGGCGAGGTCGGCTCCATCGGCGTTCCGCCCGCGGTGATCAACGCGGTGGTCGACGCGCTGAGCCCGCTGGGGGTGACCCACATCGAGATGCCCGCGACATCGCAGCGGGTCTGGCAAGCGATTCAGGCCGCACAGGCCCAGGACTGACCGGAGGCGACAGTGGACGATTTCCAATATCACGCACCGTCTTCGGTTGACGGTGTCCTGAGCGCCCTCAGGGGCGCGGACGACGGCAAGGTACTGGCGGGCGGGATGAGCCTCGTGCCCGTTTTGAAGCTGGGCCTGGCGGCGCCGAGCGATCTGGTGTCGCTGCGCAACGTGCCGGGACTGAGCGACATCGAGGATCACGGGCACTGCCTCAAGATCGGGGCCTGCTGCACGCACGCGCAGGTCGCGGCTTCGAGCGTGGTGCAGGAGCGCATCCCGGCGTTGGCGGCGATGGCCGGCCGCATCGGCGATCCCCAGGTGCGCAACTGCGGCACCATCGGTGGCTCGGTGGCGCACAACGACCCGGCGGCGGATTATCCGGCGGCGTGCGTCGGGCTCGGAGCGACCATCATCACCGACCGGCGCAAGATCTCGTCGGACGACTTCTTCGGGTCGATGTTCGAGACCGCGCTGGAGGAGGACGAGCTGATCAGGGCCGTGTGCTTCCCCATCGTGGCGCGGGCCGCGTACGCCAAGTTCGAGAACCCGGCGTCGAAGTATGCCGTCGCGGGGGTCATGGTGGCCGAGGGTGACGACGGCGTGCGGGTCGCGGTGACCGGCGCGGGCGCGGGCGTCTTCCGGGTGGCGGAGATGGAGGCCGCGCTGGCGGACGACTTCTCGGCCGATGCGGTGGCCGGGATCGGCGTGTCCGCGGACGGGCTCCTGTCCGACAACGTGGCGGGCGCCGAGTACCGGGCCCATCTGGTCACGGTGATGGCGAAACGGGCCGTGGAAGCCTGCGGCTAGCGGAGTCCGGCGAAGCTCGGATGGACGAAAAAGAGAGGGCGCGGGGCCGCGCTGAAGCGAGCGGTCCTGCGCCCTCGCCACGGTCCGTCGATGACGCCGTGGCGCTGCTCGCCAGCCAGGGCTACGTCGCGGACGCGAGTCTGGGGACGGCGCTTTTTCTGGCACTCGAGCTGGGCCGTCCGCTGTTCCTGGAGGGCGAGGCGGGGGTAGGCAAGACCGAGCTGGCCCGGGCCGTGGCCGGCGCGCTCGGCAAGCCCCTGGTCCGGCTCCAGTGCTACGAGGGACTGGACATGGCCGCGGCCGCCTACGAGTGGAACTTCGCGAAGCAGATGATCCATATCCGGGCCGCGGAGCATCGCTCTCTACCCTCGGCCGAGCGCGATGTCTTCGGGGAGGAGTTTCTCATCCGGCGGCCCCTTCTACGAGCGCTTGATCCTCCCGGCGGCATCGCGCCCGTGCTGCTGATCGACGAGCTCGACCGCAGCGACGAACCCTTCGAGGCGTATCTCCTCGAAGTACTCGCGGATTTCCAGATCACCATCCCCGAACTGGGGACGATCAGGGCGGAGACTCCGCCGGTGGTGGTCATCACTTCCAACCGCACCCGCGAGATCCACGACGCCCTTAAGCGCCGCTGCATCTACCACTGGATCGACTATCCCACGGCGGATCGGGAGATGGCGATTCTTGCCTCGCGGGTTCCGGAGGCTCCGGCGCAACTCAGCGGCCAGGTGGTGGGCTTCGTGCGCAGGGTGCGCGAGATGGAGCTCTTCAAGCGGCCCGGCGTCGCCGAGACCCTGGACTGGGCGCGCGCGCTGATGGCGCTGGACCGCCAGGTCCTCGACCGCGAGATCGTGAACCGCACGCTGGGCGTACTGCTCAAGTACCAGGACGACCTGGAGCAGCTGCGGCGCGACGGGGGCGTGGAGGAGGCTATGGCGGGGGCGGAGGGTCAGTCATGAAACGTCTGATGATTGCATGCCTGCTGCTGGCTGCGCCGATACAGGCCCAGGATGCGCCGGGATTGCTGATGCTTGAGGCAGGCATCGACGGCGGCAACAGCATCGCCTGTCCCGGGCACTACGTCGGCGTCCAGGCCCGCGTCGCCGACCCGGTGTCGGTGTACGCCAACGTCGACAACTGGCGCTGCATCGATGCCGCGGGCACGACCAGCCGGGGAGGCCTGTCCGTCCGGCTCGGACGCGCCGATTGGCTCGTGCGGCCAGCGGCGCGCGCGGGGCTTGCCTACGACGGAGACGATATCCTCGGTACTCTCGGCGCCAGCCTGACGCTCGGCCGGAGGTACGGCGGACGCGTGATCCTGGACCGGCAGTCGCTGGCAGCCAGCGACGATCCGCTCGTCCTGTTCCAGATCGGGGGCTACATCTCGTTCTGAGTTGGGCGGCGTGCCGTCAGATTGTTTGATGCTCGCCAGGTTGGCCCTTCAGCGCTCGGGCAGTGTATTCGGACAGGGTGTGCCGGATTCCACGTAATCGATTGGACGGAGGACATATGGGCAGCTTGCGCCGAGTTCCATCTGTTTCCCCGGTGCCGGTGCTTGTCATCGCCGCTTCCGCTCTCGCGGGCGCATTCCTGTCCCCCGCCCTGGCCCACGCCCAAACACCGCCCGACATCCCCGCTCCGAGCGACATCATCTACGAGGTTCGGCTCGGCGACGGCTCCGTGATCTTTGCGCAGGTCGTGGAGCTGGATGAGGCACGTGTGGTCTTCGAAACCGTGGGCGGTGCCCGACTCGATGTGGAACGTTCCGGGATCGAAGCTGTCCGTCCCGCCACCGGGCAGGTGGTGGAGGGCGAGTTCTGGGCCGAGGATCCCGGCGGTACGCGGCTCTTCTTCACATCGACCGGGCGCTCGCTCAGGCGCGGGGAGTCGTACATCGGCACGTACGTGGTCGTCCTGCCGTTCGCCGCGGTCGGGATCACCGATCGTTTCACCATCGTAGGCGGGGCGCCCATTCTCTTCGGGGAGCTCGAGCCCTTCTATCTGGGTCCGAAGCTCCAGGTTTTCCGGCAGCCCGAGGTCCAGGCATCCGTCGGAACGCTCGCTTTCTTCTTCGATGACGAGGTGGTCGGGGTCGCGTACGGGGTGGCGACGTTCGGTGACACGGAAAGAGCCCTGTCCGCGGGCATCGGCTATTTCTATTCGGGCGACGAGGTCCTCAACGAGCCGGCGTTCATGCTGGGCGGCGAAACCCGGGTCAGCCGCAGGATCAAGCTCATCACCGAGAACTATGTCCTTCCCGACGCAGTGGGTGTCGTCCTGTCCGGAGGATTCCGGATCATCGGCGACCGCTTCAACACCGAAGTCGGAGCCATGGGCGCCATCGCCGACGGCGACGGCGGTTGCTGCGTGCCGCTGATCAACTTCTCGTACTCGTTCGGGAGATAGACGGCTGGACTGGAGAGAAAGACTGCTGAATCCGGGAGATGATCTGCCGTATTCCGCGGATGCACCGCTGCATTCGGGACATCGACTGCGGTTGTTCCTCCTGCTGCTGACCTTTACGACGGCCTGCGAGATGGGGGAGGCCGGGGTGACCCCGGTTGCGTTCGACCGGGTGCAGCCGGAACTGTTCGAAACGCCCGGCGCTCAGACCAACTCCTGGGTCGACTACGACGGCGACGGCGATCTGGACCTGTTCGTGGGGATGCGCTACACGCCGAATCGCCTCTACCGTAACGACGGTGGGCACCTCGTGAACGTGGCGGCGGAGGTGGGGCTCGCAGACCTCGAGGACACGCGCGCCGGAGCGTGGGGTGACTACGACGGCGACGGCGATCCTGATCTCTACGTCGGGTATCCGGTCGCGGAGGGCACGCCGAACCGGCTCTATCGCAACGACGGGGGTCGTTTCACAGACGTAGCGCCCGGTCTGGGGGTGGATCTGGTGGGCACCAGCCGGCAGCCGAGCTGGATCGACTACGACGGGGACGGCGACCTCGACCTCTTCGTCGCGCTGCGCGATCAGCCCAACCGGATGTTCCGGAACGACGGGGCACAGGGCGAGAGCGGGGCTCCGGAGGACAGCGGCGGTGCCTCAGCGGCCGGAGACGCTCTCGCGTGGACCTTCACCGACGTGACCGCCGAGTCGGGCCTGGGCGACCCCCGCCGCACCGTGGGCGTCGCCTGGTTCGACTACGATCGGGACGGCGATCTGGATGTGCACGTGTCCAACCAGAACGGTGACGAGGACGCCTTCTACCGCAACGAGGGCGACGGCACCTTCGTGGATGTCGCCCCGGCGCTGGGCATGAACCACCCCGGCAGGGAAGCGGAATACGGCAGCGTGGCCGCGACGGTGACCGACTTCGACAACGACGGCGACCTGGATCTGTTCGTCGCCACCTACGGGCCGGACATCCTCTGGAGCAACAACGGCGACGGCACGTTCACGGACGTCACCGATCCGGCCACGCTGGGGGTCGACTACCATTCCACCTCGGCGGTCTGGGGGGACGTGGACCACAACGGCCTGCCCGACCTCGTGGTGACGTCCTACCTGTCCGGCATCGCCGCGGTCGAGGACCACCTGTTCATGAACGCCGGGGACGGCCGCTTCCACAACGCGCTCCCTGCGAACCTCCTGGAGCACGGCCCCAGCCATGGGGTGGCTTGGGCGGACTTCGACGGCGACGGCGACCTGGACCTGTCGATCGCCAACAACGACGAAGCCGGGGGCACCCACCACCTCTACCGCAATCTGCTCGCCCCCGACGCGGCGGCCCGCTCACTGCAGGTTGCGGCCGTCGACGCCACGGGACGGTCGGTGGTCCCCGGCGCGGAAGTCCAGCTCCTCGACCACGACACCGGCAGGCTGCTGGGCACGCGCCTGATCGACACTGGGGGCGGTTACTGCTCGCAGGGTACCGCGCCGGCCCACTTCGGCCTTCCGTCCGGCGTCGAGCGCGTGGATGTCCGCGTGACCTTCATCGCGGGGGGCGAGCGGTCGACCGTGGTCCGGGAGGGCGTCCTTCCGGCGGAGCACCAGGGCCGCTGGGTCGTCGTGGCTCAAGCGGGCTGAACCCTGACATGGCCCCCGAACCCATCACTCCGCCCGGCAAGCTTGCCGACAACGTCGCCCATTTCGTGCGCATGCTGCGCGCGGCCGGCATGCCGGTGGGTCCGGGTCACACGCTCTCCGCAGCGCGTGCACTGGGAGCCGTCGACACCACCCGACGGAGCCAGTTCTACTGGGCGCTGCACGGTACTCTGGTGTCGGCCCCCGAACAGCGCGCCATCTTCGACAGCGCCTTTCGCCTTTTCTGGCGGGATCCGCTGGGGCGGGACGAGGCCCTGCAGGCGCTCCTCTCAACGTCGCGGATGGGTGAGGCCGAGCCGGGCAAGAAGGCTCCGGTCCGCCTTTCAACCGGCACGGCCCCGGGGTACACCGAGTCGACGCAGGCGCGGGAAGGCGAGGAGATATCCATGCGCATGGCCTTCTCACCCTCGGAGGTGCTGCGCACCAAGGATTTCGAGGAGATGACCGCGGAGGAGGTGCGGCAGGCCAGGGAGGCGCTTCGCCACCTGAAGCTGGATCTGCGCCCCGTCCTGACGCGCCGCTTCCGCCCCGATCCTCATGGGCCGGGGATCGACGCGCGCCGCACCCTGCGGGCCAGCCTTCGCACCGGCGGATATCCCATGTCGCTGCGGCGCCGCTCACACGCCACGCGCCGCCCGACGCTGGTAGCCATCTGCGACATCTCGGGGTCGATGGAGACCTATTCGCGCATCCTGCTGCACTTCTTCCACACCCTCACCAACGCCGGCGAGCGCATCCACACCTTCCTGTTCGGCACCCGGCTCACCAACGTCACCCGGCTGCTGCGCGACCAGGATGTGGACCGGGCGATGGAGCGCGTGGGGCAGACGGTGCTCGACTGGTACGGCGGAACGCGCATCGGTGCGGCGCTGCGGGCCTTCAACCTGCACTGGTCCCGGCGCCTGTTGGCGGAGGGGGCGGTGGTGCTGCTGGTGACCGACGGGCTCGACCGGGAGGGTGCCAGCGGGATCGCCTTCGAGGCGCGCAGGCTGCGCAAGTCGTGCCGGCGGCTGATCTGGCTGAACCCGCTGCTGCGCTACGAGAAGTTCGCGCCCCGGGCGGCGGGCATCCGGGCGCTCCTGCCGGAGGTGGACGAGCACCGGCCCGTACACAATCTCGCGAGCCTGGAGGCCCTGGCGAGAGCGTTGGGGCGGACGGAGCCGGGCACGCGGGCGCGGGCATCCTGACGAGTGGCGCGGCCGCCTCCTGACCCGTCGAGGCGCGGTGTCGTGACCAAGCGTTCTCTCCCGGGCGAGCGGATCTCGCGACTGCTGTTCCTGTCCGTCCTGGTCGGTGCCCTGGCCGTGCCGGTGCGGGCCACCGCGCAGAACGCGGGGAGCATTCTGGGCCGCGTCGTCGATGCATCTACCGGCGTGATGCTCCAGGATGCCCTCCTGGTCGTCGAGGGGACGGAACTCCGGACCTCTTCCGAGCCCGATGGCCGCTTCATCCTGGTGGCGGTGCCTTTCGGGGATCGGGCGGTGACCGTCTCCCTGCTCGGCTACACCACCACGACGGTCGAGGGCGTTCGCGTGCGTCCCGGTCAGCCTGCCCGCATTCTCGTCGAACTGGAACCGGAGGCGCTGGAACTCGACGAGATCCGCGTCGAGGTGGAACGCGTCCGCCTGGTGGAGCCCGAGGTAAGCGCGACCCACGAGCTGATCCAGGCCCGGGAGCTGCGCGAGCTGCCGATCGACGAAGTCTCGCAGGCCATCGAGCTGGCGCCGGGGGTCAGCGACGGCCACTTCCGCGGGGGGCGCATCGGACAGGAGGCCTACGTGGTCGACGGTCTGGAGTTCAAGAACCAGTTCGAAGCGTCGTCCCAGGGTCCCGCGCTGGAGCACCCCTCCGACGCACTCGAGGAGATCGAAGTGGTGACCGGCGGGCTCGGAGCGCGCTTCGGATCGGCGCTTTCGGGGGTGGTGCACTACACGACCAGGCGTGGCGATCCGGAGCGATGGCGGGGAGCGGCGGCCGTGCGCACCGACCACTGGGCGCCGGAACAGGTGTTTCGGGGCTTCACGGCGCTCACGGCATCCGGAGGCGGACCGGCGCCCGTGCTCGGGCGGGGCTCGGTGGTGTTCGCGAGCGTGCTCGCCCAGGGCATGCTGGATGCGGAGCCGCGTGCCCGCGGCCTGACATGCCTCCGGCCCGGCGACGGTGATGCCGAGATGGATGCGCTCATCGAGAGGGTGAACGGGGACCCGGCCACCGCGGGGCTGACCTGCCCCTACACTGCGGCCGCCTTCCCCCATCAGGCGGGCGACAAGCTTCTGGCGTTCGCGCGCGTCGACCGGCCGATCGCGGACGGGCTGGCCCTGACGACCACGCTCCTGCACAACCGGGTGCAGTCCGGGCTGTACACCTCCGAGTTCAAGTACAACCCCGACTACCAGCTCGGACAGCGGGCGGACGGCACGCTCGCCACCGCATCGCTGGACTGGTCCCGGCAGGGGCTGGGCGGGGGCGCCCAGGTGACGCTGCGGGGATCCGCCATGCGGCTGGACCGCTACCTGGGCGTGGTCAATCCGGACTCCCGGACGCGCCGCCGCACCCTTGCGGGGTTCGGACCGGCCCGGCTGGCCTTCCTAGGCGAGGATTTCGTGCGCAGTCCGGTGCAGGACCAGTTGAGATCCGCGGCTCCGGTGCCCGGATACCTTCCTCCCGGCGGCTCCCTCGGATCTCCCTTCGGGCCCGCCGCGGAGGGCATCTTCCACACCGAGGGGACCCCCGGCATCGCCAACTGGACGCGCACCGAGTTCGTCGGCGCCGACCTCTTCGCCGAGCTGCTGTCGTCGGCGGGTCACGTCCTCAGCGCCGGAGGCGGGACCAAGCTCTATCGCGTCGAGTCCTACGAGCGGGCGAGAAGCTTTCTGGCCGGATCTTCGCCCAGCTACGCCCTCTTTTTTCCGGGGTCGGTGAGCGCCTTCGTGGATGCGCGACTCGCGGCGGAGGACGAAATCGCGGTCACGCTCGGAGCGCGAATCGATGCCTTCCGCGCCGGTCTCGACTATCGGCACGACCGGGTCGATTTCCTCGCCCCGGGGACGCGCGCGGGGTGGAAGGTGGGCGTCACGCCGCGGATAGGCGTCTCCGGGCCCGTGCCGGGCACGGACGGACAGCTCGCCTTCCGCTTCAACTACAGCCAGGTCGCGCAGCCTCCCGACTTCCGTTTCTTCCTCGACACCACGCTCGGCGATTCGCTCAGAACCGACATCCGCCGGCAGGGAAATCCGGATCTGGCCTTCGAGAAGGGAACGAACCTCGAGTTCGGCCTCACGCGACAGATCGGCGAGAGCGCGGGCGTGGCCCTGGTCGGGTTTCGCAAGGAGCTGAACAATCTCGTGACCGGCAGCCTGCGTTTCGCCGGATTCGGGAAGGGCCAGTTCACGGGAGGAGATTTCGGGACGGTGCGGGGCGCGGAGATGTCGGTACGGGCCCGGTGGCCGTTCCTGCGGCTCCGTCTGGGTTACGCGCTGCAGAAGGCGGTGGGCGTGGTTTCGACGGCGCTCGACCCGGAGTTGGAAGATCCCGACGCGACCCGCGAGGAGTTCCCTCTGGCGTTCGACCGGCGCCACTCCGCGAACCTGGCCGTCTTCGCGGGCCGCGCCGCGGGGGAAGCCGAGCGGCGCTGGGGCGTCGCCGTCGCCACGGCGGCGAAGAGCGGATATCCCCTGGACCGCCAGGTGCTCGCTCCGGAGCGCGAATCGGTCGTCGAGAGCCCGGATCGCGCCCGCTTTCTGCCCTGGATCGTACAGCTCGACCTGCGCGCCACCCTCGAAGTCGGCGACCTGCCGGGTTGTTCGGACTGCCGCTGGCGCATCGTGTTCGATGGCCGCAACCTCCTCGACCGCGCAAACGTGCTGGCGCTCCGCCGCGATACGGGCACGATTGCGCCCCCTGCGGCACAGGTCCTCGATCTGGCGCGGGGCGGGGCGGGCGGCGCCATCCCCCGGGAATCGCCGCGCTACAGCGCGCTTGCGGATCTGGACGGCAACGGGCGCATCACCGATCTGGAATACCGAACCGTTCGGTTGGCGGCCGCGCTCGACCGCATGGATCCGTCGCTGTTCTTCGACGAGCCGCTGCAGTTGAGGCTGGGCGTCGAGGTCGGGTTCCGATGATGCGCCGGGTCTGGATGGTGCGCCGGCGCTCGGTTTCGATGATGCGTCGAGCCTCGGTTTCGATGATGCGCGCGGGCGCCTGGATGGCACTGGGGGCGCTCTGGACTCTCGGCTGCCGGGAAGCCACGTCGCCGTTCGTGTCGGTGGATCGTCCGTCCATTGAAGTGACGGGGCCACTCCAGCTCACCTTCTCCGCGCTCGACGAGCGGACGCCGGTCTGGCTGGGGTCCGACTCGCTCGCCTACGCGGCCGAGGGCGTCGCGCCATTCGCGAAGAGCCCGGGCGTACTGATGAAGATCGCCGCCACGGGCGGGGCCGCTGAGCCGCTGCTCCCGGCGCTCCAGTTTCCCGGTGGTGCATCCCACTGGCTCGCCAGCCCGGCACCCTCACCCGATGGAGTCCGGGCGGCCTACGTGGAGATGTGGGCAGTGGCCGACGAAGATCTCTGTCCGGCGGCCGTCGTCGTGTGCGATCCGTCTGCCGCTTCGCGGATCGCCGCGCGCCTGGCCGAGATCCGGCTTCACCTCATGGACCGGGAAGGAGGAGGTTCGCCGGCGCCCGAACGCTCGCTCCCTGTGCCGCTCGAGGGGCGGGAATTCGTGCCGCTGCGAGGCGACTCGTTCCTGCCCGGCTACTTCCGCATTCGCTACTACCCGTTCCAACGCCTCTTCCACGAGGAGAATCCGCCCCTCTTCCGCCCCAGCTGGGATCCGGGCGGGACTCGTGTCGCGTTCAGCGACGGGCTCCAGGTGCTAGTCTGGGACCTCGCATCTTCCCACGCGGAAGCGGTGTCCGGCACGGACGGCGGCGTGACTCCCGCCTGGTCGCCGAATGGCGAGTGGATCGCGTTCACAAGGCTGGTGCGGGGAGACTCGGCTGCCGCGAGCTGCACCCATTCCGGGTTTCTGGGGCCGGTCTGCCGGCAGGAGCGGGTGGACTACGAGGTGGCGGACCGGAGGATCGCGCTGGTGCGGCCGGATGGTTCGGAAACCCGCGAACTGGGCCGGGGGGAGGAGCCCGCCTGGACGCCCGACTCGGGCCGACTCGTCTTCCGGCGGGACGGTCGCCTGTGGACCTTGCCCGTGGAAGGGGCGGCGGCGACTCCGATTCCCGACACCGAACGAGCCCGCGAGCCCGCGGTTTCGCCCGACGGCAGGCGACTGGCGTATGTCCGTTTACTGACCGGCGGAAAGCACGACCTTTGGGTCGTCCCGTTCGAGGAATGAGGATCATGAACGCCGGCTGGGGAAGGAGGATGGTAAGCGCCGGTTGGCGGGGGATCGTGATCGGCGGCCGAAGCGCGGACGTCGTGAGCTCTCGAAGCGGAGCCGCGGCGGGTGGCGGGCTCGCGCTGATGCTGGCGGCCGTGCTCGCAGGGTGCGGCGACCCGGTCGTGATTCTCGGAGATGCACCGGGCGTCATGCGGGTCGTGGCCGGGAAGCCGGCCGACCTCGAGCCCGCGGAACGCGTGCCCGCCACCGACGTCGAGTTGTCCTCGCCGCGCGGACTGGCGCTGGGACCGGACGGGACGCTCTATATCGCCGACCGCCGGGCGGCCCGCATCCTCGCCGTGCGTGCCAACGGCGATGTCGCCGTGCTGGCGGACCATAGCGGGTGCTCGGATCCCGCCTGCATGCGCCGTCCCGAAGGCCTCGCCCTCGCCCCGGACGGCACGCTGCTGGTGGCGGACGGCCGGGCGGGAGCGGTCTTCCAGGTTACTGCGGGGGCGGGTAGCGATGGGGCGGTTGCCGTTCTGGCCGGCGACCCGGAAGGCGTGCCTCCGGCAAGCGGCCTCCAGGCCACCAAGGCTCGCTTCGGCGAGCCCGCGGGCGTGGCCGTATCCGGGACGGGGGACGTGTTCGTGAGCGACTGGCCCGAGCACCGCGTGTGGCGCATCGCCCGGGACGGCAATCTTTCCCCGGCCGCGGGCAACGGACGTGCCGGCAGCTCCGGTGACAGCGGACCAGCGACCGAGGCTCGCATGCGCGCGCCCCGCGGGCTGGCGGTCGCGGATCGGCGCCTCTACATCGCTGACGCGGCCGACCAGCGCGTTCGTGTGGTCGACCTCGAAACGGGCATCATCGACCCGATCGCCGGCTCCGGAACACAAGGGTTCTCGGGTGACGGCGGATCGGCCCTCCGCGCGAGGCTCGCCTTCCCCGAGGCCGTGGTAGCCGTCGACGGTGGTGCAACGCTCTTCATCGCCGACCGCGGGAACCGCCGGGTGCGCGCCGTCGAAACCGCCACCGGAGTCATCCGCACGTTCGCCGGTAACGGCGCGTCCGACTACAATGGTTCCGGCCTGGAGGCGGGCGAGACCGCCCTGCCTGCTCCCGCGAGCCTTGCCTCCGACCTGGGCTTCCTCTTCATTGCCGACGACCAGCTCAACCTGGTGTGGCGGACTCCGATCCGATTCTGAGCCTCGCCGCGGCTCGCCGGGAAGGAATCATCCTCGACATGCACCCATGGGTCGATACGTGAACCTTCCACCATCGCACACGCGCTCATCTGCCGCGGGATGCATCGTCCTCGCCTCCTTGTTCGTGGGACTCGCGACGGGATGCGCCCCGGGAGACGTCGGCCCCGCGCCCATCGTCCAGGACAGCGCCGGCGTGCAACTCGTGCGCCATGGGCCGCTGGCCGACTACGGCCGGCCCGTCTACCCGGCAGAGTACATCCTCACCATCGGGGACATGGAAGGCCCCCCCGAAATGCTCTTCGCGGAGGTGGCCGGGGTCGAGTTGCTGGACGACGGGACGGTCGCCGTCCTCGACCGGGAGGCGGCCGAGATCCGTCAGTTTTCGCCGGACGGCTCCTTCCTGCGCCGCATCAGCCGCAGGGGCTCCGGACCGGGCGAGATCAGCGGCGATTTCACGGTGGGACTGGTCGGCATCGGCGCAGGCCGCCTCCTGGTGCCCGACGCCATTAATCAGACCGTGAGCATCTTCGACCGCGAAGGCAGCGTTCTCGAATCGCACCCGTGGGACATCCTGCAGTCGTATATGCCGGAGTGGAGGGCCGCGAGCGATACGACGCTGGCCGTGCACCTCTGGTCGGCAACCGCCCCCTGGCACGTCCTGGCCCACAGGTCCGTCACCGGCGCGCTGCTTGACACCCTGGCCGTGTTCGCGGTCCGCCCGCCCTTCAACCCCGTCGACCAGCGCTGGCCGGTCTGGGCGGACATGCTCGTCTGGTCCACGCGCGAGCCGGACCAGGCAGTTGCCGGCTGGATGTCCGAGCCCTGGGTCATCCTCTTCCGGCGGGGCACGCCCGCGCGCCGGATCTCATGGCAGCGCGACGAGGAACTGCTGACTGAGGAACATCACGAGATCCTCCTCGACATCATCGCCCAGAACATGGATCCGGGCGAAATCCCTCCGGACCTGCGCACACTGTTTCGCCTTCCGGAACGACTGCCGGCGGTGGCGGACATTGAAACGAGCGGAGAACTCGTCCTTGTCCAGCGCGCCCGGTCGGTGGAGAGGCTGGACCAGCGCATCACCTACGCCAACCGGGGACCGTCGGGCTTCGGCGGGCCGCTGTGGGAGGTGTTCAGCTTCGAGGGCGACTACCTGGGCGTGCTGGATCTGGGCGCCCCGGCCGATGTCTTCGACATCCGGGGCGATACCATTCTGGGTGTGCGCGAGGACAGCCTCGGGGTTCAGCAGCCGTTCCTGGCCCGGATACCGGCCGAACTGCGGGAAGGGCGCTGATCAGAGCAGCCGAATCGGTCCCGGATAGCGCCCAATGACCGGATCGAGCGTGAGCAGCGTCAGCCCTTCGATCTGAGCCTGCGCCACCAGCATCCGGTCGAAGGGATCGCTGTTGATCGGGGGCAGCAGGTCCGCCGCCACG
The DNA here is from genome assembly GCA_009841185.1 of Gammaproteobacteria bacterium. Classification (GTDB taxonomy): domain Bacteria; phylum Gemmatimonadota; class Gemmatimonadetes; order Longimicrobiales; family Gaopeijiaceae; genus BD2-11. Next base: position 46,081 of record VXMG01000032.1, read on the forward strand.
GCGTGGGAGCCGGAGACGGGCAGCTCCGTGTACCCGTTCTCGAGCAGACCCCGTCGCAGCAGGCGTGGCTCGACGCGGTAGTCCTCGCGTCCCAGCCCGTTCTTGATCGTGACCTCCCAGAGGGATGCGGCGCTGAACGCGAGTTCCGAATCGGGATCCTCCAGAATCGTGCGCGCGACGCTCGGAAGCCGCTCCGGCATGCCCGCGGCATAGAGCAGAAGATGGGTGTCGAGAAGAAACGTCATGATCTGCCCTCGAACGATGCCTCGATCTGCTTCCGGCCCATGCGGTCGAAATCGGGTGGAAGCGTGACGTGTCCCGCGAGAAAGCCCAGACGCCGCGTCGCGCCGTCCTCGTCGCCCTCCACGGCGGTGACCTTCACCAGCGGCTTGCCCGCGCGCGCGATGATGAACGGCTCTCCCTCGACGGCCGCCCGAACCAGGCGCGAGAGGTGCGTCTTGGCCTCATGCATGTTGTAGCTGCGCATGACGATGGCTCCCGAACGAATGAACTTAGGTCAGTAAGCTAAGTCCGCTGCCTCTATCGCGCCAGCGGCGATGCCCCCGGATTGCGGATGACGTCGATGATCTGCGCCAGAATGGACAAGGCGATTTCCGCGGGGGTGCGGGCGCCGATTGACAGCCCCACGGGGCTGTGGATCCGGTCTACCGCCTCTGCGCTGAACCCGGCCTCGATGAGGCGTTGCCGGCGAGTCCGGCGGGTCTTGCGTCCCCCGAGCGCGCCGATGTAGAACGCGTCGCTGCCCAGAGCGGCGGTGAGCGCCGGGTCGTCGATCTTCGGGTCGTGGGCCAGCACCACCAGCGCGCTGCGCTCGTCCAGCGCGATCCGCTCGAGCGCCTGGTCCGGCCAGGCCCGCACGAGCTCCGCGCCGGGGAAGCGTTCGCGGGTGGCGAACCCCGCGCGCGGGTCGATGATGGTGGCCGGAAGGCCGACTTCGGGGGAGGTGCGCGCGAGCACCTGTGCGATGTGCACCGCGCCCACCACCACCAGCCTGCGTGGCACCGTGTAGGGCCGGAGGAGGACCGGGCCGTCGGCGGTCTCGGCCACCTGGGCTTCCTCGGCGCGCAGGGCGGCGTAGACCTGGTCCGCCGAGACCCCCGCGATGGTCCGCGGTTCGCGCGCTCCGGCAGGCCCGATTTCCACCAGCTCCTGGGCGCCGTCGCTCAGCCGGGTCGCGAGGACGACGCTTCGCCCCGACCGCTGTGCTTCGAGAAGAGTGTCGAGGAGGGCGGGTCGCACGGATCAGCGCACCGCTTCGACGTATATCTCCACCTCTCCCCCGCAGGCGAGCCCGACTTCCCACGCCATCTCGTTGGTGACGCCGAACTTGAGCCGCTGCGGATCGCCCGATTCCATCACTTCCATTGCCGCATGGATGACCGCCGATTCCACGCATCCGCCGGAGACGGATCCCGTGAAGTCCCCGCCCTCGGCCACCGCCATGTGGCTGCCCGCGCGCCGCGGGGCCGAACCCCAGGTGCGCGTGACCGTCGCCAGTGCCACCCGGCGTCCCTCGCCAAGCCAGTTGGCGGCCTGCTCGAGGACCGGATCCGCACTCGTGTGCCCTGCTGCAGATGGTGTCATGGCCCCAAGTTGCCCCGACCGCCCGCGCGCGCGCAACGTTTTCCTGCTCTGTGCTATCATATTTTTCGGGCTACCTCGACTTCACATCCACAAAACCCAAGAAACACATGACCACCTCAACCAGACACGACATCGCCGCCATCCAGGACAAGATCCGGGAGGAGAGCGCCTTCGTGGATCGCCTGCTGGACGAAGTCGGGCGCGTGATCGTCGGCCAGCGCTACATGGTGGAGCGCCTGCTGATCGGCCTGCTCTCCGACGGGCACGTGCTGCTGGAGGGCGTCCCCGGGCTCGCCAAGACGCTGACCGTACGCACGCTGGCGGCGGCTATCCGAACCTCCTTCCAGCGCATCCAGTTCACGCCCGACCTGCTGCCCGCGGATCTCATCGGGACGCTCGTCTTCGACCCGAAGGAGTCGGACTTCAAGACCCGCAAGGGCCCCATCTTCGCCAACGTCATCCTCGCCGACGAGATCAACCGCTCCCCCGCCAAGGTGCAGGCCGCGCTCCTCGAGGCAATGCAGGAGCACACCGTGACCATCGGGCAGAACACGTTCCCGCTCGAAGATCCCTTCCTCGTGCTCGCCACCCAGAATCCCATCGAGCAGGAGGGCACCTATCCTCTTCCCGAGGCCCAGGTGGACCGCTTCATGCTGAAGCTGGCGGTGGGCTATCCCGACAAGGATGAAGAGCTCGAGATCATGCGGCGCATGGCGACGGGGCCCACGCGCGACGTGACGCCGGTGGTGAGCCCGGACGAGATCCTGCGGGCGCGCGGCGCGGTGGAGATGGTGTACATGGACCCCCAGATCGAGCGCTACATCGTCGACCTGGTGTTCGCGACCCGCGATCCGGCCGCGTACGGGCTGGACGACCTGGTTCAACTCATCGCCTACGGGGGTTCGCCGCGGGCCAGCATCTGCCTGGCGAAGACGGCACGGGCGCACGCCTTCCTGCGCCGGCGCGGCTACGTGACCCCGGAGGACGTGCGTTCGGTGGGGATGGACGTGCTCCGTCACCGGGTGCTGGTCACCTACGAGGCGGAGGCCGAGGAGGTCACCCCGGAGGACGTGGTGACCCGCGTCCTGGACAACATCGAGGTGCCGTGACGGAATGATCGCAAGCGAAATCCTTCGCAAGGTCCGGCGCATCGAGATCACCACGCGGGGTCTCGTGAACGAGGTCTTCTCGGGCGAATACCACTCCGTCTTCCAGGGACGGGGGATGAATTTCGCGGAGGTGCGCGAGTATCAGTACGGGGACGACATTCGCAGCATCGACTGGAACGTGACGGCGCGCACCGGCACCCCGTTCGTGAAGGTGTTCGAGGAGGAGCGCGAACTCACCGTCATGCTGGTGGTGGACGTGAGCGCCTCGGGCAACTTCGGGACGCGGATGCGCATGAAGGGCGATGTGGCTGTGGAGATCTGCGCCCTGCTGGCTTTCAGCGCGATCAAGAACAACGACAAGGTCGGGCTGATCCTCTTCAGCGACCGGATCGAGAAGTTCGTGCCCCCGCGCAAGGGGCGCCGGCATGTGCTGCGGGTCCTGCGCGAGCTTCTGTACCACCGGCCGGACCGGAGCGGAACCGACATCCGCATGGCACTCGAATACCTGACGCGCGTGACCCGGCGGCGGGCGGTGGTGTTCCTGGTGTCGGACTTTCTGGCGGGCGGGTTCGGGCGCGCGCTCAACATTGCCGGCCGGCGCCACGACACCAACGCGGTGCGGGTGCGCGACCGGCGGGAAGCGGAGCTTCCTCCCATCGGGCTGGTGGAGTTCGAGGACGCCGAGACCGGCGAGCGGTTCGTGGTGAACACCTCGGACCGGAACTTCCGGGAGGCCTTCGGGCGGGACCGGGCCGCGGTCGAAGAGGAGCTCGAGCGGACGCTCCGCCAGGGCAAGGTGGATCTGATCGACATCCGCGTGGACCGCCCATACGTGCGCCCGCTGATGCGCTTCTTCAAGGAGCGGGAGCGGCGGCGATGACGAGGGGATGGGCGCGGCGGGGCGCGTTTCAGCTGAAACGCCGATTTGGGCCACGGTGATGTCGATTTGGGCGAGGCCGGGCGCCACGATGACGCCCTGGGACCGATGGGCCGGTGGGGCGCGGATCGCGTGTCGTGCCGCGTTGATGGCGCTCCTTGCCGCCGCCGCCCCCACGCCCGCCGCCGCTCAGGAGCTCCCCGC
>VXMG01000146.1:0-5428 GCA_009841185.1 Gammaproteobacteria bacterium
TATTTTTCAACCCACACCCCGCAATCCGCCATTGCCTGTTGGCCGGGGGGCTCGGCGATGTGTAAAAGAGAGCGGGGGGGGGGGGGGGGGAGGCGGCGGCATGAACAAGGCATGGGACGGCATCTGGGAGGCGCGAACCTCCCGCCGGCCCGATGGCTGGTCCGCCGAGATTCGCATCCCCTTCCGAACCCTCAATTTCGACCAGGACGCCGACCACTGGGGCATCAACTTCCAGCGCACCATCCGGCGCAACAACGAGGAAATCCTTTGGCGCGGATGGCGGCGCACCGAGGGGCTCTTCAGGCCGATCTTCGCCGGGGACGTGGTGGGAATCCGCAAAGACGAGATCCAGCGCGGCTACGGGCTGGAACTGCGCGGTTCGGCCATCGGCAGCTGGCGCAATCAGCCGGGTACGGTGCAACCCACGACCTTCCCCAGGGACATCAGCCTCGACATTGACTACAACATCACGCCCAGCCTGCGCGCGTCGGCCTCCATCAACACCGACTTCGCCGAGGTCGAGAGCGACGAGCGCCGGGTCAACCTGACCCGCTTTCCCCAGCGTTTCCGCGAGCGGCGCGCCTTTTTCCTTGAGGGCTCCGGCGTCTTCAGCTTCGCTCCCCGCAGCAACCCGCAGCCGTTCTTCTCCCGGCGCATCGGCTTGAACGCGGGGCAGGAGATCCCCATCGAATACGGAACCCGCATGGCCGGCCAGGTGGGCAGGTACGAGCTCGGGTTCTACCAGATCGGCACCGGGAACCACGACTACACGGATTCCCAGGGGCTCACCCAGGACTTCACGCGCGAGCAGTTCTCCGTAGCCCGCGTCAAGCGGCGCATCTTCGAGCAGTCGACCATCGGGGCCATCTACACGCGCCGCGCAACGGCGGCCGGAGTCGCGCTGCCAGGCGAAGCGTCGGCTGCGCCGGCCGACCGGCATACGGCAGGGGTGGACCTGGCTTTCAATACGCGCAACTTCCTGGGCAACAAGAACTTCTCGGTGGAGGCGTTCTACGTCTGGAACTCAAACCCGGACCCGACCGTGCCGCTGACCAACACGGATCTGTCCGCGCACGGCTTCCGCCTCACCTACCCGAACGACATCTGGTCGGCGCACATCTCATACCGGCAGTTCGGCGACGACTACAGCCCCGCCGTGGGCTTCGTTCCCCGCAACGACTTCCGCCGGGTCGAGCCGCGCATCGGCTGGTCGCCACGGCCGTCGTCCATCGACTGGATCCGCCAGTTGGACTTCTCGGTGCAGTTCCGGCATCTGGAGGAGCTGGGCACCGGAATCATCGAGGAGCGCGAGTGGGACATCAACCTGATCGGCTTCGAATTCGAGAGCGGGGACGGCTTCGATATCACCGCCAAGCGCATCTACGAATTCCTGGACTTCGGATACGAGATCGTGGACGGGGTCGACATTCTGCCGGGCGATTACACCAACTGGGAGTACGCGATACGCGGCAACACCGCCGGACGGCGGCGGGTGTCCCTCTGGGGCGGCATCACTACCGGGGGCTTCTGGGACGGAGACCGCACCCGCTACGGCGGGCGGATCTCGTTCCGTCCCAACCCGGGCATCAACATCTCGACCAACATCGAGTACAACGACGCGCACCTTCCGACCGGCGACTTCACCACCAGCCTGTATGAGCTGGAGACCGAGTGGAATCCCAGCCCCTGGGTGAGCCTCACCAACCAGCTCCAGTACGACAGCCGGAGCGAGATCGTCGGCCTGTTCGCACGCCTGCGCTGGATCATCGAGCCGGGCAACGATCTCTACCTGGTGTACACGCACAACTGGCGCGACTGCTCAATGTACGGAGCGGATTCCGGATGCAGTACGCTGGATTTCGACCCGCGCGCGGACCCCAGGTTCATGACCCTGTCGAGGGGTGGAGCCCTGAAGCTGAACTACACATATCGACTGTGATCTGAGGGGCGCCCGCGGGCGCCCGCCCGCCTTTCGCCCGGAGGTTGATGCATGCGGTATTCCCTTCCCGCCCGTAACCTGGCCGCCTTCGTCTGCCTGACCCTCGCCACCGCCTGCGCGCCACAAGGCGTGATGGAGCAGGCAGCGACGGAGGGCGGCGAGGTCCCGCTCCCCGTGACCGGCCGCTCGGTGGTGAACACCGAGATGGGGATCGTCGCGACCAACAACCCGCTGGCGTCGTCGGTGGGCGTGCAGATCCTCGAGCAGGGCGGAAACGCCATCGACGCGGCCATCGCGGCCAACTCCGCCCTCGCCCTCATGGATCCCACGTCGAACGGAATCGGCGGAGACCTGTTCGCCATCATCTACCTGGCGGAGACGGAGGAGATCTTCGGGCTGAACGCCAGCGGCTGGTCGCCCGCGGCACTCGACGCCAGGTACCTGAAGGAGCTGGGGCACGAGAGCATGCCCCGCCGCGGCATCCATTCGGTCACGGTGCCCGGGGTGATCGCCGGCTGGGACGCCATGCGCGAGCGCTTCGGCAACCTCGACTTCGGCACCATCCTGGCGCCCGCCATCTGGTACGCCGAGAACGGCTTCCCACTCCACGAGGTCACCGGGCGCATGTGGGCCGGGTCGGTCGACATGCACCAGCAGCACCCCAACAGCGCGCACACCTACCTGGTCGACGGCGAGCGGGCGCCCAAGGTGGGCGAAGTGTTCAAGAACCCCGACTTCGCCAACACCCTCCGGCGAATCGTCGCGGACGGGCGTGACGGCTACTACAAGGGCCCCACCGCCGAGGCCATCATCGCGATCTCCGACGAGTTCGACGGCACCATGACGCTGGATGACCTGGCGGAATACGAGGCCGAGTGGACGGAGACGATCTCCACCACCTACCGCGGCTGGACCGTGCACGAGATGCCCCCCAACGGCCAGGGCATCGCCGCGCTCATGATGCTCGACATCATGGAGAATTTCCCACTCGGCGAGTACGGCTTCCACAGCCCCGAGGCTCTGCACGTCATGATCGAGTCCAAGAAGCTGGCCTACGCGGACATGATCACCTACGTCGGCGATCCGCGCTTCAGCAAGGTTCCGGTCGCCGGAATGCTCGACAAGGAGCGGGCCAGGGAGCGCGCCCAACTCATCGACATGAACCGGGCGATGTGCTCGGTCGAGCCGTCACGCTTCGTGGGGCTCGACAACGAGGACGGCGGAGACACGATCTACCTGACCACGATCGACAAGGACGGGAACATCGTCTCCTACATCCAGAGCAATTACTCGGGCTTCGGCTCCGGGCTGGTTCCGCCGGGCACGGGCTTCATGCTCCACAACCGGGGCGCGCTGTTCACTCTCGACGAGAGCCACCCCAACGTGCTCGAGGGGCACAAGCGGCCGCTCAACACCATCATTCCCGGCCTGATGGTCAACAACGAGGGCGGGGAACGGATCGGCTTCGGCATCATGGGCGGCTTCAACCAGCCGCAGGCGCACGCGCAGTTCATCGCCAACATCGTCGACTACGGGATGAACATTCAGCAGGCGCACGAGGCCGGCCGCTTCACGAAGGGCAGCTTCGACGGCTGCGACGTCAACATGGAAATGATGATCCCGGAGTGGGTGCGCGCCGACTTGACCGCGCTCGGGCACGAGATCAGCGTGCGGCCCCCGCGCACCGGCGGGTTCGGCTACGGCCAGGCGGTCATGGGCGACGGCACCGGCGTCCACTACGGCGCTTCGGAGTCACGCCACGACGGCATGGCCATGCCCCAGGCCGCGCCGGTGTTCGCGAACCGGTAGCCGACCACCCCGCAAAGGCAAGGCCGGCTTCCCCGTTCCACCGGGGGAGCCGGCCTTTCCTGTTTTCGGGTGAGCGAACCTCAGCTACCTGCTGCGGTTGCTGCTGTCCGTGCTTTCGAGGAAGCGGATGGCTTCCTGGTACCCGGGGAAGGAATCCCGGCCCACCCATACCTCGGTGACCAGCGTCTCATAGGCCTCTGTGGCTCGCTCGAAATCGCCGGTCTCGATGCTCGCGCGCGCCACGCCCAGGAGCGACCGAGGCCGCTTCGGCATGCGCAGCAGCGAGGTCTCGAACATGCCGGCGGCGGCCTCGTGGTCGCCGAAGCCGGCCAGGATCTCGCCGTACAGCTCGTGCACCGGCTTGATCGGGCTCGCCGAACCGCGCGGAGGCGCCATCGCCTCGACCGTCTCGACCGCCTGGTCCATGAGTTCGCGGGCGCCGGCCTCGTTGCCGCGGTCGGCCTCAAGCAGGGCCGCCACCTGCTTGTGCATGATGCCGTTGTAGTTGCCGAAACGGCCTCCAGGTGCATCGGCGTTCTCGCTCAGCGCGGCTTCCGCGGCTTCCAGCGCCGTCCGGTCGCCGGTGCGGGCCGCGCTCAACCCCGTGGCGAGCAACTCGTGATTGCTCGACTCGTCGGTGATGGGGAGAATCGCCCACTCCTCGGTGTCGACGATGTAGCGGGCCTTGAGGAGCGGCTCGGCGCCGCGCGGGCGGGCCTGCCCGGTCTCCTCAGTGGGGCCTCCTTCGCCGAACTCCAGGAAGGTCCCGGAAGCCAGTTTCTCGATGCGCCGGATCCAGAGGCGCGCCTTCTCGTAGTCGCCGAGTTGCAGATCGCCATACTGGCCCCAGTCGAGCGAGTGCGTGGCGTCGCCCATGGGCTCGCCGGGCTCCCACAGGTCGCGGGCGGCGTCGTAGGCGGACTGGTTGTGCCCGGAGACGTAGTCCCACATGCCGTGCTGGATGAAGATGTGCGTCGGCATGTGGCGCGCGTGCGAGACCGCGGGCGCGATCTCGGCGAAGCGATGCGCCGCCTCGAGCGCCAGCGGCGCGTGGATCGGATCGTCGAAGGAGTGAATGATGTAGTGGACCGCCCCGGGGTGGTAGGCGTTGTCCTTGAACAGCTTCAGCGCGATCGTGCCCGCCTTCACGTTCAGGCGCCCGCTCAGGTCGCGGGTCGCGGCCACGGCGCTCAACATGGACAGCGAGTAGAAGGCGGCAATCTCGGGGTCGTCCGGGTATTGCTCGTACAGCCGCTCCATCGCTTCCATGTAACCCACCCGGCGATCGACGTGCTCGCCCTCGCCCCAGAGGATCTCGACCGCGTTGAGGAAGCCCTTTTCGCGATCCGTGGGCGCCTTGGCGAGCCGTTCCGCCCGCGTCGGCGCCAGCCGCTCCAGCGCCTTGCGCGGCTCGGTGGCGTCCATCTGCGACGTCAGCGGATGGTTGTAGGCCAGCGACTCTCCCCAATACGCCATGGCGAAGTCGGGGTCCAGCTCCTGAGCGGCGTGGAACTGCTCTCGAGCCTGGATCCAGCCGAAGCTGTGCAGGATGGCCACGCCACGCAGGAAGTGGTCCTGGGCCTCGCCGCTCGCCGACGTGGGGAAGTCGATGACCCCCACGTTCTCGAACTGCGCGCGCGCCTGACCTGCCGCCATGGCGAGCATACAGACGGTCAACAC
>VXMG01000129.1:0-48750 GCA_009841185.1 Gammaproteobacteria bacterium
GGCGTGGTAGGCGGGACCGGTCTTGCCGTCGCTGAGGTGCTGGTTGATCAGGTACGTGACCGCGCAGTCGTTCTCGCAGTGCACGTACACGAGTCCGCCGTTGGCGCCGGTCGCCTCGAGCAGCCGCAACAGCCCGTCGTCGTTGACGATCTTGTCGCCGTACGTCATGTAGACCTTGAAGGAGGGGAATCCTCCCGCGATCAACTCCGGCACTTCGGCGATGACATCGTCGCGGACATCCGTGACAATGGTGTGGAAGCCATAGTCGATGACGGCGTCGGGCGCGATTTCGCCCAGGCGGCGGTCGCGCGCCAGCGCCAGCGTCTCGCCTCGCCGCTGAAGCGAGAAGTCGATGATGGTGGTGACGCCCCCGCACGCCCCGGCAATCGTCCCGGTATGGAAGTCGTCGGCGGTGGAGATCCCCAGGCGGTCGATGGGGTGGGCCAAGTGGGTGTGGGTGTCGATGCCCCCGGGCATGACCCAGTGGCCGCGCGCATCCAGGACGTCGCCCTTGGTGGCCAGGTCCTGCCCGACGTCCGCAATCCGCCCGTCGCGGATCAGGACGTCGGCCGGCTCCATCCGGTCGGCCGTTACCACGGTGCCGCCGGCGATCAGCAGTTCGCTCACGAGTGCTCCATGTGCTCATGACCCCCGGACCCGCGCATTCTCTGGAGTGCGCGAGCCCGGGGGCCGGTGAATGCCTCTTGCGATGACCCGGGTATCGCTACTCGGGCTGCGGAACAATGCGGATGTAGGGAAGCGGCTGCTCCCAGCCGTCCGGATACTTCGCTTCCGCGTCCTCGTTGGACACGGTGGGGAGGATGATCACGTCCTCGCCGTGCTCCCAGTTGGCCGGCGTGGCCACCTGCTTCGTGGCGGTGAGCTGGCAGGAATCCAGGAGCCTCAGGATCTCGGCGAAGTTCCGGCCCGTGCTCATGGGATAGGTGAGCGTGGCCTTGATCTTCTTGTCGGGTCCGATGACGAAGACGGAGCGAGCCGTGGCGTTGTCGGCCGGAGTCCGGCCCTTGCAGGTGTCGCCCGCGTCGGCCGGCAGCATGTCGTAGAGCTTGACCACGCTCAGCTCCGGGTCGCCCACCAGCGGGTAGTTGATGGCGTGCCCTCCGAACGACGCGATGTCGTCCGACCAGGCGTGATGGTCGCCGACGCCGTCGACGCTGATGCCCATGATCTTGCAGTTGCGGCGCGTGAACTCGTCCTTGAGCGCGGCCACGGTGCCCAGTTCGGTGGTGCAGACGGGCGTGAAGTCCTTCGGATGGGAAAACAGGATCGCCCATCCGTCCCCGATCCAGTCGTGGAATCGGATGGTGCCCTCGGTGGTCTCGGCAGTGAAATCGGGTGCATCGTCGTTGATTCGAAGGGTCATGGGTCCTCCTGGTTCCGGTTCGGGTGCGGATGCCGGCGGGCTCGCAAGCGTAGCCGCCGAACCGGGACTACGCCACACGGGGTTGCCGGTTCCCGTCGACGCACGCTTGCTTGCGCACCGACGCGATAGTCCCGCGCGAATTCAATCCCGCGGACGGAAGCCGAGCCTCCGCCCAGCCGTCCTAAAGGCTGCGGGCGAATCTCCGTATCCGTTCCATCGACTCGAGGATGCGAGCCTCGGGACACAGGAGCGAGACGCGCACCCAGTTGCGCCATCTCGCACCGAAGGAGGCCCCGGGGAACATCAGAACGCCCGCCTCGTCCAGGAGGCGGTAGCAGAAGTTCTCGGCGTCCATTCCGAAACGCGAAACGTCGGCCCACATGAACAGGCCTCCCCCGTGGGGACCATGCGGGACCCCCAGGTCGGCGAAGCCGTCGATCAGCGCCTGACGCCGCCGCCGATACCGCGCCAAGTACTCCGGACGCGGGTCCGGATCGGCCTCGAGGGCAGCGAGGGCCGTGTATTGCGAGAACGCCGGACAGGGGCCCGACGTCGTGCTCTTGATGGCCTCTACCGCGTCGATGAAGGCCGGCGGACCGATGAGGTATCCGACCCGGAAGCCGGTCATCGCGTAGGCCTTGGAGAACCCCGAAAGGACCACCGTGCGCCCGCGGGCGCCATCCGCCGCAAGCAGCGAGAGGAAGGGCTCCTCGCGGAAGACCACGTCCTCGTAGATCTCGTCGGATACCACTACCATGCCGAGGTCAGCCGCGGCGCCTGCCAGATCGCGCACGCCCTGCGGGCCTACGCAGGATCCGGTCGGGTTCGAAGGGTTCACGAATACGAGGAGCTTGCAGCCGAGCGCGTGCTGCCGGAGTTCTTCGCCCCCGAGTTCGAAGGGCCGATCGCCTCCGGTTGGGACGGGCACGATGTCGCCGCCCGCGGTCCCGATCGCCTGGTCGTAGGAGCTGTAGCGCGGATCCTGACAGGCGACCCGGTCGCCCGGGTCGACGAGCGCCAGCATGGCCAGGAACAGCCCCTCCTGGGCGCCGTTGGTGATGGCGATTTCGGTGGCGGGATCGACGTCCACGCCCTTCTCCCGGGCGTACCGGCGGGCGATGCCCTCGCGCAGCGGGAGCAGGCCGCGCACTGGCCCTCCGTCTCCTGTGGACATCCCCGCGCCCGCCGCCTCGGCGAAACGGGCAAGGCCGTCCTCGACAATCGCCGGCTGGGTGTGCAGGTCGGGATCGCCGCGCCCAAGTGAGATGACGTTCTCTCTTTCGCGCGCGAGCGCCATCATCTTGTAGCGTAGCGAGGTGGCGGCCTCGCCCTTCCGTAGCGACGCCGAGCCCGCGCGTTCCCGGGACTTCATCGGGGCGCTCATGGCCGCACCCCCAGCGCCCATAGCGCGGCGCGCTGCGAGGGAGCCGGTGAGCAGATCGACGACGCCTGCTTCCACTTGGCGATGCGTGGACGAACGGCGACGGGAGCGGCGACGAAGCCCAGTGAGAACGGGTGCATCCCCTCGAGGCCGTGCAGCGAGCCGATCACGATCGCGTCCGTGGGGACGGCGGCAGCCTCGGCGGGGCTGCCGAAGAGGCGGTCACCGATGGCATGTACCTGCACGAGCGGGGTTTCGGACGCGCTTTCGCTTCGCGGGGCTCTCGCTCCGGCCTGGTGCTCAATCAGGTGAAAGGCAGCCTCGGCCGCTGACGCAGCATCGGTGCCGGGTGCGATCACGCGCACCCGCATCCAGTCGAGCAGGCGCTGATGCCGACTTCCGGGTTGTGCGACGATCGCGGTCCCCTCTCCGCCGCCGAGGCCCAGGATGGTCGCGAAGAGGGACTCTCCTTCCCCCTGGGTGATGAGCACGCCATCGGGCTCGCGGGCGGGAAAACCCACGTCGGGCAGGGCCTCGCCCACCCGCCGGCGCAGCTCTCCCATGCCGGGGCGGTCCGGATAGTGGGTCTCTCCAGCCAGCAGGTGATGCCGCAGGCCGGCGAGCAAGCCCTCGCTCGGTCCCGACGGCATGAGGTCAGCTAATTGGTCCGACCCGGCGCTCGCAAGGGACTCTACCGCTGCCCTCGCGCGCTGAGAGACAGCCGCCCCCACGGCGGTCCCCGCGGCTCCTTCGGGCACGCTTTCCTTGCCTGATACGATCATCCGACTGCCTCCGACGTGTATTCCGCGATTTCGTGAATACGGGTCATCACCCCCCGCGTGCCCCACCGCTCCAGTGCCTGCGTCAATGTCCAGGCGTCGAAGCGACAGCCGCTGATCTGGCCGCGCAGGCCGGCGAGAAAGAGGAACGCGGGCCCCAGTCTAACGGGATCCCGCCAACCCGCGCGCGTGGCCGCATCCGCGCGTTCCGCGTCGCGCTGCGTCAGCGAGGTCGGCTTGATGGGCAACCCCGGCGTCACCGTGTTGACGCTGACGGGCAACCCGGCCAGCTCGAGCGCGAGGCATCGCGTGAATGCCTCCATGCCGAATTTGGATGCGCAATATGCCGCCTGTCGTGCGAAGGCAGCGGTCCCTGCGCGCGAAGAGACATTGATCACGGATCCGCCATCGTCCCCCAGGAGCGGCAGCAGATCCCGGGTCAGGAACACCGGGGCTTCCAGGTTCACGCCCATGATGCGCCGCCAGTGAGCGGAGTCCAGGGATGCGACGGGCTCACGCTCCAGCACGCCGGCGTTGTTGACGATGACGCGCAGCCTGCGGGCTCCCTTGCGCAGGTTGCGTATCAGTCCGTTTCGTTCATCCTCGCGCCCGAGATCGGCGACAAGAATGCGTGCTTCGCCTCCCGCCGCGCGGATGTCGGACGCAGTCCACTCGAGTTCCTCCCGAACCTCCGAAACCAGCCACACCCGCGCGCCCGCCGCAGCCATCGCCTGTGCAATTCCGCGACCCAGACCACGGCCAGCCCCGGTCACCAGGACGTCGATGCCCGTGACGCTTAGCGGACGGGCAACGCTTAATGCGGGCATGCCTTGTCGAGGGCTACGCCTACGTTGGTTCGAAGGGGTGGCGAGCACCTGGTCCCGTTCGCCACGGACGCGATCTCGGCCCTAACCCAGCAGCACGTCCACGATTCGCGCGCAGGCGTAGCCCAGGTAGTTCCCGAGCGCGTATCCGAAGATGCCCACGATGACCGCGGGGGCCACCAACTTGTGCCACTTCATCGCCATGCCGATAGCCAGCGCCGAGCCGGGCCCGCCGATCGCGGCCTGACTCGCGATGGAGACCGTGGCCAGATCGATACGGAATAGCCAGCCGATCCCGTACGCGAAGATCACGTGAATGCCGATGATCACGATCATGAAGCTGAAGATGGGCACGCCGGCGTCGACGATAGTCGCCAGATCGGAGGCCGCGCCCAGCGCGATGAAGAAGATGTGGAGCGCGAAGTAAGAGAGCACCTCCGCCCCGCGCAGTTTCCTCACCCATGGAAGCTGCGCCACGATGAGCGCAATCGTCGTGAGCCAGAGGACTTCCGGCACGTCGCTGAAGAACTGCACGAATCCGTACCCCGGTGAAGCCACCGACATGGCGGCAAGCCTCTCCGCGAAGGCTTCGTTGATGATCCGCGCCAGCCAGAGCGCGACCAGGGGAAGGCCGCCCAGGATCGCGAAATCCGTGATGCTGATGTCGGTGTCGGTCCAGCGGCGGCGCATCGTCTCTTCCTGCGCCTCCTGCTCGGCCCTTTCCGCGGCGTCAGTGGCTGGCGCCGTGGCGAGCCCGGCACCGCTTCGGCGCAGGAACATCGCCGCCAGAACGCCGGCCAGCCACACCTGGAACAGCAGGTAGGGGACCGTCGACATGTTGTCGGCCAGTGCCGCTGCAGCGAAGGTGCTCGGCTCGACTTCAAGCCCCTGCCCGACGGCGGCGAAGTTCATCCCGCCGCCCGCGAAGGCGGCCGAGAATGCCCCCGAGAGCTTCCACGTCTCCGGACCAACCCATCCCGCCATGGTTGCGCCCGCCACGGCGCCGCCGATGAAGCTGCCCCCGCACGCGGCCAGATAGGCGATCAGCAGGGGCCTTCCGGCCTGCGCCAATTCCTTCATGTGCGTGCCCATGATGACGAGCACGATCGCGTACGGAATGGCGAAGGTGAACACGGCTTCGTGGGCCGGCCCGGTGTGCTCGATCACGCCGACGTTGGCCAGCGTGATGCCGAGCAGGGTGCACACGACGGCGGAGCTGATCTTCTTGATGACGTCGTAGCGCTCCTCCAGCCAGCGCGCGAACGCCACCACGGCCAGCATGAAGGCGATAACCAGAAGCGGGTCTCTCAGCATGGAGGCTCCGGACTCAGGTTTGTGGATTGGTACCGTTCACCAGCCCCCTCACCTCCCCGCCTTCACGCACCGCGACCAGATTCCCGACCACGTCGTCGATCATGCCCCGCTGCCCGCCGCCGGTGCCGCCGCCCACATGGGGTGACAGGAGCACGTTGGGCGCATCGGCCAGCGCGCTGCCCTCGGGCAGCGGCTCGTACAGGAAGGCATCCAGCCCGGCCCCGGCGATCCAGCCGTCCCGAAGGGTGTCGGCGAGCGCGTATTCATCGACCAGCCCGCCGCGCGCGGTGTTCACCAGGATGGCCGTGGGCTTCATGAGCGCGAGCGCCGCGGCGTCGATCATGCGCTCCGTCCGGTCGGTATGTGGGGCGTGCAGGCTGATCACGTCGCTCGCGGCGAGGAGTTCCCGGAGCGGCACGGACCGTGCCCCGACCATCTCCTCGTGCTCGCGCGGCAAAGGCGAGCGCTTGTGGTAGACCACTTCCATATCGAACGCGCGCGCGCGCCGTGCGACCTCGAGTGCGATGTCGCCCAGCCCGACCAGCCCGAGCGTCTTGCCGTGAAGCTGCCAGACATCGGGGTAGCGCAGCCAGTTGAAGGCGATCCTGCGCTCCGTGGTGCGCACGGGCTCGACGCCGAGTTCCAGGTATTCCGCATCCCGGGTGCCCGTATGCCCCGCCACGAGCTTGCGGTAGAGGCCCAGCATCAGCGCCAGGGTCTGCTCGGCGACGGCGATCGCCCCCCGATGCGGGAGCACCGACACCGGCACGCCGGCCGCAGACGCTGCGTCCCGATCCACCGCCCACGGTGCCCGCCCCTGCACCTGGATCAGGCGAAGGCCCGGGGACGCGCCGATCAGGTCCGCGCCGATGCGCCGCTTCGCGGTCACGATGGCGTCCGCGCCGGCCGCGGCCGCGCGCAGTTCCCGTTCATCCATCCCGCCGCCCCACGTCACCTCTATTCCGGCCTCGTCCGCCGCTTGCTGGAAGAGGCCCTGGATCCAGTCAGCAAGGGGTTCGATGTGGAGTGCTCGCACGGTGGAATCCCGTTGGCTATAGTGGCCGCGAATGGGGGCGGAAGAGCTGGCGAAGCGATGCATGCGCCCCCGGGGAGAGGCGCGCGCATGAGAATGGGGGGAAGCTCGGCGCTTATCAAGCGGACCACGCTGCCATGAGACCGGACCAGGGTCTCCGCTACGAGGCGACCGACCCGGTCGCGCGGCCGGTCGGGCTCGGGCTCGGACTGCAGCTCGCCATTCTCAGCCTGAACTCGGCGGTGCTGCTGCCCACCATCGTCTTCCGGGCCGCCGATGCGGAAGAGTTCCTGTTGTGGGCCGTCTTCGCCGGCATGCTGGCGTGCGGCGGCATGACCGCCGTGCAGGCGATCCGGCCGGGACGCCTCGGCGCCGGATACCAGATGCTCCACGGTGCCTCCTCGCCGTTCATCGCCGTGTGCGTCGTCGCTCTGGTTCAGGGAGGGCCATCGATGCTCGCGACGCTGGTGGTGGTGTCGGGACTGGTGCAGGCGGCGTTCTCCGAGCGCCTTGCCCTGCTGCACCGCATCCTCACTCCCGTGGTCACGGGCACGGTGATCATGCTTCTGCCGGTCACGGTCATGCCCGTCCTTTTCCGCATGCTGAACGATCTGCCGGCCGGCGCCCCGGCCGTGGCCGGTCCCCTGTGCGCCTGCGTGACGGTGGCGACAGCCGCCGGGATCCACCTGAAGGGCACTGGCAGGCTTCGCCTCTGGGCCCCCGCGGCCGGGCTCGCGGCCGGATCCGTCGTGGGCGGGTTCTTCGGCATCTACGAGGTCGGGCTCGTGGCCGATGCGGCCTGGATCGGGTTGCCGGCGGGCCGTCCCCCCGGGCTTGACCTGAGTTTCAGCCCCGCCTTCTGGGCACTTCTTCCGGCCTTCCTGTTCATCGCGCTCGTCGGGGCCACCAAGTCGGTGGGGGTCGCGGTCGCTACCCAGCGCGTATCGTGGCACCGCGCGCGCGCCGTGGACTTTCGCTCCGTACAGGGTGCGGTGGCGGCCGAGGGCGGCGGCAACATTCTGGCCGGCCTGACTGGCGGGATCCCCAACACCCTGCACCCCACGCCGATTGCAACGATCGAGACCACGGGCGTGGCGGCCCGCAGCCTGGGCGTCATCGCCGGGCTCGCGCTGATCGCCCTGGCCTGCCTGCCCAAGCTGGTCGCGGTGATCGTCGCGATGCCGGACGCGGTCGTGGCCTCGGCGATGGCCGT
This sequence comes from Gammaproteobacteria bacterium, assembly GCA_009841185.1. Taxonomy (GTDB): domain Bacteria; phylum Gemmatimonadota; class Gemmatimonadetes; order Longimicrobiales; family Gaopeijiaceae; genus BD2-11. The sequence goes on from VXMG01000129.1 coordinate 7,929, forward strand.
CATCATGGCCACGTTCTTCGTGGTCGGCATGCGCGAAGTGGTCTCCGGCACCGGCAGCAATCCACGCAACGGCCTCATCGCCGGGCTCGCGGTCTGGGTGGGCATCGCGGTCGAATTCGACGTGGTCTTCCCGGACTTCTTCACGAACTTCGCGGGCGGCCTCTTCAACAACGGCATGACGGCGGGCGGCACGATCGCCATCCTGCTCGCGGTCCTGACGATGCCGCGCGTGGCGCGCTTCAGCGGGCGGCTCGACGTGGCCGAACTGCCCGGGATCGGCGATTTCATCCGCAGGTTCGCCCGGCGCACCGGTCTGGAGGCGTCGGTGGAGCGCATGGAGGCCGCGTGCGAAGAGACGCTGCTGATGCTCCTCGAGCCCCACGGCGCAGGCGGGTCGCCGGGAGACGAGCCGACGCACGGACAGCGCGCCCTCCTGGTCACCGCGTACTGGGAAGCCGGGCACGCCGTGCTGCAGTTCAAGGCGGCCGCGGCGGGACAGGAGGAACTGAACCTCCAGGATCGGCTGGAGTGGCTCGGGGACGAAGCCCGGGCCGAGCCGGCGGAGACGGAGATCTCGCTGCGCCTGCTCCGGCATCTGGCTTCGTCCGTCCGGCACCAGCAGTTTCGCAATGTGGACATCGTCACCCTGAGGGTTGCCCCCGATCGGCAGGAGGGGGGACGGCGCTGATGCGTTCGAGTGTTGATTCACGTCGACGTCGACCGGCTCGCATCGCCGCGCTGATCCCTGTCCTGCTTCTCGTGGCCTCCGCGTGTTCGCCTTCCGCGGATGGCCGTCCGGGGAGCAGATCGCTTGTCCTTGCGCACTTCGTGCCGCCGCTCAGCACCGTCCGATCCGGTGTCGTGATCCCGTTCTCGGAAAGACTGGAGCAGGTGTCGGGAGGCAGGCTGACGGCGACGGAGTACATGGGGGGCGCGCTCGGATCGGATCCCCGGGGATACTATTCCATGCTGCTCGATGGGGTGGCCGACATAGCCATGGTGATCCCGGGGTACACCGCCGTGACGTTCCCCAGGACGACACTGAGCGCCTATCCCGGGGTTTGCGGCAGCGCGATCGAGTGCACGGCCGCGCTCCAGCGCGCCGGCCCGGTCCTCGAGGAGGAGTACGAGGCGAAGGTCCTGGCGATGTGGTCCACCACTCCTCCCGTGCTCCTCACCCGCGAAAGACCGGTCCGAAGGCTGGAGGACATGCAGGGGCTCAAACTGAGGGTGTCGTCGCGCATCGAAATGCCGTTTGTCGAGGCACTGGGAGCGACCCCGGTGATGCAGCCCGTCTCGGAGATTCAGCAGAATCTGCACACCGGCGTGATCGACGGCGTCGTGATCACCGCAGGGGGAATCTCCGCGTATCAGTTGCAGGAGCCGGCCGAATACCTCACCACTTGGCTGCCCCTCTCCGCGACTCCGTTTTCGCTGCTGATGAATCGCGGCGCCTACGAGTCCCTCTCCCCGCAGGAGCAGGGCTGGCTGGACGAGGCCTCGGACTCCTGGCTGTCGGAGTCGGGGGGGCAGGCGTACGAACTCGCCGGGGCCCGCGGTCTCCAGATCGCCCGCGACGCGGGTGTCGAACTCATCGATCTCTCCGAGGAAGAGAAGGTGCGTTTCCTTGAGGCGGTCGCGGACGTCTACCAGACGCTGCTCTCCCGCAGGATCGGCGACGCGACGGTCGCCGAGATCATTGATCTCTTCCGCGGCAATTGACGGCATTCGACCAGGACCCGGCTCCAGACCGCAGTCCGGTCGACGAGGCGCTTCGCCGGTGGCTGACTGCCGCGGTCGCCGTCACCGGGGGCGTGGCGCTGCTCCTGCTCCTGGGCGTGACCGTGGTCGAGGTCGTCGCGCGCCACCTCTTCGGCGCTCCCCTGCTGGGCGCGGAGGATCTCACCTCCATGGGCCTTACGGTGCTCGTGGCCGCCGCGGTGGTCTGTGCGGCCCAGGAGGGAACACACGTATCCGTCGAACTCATCGAACGCTTTGCGGGCCGTCGCGTCACGCGGGCAACCGACGCGCTCGCGCGGGTCCTCGGGGCCGCGGCAGCCGCGGTCACGGCCGTCGCCCTCTTCGCCAACGGCAGTTGCGGGATCGGGTGCGGCGAGATCACCGGCACCATCGCCATCGTGCACACGCCGTTCTACTACGCGCTGGGCGCATGCATGGCGACGTATTCGCTCTTGCTCGCGTCCCGGCTGGTTCGGGGGCGGGCCGCGCGTGAGGAGGACGACTCCCGGGCCAGGGGCATCTGATGGAGGGGTCCGCGGCCGCATTGCTCGGCGTCGTTGCCCTCTTCGTTCTTCTGCTGATCCGCGTGCCCGTCGGGCTTTCCATGCTCATCGCGGGCGCGGCCGGCATCGCGCTGATCCGGCCCCAGGCGGTGCTCCCCGTTATCGCGGGCGAGACGTTCGCGGTGTCATCGCGGACCGCGCTCACCATCATCCCACTCTTCATGCTGATGGGGAGCCTGACGGTGGCCTCGGGGATGAGCCGGGATCTCTACCTGGCGGCCAACCTCTGGCTGGCCCGCATCCGCGGCGGCCTGGCCGCGGCATCGATCGTCGCGTGCGCGGGCTTTTCGGCTCTTTCCGGCTCGTCGCTCGCGGCCGCGCTGACCATGGGTCGCGTCGCGCTGCCCGAAATGCGGCGCTTCAACTACGACAAGTCGCTCGCGGCCGGGGCCGTAGCGGCGGGTGGAACGCTGGGCATCCTGATTCCGCCCTCGGCCGGGCTGGTCCTGTACGGCATCCTCACGGAGGAGAGCATCGGCCGCCTTTTCATGGCCGGATTGCTTCCCGGAATCCTGCTCGCAGCGCTGTTCGTCCTGACCGTCGTCATCATCGCAACCCTTCATCCCGAGCGGGCGCCCCGGGGAGAGCCGGAGACCGCGGCGGGGAAACGAGGGCGCACGCCTGCGGGGGCCTGGTGGATCCTGGGCCTGGCCGTGGTTACGCTCGGCGGCATCTACGCCGGCGTCTTCTCCGCGATGGAGGCCGCCGGCGTGGGCGCGTTTCTCGCCCTGCTCGCGGCGCTGGCGCGTCGTTCCCTCACCCGCGATGCCCTCGGCGAACTCGTTCTTTCGACCCTCCGGGCGTGTGGCACCGTCTTCCTGATCCTGATCGGCGCCTACGTCTTCAAGGTGTTCCTGGGCTTTACCGGAACACCGTTCGCCATGGCCCGCTGGGTGGGCGATCAGGGATGGTCGGGGCCCCAGGTGGTGGCGCTCGTGCTCGCGATGTTCATCGTGCTGGGCACCTTCCTCGACGGGTTCGCGATCCTCGTTCTGACGATTCCGCTGGTTCAGCCGATCCTCACGTCACTGGGCGTCGACATGATCTGGTTCGGCGTGATGATCGTCATCACTCTGGAGATGGGGCTGATCTCGCCGCCCGTGGGGCTGAACACGTTCGTGGTGAAGGTCGTGGCTCCGGACGTTCCCATGGGCGCGATCTTCCGCGGCATCATTCCGTTCTGGTTCGCGATGCTGGCGATGCTGGTGCTGCTGGCGCTCGCGCCCGGGATCGCAACGTTCCTGCCGCAGGCGATGTTCGGGTAGGCGGTCTCCCGCACCGGCAAGGGCCCCGAAAGGGGGCTTGGAGCGCGATCTGTCAGCGTTCGCTGTCGCTCTCCGGCTCCACCAGTTCCAGTTCCGTGTGGCGGGCGATGCTCTCGAAGTCGCGGTTGCGGGCCAGGAGCGGACGGCCCTCGTCGATGGCGCTCGCCGCGACCATGCAATCAACCATGGAACGGATCGTGGAGCCGGCGCGGCGGCAGGTGCGGTAGACGAGGGCGCCCTGCTGGAAGTGTCCCAGCGAATCCGGGACGAGGATTTCGAAGCGGGAGATCAGCTTGAGCAGCTGACGCGCCTCGGGCTCCGTTCGGCATCCCGCCAGCAACTCCATCACCACCGAGGCTGGCGTGGCGATGGGGCGGCCCGCCCGGACCGCGTCATCCAGGAACAGGTCGAAGGCGCTCTCCGTACGCCGCAGGTATTCGACCCACGCCGAAGTGTCGACAATCACCAGATGTCAGGGGGGCGATCCCGGCGCATCTCGTCCAGGTCCCCGTCCCAGCCGACCCCACGCATGGCGAGCGCCTCCTCCTTCGTCATCGGCACGATCGCCTCGCGCAGGACCGCCTCCTTCACGGCCGCGGTCCAATTGCGCAGCCCGTAGCGGTGTCTGACCGCTTCGAGATCGGCTTCGGGCAGCCTGACTTCGAGGCTGACGAACGGGTTCTGGGCGGATTCGGGCGCGTGGTATTCCGGGCGGGCTTCCCGCACTGCGGCCGCTCCCCCGCGCAGCTCGCGCTCCCGCGCTTCGCGCAGCGTCCTCCGGACCCACGCGGATACGGTGACGCGATTCCGCTTCGCGGCGTCGCGGATCTCCTCGAGTTCCGCCTCGGACAGCACCACCTGCAGCCTCTTACTCATGATATGAGTATGATATACTTATCATCGGCGCGCAAGAAGGGGGGAGGGATGGTGGCGAGAGAGGGGGGCTAATCGTGCGCCCGATGGTCCGTGAACCGGCGCGCCTTGACGGGGAACCTGGGGAGAGTACCGGCGGGCACGGCGGACACCTCGGCCCGCAGCCCTAACCTCGCGCGCATGGCGTCCGCCAGGAGAGCCCGCACGCGGTCGCCGTCACCCGTCCAGAGCTCCACCTGCACCTCGATTTCGTCGCGTTTGCCGCGCCGATGGACATGGACGGCGAACTCGCGGACCTCGCCAAAGCTCCAGATGACGTTCTCGATCGCACCGGGATAGAGAGCCACGCCCTGAACCGTCAGCTTCTGATCCAACCGGCCCTCCACGCCGCCTCTCAGGCGACGGTACGCGCTGCCGCGGGGGCACGGCCCCGTCTCCAGCCTCCCGATATCGCCGGTCCTGTAGCGGATCACAGGCATGCCGGCGCGGCCGAGGTTGGTGATGACCGGCTCCCCTTCCCGCGAGGGGGCGTGCGTCTCAGGATCGATCACCTCGAAGATGAACTCGCTCTCGTTGAGGTGGAGGCCTTCCCTGGCCTCGTACTGGAACCCCCACGCGCCCACCTCGGTGGCTCCCGCGTGGTCGAACACTCTGGCACCGAACGCGTCCTCCAGCCGCGCCCTCGTCGCCGGCAGGCTCGCCCCCGGTTCGCCGGCGTGGATGTTGATCCGCAACGCGGAGGCGGCCAGGTCCACCCCTGCCTCCGCAGCGACCTCGGCCATGCGCAGAGCGTGGGTAGGGGTGGATACGAGCACGGTCGGCCGCCAGGCCATGATGGCGTCGACCCTGACCCGCGCCGACATGCCGCCGCCCGGCAGAATCAGGCAACCCAGATGCCGTGCGCCCTCGACGCCGCTCCATGTCCCGAGAAAGGGGCCGAAGGAAAAGGGAAAGAAGACGCGGTCGGCCGCAGTGACGCCGGCGGCCCGGAACACCTTCGCCCAGCACCGCCCGAACCATGCCCAGCTCTCGGCATCGTCCAGCCAGCACAGCCCCTTTCCGGTCGTGCCCGATGTGTGGTGCTCGTGTACGTAATGCTCCGGAGGGAAGGTCGGCAGCGTCCCGTAGGGCGGCGTGCGGGCCTGGTCCTCCGTCAGTTCGTCCCTGGTGGTGAACGGCAGTTGACGGTAGGCATCCATGCCGGTCAGATCGGCGGCGGCCTCCAGCCCGGCCGTGCCCAGCTTCTCCCGGTAGAACACGTTGCTCCGCAGGACCGGCTCCAGCATGGCGCGCAGCTTGCGGAGTTGCTCGCGTTCCAGGGCGTCCCGGCCGAGCCGTTCCCCGATTCCTCCTGCCTTTCGATCCATTTCCCCGTGGCACAGCGGTGATTCGGCGGTCGTCGCGGGCGGCAACCTATCCGGGGGTCATTCCCGCGTCAAACGATGGGGAGCTGCCGGACACCGCGCATCGGAATCGCGGGGCTGGATATGCCGCGGGGCTCCCCGTAGGTTGCGGCGAATGACAATAAGGGGCGCGGAGCGGACGCCGGGCGTGTGACGTCACGACCCGGTATCCCGCGATCACCTGACGTCCTTCACAGCCATGTCCAGGAGCCCGTCCATGACCATGGATCGCCGAAAGTTCACCGCAGTCGCCGGCGCAAGCGCGATGGCGCTGGCGTGGGCGCAGGCCTGCACCGAGGTGGCCGAGACCGGCGAGGTCTCGACCGCGACCGCCAACACGCTGCTCGACCACCAGGGACCCCGGGGCATCTACGAGGACGCCGCGGAGCTGGAGCGGCTGAAGGCGGCCATCGCCAACATGGTCAACGTGCAGCAGACGCTGCGCGACTTCCCGCTCGACCCCGACGAGCCGCCCCTTCTCGTCTTCTGGAGGGGCTGAGCCATGCAGGAATCGACGTTTTTCCTGACGGTCCGCGAACTGGCCGACCTCCTCGCCGACGGGTCCATCACCTCGGTTGAGATGACCGAGGCCTACCTCGCGCGCGCCGAGGAACTGGACGTACCCCCCTTCGAGCTGCCCAGCGAGCCCCGCACCGACCACGACGGCAAGCTGGCCACCATGGTCACCATCGCGCGCGACCATGCCCTCGAGGCCGCCGCGCGCGCGGACCGGGAGCTGGCGGCCGGCAATCGCCGCAGCATCCTGCACGGGATCCCCTACGGCGTGAAGGACCTGCTCGACACCCGCGGTGTCCGCACCACATGGGGCTCGGGCATCTTCCGCGACCGGGTGCCGGACCGCAACGCAGCGGTCATCGACATGCTCGAAGGGGCCGGCGCCGTGATGATGGCGAAAAACTCGCTCGGGGAGTTCGCGGGCGGCAACACCAGTTCGGCACTCAATCCGTGGAAGCTCGACCGCACCAGCTTCGGCTCCTCCAGCGGGACGGTGTCGGCGGCCGTGGCCGGCCTCATCGGCTTCGGTATCGGCACGGAGACGGGCGGCTCCATAGTATTTCCGGCCTCCGCGGTGGGCGCGTCGGGGCTTCGGCCCAGCTTCGGCCGGGTCAGCCGCTTCGGCTGCATGGCACTCTCCTGGAGCCTCGACAAGATCGGTCCCGTCGGGCGCTCGGCGGAGGATTGCGGCCACATCCTCCAGCACATCGCCGGCTACGACGCGCGCGACAACAGCACCGTCGACCGCCCGTTCGTCTTCCGCGCGGACCCGGGCGCGATGCGCGGGCGGCGGCTGGGCGTACATCGTCCCGAATTCCTGCTCTCGGGCTCGGAGAACACCCGGCGCGTGTTCCAGGAGGCACTCGACGTGTTCGAGCAGATGGGCGTGGTGCTGGAGGATGTGGATTTGCCCCTCCGGCCTACCGGCGCGCTCTTCACCACCATCGTCACGGTCGAGAGCGGCACCAACTTCAAGGCGCTCTTCGACGACGGCAGCGCCGCCAACATGTTCTCGTTCAACGAGGACCGGCGCGCGGGCTGGATGGCCGGGCGCATGCTGCCCGCCGCCGACTATCTGACGGCTCAGCGCATCCGCAACCAGTTGGTGCGCGAGACCGACGACATCCTCTCCCGCTACGACGCGGTCATCGCCCCCACCTGGCCCAACGGCGCCGCCATGCGCGAGGTGAGCGAGGGCTGGCCCATCCCGGCACGCAACGAGTGGGAGCCCCCGGACGACGTGAGCGCGCGCACCCCGCGCCTCAACTACATCGCCAACCTGGTGGGGCTTCCGGGGCTCGCCATCCCGTGCGGATTCGACGAGGAGGGGCTGCCGCTGTCGCTGCAGATCTGCGGCTCGTCGATGGACGACCAGGCCGTGCTGGATCTGGGAATGGGCTATCAGCGGGAGACGGACTGGCACCGGCGGCGCCCGGAGTATCCCTGGAGGGAGTAGGGCTCTAGTTCCAGGACCGGCCCCGCATCCCCTCCACATCCAGGTTGCCGCCGCTCAGCACACATACGGTGCGGGTTCCCGCGGGCGCATCGACGAGCCCCTGAAGAAGGGCTCCGACCGGGGCGGCGGCCGCGCCCTCCACCACGACCTTGGCCCGGGTCATCAGCCACAGCATCGCGTCGAAGATCTGCGCGTCCGGCAGGGTGACGATCTCGTCGACGAAGCGCGAGACCACGGAGCAGGTGTGGTTGCCGACCTTCCTGACGCGAAGCCCGTCGACGTGGCAGTCGACCTCGTCGAGGACCACGCTCGCTCCCGCCTCCACGCTGCGCTTCATTCCCGGCGCGCCGGAGGACTCCACGCCGATGATCCGGACCTCCGGGTTGACGGACTTTGCCGCCATCGAGACGCCCGAGATGAGGCCGCCGCCCCCGATGGGCACGATCAGCAGTTCGGTCTCCGGCAACTGGTCCATGATCTCGAGGCCGAGGGTCCCCTGCCCTGCGATCAGCTCCGGATCGTCGAACGGATGGATGTAGGTCAGACCCTCGGCTTCCACGAGCTCCAGCGCCTTCTCGTTGGCCTCGTCCCAGATGCTGCCGTGGAGGACGACGCGGGCCCCGTAGCCTTCGGTGGCGGCGATCTTGGAGCGGGTGGCGTTTTCGGCCATGACCACCACCGCGCGCACGCCGTACTGGCGCGCCGCGAGGGCCACGCCCTGGGAGTGGTTGCCCGCCGAGGAACAGATGACGCCGCGGGCGCGCTCCTCCTCGCTCAGCCGCGCGATCTTGTTCAGCGGGCCGCGCAGCTTGTAGGAGCCGCCCCGCTGGAACAGTTCGGCCTTCAGGCGCACGTCCAGCCCGCACTCCTCGCTCAGCGATCGGCTGGTCAGCATGGGGGTGCGGTAGACGTACGGCGCCACGTTCCGGTAAGCGGCTTCGAAATCGGCCCGGTTGAGGGTGAGGCCGTTGCCGTTGGCGAGGGGCCCGGGCGCCGTGGTGTCCCCCTCCTTCATGGTCCCGCCCGGCCGGGGAGGATGCCGGTACCGCTGAACAGCGCATGGTGCATGGAACGACTCCGGCGTGTTGAGCCAGTGCTCAATGAGCGGGATGGGAAGGCCGCCGGGTGACCCGACGTTGGCGTTGGGCCGTCCACAATAGGCAGGTCACCCGGCCAGCGCCAGCAACCCGATGCCGGCAAAGACGAGCAGGGCTCCGACGGTGCGAATCCGCCCGAACCGCTCTCCCAGAAGGAGCCATCCCGCCAGGGCCCCGAAGACGATGCCCACCTCGCGGGCGGCTCCGGCGTAGCTGATGGGGGCAATCTGGAAGGCCCGAAGAACGAGCGCATAAGCCACGAGGGTCATGACCGCGATCATCGCGATGGGACGGAAGTGCGTGCGCAGGACCCGAAGAGTTCGCGTGCCGTCACGGGCCGCCAGCATCCCCACGAACGCCAATCCGGAGAGCCCGAACACGAGCACCAGGTACGGCAACGGGAGCCATTGCCGAACCGCCGCGCCATCCAGCGTCGAGTACACGGAGATAAAAAAGGCGACGAGGAATGCGGATCCCGAGCCCCGCGCGTGGGCGCGCAACTGGCGCCAGCGATGTCCGGCGGGCGATCGGATGGAGGGATCGGACCCGGGGCGGACGTCTTCTCCCGCCCTCGCCCCGGCTATCCGCGACCAAAGCGGCGCCCCACCGAGCACGATCAGCCCGCAGAGAATCGTCGCGATCCCGAGCACTCCGCCCGGCGAAGGTCGCTCACCCAGAAACAGCACGGCCCACAGAGCGAGCATGGCAGGTGCCGTCCCGCGCGCGATCGGATAGACCAGCGAGAAATCGCCGTCTCCGTACGCGCGCGCCAGGCATCCGTAGTACGCCACGTACACGACCGCGCTGGCACCGACAAAGGGCCACACCCCCGCGGGAGGCGGCCATGCCGGCACCAGGGTCGGAATAAAGACGACGGCCCCGAGCAGCATCGCCCACGCCGCGACCAGAACCCGCTCGCTGGACCGCTTGAGGATCAGGTTCCACGAGGCGTGCAGGAGTCCTGCGGCCAGGACCAAGGCGAGCGCGGTTACGGGCACGGCGTGGTTCGCTCCGTCAGTGCGGCGGGTCCGTCTTCGCGAGACACGGCTATGCGAAGCGCGCGCCCATCCACTCCTTCCAGGCGGCCTCGCCGCGGGCGGCCGCCGCCGGCCCGTCGTCACCGTAAAGGTAGATGCTGATCACCACGGTCGCCCGCTCCGCGATCTTGTAGGCAGACGCCGCCGCGATTCCCGGAGCAGGCCGGTTGAGCCGGAACAGCACACAGGGCTGACGCCCGCCGGGCCGATTCTCCGCGAGCAAGCCCGCGAGGTCTCCGCTGCCCGATCCGGGGAGCGCCCATGCATCGCCGGACGTGAGCCGGCCGGAGGCGAGCGCGCCGGAAAGCGCGTTCCAGGTCTCCTCCACGGACCCATCCATTTCGCCGTACGCCCGGACGATCGTGGCACGCCGGCCCCTGAAGTGGGTGAGGTACAGCCCCAGGATGGCGAGGGCCTGCGGCCAGCCGGCTTCGAAGTTCCTGAGCTGGTCGTCCCAGTCGTCGGTGCTGGCGAAGAGGCTGTGCACCACGCGGACGAGGCAGCGGCCGCCCGCGCGCGCCTCGATGGTCCACTCGGTGGCCGTCGGCGGCCCGTCCGCACCGCAGTCCTTGCCCTCGTGGCGGAAACGGTGCGGCGCGTCCCACCCGGTCACCTTGGCCGGGATGTGGTCCATCTGCGAGTCGGTGTGGTACTGGAGCGTTCCGCCGACCCGCCCCTCGACATCCGTCGGATAGAACCACGACGAGATGCCGGGGCCGGTGGCGATGGCCTCCCAGACTTCCTCCGGGGAGCCGGGAACCTCGGCCTCGGCCTGGATCGAACGGTGGCCGGATGAATCGTGCTTGATGCTCATGATGTCTCCTGGGCGGATGGATCCCCCGGCGCCGGATGGGCGACGACCACCAGGCGGTGAAGCCGTCCGCCGGGGGCGGAATCGTCGTGATGGCGCCGGACCAGTTCGGAAACCGCGGCGATCAGCTCCTCGCTGAACCGGGCGCGGGCTTTCGGAGACCGGAACCGAATCTCGGTGTCGATGGACAGGGTGGCGAGCCGCTTTCCCGTTTCGGCCGAACGGCGCAGCAACGCGCTCCCCTCGCGCACGATGCGCGCGGCAAGCGCAATCAGGTAGCTCGCGGACAGCCGGTCGCGCGTCCGCTCCGGGTCACTCGCCACCGGACCGAGCGCCGCCGGACTCACCACGTAAGACCGGGCGGTCGCCACCAGCAGGCGCTCGGTCAGGCCACCCCACCGGCGTTCTTCGGCGACCCGCACGAGCCCGTGCTTCTCCAGCGCCCGGAGGTGGTAGTTGACCTTCTGCCGGGGGAGTCCGAGCCGGGCCGCGAGCGCGGCCGCCGAGGCCGGCTCCACCAGCTCCGAAAGGAGCCGGGCCCGCTTCGGGTCCAGGGTGACGACCGCGGCGGCGGGCTCCTCGATTACGGCAACGTCGAGCATGGCTGGGATTATCGCCTTGACAAGTTTATTTGTCAAGCCCTCGTGATGGATCCGGCACCCCGCCCAGAAGCGCCAGCGGGATGCCGAGGAGAAAACCGGGCATCGCCCGCGAAGATCCAGGAGTTCCAGTCCAGAAAAATATAATTATTATTGCGTTGATGTGTAATTGATAGTCATATTTATTGTCACTCCTCACATATTATGAACTGTGATGGTCAGGTGTGCGGAATATCGCCTTCTCAAGAAACGGGTTGCGGAACACACCCCGTGGGTCGAATCCCTTGCATACCGCTCTGAATTCCCGGATCCCGGGATAACTGCGCTCGACCTCTCCCGAATTCAGGGGGAACCACTTCCCCCAGTGCAGGCGGGCATTGAAGAGGAGCGCCATGGTGGTTGCGAGGAAGCGGGCGACGTTCTGGAAGGGCCGCCGGGGCTCGGTGAAGGTGATCAAGCTGATGGCGTACCAGTCCTGCTCTTCCATACCGTGGCAGGATGCCATCGAGATCAGCGTGCCGTCAGGCGGGACGCGCCGCACGCAGATTGGATAGTGATGGCTGTAGGATCCGCGAACTTTCTCCAGCGCATCCTGCATGCCCAGGGCCCGGATCCGGTCGTGTACGCTGGCCGATGCCTCGTAGTCGGCGTTGTCGGCCGCGCGCAGAACCTCCGACACGAGGTCAAGGGCTGGCTTGAGCTTCGCGCGCTGAACGAAGACTTCCATCTCCAGATGACGGAAGAGGTCGTGGCGCATCAGCAACTGCCGGTCGCTGCGGTCGGTAACCCGCCACTTCGGGAAGATGCAGACGGGAAGCAGACGACGGTAGATGAAGTCCACCAGGCGCCGGCTTCGCAGCAGCGAGGCGGTGAGCTTGATGCCCAGATGAAGGAGGACATCGATCACGATGAGCCAGTAGGCCCGGTAGAGCATGGCGGCGCCCGACCGGCGGTTGTCCGAGGCAACGCACCGCTCGTGCTCCAGATACGCCCAGGTGTGCGGGATGAGGTAGAATTGCTGCAGAGGCGCGGCTGATTCGTTGTCCAGGACAGCGTCCAGATTCGGGCGCCAGACGCATCGTTCGCGAACGTAGTACTGCGGCACGCACCGAAGAGTGACTTCCAGGACGACGCCAAGCGCCCCTACGGAGCATCGGGCCGCCCGCAGCGCCTGGCCGGAATCGACCGTTCGCACCTCCGCCTCCCCCGCTGCGTCGTAACAGGCGATGCGCACGGATTCGACGTAATGGGACATCGAGTGTCTTCCCGATCCGTGCGTCCCCGTGGCGATCGCGCCTGCCACGGTCTGGCCGGCGATCAGGCCGATGGACGGGAGGGTGAGTTCGCGGGGCGCGAGATGCGCGAGGAGTTCAGCGATTCGGCATCCCCCGCCCACGGAGACCCGGCGGCGATCCGAGTGAACGCGTATCCGCCGCAGCCGGCGCAGGTCCAGGAGCGCATCGGATGTCTCGATGCCCCCGTTCCAGGAATGGCCCGCGCCGATGACGCGGACGGTCCCGGTCCGGTGGTCGTCGAGGATGCGCAACACGTCCTCTTCATCCTTGGGCAGGTATCGCTTGCGCGGGCGGAAATGAATGTTGCCCCCGAAGTTGCGGACGTTCGGTATGCCCCTCGGCTGCACCGCTAAGACCGCCCGGGCCTTCGAGGCAGCGAAGACAGGAGCGCTCGCGTGTACGGGTGTCCGGGTTCGCGGAAGAGTGCATCCGCCGGAGCCATCTCGACGATCTTGCCTTGATTCATGACCGCGACCCGGTCGCACAGGTGCCTGACCATCCTCAGATCGTGCGAAATGAAGAGATAAGTCAGCCCGAACTCTTCCTGAATCTCCGCGAGAAGGTTGACGATCTGGGCCTGGATGGAGATGTCGAGCGACGAAATGGGCTCGTCGCAGATGATCAGGTCGGGCTTCAGGGCGAGGGCACGCGCGATTCCGACCCGCTGGCGCTGGCCGCCCGAGAACTCGTGCGGCAGGCGTCCGGCGAGCTTCGGATCCAGCCCGACGATGCTCATGAGTTCCCCGACCCGGTCCTGTCGCTGCCCGCGGGTCATGCTCATGTGCTCGAGCAGGGGCTCGGCGATGGAGCGGCCGACGCTCAGGCGTGGATTCAGCGACGAATGAGTGTCCTGGAAGATCATCTGCATGCGCGGACGAAGTGCGCGTAGCTCCGCCGGGGACGCAGCCGTCAGATCGATGCCATCGAAGACGATGCGCCCCGACGTGGGCTCGGTGAGTCGCAGGATGGCGCGGGCGACGGTGGTCTTTCCGCAGCCGCTCTCTCCCACCAGGCCGAGCGTCTCGCCGCGATCCAGCCGGAAGCTGACGCCATCGACGGCGCGCACCGACCCGGTCCGGCGCTGCATCATTCCGCGACGCACGGGGAAGTGCTTCTTCAGGTCCACGACTTCGAGGAGGGGAGTCATCCGTCCCACCAGCAGGCAGCGCGCGCTTCCTTCCCGGCCGGTAGCAGGGGCGGCCGCTCCTCGCCGCAGCGACCGAAGGCGTGCGGACACCGTGCCGCGAACGCGCAACCCTCGGGAAGCCGCGTCATGTCGGGCGGCTGACCCGGAATCGCAGTCAGGCGCCCTCCGCCTTCCCCGCCGAGCGCGGGCAGGGAGGCCAGAAGGCCCCGGGTGTAGGGATGGGCCGGCGCGTCGAACAGGCGCCGGGCCCCGGCGGTCTCCACGATGGACCCTCCGTACATCACCGCGACCCGGTCGGCCAGGCTCGCCACGACGCTCAGATCGTGGGTGATCCAGATCATCGCCATCTCGCGCGTCGCTCGCAGCTCGGAAACCAGGTCCAGAATCTGCGCCTGGATTGTGGCGTCCAGCGCGGTGGTCGGCTCGTCGGCGATGAGGAGGCTGGGCTCACAGGCCAGCGCGATGGCGATCATGACCCGCTGGCACATGCCGCCGGAGAACTGGTGCGGGTAGTCGTCGAACCGGGAGGCGGGGCGCGGGATCCCAACCGATTCGAGCAGCTCGATGGCGCGGTCGCGGGCGGCGCGGCGCCCCAGACGGAGGTGCACCTCCAGGCTTTCGGTCAGTTGCCGGCCGATGGTGAGCACTGGATTGAGGGATGCGCGCGGGTCCTGAAAGATCATCCCGATCTCGGGTCCGCGCACACGCCTCATTCCTTCATCGTCGAGCCCCAGGAGGTTCCGGTCCTTGAAGCTGATCTCGTCGGCGCGGACGCGGGCGCGGTGCCGGGGCAGCAGACGGAGCACGGAGAGCATGGCGGCGGTCTTGCCGCACCCGCTTTCGCCCACCAGGGCAAGCGCCTCGCCCCGGCGGACGGAGAAGCTCACGTCGTTGACCGCATGCACGAGGCCCCGGTCAGAGAGGAACCGCGTATGGAGGCCACGAACCCGGAGCAGGTCGAGGGAAATGTCCCCGGGAGGCTCGGGTGTCATGAGGGGAAGCCCGTTTCTTCATCGGAGCGCCCGACATTCTCGGCGATCTGTCGCCGAGCAGAGCCTGCATCGGCATCGGAGCGCCCCTCGCCCGTGTTGGTGTTGACAGGCGGCGCGGACACGCGGAAGCGCTCCTCCATCTCACGCAACGCGACCCATCCCCTTCTCTGCTCCGACTCGATGCAGGCCTGAACCACGAGCAACGTCTTCAGATGATCGCTGGCGGTGGTCACGGGCTCGGCTTCGCCGCGGACGGCGCGCAGGAACTCGGCCAGCAGCTCGCGCGTGTCGTCGATGAACGCCGTGCACGGCGCGAGCGGCTCCGGGACCGGGGTCTCCGCTTCGGCGTCTCCCTTGAAGTTGCTGCCGCGGAGTCCGAGGCCCCGATCGAAGTCGATGCGAACCAGGTCCTCGAACTGCTCCCGCTGAATCAGGGCCCCGCCCTCGAATTCGGTGCGCCAGCGGAAGTCCATGCGATTCCAGGCCGCGGTCCAGGTCCCCAGGTAATTCGCGCGCACTCCGTTCTCGAAGCAGAAGAGCACGGAGACGCAGCAGTCGTCCTCATAGGTGCTCCATGACGGCCGCCAGGTGTCGCACACCAGCGACTCGACCTCGGCGTCGTAACAGTAGCGCAGCAGGTCGAAGTGATGGATGCTCTGCTCCAGCAGCATCGGATGAGCCATCGTCATCACGTAGTCGTTCAGGTCGTGGCGGTTGCCGTCCCGCTGGCGGTGGTAGGTGAAGTGCCCGTAGCTGAGGGCGCCGAGGTCGCCGCTCAGGGCGTAGTGTCGGATCCGCTGTGACGTCGGGAGGTAGCGGAAGTTCATCCCGACCAGGAGATGACGTCCCGCGTCGTCGGCCCTGGCGATGAGGTCCAGGACTTCGTCCATCTCGTCGGAGAGGGGTTTTTCGCAGAGGACATCGAGGCCCCGGTCGAATGCCTGGCTCACGAGGGAATGGTGGCTGTCGGGCGGGGTGGCGATGACCACGGCGTCGGCCGCGATGCGGGTGAGGGCCAAAGCGAACTCGCGGGCAACCGGGGCGTCCGGTGCATGCTCGTCGCGGGCTCGCAGTGCACGTGCTTCGTCAAGATCCACGATGCCTGCGAGGATCGCATCCGGGGCTTCGGCGATGACACGCGCCCATTTGGCGCCGCGAACGCCCGCGCCCACTAGCAGCACGCGCACGTTGTCGGTTCCCGCCGGACACATCAGGGCGCCCCATCCCGTGGGGGGGAACTCCACGGCGGAAGCGAACCCGACTTCACGACTCCCGCGTCCTTTCGACGAAACGCTTCATCCGCCCCAGAGCTTCTTCCATGGAGGTGTACGGCGAAAGCAGCGTGATGCGGATGTGCCGGTTGGCGGGATCCGCGAACATCGTGCCCGGGAAAACCATCACCTGCTCCTGGCGCAGCAGCTCAAGGCAGAAGGTCTCGGCGTCTAGCCCCGTGCTCGAGATGTTGGCGTATACGTACATGCCGCCGCCCGGCCGGCCATACGAAATCCCCATGTCGTCGAGGCTCCGGAGCACGAGGTCGAGCCGACGCTCATATTCGGCCAGCATCGCGGCGACGGCTTCGTCTCCACGCTCGAGCGCGGCGAGCGCCCCGCGCTGGAGGGCCGGGGACGTGCAGATGCTGAGGGTGTGTTTGATCTCGACGGCGGGCTCCATGAACCACGCGGGCGCGGCGAGATAGCCGATGCGCCACCCGGTCATCGCGTACGCCTTGGAGAAGCCGTTCACGGTGACCGTCCGGTCGAGCAGGTTGCCGAAGGCGCCCAGACTGACATGCTCCCGCCCGCCGAAGATGAGCTTCTCGTAGATCTCGTCGGAGAGGATGAGGAGGTCGTGCTCTTCGGCGAGCGCTGCGATGCGCGCCAACTCCGCGCGCGGCGTAAGTCCACCGGTGGGATTGTTCGGGTTCGCGATCACGAGAAGCTTCGAGCGCTCCGTCAGGGCGTCGCGGATGGCGTCGGCCCTGAGCGCGAAGTCGTCGTCCTCCAGGGTCGGCACCTCGACCACCCGGCCGCCGGCCAGGTTGACCATGTAGTCGAAGGCGTTGAAGCGCGGCGCCTGGAGCACCACTTCGTCGCCGGGATCGACCAGCGCCAGGATCGAGATGAGGAGCGCTTCCTGAACGCCGTTGGTGACGATGATCTGGTGGGCCGGATAGTCGAGACCGTTGTCGCGTTTGAGCTTCCCGGAGATGGCCTCGCGGAGCTCGGGGAGACCCGGCGGGGCTGTGTAGTGGGTATAGCCACCCGCCAGGGCTTCCGCCCCCGCCGCGACGATGTCGGGTGGCGTGTCGAAATCGGGGTCGCCCCGGCCAAGCGCGATGATGCCGTCGAGGCCGGCGGACAGCTTGAGCATCCGCGTGCGGAAGCTCGATTTCACGCTGACCGCGCGGGCGGCCAGATGGGATTCGCGGACAGCCTGGGTCATCGGAGTCACGCCCTGCGTCGGTGACTGGGGCAAACGCGCATCACACCGCCCCGGCCGATACCGGCGGTCGCGCGTAAAGGCAGCTTCCGCGCACGAAGGTCATCTGCACCCGTTCCAGGTCGCGGAGATCGTCGAGCGGGTTGCCGTCCACCACGATGACGTCCGCTTCCTTCCCCTCCTCCACCGTACCGATGCGGTCGTCGAGCCGGTTCATGATGGCGGCCTCGCGGGTGGCGCTCATGATGGCCGCGTGATTGTCCGCGACCACGCCCACCTCGATCATGAACTCCATCTCCGGCACCACCACGCCGTGGCGCACCGCCGGGCTGCCCGCGTCCGTCCCGAACACGATGCGCACCCCGGCGCGCGCGGCTCTCAGCAGCCCGTCGTAGCGGCTCTTGTCGGCGACCAGCCGCTGGCGCTCCCTGATCTTCCATTCCGGGATGTTGTACTTGCGCGCGATCTCAGGCTTCGACTGGAGCAGTACGGGCGAGAAGGTGGTGATGATGGGAACCCCGCGTTCGACCAGCTTGCCGATGGTCCGGTCGGACATGCTGCCGCCGTGCTCGACCGTGTCGATGCCGAAGTCGACCGCGCGCTCGATGCAGGCGTCGAAGGTCGCGTGGGCGGTGATGGGGAGGTTGGCGCGATGGGTCTCGTCGACGATGGCCTCGAGCTCCTCGTCGGTGAACTCCAGGAGGTCGTGGCACATCATGATCTTGATGAGGTCGGCCCCGTCCTTGACCTGATCGCGCACGGCGCGCCGCATCTCGTCGGCGCCGGTGGCCTCCCGGCAGCACCAGTAGGTGTGGCCGCCGGTCTGGACGATCGCCTCGGCGACGATCAGCAGGCGCGGGCCCGCGAACACCCCCTGCTCCACCGCCTGCTTGGCGAAGGCACCGCTCCGGTTCATCCCCAGGTCGCGCACCAGGGTGATCCCCGCTCGCAGGCAGGCGAGCATGTTGGCGGCCGCCTTGTAGGCGCTGATCTCGGGCGCGTCTCCGAGCGATTGGGCGGCAAGGTCGTGGATGCCGTCCCAGGCCAGGTGGGCGTGGCTGTTGATCAGCCCGGCCAGGATGGTCCCGCCCGTTTCGACCACCGCGCGCCCATCCCCTGCGGCCCCACCGCCCTCGCCAACGGACGTGATCATGCCGTCGTGCAGGGTCACGTGACCGTTTTCGATCACCTCGCGCCCTACCCCTGTGATCACCCGGCCCCGGAGCGTCACCGACGCGGGCTCCTTCGGGGCCAGGTCCTGCAGGACCGGCTGGAACTTCCAGGCTGGTGCTTCGGGCATGCGTTTGGCCTCCGTCAGTCTCGGTTCGAGCCCGCGGGAGCATCGCGCCGCCCCGGACCCTGCTGTCCCTGGTTCGTCCTGAGCTTCCTCAGATCCCGCGCTCCGCGAGTGCCCGGGCGCCCCCATCCAGGTTGGTGAGCTTCATGCTCGCGTAGTTGGGCGAATAGATGACGCCGGCGGCGCCCGCCTCGTACGCCGCGTGCACGCTCTCGTAGACGATCTCGGGGGTACAGGCCGCCTGATCCGGGCTGGAGCGGGGCGCGTCCACGCCGACGCCCATCAGCACCGGCAGCTCCCCGTCCAGCGCCTCGACCGTGGCCCGGCACTGCCCGCCAACATAGCTCGCGGGCGACATGCCCACACCGAGCAGTTCATCCCACGGCGCCTCGTCGAGTCCCAGAATCCGGTACATGATCGGCGTCAGTTCCGCGGGCGCCAGATCGCGCAAAAGGGACGCGTGCAGTTGCTTCATCTCGTTGATGTAGATCCCGCCCGACTGATGCTGATAGGTGATGGGCTTCACCCAGTCGGCGTAGTCCTTCGTCTCGGCCCACGGCCACTGCGCCTTTCGGAACGGGTTGAAGTGGTTGCGGTTCCACACGTTGAGCCCGAATTCGAGCGCCGGATCGCACCACTTCACGAGCCCGTACAGCTCGCGATCAAGGTCCTTGTTGCGCTCCACCCAGTGCCGCTCAAGCAGCAGGAATTCCGGATTGTCGAGGAGAACGCGAAGGCCGGTGATGAGCGCGCCGTCCGGGAAATGCTCTCCCGCGCGCGCCTTCCTGAAATAGTCGTGGAGGGCCGCGCACGCCCGCCGTCCGCCCTCGGCATCGATCCCGGCCCGGTCCAGACCAGCCAGACAGTGCCCGCAGAAGCACCCCGGCGCCATCCCGGTGACGAGCTGGTCCAGAGGGCTGCGGCGCTCGTTGCACCACATGATGCCGTCGATGTCGTAGCTCCGGCAGTGATCCTCGATCAGCGCGTGCCACCATCCCCGGTAGTCGGGGTTCTCGAGACACGGCGCGCCGCCGATCCGCCCCAGGTAGTCCACCTCCATGAGCTGCACCAGGTTGGGAATCTGCACGGTGTTGGCCGAACCGTGTCCCGCATACTTGAAGAGCGGCTCCATCAGCTCCGGGATCACCTTCATCCCCCGCTCCCGGGCACCGGGGACGACCATGTCCAGAATGTCCCGTCCGCGCATCGCATCGTCCGGTGCGCGGAAGTTGGTGACGCTGGTGTTGCGGTAGAACTCGGGATGATGCGCGAGATAGGACCCGCCCTGGACTTCGAGCGGCTCCGGGACGCCGTGGTCGGGCCATCCGTCGATCTTCCAGGAGATGCTGCGCCCGATCTTGAGCCCGAGCCAGCTCACGGTTCCCAGAAAGACCACATTCACGCCCACGCGCTGTTGCAACGTGTCCAGCACCGCATCCACGCCCTCGTCCACGAAGCTCGCGGGCCCGATCTGGACTCCTACGCACCTGTCGCTCACGGTCGATGATTCTCCTCTTGCCTGTACTGATGTCTACTGATGATTTACTGATGTCTACTGGCAACATATGAGGGCGATCACCTGCCCGGCTCGCTCCAGGCCAGCATGTCGTTCCACCCGGCAGATGCTGGCGTTCACCGTCACCGGCCCTTCAGCCTCGGATCCAGCATTTCCTGCAGGCTGTCGCCCAGGAGATTGGTGGCCATGACCACGGTGAATATGGCGAGCCCGGGGAAGGTCGAAATCCACCACGCCCGCCCCAGCACGTCGCGTCCCACGGCAACCATCAGCCCCCACTCCGGCGTCGGGGGCTGCGCACCCAGTCCCAGAAAGCTCAAGCCTGCGCCCACCGATATCGCATGTCCGAACTCGAGCGTCGAGAGCACGAGCAGCGGGATCGCAGTATTCGGGAGCACGTGCCGCAGGATGATCCGAATGTCGGGCACGCCCAGGAGCCGGGCCGCGTCGATGTATTCCTGCTCGCGCACGGTCAGCACCGTCCCCCGCACCAGGCGCGCGTAGCGCGGGATCGTGGACACGCCGACCGCGACCATGACGTTGGTGATGCTCGGGCCGAGGGCCGCGATGACGACAAGGGCCAGGAGGATGCCGGGAAAGGCCAGCATCGCATCCACCATGCGCATCAGCACCGTGTCCACCGGGCCCCGGTAGTAGCCGGAAACGAGCCCCAGCGCCGACCCCAGGACCGACCCGATGGCGACGCTGATAAACCCGAGGATAAGCGACACCCGCGCGCCGTAGATCACGCGACTGAACACGTCCCTCCCCAGCCGGTCCGTGCCGAACCAGAACTCCGCCGATGGCGCCTCGCGTGCCCCCGAGACCGTGACCAGCGGATCATGGGGCGAGCCGAGGGCGGCGAAGATCGCCAGCAGCACCCACCCCGCGAGAATGCAGGTCCCCGCGATGAATCCGGGGGACAGGGTGCGGCCCGCGACCGTCATGCCGGGAACAGGGTTCGGCCCGCGACGGTCATGCCGGGGGGCAGGGTGCGGCCCGCGATGCTCATGCTGGGGTCGCGTCCCGAATGCGCGGATCCAGCCAGGCCGCCAGCAGATCAACCAGCAGGTTGACGAGGACGTAGGCCGTGGCCATGAACAGCACGATCCCCTGCACCAGCGGATAGTCCTTCCAGAGGATCGCGCTCACCACCAGGCGGCCCAGCCCGGGTCGGCTGAAGACCGTTTCCGTCACGACCGCGCCCGCGAGCATCGCCCCAAACTGGAGCCCGAGGATGGTAAGTACCGGGAGGAAGGCGTTCCGGAGTGCGTGTCGCAGATAGACGATACGCTTGGGCAGGCCCTTCGCCCACGCCGCGCGCACATAGTCTTCGACCAGCACCTCAAGCAGCGAGGCGCGCGTCAGCCGCGCGATCACCCCCGCGGACAACAGCCCCAGCGACAGGCTGGGGAGCACCAGCGAGCGGAGGCCTTCCGATCCCGCCGGCGGGAACCACGGCAGCCAGAATGCAAACACGAGAATCAGCAGGAGACCGAGCCAGAAGAGCGGCAGCGACACCCCCGCGTAGGCGAGCACGCGGCTGAACCCGTCGATCCACGAGCCCTGCTTGAGTGCCGCCATCACTCCCGTGGTCACCCCGATGATCACGGCAAACAGGATGCCGCCCAGGCTGAGGGCGAGCGTTGAGCCCAGGCGGTCGAGGATCAGGTCGAGGACGGGTGCGCGCAGCCGGACCGAGGTTCCCAGATCGGCCGTCACCGCGCCCCGCAGAAACCGCCCGTACTGCACGTAGAGCGGGTCGTTCAGCCCCATCTCCTCGCGCAGTTGCTCCTGCCGCTCCGGCGTGACCGATCCGCTCTCGGCGCCGGAGAGCATCAGCTGCACCGGGTCGCCGGGCAGGGCGTGCATGATCGAGAAAACCGCGACCGACACCAGCAGCAGCACGATCCCGAGCTGGGCTATGCGTCCGGCGAGGTAGTTGGCGAACATGCGTGGTTCGGCGGCAGTCCGGCGTGTGGCGGTGGTGGTTTTTCCGGCGGGAAACTACCGTGCGGCATGGGCACGTGCGAGAATCGCCGCGTCCCGACGACGCTGGCTTCGCAGGCGGCTCCAGGCTGGTAACCTTTGCCACGGTCCAATGAACCAGGACGAAACCCGCATTTCCGAAGAAGAGGCACGCGCACTCTGGCACCGTGCGGCCGAGTTGCAGGCCGAGGCCGCTCGCCGTCTCGAAGAGCGTTCGCGGCAGTCGGCTCCGCAGGGGCGTTCTTCTGACACGCCGGCGGTCGAAGGGTACCGCCTTGCGGATGTCCGGGCCGCTGCCGAAGAAGCCGGAATCTCGCCGGCATTCGTCGATCATGCGCTCGCGGAGGCTCGCAATCGGGCCCTCGCCGATGGAGACCAGGCCCGGTCATCAAGGATGGCAGCCCGTTTCCTGGGCCAACCGCCACGTGCGCTGGAGGTCTCCCGGGTGATCCACGCACCGGCGGAGGAGGTCTACCACGCCATGCAGCGAATCCTACCGGAGAGCCCGTTCCGCCTGAGCCTTATCGATCAACACGGAGGCGATCCGCTCGACGGAGGCGTACTGGTTTTCAAGGTGCCCGCATACTCCTACTCGGCAACCCCGGGAGATTGGTCCTTCGCCTACGAGATGGCCTGGGTCGACCTCAAGCAACTGCTTTTCAGCCTCAGGCGTTTGGACACCGATCCGCCTGAGACCGAGTTGACCGTTCGCGGAAGTTTTATCCACAGCCACAAGCTCAATATGTGGGTCGGGGGCGGCTTCTCCGCGGTGGTCGCGTCGTTGAGCGGTGTCGGTGGCGCGTTTGCCGCCGCGGGCGCGGCCGCCGCCCTCGGGATCGGGGGTTTCGCGGCCGGTGTGGCGGTACTGGGCTTCCTTGCCGGTGGAGCGGCAGGCGGTGGGTTGGCGACGCGGGGCTGGCGCGCGCTGTATCGCTACGCGTTGCGTCGCGGGGAGAAGACGATCAGCAACCTGATCGGCTCGATAGCCGTCGACATCGAGACCGGCGGAGGCTTTTCAAGCCCGCGGTCCTGAGATGCCTCGGCGACACCAGGCGAGAACAGTAGCCTCAACGGGCCAACGCCGTTCTCAGCGTCTTCGCCTCGTGCTCGAGCACCGCTCTGACCTGCCGTTCCTCGACCCCCGGAAACCACTCGACGAACTCGCCGACCGTAGCGCCCGCGGCAAGGTTCTCGTAAAGCGCGAAAAGCGGAATCCGCGTGCCGGCGAAGACCCAGGCTCCGTTCACCTTGCCCGGGGTCTGCTCGACGGCCGGGCACTCGTTCCAGTTCGTCATGGTAAGACCTCCCCTCGCCATATGGCTTGGGCTCGATCATGTCAGGTGCGAGAATAGCTGCGCATCTCCATGTTGGACAGTGGGGACGGGGACCTTCTCTCCCGAGAAAACGGACAGGTTCCAAAATGAAGAAGTTCCTCGCAGTAGTTTCTCCGATCATCGCAGGTGTTGCACTGGTCGAAGTGCTGAATCTTCCTACCGGGATGTTCGCGGCATTGGTGGTTGGCGGCTTCGCCTTGTACTGGCTGGTGAGCCGGCTATTTGCGTCCAGAACCCCGCCAAAGGGAGATTGACCTCCGATCTGGCCTCCGGGTTAACGTAGAGAATGGACCATTTGGATCGCATCACCCTTGAGCCGGAAAAGAGGGGCGGCAAGCCGTGCATTCGCGGGCTCAGGATCACCGTGTACGATGTCCTTGAGTACTTGGCGTCCGGGATGACGGAAGCGGAGATCCTCGAGGATTTCCCGGATCTTGAGCGCGAAGACATCCGGGCAGCGCTGGCGTTCGCGGCGGAGCGGGAGCGAAGGCTCGTTCGCTTCCGCCCGGGTGAAGCTCCTCTTTGACGAGAACGTGTCAGTCGGGGATCACGAACCTCACGCAGCGTCCACCGCCAGCCCCCCCACCAACTCCCCAATATCCGCCAGCTCGTCCACGCGCTCGAGCGTCTCCAGCGCCCCATCGATGCCCACATCATCCATCACGAGGCTCGCGCAGTCCCGGAACTTCGCGTGGAGTTCCTCCCGGCTGAGGGGCCGTTCCGGGCCGCCGGGATAGGTGTCGGCCTCGGTGTGGAGTTCGGTGCCGTCGCGGAGGCGGATGTCGATGGCGCTGCGCATGCGGTCGTAGCCGCGCGCGTCGATGGCTTCGTCGAACTGGACCGTCACCCGGCGCATCATGTCCGCCGCTTCCTCGGAGAGGACGAAATCGTCGTGGAACTCGCGGATTCCGGCCCGCCGGCGGAGGACGATGCTCGAGAGGACGAAGGGGATGCAGAACTTGGCCTCCAGTTCGTTGGTGGGGACGGGATACCGGAGGGGCTTCAGGATGTTGTGGCCGGCGCGGAAGGTGATGCCGGCGATGTCGTCCGGCGCGAGGTCATGCCCGGTCACGAGTTCGAGCATGGCGGCCATGCTGGGGTGGCCGAGGCTTCCCGAGGGGAAGGGCTTCACGGACACGCCGGGGGCGAGCAGGGTGTAGGGCGCGCCGAGGGCGCCGACCAGCCGCTCGGGCTCGAAGCCGCCGCCGAAGACGCGGAAGAAGCCCCACGGCGCCTCCAGCGCGTCGTTTCCGGCCGTGAAGCCGCGCGCCGCGAGCTCGACCGCCACGATGCCGTTCTCGGCGGCGCGCCCGGCGTGGAGCGGTTTGGTCATGGTGCCGAACCCGAGCCGGATCCCCGACGAGAGGCTCGCCGCGATGCCGAGCGCCATGGCGAGCTCGTCCGCCTCCAGCCCGGCCAGCTTTGCGGCCGTCGCGCAGGCCCCGAGCGTGCCGATGGTCGCGGTCGAGTGGAACCCTTCCCGGTAGTGCCGGGGATCGATCGCCTCGGCGATCTTGCACTCCACCTCGAAGCCGATGAGGAACGCCTCCAGGAACTCGGCGCCCGTTGCTCCCACCCGTTCCGCCATCGCGTAGCCCGCTGAGAGCGGCGCCACCGTGGGGTGGGTGAGGAGCCCGAAGATGCGGTCGGGGGCGTTCGAGAGCTGCGTGTCGTCGAAGTCCATCGCGTGGCCCGCGGTGCCGTTGGCGCGCGCCGCGAGCGGGGCCGGGGCACGGGTGCCGGGCAGCCCGAAGATGGTCGCCTCCGCGTGCCCCCCCTGCGCGGCGATCTGGTCCTGCACGATGCGGGAGCAGGCGTCCGTGGATCCGGCGAGGATCACACCCGTGCCGTCCAGCACGCAGCGCCGCCCCTCGCTCAGCAGCCGCTCCGGGAAGTCCCCGATGTTCGTTTCGAGGATGAAGTCGATGACCGCGCGTGTCGCGCTCACTCTTGCTCCTTTGCCTGTCGTTTTGCGGAAACGAGACGGTTCCTGATCGCCGGGGCCGCGAAGCTGACCACCGCCAGCGCGAGCAGCACCAGGCCGATCGGACTCTCGAGGAAGATGGTGTGCGAGCCCGACGACAGCGTGAGGGCTCGCCGATAGTTGGTCTCGATCATGGGCCCGAGGATGAGGCCGAGCACGGCCGGCGCCAGCGGATACCCGGCCCGCAGCATGGCGAAGCCGACGACCCCGAAGAAGAGGGCCACCCAGGCGTCGGCCGCGTTCCCGCGCAGGGCGAAGACGCCCACGAGCGAGATGGCGACGACCAGCGGCATCAGGATCGACGGGCGCAGCCGCACGACGCGCGTCCACAGGGGAATCCCGAGGCGCCCCACGGCCAGCATGAGCAGCACCGCCACCAGGAACCCGGCGTACAGCGCATAGACGAGTTCGGCGCGTTCGGCCATCAGCAGCGGGCCCGGCGCGACGCCCTGCACGGTGAGGCCGCCGAGCAGCACGGCGGCGCTGGCCGACCCCGGAATCCCCAGCGCGAGAAGGGGGATCATGGCGGCGCCCACGCAGGAGTTGTTCGCCGCCTCGGGCGCCGCGATGCCGGCCGGCACCCCCGTCCCGAACCGCTCCCGGTCCTTCGAGACGCGCCGCTCCTCGTTCCACGCCACGATCGAGGCGATCGTCGCCCCGGCGCCGGGGATGGCCCCGATCACCCCGCCGATCGCCGACCCGCGCAGAATCGTGCGCCAGAGCCCGAACAGCTCGCGAGCCTTGGGCAGCGCCCCCGTGATGCCGCCCCCGGGCGCCGTCGCCTTGCGTCCGCCGGCCGCCGCCTTCAGCGCCTCGGCGATGGCGAAGAAGCCGATCAGCATCGGCACCAGCCCGAGCCCGTCCATGAGCATGTTGGTGCCCAGCGTGAGCCGCGGCGCCCCCGTGAGCACGTCCAGCCCGACGAGGAAGAAAACGAGTCCCAGCAGCGCGCTGATGATCCCCTTCAGAGGATCGCGGCCCACGAGGTTCGCGACGATGGAGAGGCCGAACACGCCGAGCCCGAAGTACTCCGCCGGCCCGAAGGCGATCGCCGCCCGCGAGAGCGGCCCGAGCGCCAGCACGAGGAGAATCGTCCCCAGCAGGCCCCCGCTCATGGAGGAGAAGAGGGAAATCCCCAGCGCGCGTCCCGCCTCGCCCCGGCGCGTCATGGCGTAGCCGTCGAAGGTCGTCGCGAGCGCGGGCGAGCTGCCCGGAACCCCGATCGCGATCGCCGTGATCGATCCGCCGTACTCCGCCGCCATGTAGATCGAGACCATCATCAGGAGCGCCGGCGTCGGGTCGAGCGCGAAGGTCACCGGGAGGACGAGCGCGAGTCCCACCGTCGAACTCAGCCCCGGCATCGCCCCCGCGAACACCCCGAGCAGGCTGCCCGCGAGCAGCGCGGCGAGGTTCCCCGGCTGAAGCGCCGTCAGAAGACCGTCGAGGAAGGCCGTCACGCCCCGCGTCGCCCGGTCAGAACCCGGTCGGCAGCGGCACGCCGAGCAGGACCATGAACACCAGGTAGATGAACCCGGCGAAGGCGAGTGGCACCGAGACCATCGTCCGCCACGAACGCTCGCCCGTCAGCCACATGAGGCCCACGACGAGGAGCGGCACCGAGAGGACGGTTCCAAGCCGCGGCCATGCGAGGAGGAAGGCGGCGATCCAGGCTACGGCGATCCACACTCCAAGGAGCGGGGTTCGGCTCCCGGCTCCCGGGCCCGCGGCAGAGTCCGACGCAGCGTTTCCGCGGGAACGTCCCGCGCCGGATTCGCCGCCCGATGCGCCGGCAGATCCGTCGCCCGAGCCTCTATCCCTCGCGCCGCGCCAGCCTCGGATCGCGAGCCAGGCCGCGCAGGCGATGAGGAGCACCGCGAGCAGCCGGGGGAAGAAGGCCGGGCCCGGGGCACCCTCGGTCAGCGATGGGGGATAGCTGCGGGAATCGAGCAGGACCGCGGCTCCGATGGCGGCGAGCAGCCCCGTCTCCGTCAGGAGGCGTCGCGGCAGGCTTGCGCGCGCGGAGCGGCTACCCATCCAGGAATCCCAGCCGTCGCAGCAGGTCCCGGCTGGTCGTGACCTCCTCCGCCATCCAGGCCCCGAACGCCTCGGCATCCTCCATCGTCGCGAACTCGAGGGCGGCGCGCTCCATGTATTCCCTGAACCCCGGATCGTCGATCGCGGCCATGAGGCGGGCGCGGATGTCGGCCCGCGTCGCGGAGTCCAGTCCCGGCGGGCCCACCACCCCCCGCCAGTGGACGGGCTGGAGGTCATACCCCTGGTCGGCGTAGCTCGGGGTGTCCGGGAGCGCCTCGACTGGGAGCGCGGTCCCCAGCACGCGCATCGTCCCCGCGCGCAGATGCTCGCGCACGATGTTGTAGTTCGTGTGCGCCGCGTCCGTGTGGCCGCCGAGCGCCGCGACCACGGCGTCAGCCGAGCCCTCGTAGGCGATCCAGCGGATATCCGGATCTCCCGCCGCCGCCCGCAGCCGGGCGAAGCCGAGGAAATGGGCCGACGCCGCTCCGAACCCCGACACCGACACCTCGCCGGGCCGGGCATGGGCGGCCTCGAACAGGTCTCCCAGCGTGCGGAAGGGGCTGTCGTCCCGCACCGCGACGAGGAAGGGATCGATCTGGATGCGGAGGATGGGCGTGAAGTCCTCCGGTGCGAACGGGATCCGCCCGGTCGCCATGTTCACCGTCCCGCTCGCCGTGAACACGCCGAGCACGTGGGGGTCTCCCGCGCGGCCCTGCATGTACTGCATGCCGGCGGCCCCCGCCCCGCCCTGCCGGGTCATCACGGTCACGCGCTGCCCGTCGAAGTGCGGCGGAGCGGCATCGGCCAGCGCCCGCGAGAGAAGGTCCGAGGGGCCGCCGGGGGTGGCCCAGGAGACGATCTCGATGGGGCGGCTTGGGAAGGCGGCGCCGTCTCCGCTTGGGGAACACGCGGCTGAGACCAGCAGAGCGAACGCTGCGGCGAGGAGACGGAGGAGCGTGGGTGCGGACCGGGGCTTGCCGCTACGCGGAGGGGCTGCGGTTCGCGTGCGGCGTAACGATTGGGCCGTTGCTCGATGTTTCATGCGGGAGAATATGAGGGTCCCGCGGGGAGTCGGCCACCGAGAGCGTTGGAGAGGGCGGTCGTCATCAAACGAACGCCGGACGCCGATGACGGCGGAGACCCTCCTCATCCTCCCGGCACCAGCGGCCAGACGAGCGGAAGCACCGTCAAGACCACGGCAAACACCAGGAGGAACAACGGGAATCCAGCCTTTATGAAATCGACGAACCGGTATCCTCCGAAACCCATCACCAGCAGATTGACCGGATGTCCCACCGGGCTCATGAAGGCGCAGGAACTCGCAATGGCCACCGTCATCATCAGAGCCTGGGGCGAGAACCCTTCGGCGGCGGCCGTGCTGAGTGCGATGGGCGACATGAGTACCGCCACTGCCGCCGTCGGCATTACCTGAGCTGAAAGGGCGGTGATCAGGAAAAGTCCCGCCACCACTGCCAGGGGACCAAAGCCGGCAATGGACCCCAACACCGTCTCGGCCACCAGCGCGGCAGTTCCGGATTCCTGCATCGCCAGTCCCAAGCTGAGCATCCCCGCGATCAGTACCACGGCTTTCAACTCTATGCACCGATAGGCCTCTTCCATGTTGAGGCAGCCCGTCAGCACCATCAGGACCGCTCCAATCGGCGCCGCGACATAGATCGGCAGAAGGCCCGAGACCACCGAAGTCAGGACGCCTGCCATGATCAGGGCGCTGACTGGAGCCTTCCGGCTGCGCACCACCTCGGCCGCTCCTTCGGTCATGACGAGGAAGTCCGGGTTTTCCACCAGGCGCGCGAGCTTGCTTCTGTCGCCATAGAGCAGGAACGCATCACCCGGGAGCAGCTTCATTTGCCGGAGCCCGGTCCGGTAGATCTCTCCGTTCCGCCATATCGCAAGGATGGAAACACCGTAGTTTTCACGGAAATTGAGCTCCTCGATTGTTCTCCCCGCGAATGTCGTGCGTGGAGACAGCGAAGCCTCCGCCAGGCCGACGGTGTCGGACTCCAGTCGGCTCACGTCCAGGGGACGATTATCGCCCACCGTCAGTTCCTGGAGCGCCCGCAGGATCCTGAGATCCTCGAGTCGTCCCCGGAGCAGGAGAACATCCCCTCCCTCGAGTATCGTATCCGGATCCGGCATGAGAAGCTCTTCATCGGCCCGCAGGATGCCCACAACCGTCAGGCCGAACGCATCGGCCAGCCGGGTTTCCGCGAGCAACTGACCGGCCAGCAGCGATTCTTGCGAGATTCTGACGCTTTGAATCCTGCGTTCCATCTGGTAGTGGGAAATCAGTTCTTTTGCCGACACCGAATGGACCGCTCCAAAGGTCTTGTCGTCCTCCAGTGCGGCAAATCGCCCGCTTTTCATCGCGACCACCAGGCGATCGCCCGCGGCAAGAGTCATCAGGCGCAATCCCGTGCGATGCACCCGATCACCCCGCAGAATCGCGAGAACGTGCAGGCCGCGAGTCTGGCGCAGATTCGCCTTTCGAACCGTCTGCCCGATCAGCGGTGAATCTTCCGCCAACTCCAGTTCCGCCACCTCGAGGGAGGCATCTGTAATCCGCTCAAGAGCCCGATCTCTCGACTCGATCTCCAGATGCTTCCATGCGCGCAAGCCTTCGAACCTCTCCAGGGTTCCTTCGACAACCATCTCGTCTCCCCCGCTCAGAACGAAGTCCGGCCCGGGAGCGAGGATCATCTGCCCGCTTCGTTGCACGGCGACCACGTTCAGACCCAGGGCCTGGCCCAGCCGGCTTTGCTGCAGTGTCTTGCCTGCCAGAGTCGAATGCCGGGGCGTTTTCAGCATTCCGACCAGGCCACCCAGGCCGTAGAGTCCCCCCAGATCCGCGGGAGCCGATTCCTTTTTCGGATCGCGGTTCGGAAACAGCCGCCGCCCCAGGAAGGTCATGTAGACGATTCCCGCAGCAAGCGCCGTCAGCCCGACCGGTGTGAACGAGAACATACCGAACGGCTCAAGCCCGGCATCGCGCAACGCCCCGTTTACCAGGATGTTCGGCGCCGTTCCGATCAAGGTCGTCATCCCGCCGAGCAGGGACCCGAAGGCCAGCGGCATGAGCAGTTTGGATGGCGGCGTCCCTATGCGGCGGGCCATATCCAGCACCACCGGCAGCATGAGGGCGGTGATCCCGATGTCGTTCATGATTCCCGACAGGAGGCCCACCGTGGCCATCATCACCGCGGTGAGACGGCCGACTCCACTGCCCGATGCCGCCAGAACCCGCTGGCCGATGAAACGAGCGACCCCGGTCCGCGCGAGCGCTCCGCTCAGGACCAGGACCGAAGCGATTGTGATGACCGCTTCGTTGGCGAAGCCCATGATCGCCTCCTCGCCATCGAGGATGCCTGCCACCACGAGCCCCAGCATCACCATCAACGCCACCAGATCCACCCGGACCTTTTCGGTCACGAAGAGGACCACCGCTGCGGCGAGGATCCCGCCGACTAAGAGAACTTCCAGGTTCATTTTCACCCCTTCGTTCGCCGTGAACGACATCCTCCCCGCCAAGTCCGCGTCGGAATCTGCCACGCCTCCGCAGCATCCGCTATCCAGAGAGAAGGCCATGACGACAGCGGGGCCTCCGGGGTACTCGGAGCTTCGGCTCCGTCGAAACCGAGAATCGGACTTCGAGCGGCCCCGCGTCCACCACGGTCACGCGCACCTCGTCGTCCATCAGCCACACGATGCCATCCCGCATGCGGCACGCAAGAGCGGCCACCACGATCATCCATGCCTGCGTCGCACGCACGGAACGTATAGCGGCGTGCGGGCCGTCCCGGTGCCCGAGCCGCACGACCAGACTCCGCGGTCGTCGGAAGTCGCCGAACGAGGAGTGTGTCCTCGGCAACCTCGCCACCGAATCCGGATGACTCTATAGCCTGCTGTAGTCGTATGCTCCCTTGATGTTCTCGTTGAGGTATTTTCCCTTCGACTCGGCCTGCTGGAACTCATCAAATCGCCACTCCTCTACGCTGTAGTAAACGTATGTGGCTCCCGACTTTGAGAAGCGGACGTGAAGCTGTTGCGTATCGCCATCGTATCCAATAGCTTCGATGTTGGATGAATCCACATAATGCATCTCGATCATCTTTCTTGCTCCTGTTTCTGTTTATCGGTTTCCTCGTTTCCATGTGGAATGCTCTGTGCCCTCCATCCTGCTACCGCATCCGCATATAGCGAGGATTCGGGCCTCACGCCCTTTTGCCACACTTCGGGAAGTTCCGGATCATCTCCGATCGGCTTATGTCGCGCACGGCGAATTCGTACTCGCGATGGAATTGGCATCACCGCCCCAACAAAGATGCCTTCGCCGGTTCTCAACGACGGAAGCTGTTCCGCAAGACCACCCAACTCATCGGGCAGCGCACCGGCCACGATGCCTTTGTCAGCGCTATTGGTCGTACGCAGTGCTACCATTGACCCGCACTGACTCAGGGCAGAACGCGCTATTTCGGACGGCCGTTGCGTGACCAACAAGAGACCCGTGCCGTACTTCCTGCCCTCCTTAGCGATCATCGCTATGGTCCGATGGGCTGGCGAGTCTTTCCCGCGGGGTACAAACAAGTGAGCTTCGTCTAGGATGATAAGTAACGGTTGCTCCCGACCACCAATTGGGAGATTCTGCGCCCAGAACAGCACGTCGTACACGATTCGAAGAACGGTACCCACAACTGTCGGTAACACTTCCGAGGGCAAACCGGATACGTCGAGTATCGTGATCGGTCGATCATGGCCTACCCAGCCTGCAACCAACGTATCGATATCGGACTCAACTTTGCCATCGAGATCGGGAGAAAACCCATCCCCCGGGGCAAAGAGAAAAGAATATCGACCATCCCGTAGCCGGCTTCGCATTATATCGAGGTGGCGGGCGATGTTGCGCCTTTTTTGATTCATGTACGGCGGCTTGTTGTACGGGGTAACGGCTGGGTATACATTGGGCGTCAGCGTCTCCGCGTCGCCAACCGACTCAGGTGGGTATGCGTTCTCATCGGACTGGTTGCTCGATTGGCGAAAAGTCATCCGTTCGAATCTATCAAGCTCATACCATAGTCTCTTGATGCTGAATGGTATCGGTGAGTCGGCAGTCAGAGCTTCCACCGGAGGTGGATCATGCAAGTAGTGTGACGCTTGGACCTTTAGCGCAAGCACTGCGTCTCTGATAGACACCTCGTGGTTTGGCTGAAGGTCTCCTAGGGTCAACATCTGAAGTTCGCGAAAAGGAAGGGCCCAAAACGGGACCCAAAGCGGTTGTTCGTCCGTGCTTTGCACAGCACCCACTCGAAACACTTTCGCGTGGTTCCCCAGAGCTGCACCGTATTCTCCGTGAGGATCAATAACGAGGGCTCGCGCTCTCGGCAGCTTGCTGCCCGCTAGAGCTTCGAGCAGGACAGAAACGAGATTAGACTTGCCAGCACCTGTAGAACCCACGACAGCGCAGTGGCGACTCACCAGTCCGGCGATGTCGATATCCGCGGAGATGTTAGCCGTACCAGCGATGGTGCCGACGGAGATTCCATGGCGTTCCGTACCGGTGGAGCCATAGATTAGCCTGGCATCGCTATTGGTTACAACGTGAACTTCGTCACCGACAGTAGGGTATTGACTTACACCTCTTTCGAACTCGCCACCGATGGCTTCTCCGAATAACATTACCGTCATCCAGCGATAGCCCATGAGTGTTGAGTCAATCGCGTCGTCAGCGGTGCGTTCGTAAGAGAAAGCGCCGGCGATGCTCGCTGGCATTGCATCGGCACCCGTCTGCGTGCACACAGCATAGATGTCGGTATACCCGATCGGTAGGCGGACGAACCCGCCGACTTGACCCACGCGATACGATTCTCCACCGATGAGCAACAGGGTAGATGGCATGTCGTCACGCAAACGGACACGAACGGTCGCGCCGGCGACAGATGCGACACGCCCGACATATGTAGGCTCAGTGCGTGACATCCTCAGTCCCTCTCGGTCATGGATTCGATGAACTGACAGAAAATGGCAAAATCGCCGATTCCTACTTCAACGTCGTCTTCCTTATCGCCATTGCTACGGGACCGGATGACATTGCCGAGGACCGCGGGGACGTTGCTAGCGTACCAGGGGAGGCGCCGTCCGCTGATCACGGCGGTCTTCGGTCCGACAACGAGGATGTTGCGATGTTGTTCTGCTCGCTTGGTCAGATCGCTATCCTCCGGTTCTTCCCTAAATTGGAGTGCATAGATGTGAGTTCGCGGGTGGTTCTCCAAGGCTCGGAATAGCAGGTCATTGATATGGTCATCGCCGAAACTGAAACCGGAGATGATCAATACGGCATCCTGCTGTCCCAAGAACCAAGCGAGTCGGTTGCGGAAAGCGACATATGGTTGTTGGCGTGACTGTTCGTATTTCTGAAGAGAGGGATAAATCATCTCGCCGTCCGATCGAGGATTGCCGCGGACGATATCGGACCGACCACCACGATCTACCCGCCGCCACGTTACGGATCCATGCATCTTCCACAATCTGGACCAAGTCGCGCCTGGCTGCGACTCCGGGAGTTGAAGACTCTCAGGATAGAAAAACGGCCGGTAACTGCCTACGAATCCATCATGCAATGGAACACGCTCAACTTCCATTCCGTGCTCGATCAGCACATCATAGTTGACAGTAAACACTTCTACCGGCCTGTGGTGTGATGAACGGGAGATCCATCTCGCAAACTGGCGATGCGGAAAGTTCTCGGGAACGGAAGACATCTCTGGGTTTACAGTCTCGGCAATAGTTGTCCGCGTTGTAGCATCTAGCTCCCTCAGCTGTGCTCGGTTTAGTCCCGACAACTCATCGGAATCAACCATTGCAGCAACCATCGTGTGAAGACGCGACAGAATGTCCTCGACATTGGCCTTTCGCGTACCCGTATCACAGCCATTGGCGATGGAATCCCACGCCTCAAGGAATTCGTCACCCAAGGCTTGGGCCGCTTCTCGACACCTGCGAGTCAGCTCTTCGACGGCTGGAATGAGCGGGTCGTTGCCGATGCGGATGCTGCATGACGTGCCTGCACCGAAGAAGAAGGCGATGGGCTTGTCGTGGAGCGCCAAGTGGTTGCGGAGTTCGTCAAGCGTCTTGACGGGATCGTGTGTTCGGTTGGACATAGCGATTGACAGGTTGGCTCGGTTGGAGTGTTTCTCGTGAGAATTCCCGGTGGGGCAGGCTATAGGTGCGTGTGGGCATTGCGATCAGCCAAACGCATCGCTTGGGGATTTGGAGCGCGAAGAGCGGGAGCCTCGGGTCGCGATGCGAACCCGATCCCCTAGATCCAGATCTCGGAGGGCTTGAGCCAGTTCAGCCTCCAGACTCCGAACCCTCTCGGGGCTGGCGGTCGCTGACAGGTCAATGCCGACCCTGAGATCGTCCAAAGGCCGCAGCTTCGGCAGAATCCTGATCCCGAGCCGGTTCCAGACTTCGGCGGGTATCGTGCCGAGAACCTGAAGGATCGCCTTCGATTCCCCAGCGGTGGTTGCCGGTGTGGGAGCCGGCTCGGGGTCGGCTCCGGTGTCGCTGGGGTGCGGCTCGCGAGGTGGCGGGTCCGGCTCGGGCGGGGTTGCCAGGGCCTCGGACTTCCTCCTAGTGAGAAGGAATACATCCGGATCGAACGTGATCTCCTCCTGGCGGATCGGCTCCGCATACCAGAATCTGCCGTAACCTCCACCGGGTTGGGCACCGGACGCCAAACCGAACTCGCCTGCAGCCACTAACGCGGCGATCTGCCGCCGAAGGACTCTCTCCGGATCGCTCAGCCGCGTGAGCGATCCGTCGAGGAAGCTCTGGCGCAGACTCCTGAGCGGCCACGCCCCGGAATCCGCGAACGCGGGCGGCCAATGCCGGTCAATGTAGCCGGCCCCCACGGACTCGTTAAGAAGCGCCTCGGCCTTCATGGCGCTCGTAATGCGGCCGCAGAGGGTCTGGCTGCCACTGGAATGGCCCGCGCCCAGGTCGATAACCCTGAGGCCGGTCTTCTCGCTGTTGTCGGACAGGGCGGCGAAACGGTAGCTCGCCCAAACTTCGTCTTTGGCGGCCTCCTCCGAATCCCTGACCATGGCGCTCACGCCAGCGCGATCCGCGCGGTCGAAGTCCGCGCCCAACACGCCCTGAGCCACTTCGGTGGCGACTCGCTGCCACGCCAGCCAAATCTCCACCTTTTCGATCAGCGCGCGTCCGGGCTTTCTGACGCACCACACGAGCGATGCGGGATAGAGACGATCCGAATTGCCGCGTCTCCTGGTCCACTCGGCGATTCGTCCGACCGCCTTCCCGGCGTCCGTCCACTCCGTTTCCGGATCGCACACTACAAGCGAAAGGCGCGGCGTGTCGGGAATGTCCATCGCGGTACCGGGGAACGGGACGAGGGGCAACTTGGCTCCTCGCGCGAATTCCCCCTCGACGACCTTGCGAACCGCCGGCCTGACCTCGGTCTCCTGGTCCAGCGAGGCGCGGCGGTCGCTGACCACCTTCCTCAGGGTTGCCTGGTGGTGGATGCGGTATCCGTCCGTCCCCACGCTACGGACGAAGAATCCGGCCGCCTCCAAGGCGGCCGCCGCGTTGTCCACGGTCGTGGTGTCGATCTCGGGCTCGCCGAGCGCGAACCGCAATTCCGGCAGATGCGCGACCTTGTCTACCTGACCGCCGGACGATTCGAAGAGGATGGCCGTGCCCGTGCGGCGATGGATGTCGCGCAGCGCACCCCTGGCGTCCGCGTCCAGCGCGCGCGCGTGGGCCTGTTGCCCGGCCAAGTCGGCCTCGATCGCCGCGTCGAGACGCGGCTCGCCCAATTGACCCAGCACCACCGCGCGGAACTCCGGCACATGCACCGGCGCGGATCCCAGCGTGATCAACGGCTCCGTGCGCGCCTTGCGAAAGTGCTCGCGAGCGGCCCACGACACCCATTGGGCGAGCATCGCGAGTGCGCCCCGGGTCTGCTGAAACTGCGGCAGCGCCCGCCACTTCCGCTGAAACACGGAGAGTGTCGCCGGGTGGAACGGATAGCAGGCCTCGAATCGTGTCCGCAGGAACTCCCGCGCCTTCGCTTCGGTCGTCGCCGCGTCCACCGCCAGCCATTCGCGCGGGAGGCGGGCGGTGCGCTCGAAACACCAGTTGGCGTAGGTGTTGGCCACCCTCCTGCGGATCCGAACCCCGCCGAGATCCTCGAAGAGCCGCCGTCGGACGACCTCGCTTATCTCCGCCTCATCGTTCGCGATCAGCTTACGCGCAACCCGGCCGACGACCTTTTCGATCTTGGCCTGCCACTGCTGGTCCCAGTCCGTCATTTCGACTTGGCTGCGCGGCAGGCTGATAACCGCGGCCGCGCGGGTGGTCCCGGTGACGGCGACCGTGAGGTTCTGGATGAAGGCGTGAAAGCGATCGGCCATGCCGCGGTGGCGGTTCACGAAGTTGAGAACCTCGTCGAACAGGAACAGAACGGGAGTCCCCGCAGCGGCGAACACCTTGCCCAACGTCGCGGTCCCTGGCGGCGTGGTCCGTGCAGCGGTCCCGAGCGCCGCAACACCCGGCTCGCCCGCCACTTGGCGAGCCAAGTCGATCCATGGCGTCTCCCTGCCCTCGGCCGGATCCCAAGCGTTGCCGACGAACACGCCTACTCGCGCCGAAGGCACGGCTCCGAGTCCCTCCCCGTCGAGGAGTTCCTCCACGCCGGGCAATCCGGCGGCCGCCTCGCCTGTCCTGGCGAGGTGATACAGAGAGGTTAGGGTGTGCGTCTTCCCGCCGCCGAATTGGGTGATGAGGGTGAGGACCGGAGCGGTGTTCTCCGTCTTGCCCGCAATCCGGCGCAGCGCCATACCGGCGTGCTCCCTGAGCGCCCGCGTGAAGCAGGTGCGCGCGAAGAACTGCGCCGGGTCGCTGTAGTCGGGAGGCGCGGTGCCGGCCACCACCTGTTCGAGCGCGATGGCGAACTCGTCAGGACTGAATGAGCGGCCTTCTCGCACCTCCCGGCGTAACGTCGCGACTCTGTACCAAGGATCCATTCTCGACTGCCTCAAGGCTCGCGCATGTCTGTGCTACCAATCATGAGCGGATAGCTTCAGCACTGCGGTTCGGTGGGGAACGGGTTTGGGCGGCGGCGCTTCCGGCCACCTGCCAGTAAGCTCGACGGCCCGTCTCCCGGATGTCAACGCGGGACGGCCAGAATCATCGCGTCCAGAAGGCGCTTCTCGCGGCTCCAGCGGGGATAGAGGGCAGAGAGCGCGTTGGCCAGCCGCAAGAAACCCGGTCCCCGATCCTGCTCGGCCGCGATCAGCTTCCTGAGCGCGTTCGCGTGGCCGCTTGCCTGGAGGAGCATGCCCGCGTGGATTCGGTCGAGCGTGGTCGCGTCTGGTCCCTGCAACGCGTCGTCGGGATCGAGAATGGACCTCGCTCCGCGACGACGGCGGGCGCTCGGCACCGACCTCGTCTCCCAATCGGGGAAGAGAGCCGGTTGCAGATCCGCCTGTGGATCCCTCGCAATCCAGTCGGCCGCCGCGTCCGCGCCATCCCGACCGAACAGTTCATCGGCTCGCTCCGACACGGGCAGCAAACGCACCACGCCCTTGTTCTGGCCGATCACCCGGCCGGTCCATCGTTCAAGTTCGATACCCATGGGTTGGGAGAACCGGCGCACCACGTCGTAGGGAAGACTGAGTCCCTTCGCCGCCGCCTTGGCGACCGCCTGTTCTTCCTTTCGGTTTTTGGCCCCCTTGTCTTCAGCAACTTCGGTGCTCTGGTACGTCCAGAGAAACAGGGCTGTTAGCCGGGCATCCTCTTCGAGCGTCCCCGCGTCGGCTGTGCCGAGCACCTGCTCAAGCGCGGCACGCCCCACGACCTGCCAGACCCTCTCCAGATACTCGGGCAACCCGACCTCGCGGCCCTCCGCCGTCTCGACGGCGCGATAGCGGCTGAATACTTCGAGCGCAGGCCCGATGCAGGCGAACACCAAGTCGGCTCCGCGTATGCCCTCTTCTTGGAGCCGCTTCATCCATGCCGCCACACGCACCGGAAGCTCCTGAAGGACCGAAGCCCAGTCGCCGACTGGAGCATTATCCGGACGAGGACGGCAAATCAGGTGAACGCTTGTGGCCAAGGCGGCGGAGTCCCGGGCGCGCAGGCGCGACCCCATCTCGGTG
This sequence comes from Gammaproteobacteria bacterium, assembly GCA_009841185.1. Classification (GTDB taxonomy): domain Bacteria; phylum Gemmatimonadota; class Gemmatimonadetes; order Longimicrobiales; family Gaopeijiaceae; genus BD2-11. The sequence continues at coordinate 46,511 of VXMG01000129.1, forward strand.
GCGATTGGCCACGATCCAGTGACCGTCCAGCCGCCGCGGGTCATTCCCGAAAGCAGTGCCTCCCACCCCTCAGTGGTCTTGTGGGCGAACACCACCGAGCCCACGCCGTCCTCACGCAGTATGCGGCGGCCCTCGGCGAAGGCCTCGGCCATTCCGTCTTCGTAGAACTGATGATCCTTGTGTCCATATCGAACGGAATCCCAACGAGCCATCTCGCAAAGCTCCTGCTCCTTGGGGGTGAGGCCACCTTGCCCCTCGTATTGGGTGCTGCTCAACAGAGGGTGGTCGGGGAGGACTCGCTTCAACCACACGAAGAAGAAATCCGACAAATCTGCATACGGCACGGCGAAATAGTACGGCGGATCGGTAAACCAGATTCCCGCAGTTTGGTCGGGGAGCGGATGGTCAGTGGCGTCTGCGTTTTGCACTTGTCCGAAGCAAGGCGCACCGAACTGGTACTCGAGAACCTTGGCAACCGATTTGATGGCGCTGGCCCAAGTTCTGGACGCCTCTGCCAAGTAGTTTGACTCGCCGAAGTCCCAGACAATCGGTAGAGCTTGCCGTGCGAACACATGCTTGACCTCCTCCCCCGAAGCCAGCCAACTGGAAATCGACGCGCTCCCATCAGCGGTTCGGTCGAGAGCAATGGCGAGGAGTTCTCGGGGTACCGCCTTGGGATCCACCGCCAACGCCCCCAACCCCACCAGCGCCACCTTCTGGCGGGCCGTGAACAGGTCGCCCCATGTGTTGATGCCGTATAGCGGCACGTTGAAGGTCCCGCTCATGAGCGGCAAAGGCTCATCCGGGATCGGACAGAGCCCCTGCTTCCCTCCGGCCTCCCACTCGTCCAGCAGGCGGCGCACCCGACCCTGCGCCTCGCGTACAGCCGCGTAGGCGGACGGCCAACGGCCAACATCCCGGCAGGAGATCACGTAAGTCTAACTGGGACTGCACGATCTGCCACTCCTGCCGTTGGGCTCGACACCGCTGGATCGTACCGCAAGAGCGGGAAAACCTGAGTCAATCGGCGGGACTCCCAATATGGTCGAATGTCCTTTCGGAGACAGCTTTGCGAGCCTGTGTCCGAGAGGTGCGCTTTTGGGGAAGGCTGACTCAGCGAAAGGATGCACACCTCGCGGAGCCGCCACTCCTGGCGGACGCCCCACCGTGCTTCGAGGGCGTCCGCAACCCGGGTCCGATCCTCGACGGACAAACCGGAGGCCGGGTGGATCCGAGCCGCCTCTACCCATCCGATCCTCCTCTCGTCCATCGGCGGGCCTGTCGGAGCATTCCCTGCTATCATTACCCCATGACCAACGGATCGAACCTGAACTGGATAGATCGAACGAAGGGGTGGACCTTCGTTGACTTCGTCCCTCGGCCCCCCTCATGGCAGCGTCGGGGGCTACGGTCACGTTCTGCTCTAATCCGCGAGAAGCGGAGACCCCACGACATGCTCACCTCCGTCGCCACTCTGGGCAAGCGCCCAGCGGTGCATGAGAGCAGCTAAGTTGATTCGCCGGTTGAGAGGCCTCGCTTGGCTCGCGCTCGCGCCGTTCCTTCATCGGGGCAATAGGTGGACCCGCAAGGCAGCACGGCGGCAGGAGCCAGCGTTCTGGCTCGCTCGCGATCAGGTCGGCCGGGTCAGGTTCAAGATTCTGAGGGCCATTTTCCACCGGAGACGTTCCTTCAGAGAGGGGCTGACGGCAACCGCCGTGCTTCGGCAAGTGCTCAGGGTCATTTTCTTCCCAGTGCTCCTCTCCGGCGGCCTTGTGGTGTTCTTGATCTGGTTCGACAACTCGCTCTTGCCTGCCCTCCTGAACTACTCAGGCGGCACCGGACTAGGCATCCTTCCCGAATCGATTGCGGAACCAACTCTGAGTTTGGCGCGAGCCGTAGCACCCGACCAGCGATTAGAAGGAGCGCACGCCGCGCTTCTTGCGACCGGCGCTCAGGTCACGGGTGTCTTCCTCGGGCTCTACTTTGCGACAGTCAGCGTGGTCGCCGGTACGGCTTACGGAGATGTTCCCCCCGAACTACGATCTGTACTCATCGAGGATCGGGTTGGCAGCCTCTACCTCAAGGTGGTCGGCTTCACGGGAGGCGCATGTCTATTCGCGCTTGGGATGCTGGCGCTCGGATACTCCCTCGGGGCTGGCTCGGCTGTGGTGTTTGCGCTTCTCGGAGCTGTACCGGTCCCGGTTTCTTGGACAAGTGGACGGCCTAAACATCAGGCCGCC
>VXMG01000111.1:0-5249 GCA_009841185.1 Gammaproteobacteria bacterium
CCCCGCCCCCCGCGGGCGACCACCACCCGGTCGTTGGCCGCGAGCAGTTCCCCCATGAGTTCCGAGGTGCCGGCGTCCCGCACGGTGGTGCCCGGCGGGACGGACACCACCCGGTTGGCTCCGCTGCGGCCGGTGCGGTTGTTGCCCCCTCCGTGCTGCCCCCTCTCAGCCCGGTAGTGACGCCGATAGCTGAAATCGAGCAGGGTCGAGAGCTGAGGGTCCGTGACCAGCACCACATCCCCCCCGCGGCCGCCGTCTCCCCCGGAGGGCCCGCCGCGCGGCGTGCCCTTCTCGCGCCGGAATGCCTCGGCCCCCGACCCGCCGGTTCCCGCGGCCACCTCGATGACGGCGCGGTCGACGAAGATCCCCTCCCCCATCCGCTACCCTTCCTCGCGGCGGGACAGCACCCGGCGCAATGTGGCGCGCGCGGCCTCGCTTCGGCCGATGTCCATGAAGCGGGCAGCCACCGCCAGGGTCTCTGCCAGCGCATCCGCCGGCGCTCCCAGGTTGAGCCCCCCGCGCAGGTGCGAATAGAGCTGCGGACCCGCGTCGGCCACGGCGAGCAGCGCCACGATGCAGTACTCCCGGGCGAGCGGGGCCAGCCCGGGGCGGGCGAGAACCTTCCCGTAGCCTTCCACCACCATCCACCGCTCCATGTCCGGGTGCAGGCGCCGGACGCTGTCGCGCAGCTCGCGGTACTGCGTCGAATAGACGTGCCGACAGAGCGCCGCGCCCCGACGCGCCCAACCCGGCCAGTCGTCGGGGCTGGCCTCCGCCGGTGGTGCCGGGCCGACCTCCCGCCACGCGGCAAGCGCGGCGAGTGCGGCCGGATACCCCACGAACAGGTAGCTTTGCAACAGCACCTCCTCCACCTCGATCGGGTCGGCGGTGCGTGCCGCCTCCGCCAGCGCGGCCCGGAGGGCGTCCTCACGTCCCGCAGCCAGTGCGGCGCTAACCCGTACCAACGACCGCTCCCCCGGGGTGAGCGCCGGCGAGCGCACGGCCCCATCTCCAACCGTGCCCATCACCGATCCAACTCGACCCGGAACGCGTTCTCGATCCGTCCCACATCCACCCCCAGGGTATTGAGCACCTCCATGCGCCCCCGGGCCAGCGCCGCGATGTCGTCCGCGTCCGCCACGCCCAGATCCGACAGCACCCCGACAAGGGCAGCGTCGCTCGCGCGCCGGGCCCCGTCCTCCACCTTGAGAGCGAAGCCCAGGCCGCGCCCGCGCACGCCCCCGCAGTACACGCCCTCGGCGCCCGTCTTGACGAAAACCCGTCCACCCAGCCGCTCCATGACCGCCGTACAGATGCGACCGGTGCCCGCGACCGCGAAGGGATGCCCCGTCATGGCGGCCACAATGCGCGCCGCGGATTCTCCCGCATCCGCCGCCGCCGTGAGACGCGCGAACGATGCCGCCATTCTCGCCAGCGGGAGCGCGAAGGTCACCACGCCGCATCCGTCGGTCCCGGTCACGAGTTCCGATGCGGCCACCCTCGTCCAGCGCGCGATCTCGGCGCGCATGCGCTGCTGCACGGGATGGCCGGGGTCGAGGTATCCCTCGGGAGGCCAGCCGTTGGCCACCGCCAGCGCGAGCATCCCCGCGTGTTTTCCCGAACAGTTGTTGTGCACGGCGTCGAGGCGAACGCCCCGTGCCCACAGCTCGCGCGCCCGTTCCGGCCGCAGAGACGGGTGCGGCCCGCACGCCAGCGCGCGCTCGTCCAGCCCCGCCCGGGCCAGCATGCTTCGGGCCAGGGCCAGGTGTTCGGGTTCGGCGTTGTGGGACGCGCAACACAGTGCCAGCTCCTCCTCCGTGAACCCGAACCTGTCCAGGACGCCGTCCTCCACCAGCGGAAGCGCCTGAAAGGGCTTCGCGGCCGACCGATAGAACGCCACGCGCCCTGCGTCGCCGCAACCGCCGATCAGCCGCCCGCGCGCATCGGCGACTGCCACGTGCACCCGATGCACCGACTCAACGGTACCAGAGCGCGTAACCCGGACGTACGGCCCGCGGCCAGCCCGGCGCGCCGGTGCGCTCATGTCCCGGCTCACGAAAGCTGCGGACGCCGTCCGCGACTCGCACGAGAAAGGAACACCGTTGCTCCGGGCGATGGAATGGCAGGATGGGCCGGCCGACGTCCGAGGGCCGGCGGACGCGTCCTCAGCGGGATCCCGCGCCCGGCGAACCGCTTCCGGCAACGCCGCCTGGCGTCGGAACGGCGCTGTCCGCGAACGACTCTTCGGCGGCCACCAGATCGAACAGCTCCTGCTGCGACCGCGCGCGCGCCAGCAACTCGACGGCGCGCGCCAGCGGCGGATCGGCGGTCATCAGGCGGAGAAACTCGCCCTCCCGACCCGCGCGCCTGCGGGCGATCTCGCGCTCCAGCTGGAACCGGAGATAGCGTTCCGCACGCTCGAGCGCCGCAGCCTCGGCGTCGATCCCCCGCTCGGAAAGGTGCTGCCGGAAGCGCGCGAGGTCGGCGTCCGCGACCGCGGAGCCCGGAGGGGCGTCCGGCTGCTCCTGAATGTAGAGGACGGCGAACTCGAACAGGGCGCTGCTGAAGCCGCGCGCGTGCCGGTCCAGGTGAAGCACCGCCGCCTCTTCGTCGTCGGTCAGGGTATCGGGAAGGACATGAAGATCCGGAGTGATGCCGCCGCCACCGAGGACGCGTCGCCCACCGAGGGACCGGTACGGCTGCCGGTCCTGGCCGTCCGACCGCTGAACCCACTGTCCCGACAGGGTCAGCACGACGTCCTCGAAGGCCGATTCGTCGCTTGCCCGGGCCTTCTGGATCGAGCGCCCCGATGGCGTGTACCAGCGCGCGGTCGTCAGCTTGAGGACGTTGCCCCCGCTCAGCCGGTAGAGCGTCTGCACCAACCCCTTTCCGAACGAGGTCGCTCCCAGGACGAGGGCCCGGTCGTGATCCTGAAGCGCGCCGGCGACGATCTCCGAGGCGCTCGCGCTGCGTCCATTGATCAGAATCACCAGGGGAAGCCCCGGGAAGGATTCCCCCTGCCCGGTGCGCAGCACCGAGTTCTGGCTCCTCGTGCGGCCACGCGTCTCCGCGACTGTGAGGCCCTCGTCGAGGAAGAGGTCGGCAAGCGCGACACCCTGATCCAGCAACCCGCCCGGGTTTCCGCGCAGATCCAGGATCATCCGGGTAGCCCCGTCCGCCATCAGGCCCTCGATGGCCGCTTCGAGTTCGTCGCGGGCGTTTTCGCTGAAAACCCGCAGGGGAACGTATCCCACGCCGTCCCGGAAGAGATGGGTGAACGGCACCGAGAGGACCTGAACCGTGGCTCGCTCCAGCGTGAACGGAATAGGCTCCTCGATCCCCGGACGCCCGATCCTGACGTCCACCTCCGTGCCCGGCCTGCCGCGCAGCGACATGGCCGCCCGGTCCGTGTTCCAGCCCTGCGCGGATTCGCCCTCGACCTCCACGATGCGATCCCCCGCGCGGATGCCCGCCCGCTCCCCCGGGGTGCCCGGCAGGGCGCTCATCACCGTGATCCAGTCTCCCTGGCGTACGATCTCCAGCCCCACCCCGGCGTACTCCCCTTCGGTATCGATGCGGAGGTTGTCCCATTCATAGGCGCTCAGGAACTCCGTGTTGGGATCGTCGAGTTCCTCGATGACGGCGTCGATGGCGGTGCCGTAGAGCGCTCTCAACTCGACCGGGTCCACGAAGTCCGCCGCCACCCGGTCGAGCACCTCTTCCAGGAGGCGTGCCTGGAAGTAGACATTGCGATCCTGCGCGATGCCCTGCTGGAGGAACCAGCCGCCACACAGCAGGGCCGCTGCCAGAATGAGGCCCGGAGCAAGCAGTGAGCGGGAGAATCGCATGGGTTTCACGACTCCGCTGAAGGCGGGTTCGGGGCTTCCCGCGTGGCTGGTTCACGCGCGGGAACCGCGGTTCCCGGCGTCGGGTCTCTTCCATTGGACGGAACCGGGAGCTGTCCGGTTGCTAACCCCGCCCGCGCCGAAGGTTTCCGGACCGGCACGCGTGGTGCGTCACCGGTCCCCGATCCACCCGCGGGCGCTGGCCAGGACACGCTCCACGTCCGAGTCATCGTTGTAGACACCCACCGAGAAGCGCAACACTCCGCTGCGGACGGCGAGGCGGACGCCATCGGCGTTCAGGCGCGCGTGGAGGGCGTTCATCGCCGGATCGTCCGCCGTGTAGTGGCGCCCGCCGCCGCTCGCGCCGACCGTCACGATGTGCGCCCGGCGAGGCGACGACGCCCCTCCCACCACGGGCAGTCCGAGCTCGGCGAAGCCCGCGGCCAGCTGTCCGGCCACGCGGCAGACATGCGCCTCGACGGCCTCGACCGTCCACCGGCGGATCAGCCCGAGCGCCGCGCGCGCCGCCACCGCGCCGAGGTAGTTGTAGTTGCCGACATCGAAGCGCATGGCGCCCGGGCGATAGCGAAGCTCGTCGGCGGAGAAGGCGGTCTCGTGGGCGCCGTCCAGCTCGATGCCGTAGCGGGCCACGTGACCCGGGATCAGCTCGTCTGCCACCTCCCGGCGCACGTACAGAAACCCGAACCCGTAGAGCGACAGCAGACACTTCTGGGTCGCCACCGCGAGGGCGTCGATCCCCGGGCGGCGCACGTCCGTGACCGCCGCCCCCACCGATTGAGCCGCGTCGACGAGCGTGAGCGCCCCCACCTCCCGCGCCGCCGCCGCAACCGGCTCCATGTCGGTGACGAAACCGGGGGCGAAGGAGATGCTCGGGACCGTCACCAGGCGCGTGCGCCCGTCCATGGCCGCCACCATCGCCTCCACCGGCACCTCCCCGTCCACCGGCGCCACCGGGCGCACCTCCACCCCCCGCGTGCGCCGCAGATTGTACCACAGGTAGATGTTGTTGGGATGCTCGAGTTCGGGGCAGAAGACGACGTTGTCCCCCGCTCGCCACGGCAGGCTGGCGGCGAAGAGGTTGAGCCCGTCGGAGACGTTCTTGGTGATCGCGATCTCCTCGGGGTCGGCTCCGACCAGGGCGGCGAAATCGGAGCGGGCCTCCTCGACCACCGCCCGCAGCTCGTCCTTGTCGCCCCCGTCGCGCATGCGCGTCTCCAAGTGGGCGGCGGCGGCGTTCCGCACCGGCTCCGCGAGCAGGCAGCGCGCGGCGATGTCGAAGTACGCCCGGCGCCCCGCGCCCGGAAAGAGTGCGCGCACCGCGGGGTTCACGAGCCCGCCCCCGAGACCGCGCCCGACCCAGCCCCACACCCCGAAGCCGCGAAC
>VXMG01000071.1:0-47836 GCA_009841185.1 Gammaproteobacteria bacterium
CCCGAACCCCATCCCGCCCACGCGGTAGCCCTCGTCCGGCATCGGGAACCAGTCGGAATACAGCGGCTTCGTCCGCAGCCGGATCTCGGTCGGGCCGTCGCCGGTCAGGTCCCACCACACCCGGTTGAAGCCCGCGCTGCTGGTGCCGTCGAGGGTCGTGACCTCTTCGCCGGCGCTGTCGTCGATGCGCAACTGCACCGTGCCGGCGCCCTCGCCCAGCCAGTAGGTCAGCGGAGCCTCGCCCTCCGGGTTCTCGCCGTCGGACCAGTCGCCCAGCATGGTCGCGGGCTCGGTCACGGGGCGGAAGCGGTAGGCGTCGCGCGGCTCGAACAGGTGCGCGGCCGATGCGGCCACCTCGTCGGTCAACTGCTGCACCGGACCCAGGTCATCCAGGATCCAGTAGCCGCGCCCGTACGTCCCGATCACCAGGTCGTTGAACTGCTCCTGTTGGAAGATCCCGTAGTACGGTGTCGGCGGCAGGCCCGGCATGAAGCGCTGCCAACTGTCGCCGTCGTCATAGCTGATGTAGAGCGAGCTCTCGGTGCCCAGATAGAGCAACCCCGGGCGCACCGCGTCCTCCAGCAGATACCGGGTATAGTCGACGGGATAGTTGTCGACGCCGTCGGCAATCGCGGTCCAGCTCTCGCCAAAGTCGTCGGTGCGGTAGGCGCGCGCCTCGAAGTCGCCTACCTGGTGGTGCTCGATGGTGATGTAGGCGCGGGCCGCGTCCCAGCGCGAGGCGTCGATGCTCCGCACCACGCCGTCGGGGGGCAGATCGGGGATGTTTTCGGTCACGTTGATCCAGTTGGCGCCGTTGTCGCGGCTCACGTGCATGAGCCCGTCGTTGGTGCCCGCCCACAGGACGCCCGCCTCCACCGGCGATTCGTCGAAGGCGTAGATCACGCAGCAGAATTCCACGCCGATGTTGTCCGGGGTCAGCCCGCCGGAGATGGTCTGGCGGGACTTGTCGTTGGTGGAGAGGTCCGGGCTGATCACCTCCCAGCTCTGCCCGTTGTTGCGGGTGCGGTGCACGTGCTGGCTTGTGACGTAGATGGTGTTGGGATCGTGCGGCGAAAGGAGCAGCGGGAAGGTCCACTGGAAGCGGAAGCGCATGTCCTCCGCCGGCCATCCCAATGTCGACATGGGCCAGACCTCGACATCCCGGAACTGTCCCCTGGCGACATCGTGACGCACCACGATCCCGCCCGCAGCGCCGGCCCCCGATGCGCTCGACCAGACGATGTTGGGATCACGCGGGTCAGGGGTCGCGAATCCGCTCTCGCCTCCGCCCACGCCGCGCCATTCGCCGCGCGGGATGCGCCCGTTCGAGAAGAGCCCGCCCATGCGCGAGTTGGAGGGGCCCCGGAATGAAGGACCGTCCTGGCGGTTGCCGAGCACGTTGTAGGGGATCGCGTTGTCGGCGGTCACGTGGTACATCTGCGCGATGGGCAGTTGCACCCGGAACCAGGAGCGTCCGCGGTTCTCGCTCACCGAAAACCCTCCGTCGTGCGCGACCGCGATCCGGTCCGCGTTCAGCGGGTCGCTCCAGATGTCATGGTGGTCCCAGCCGGGCGCGTCCCCGGCGAAGAGGAAGTTGGTGGTCTCGTGGGTCTCGCCGCCGTTCCGGCTCACGCTGTAGCTGGACGACAGGAAGTAGACCTCGTCGCGGTCGTCGGGCGCCACGCCGCAGCGCGTGTAATAGGCCTGGCGAGTGGCGAGGTCATGGCTGTATGAGGCAAGGCGCCAGCTGTCGCCCCCGTCGCTCGTGCTCCAGAGTTCGCCCGAGTCGGTCTCCTCGCCGTCGATGGGCACCCCGTCTCCTGTCTCGATGAGGGCGTAGATGCGGTCGGAATCGGACGCCGACATGCAGAGCCCGATCTTGCCGATGCGGCGCGTGGGGAGGCCGTTGCCCTCGATCTCGCGCCAGGTGTCGCCCCCGTCCATGGTCACGTGGATGCCGCTCGCGGGGCCGCCGCTGTCCCGCTTCCAGGTCTTGAGGTCCAGGTCCCACATGCTGGCCACGATCTTCCGCGGGTTGTTCGGGTCCATCACCATTTCGTATGCGCCCGCCTCCGGGTCGGCGAACAGCACCCGCTCCCAGCTCTCGCCCCCGTCGAGGGTGCGGTATACGCCCCGATCCTCGGACGGCTGGTACGCATGCCCGAGCGCGGCGACGTAGACGATGCCCGGATCGGCGGGGTGGATGAGGATGCGGCCGACCCGCCCCGTCCCTTCCAGCCCCATGTGCGCCCAGGAGTCTCCGCCGTCGGTGGACTTCCACATGCCGTTGCCGATGGAGACGTTCGACCGGATGGACGACTCGCCCGTCCCCGCCCACACGATGGCGTGGTCGCTGGGCGCCACCGCGAGAGCACCGATGGAGTGCACGGGCTGGTCGTCGAACACCGGCTCCCAGTTGAGGCCGGCGTCCTCGGTGCGCCATATGCCGCCGCTCGCCGCCCCCGCGAAGTAGATGTTGCGGTTGCCGGGTACCCCAACCACCGACGCGAGCCGGTTGCCCACCGGGCCGATGTGGCGGAAGCGGAGGCCGCTCAGATGTTCTTCCGGGACCTCCTGGGCGGAGAGCGGAACTGTCGGGAGCGCGAGGCCCGCGGCCAGCGCAAGCAACGCGACCAGCGCGAGACAAGCTGCCGCTGGGGGCGCGATCATGCGATTAACGGCCACGGATCGGCTAGTGCGGGATACGGACATGGTCATGGCTCCATTGGATTGGAAGCACCGGGAATCTCGAAAGTCTGCCAAAATGTCAGAGAATGAAGGCTCCTGAGCCTGCTATCGACGAAAAGTCTGCCAAAATGGCAGACTTCAGCCGCCCCGAGCCGCCATCAGCACCCTGTGAATCGCCTCCACGGTCGCGTCGGTGCGGAACTCGATCAGCCTCCTGCCGTGCTCGATCGTCCGCTCGGCTGGCAGGATGCTGATGCCGTTGATTGACGCCTTGTCGGCTGCGATGCGCTGTTGGAGCCGCACATGCTGCGGATCGTCGTTCATGATGATCGACGTGATGTAGTAGTCGTCGTGCAGGCCTTCCAGCCGGGGATCCTCGTCGATCCCGAGGACCTCGCGCTGATAGGTCAGAACGTCGCCGTAGTTGTAGTACTCGCGGATGTGGGCGATCACCACATCCTCGTCTGCCCATCTCTCCGAGAGTTCGGTGGCCACGGCGGCCATGCCCCGCTGGTTCCCCCCGCTGTCGCCCAGCATGAAGATACGCGTGAATCCCTGGGCCCTGAGGCTGACCGCCATGTCGCGCAGCACCGCCTGGTAGGTCTCCTGCGAGAAGCGGATTCCGCCGGGCGAGCTGGCGGTCTCGGGGTTGCCGGGCTCGATGGTGACGATGGGCGCTACCAGGGTGTTGCCGAGCCGGCGCGCGATCGCGTCACCCATGACCCGCAGCACGTGGTTGTGCTTGCCGGTAGTGAGGTAGGGCCCGTTCTCCTCGATGCCGCCGGTCAGAATGAGGGCGGTATTGGTGCCCTGGCGCAGCGCGTCCCGGACCTCGAGCATGGTCAATTCTTCAATCCAGATGTTGTCGAGAGCCGCGATGGGGCGCTCGAACTCCATCATGTCCTGCATGTTCTCGCCCTGGGCGGCGGCCTCCCCGGTACTGGCCGCGAAGGAGACGGTGACGGCGAGAGCAAATGTGGTCAGTGATGATGTTCTCATTACGAGCCTCCAGACGGGCGGAACAACGGCTACGGGACGTGTCATGACCATGCGCGCACGGAGGCGGACCGGCAAGCCCGGGTCGCCCGCGCGGTCGAAGTCGCCTCCGTCGTCCCATTCCGCCATTCGTCCGCCGGCCATGGACTGCCAGATTGCGGATCGCCCATTGCTCGCCGATCTCGCCTTGGGGCCGCCTTCTGGCAATTGCGGCAGCAAGCGACAACATTAGGGAGACCATGATCGCCTTCGACACCCTCAGCGCTGCCACCAGACTGCGGCAGGAAGCGGGCTTCAGCGAGGATCAGGCTCGCGTGCTCGTGGACACCTTCGCGCAGTGTGTGGACGAGAGCCTGGCCACCAAGCGCCACGTGAAGGAAACCGAAGAGGCGCTGCGTCGCGACATGCAGCAGTTGGAAGCGTCGTTGCGCGGGGACCTGGAGCAGACCGAAGCGTCGCTGCGGGCGGACCTGGCGTCGCTGCGGGCGGACCTGGCGTCGCTGCGCGGAGACCTGGAGAAGACCGAAGCATCCCTGCGGGCGGAAATCACCGGCGTTCGCGACGATCTGGAGAAGATCGAGACTTCCCTGAGGGCCGACATGCGCGCGCTTGAACACCGCATGACGATCAAGCTGGGTGGCATCGTGAGCCTGGGGCTGGGCATCCTCGTCGCGCTGGAGACGCTGGTCTTTTGATCGTCGGCACGGACCCTGTCGCGCCGGCATCGTCGGCACCGGAAATGGGCTCGACGGCACAGGCCGGCATCGACGAGATCGCGATCCGCCGCACGCGCGTCGACTTCGCCGCCGTGCATCGCATCGTGGTGCAGGAAAACATGCACGAGGGTACCTGGAACCACTTCAGCTGCAAGGTGCCGGGCAGACCCGGACACCTGCTCATCACGCCGGGGCAGACGCATTTCTCGCGCGTGACGGCGAGCAGCCTCGTCGAGGTCGGGCCGGACGGCAAGCCGTTCGGCAGCGAGGGGCGGCTGAACGTGAGCGCGTGGGCGATCCACGCTCCCATCCAGCGCGCGCGACCCGACATCGTGTGCGCGCTTCACGTCCACGGGCCATACAGCACGGCCCTCGCCTCCATCGACGGGTGGAGGTTCGATGAGCGCGGGAGCCAGAACGCGGCTGTGTTCTACGGGAACTGCGCGTACTTCGGGTACGAGGGGCTGGTCACCGAATCCGACGAGGGCGAGCGCATGGCCGAAGCCCTCGGCGACAAGCGGGTGCTCTTTCTCGCGAACCATGGCGTGCTCGTCGTCGGGGACACCATCGAGAAGACGATGCTCTGGCTCTATCAACTGGAGCGGGCCTGCATGAACGAACTGCTCGTGCTCCAGGCAGGCCGCAAGATTCGCCCGATCCCGGTCGCGGCCGCGAAACACAACGCCAAACTATCCATCGACTCCTGCGGCGAGGCCGGCTATCTCGAAGGAATGAAGGAAGTTCTGGACGCGGAGGGCCAGGACTACGCCGAGTGATTCGACGGCACCGCGGTCAACGCGCTAGTTTGTGCACATGCCCTACCACATGCGTCGCATCGTTCTCGTCGCCGTCCTGACCGCGGTCGCGATACCCGCCGCCGCTCAGGAACCCATCGTCGACGGCTTCCGGGGACACCCCTGGGGCAGCCGGGTCGAGGACATCCCCGAGCTTTCCGGCAACGAGCAGGTGGGCGAGCGCGAAGGGCTTCGCATCTACTCGACGGATGCCCGGCTTCTGGGCCGCCAGGCCCTCGCCGGCTACTACTTCCATCCCGATACGGGGGAGCTGGTCGAAGGCGCCTACGTGATGGTGATGCCGCTCGAGAGCTGCCAGACCATCTGGGATCTCCTGAGCCGCGATATCCAGCGTACCTATCCCGGCCTCGAGCGGCAGGGCGAGCTGCCGTCACGCAGGAACGCGCCCCGGCCAGTCTACGAGTCCGACTGCGAGTACTTCGTCTACAACTATCATCGGGAGGAATGGCGCATGGGGTTCGGAAACCCCGAGCCTCCGTATGACGAAGTTCGCATGTGGATTCGCGTGAACGAACGAACGCCGCGGCTTCACGTGGAGTACAGGGGGGCGCGCGCCGAGCCCCGGTAACGTCGCGGGTGGCCTGGCCTGCGCGGGACTTCGATCTTCCGAGAGACCTTTCGACCGTCATATCCCCGAAGTCATATCCACAGGGAGGGACAATGAACTCCGTCACGCTCCATCCGTCACGCGTCCTCGGCTTCAGCCTCCTTTTCTCACTCCTTGCCTGCGCGCCCGGGTCGGACGGCGGCGATGGCTCCGGCGGCGGCGGCATGGAAGTCCGCATCGAAATGGGCTCTGCGGATGATGCCGGGCTCCCGGCCGCGATCCTCGGCACCGCGCCCGCGCCGCGCGGGCAGGACGTGCACTATCTCGCGGGGGACGAGGCCACACGCGGGTACCTGGCGGTGCCCGAAGGGGAGGGCCCCTTTCCGGCGCTGGTTCTGATTCATGAGTGGAACGGGCTGGTGGACCGGGTCCGGCAGGTCGCCGACGCCATGGCCGACGAAGGGTACGTGGCGCTCGCCGCGGATCTCTTCCAGGGCCGGATCGGCTCCAATCCCGAAGAGAACATGGCGCTGATCGCGGAGGCGAACGCCGATCCGGACGCCGTCATCGCCAACCTGAACGAGGCGGTGAGTTTCCTGCGCGCGCGTGACGACGTAACCGGAGCCATCGGCACCATGGGGTGGTGTTTCGGCGGCGGCATCGCGCTCAGTTACGCGCTGGGGGGCGAGCATCACGACGCCACCGCGATCTTCTACGGGCGGCTGGTCACTGATCCGGAGGTGCTGGCGGCGATCGATCACGAGGTGTACGGCACCTTCGCGGAGATGGACACCGGCCCGCCGCCCGACCAGGTGAACCAGTTCGTGGACGCGCTGCGTGCCCAGGGCATCGAGAACGACGTGCATATCTACGACGCGGTCAACCATGGCTTCTGGCTGCGCGTGGACGGCGATCCCGATCTGCGCACGGCTCCCGCGCAGGATGCATGGGACCGGCTCAAAGCCTATTTCGAGCGCACGCTCGCGGGCTGATTCCAAGCCAGGATGGCACGTCCGCACAGGAGTCCCGGCCCCGTCCTCGGCCTGGCGCTGGCCGTGCTGCTTGCCGCGGGGCGAGGCGCGGGCCAGGAGACAGGCGCCAACCCCTTCGCCGGCTTCGAGACCCACTTCCTCTCCAACGGCGTCAAGGTCTGGTTCAAGCAGCTTCCCGGCGCGCCCAACGTCTCAGTGAGCGTGGGGGTGCCGGTGGGTTCCGACGCGGATCCGCCCGGCAAGGAGCAGCTCGCCCACTTCACCGAGCACATGCTCTTCTCCGACCACGACGGCCGCACCGAGCAGGAGATCAAGGACGCGGTGGAAGGGATCGGCGGGCGCCGCAACGGCTTCACCTACCGCGACCGCACCTGGTACTACGTGACCATCGGCCAGGAGCACGGGCTGTTCGCCATCGAGTGGCTGGCCGGCATCCTCTCCCCGCACGAGATGGACCCGGCCGTGGTGGACCGCGGGCGGCAGCCGGTCGAGAACGAGATACGAGCCCGCCCGCGCGAGCTCTTCGATCACCTCGTGGCCGCGCTCAACCCGGGGTGGCTCGCGTTCCCCGACTTCTGGGAGCGCGAGTTCGGCATCGAACGGCTGCGCGCCCCCTTCCCGGACATGTGGCGGAGCCTGCAGGGCATCACCCCGGAGGATCTGCGCGGCTTCTACGACCAGTACTACTCACCCGCGGTCATGACCGTCACGATCGTCGGCGACCTCGACCGGGACGACGCGCTCGAACGCGCCCGGCGCACCTTCGGGTCGATCCCCGCGCGGCCGGCGGAGCGGTGGGCGACCACAGCCGAGGACCCGGGGCGCGGGCGGTCCACGTACCGGTGGGGATTCCAGTCGACGGCCGGCTACCAGTCGCGTCACAAGCTCTTCTACG
Source organism: Gammaproteobacteria bacterium (assembly GCA_009841185.1). Lineage (GTDB taxonomy): Bacteria > Gemmatimonadota > Gemmatimonadetes > Longimicrobiales > Gaopeijiaceae > BD2-11. The sequence continues at coordinate 7,650 of VXMG01000071.1, forward strand.
CCAGCTCCGACGAGCTGCTGACGGCGATGTTCGTCCGCGACCTGCTCAACCGCCGGCTCAACCAGCGGCTGCGCTACGGCGAGCGCAAGGCCGTGTACGGCGCGAGCGCCAACCTGGTGATGCGCGGGCCGGCGGCGTATCTGCAGGTGAGCAGCCGCATCGACGAAGACGACTTCGACTTCGCCAGCGCGATCATCGACGAGGAAATCGAGTATCTGCGTTCAGGCTCGCTCAGCACGGCCGAATTCGAAGCCGACCGTGCTGCGGTGATCGAACGGCTGCGCGGCGCAAACCAGACCGCGGACGCCCTGAACGCCTGGACCCGCCAGATCTTCTACGACCCGGCCACCTTCACCGACTTCCCCGACGTCCTCTCTTTCTACCAGAATCTGAGCCAGAGCCAGGTCGCGTCTTTTTCCGCGCGCGCCTTCGACGCGTCTCGCCAGGTCCTGTCGGTGTCGCGACCGCAGCCGGTCAGCCAGGGGTTGGCCGTGCTGGCGGTGGCCGTCCTGGTCTGGATCACGCTGAGGTTGGTCGCGTGGGCGCTGACCAGGCCCGTCCGGATGAAGGACATCCGCTACGTCGCTCATTTCCGGCTGCCGGTGGTGCTGCGAACCGCGTACGCGCTCGGGTTGATCGCGGTCACGCTCGCTCTGGGACGCATCGCCGCGGCAGGGATCGGCTTGGGGTTGGACCGCTGGCTCCTGCCCGTCGACGATTACGTGATCCAGCATGCCGGCATCGGCGGCGTCTTCGTCATCCTGCTCGCCGGCTCCGCGGTCCTGGCGGCGTGGCCCCCGCGCAAGCTGCTCATCTTCGAGGATCACATCCGCATCAAGTCGCGCGCCTGGCGCTCGCGCATTCTCAAGGCCGACGACATCGAGGAGATTGCGCTGGAGCGCGGCCTCGGCGCCTGGCTGAGCCGCGGGATCCTGCGGAGCCCTCCGCTCGCGTTCGGGGTGCTCGGCCCCGGCATCCACCTGCGTCCCGTCAACGGACGAAGCTACTTCTTCCGTAGCCGGGACACGGCGGAACTGGCCGAGGTGCTGGGTTCGTGGTTGGGCAGGCCGATCTCGCAGCGCCCGCTGAGGAAGCGCAGGCAGCCGAGGAAGGCCGACGAGGCGGCGACTGGAACTCAGGCCGCACCCGGGGCCACGGCGCCCAGGCCGCCACCGGTAGCAACTCCATCCCGAACCACGCGCGCCGTCGCGGCACCCGGCGTCACATCCGCATCAGTCGCCCGCGGCTCCACGCCCCCTCCTCCTCCCGGTCCCGCCGACGCCGAGGCGGACGTCGACTTCGACAGCATCGGCCTCACGGAAGAGGAGATGCGGGAGCTGCTCGGAGAGGACTAACGTTCAGCCGATCTCCGCCAGCGCCGCCATCACGTCCTCATTGCTGGGACGGATGCGGTAGTCGACCTCGATGAACTTCCAGCGCACGGTGCCCTCCATGTCGATGACGTAGACGGCGGGGTGCGGGACCGGGCGCCGGCTGTCGGCGTTGAACAAGCCGTAGCGGTCGATCACGGCGTGGTCCGGATCGGCGAGGATGTGGTAGTCGAGGGTGCGGCCCTGTTCGGCGGCCACCCGGTCGATCATCATCTGCTGTTCCGGGCGTTCATCCACGGAAATGGCGAGGATCTCCGCGTCCGCTTCCTGGTTGGCGTCCAGCAGTTCACTCAGCTCCCCGAGCTGACCGGCGCACCAGGGTCACCAGTGGCCGCGGTAGAAGGCGAGGATCACGTTCTTCTGTCCGCGGAAGTCCGAGAGGGTGATCACGTCGCCCGAGTAGGCGAGGAGCGAGAAGTCGGGGGCGGCATCGCCGACCGCCACGCGGCCGGTGTCCTGGCCGGGCAGGTCGCGGCCGTCGGCGGGGCCCAGGTCGGCCGTTTGGCCGGCGGTTTCGGGGGCGCTCTCAGGCGAAGTCGGCGCGGCGCCCTGGCGGCCGGCCAGCAGGTAGTAGCCGCCCAGCAGCACCACGGCTGTTGCGATCGCGATTCCGGTGCGTCGCGTCATCATCTTCCTCCGGGGGATGGGTTTCGGCGCGCGGCCCAGGCGGGTGACATGGCGTCGCCCAGGTCTGACGTTACGTGAGGGTTGAGCCTCAACTGCCCGCGAGACTGACGTAGACGCCGCGCACGAAGCGCTCGGGATTCTCGCCCCAGGTGGCGTCCAGATCGGAGGTGGGGGCCGCGGCCACCACTTCGTCCTCCGTCATCCCGTCGGCGATCATGCCGCCCACCCGCTCGCGCACCGTCGACAGCATGTCGCGATAGGCCTGCAGCGAGCTCCGGTCGGAGATCTCGCCGTGCCCGGGGATGATGGTCGTTTCGTCCGTCGTGTGCCCGAGCACGTAGTCGGCGATGGCGATCACTCCGTCGACGTTTCCGCCGCTGTCCACATCGATGAACGGATAGCGCCAGTTGAAGAAGGTGTCCCCCATGTGCACGGCGTCGGCGTCCGAGAAGAACACGAGGGCGTCGCCGTCGGTATGCGCGTTGGGCATGTGATTGACGCGGATGTCCTCGCCGTTCCAGTGGAAGGTGACCCGGTCGTTGAAGGTCACCACCGGCAGCCCCTCCGGCGCGACCTGCTGGGAGCGCCCGACCAGGTCGGCGAACTCGGCGGGATTCAGGCGGCGGTACACGTTCTCGTGCGCGACGATCAGGGCGCCCTCGCGGCCCAGGTTCTCGTTGCCGCCGGTGTGATCGCCGTGCCAGTGCGTGTTCAGCACCCAGCGCACGGGCTGGTCGGTGACTTCCGCCACAGCGGCGAGGATCTTCTCGGTGAGCGGGGCGAACTGGTCGTCGACCAGGAAGGCCCCGTCCTCGCCCACCGACAGGCCGATGTTGCCGCCCGCGCCGAAGAGCACGTAGAGCCCGTCGGCGACCTGCTCGGTGCGAATCTCGATCGGGGAGAAATCCTGCTGGGCTGCGGCCTGCGGCGGGGCAAGCGCCAGCGCGGCGACCACGACCGGCATCGCGCGCTGCAAGCGCGCCCCGGCCTTCATTGGCAGATCTTCCGGCCGGTGAGGAAGACCACCGCGGCACCCACCAGGGCGACGCCGACCGATGCCGCGTTGGAACTGACGACGAACCAGATCACCCCGTACGCCATCACGAAGGTGGCGACCAGCAGGACGTAGAAAACGAGGGGATTGTGACGGGCAGCGGCCATCGATTGATCTCTCGGCTGGGAGTGCGCGCGCAGCACCCCTCCGGACGCGCCGGACGGGGTTTCTCAGGTCGAATCTGCCCAGCCCGGAATGGTGTGTCAACGATGGCGGAGACGCCCTCCGGAGCCTGGACTGTTGTCCGAGCCGGGCACTCATCCGCATTCTCCTTCTGTCGGGTGGGCGCACGAACAGCGGGACTCGCATGGCGTTTGAGATCAGGCTTCGGCGGGACGTTGGCGCGGAGATCCGCCGCGTGGCGCGGGAGGAGGTTGACCGAGCCATGGCGGCACTCGACAGAGCCTGCGAAGGGCGTTTCAAGGGGGTTCACGACGCGCGCAAGCGCTTCAAGGCGATTCGGGCGCTGTTGCGGCTGGTGGCGCCCCGGCTGGGGCCGGCCTTCCGTCGGGAGAACCGCTGGTATCGGGACGCCGCCCGGAAGCTCGCGGGGGTGCGCGAGGCTCAGGCGAGTCTCGAGACGCTGGACCGCCTGACAGGCGCGGAGGATGCGACCCTGCGCCGCGGACTCGAGGCCCGTTACGAAGCTCGACGCGGGTTCCGGTTTCGGGACACCGATACGCTGGCGGGGCTGTTGGAAGACTTGGCGGAAGCCAGGGAGCGGGTCGCCGGATGGCGTTTGGCAGGAGAGGGGTTCGAGGTCATCGAGCCCGGCCTGCGCGTGACCTATCGGAGGGGACGCAGAGGCTTCCGGCGGGCGGTCGGAGGCGCGTCCGCGACCGACCTCCATGAGTGGCGCAAGGATGTCAAATACCATCGTCACCACCTTGAGCTGCTGGTCCGGCTTTGGCCCGATGTCCTGACTGGTGCTGCCGGGACGGCACGGCGGCTCGGGGATCTGCTCGGCGATCATCACGATCTGCACCAGCTTCGCGCCCTGCTTTCGAGGTCGCCCGGACTTGCGGGGAGCGAGCGCGAGCGTGAGTCGGTGCTGGCGGCGGCGGAACTTCGGGCGGGCGAGCTGGAGACACGCGCCATCGCGGTCGGCGGGCTGGTCTACGCAGAGAAGCCGGGCCGCTTCAACGCGCGGATGAGGGCCTATTGGGAAGGCCACTCCGCGGGCCGGTCCTGATCGAGCACTGACCCGACCGGCGAGTCCGCGGTGTTAGCTTGGGGCGCCCGCATCCCATCGCCTGCAGCCCGTCACGCCCATGAACCGCGCCTATTTCACGCCCGCGACCTTCGATTTCCTCACCGAACTCGCCGCAAACAACAACCGCGACTGGTTTGCGGCGAACAAGCCGCGCTATGAGGGCGACGTGAAGGCGCCGGCTCTCCGGTTCATCTCGGACTTCGGACCCCACCTTGCACGTATCGGCCCCCGCTTCCGCGCGGATCCCCGGGCCAACGGCGGCTCCCTGTTCCGCATCTATCGGGACACCCGCTTCTCCAGGGACAAGAGCCCGTACAAGACCCACACCGGCATCCACTTCCGGCATGAGGCGGCGAAGGACGCGCACGCCCCCGGCTTCTACCTGCACCTGGAGCCGGGCCGCGTCTTCGTGGGCTGCGGTATCTGGCGGCCCGGGGGTCCCGCGCTGAGGAAGATCCGGGAAGCGATCGACCAGAATCCGGATGCGTGGCTGCGGGCCTCCCGGGACGAGGGCTTTCGGGCGGCGTTCGAGCTTGAGGGCGATTCCCTGATCCGCGCCCCCAAGGGCTTCAGCGTGGACCATCCGCTCATCGTGGATCTCCGGCGCAAGGACTTCATCGGGGTCGCGCACCTAAGCGAGGAAGCGGTCGCCTCGGAAGGGTTTCTCGAGATGTTCGCCGGACTTTGCCGGGATGCCGTGCCGTTCCAGCACTGGCTGTGCGGTGCGCTGGGGGTGGGGTACTGAGGTGGCGGGTCGCGCGGGAAGCTTTTTGGCCTGGCGTGGGTACCGATAGAAGATGGATCCAGCCGCAGAGAACGCTATGGTGGAAAAAGCGCGTTTGGTGAAGCGTCCCCTCCACGCTACACGAAAACTCATCCCTGGTGTGTACGCGCTGGTGGCTGTTCTTGCGGTGACCGAAGGCGCCGCCGGGCTTCAGGAATCCGGTTCGGTGATGGGCCTGGTGTTGGATGAGCAAGGCCTTGCGCCCGTGCCCGGTGCCTTGGTGGCTCTTCCGGAATTCGCCCACCATCGCACTCGCACGGACGCCGACGGGTGGTTCCGGCTCCTCAACGTTCCCGCCGGGGAAGTCGTGGTGCGCGTCGAGGGAGACGGGTTCATCACCCTCGTCGAAACAGTGGAGATCACTCCGTTGGAGGAATCGCTGATCCACTTCCATGTCCACCGCGTCTCGGTCGTGCTCGATCAGCTCCTGGTGGAGGTCCCGCGGCGCGACGATCCTGGCCGCGGGCACTCGGAAGCGCAGGTCAGCGGAACCGGTGCGAGTTCACGAACTGCTGCTGACCTCCTGCTGACGGGCGTTCCGGGCGTCGCGGCCCAGCAGCCCCAGGGGGGAGTCGGGACCGGAGTGAGGATTCGGCTCAGAGGTGTGACCTCGTTCGTCTTGAGCGAGGAACCACAGATCTTCCTCGACGGCGTCAGGATCGACGCCGGCGGACAGGACCGGGCTATGTTGACTCTCGAGCAGATCCCGGCAACGTCCGTAACGCGGATCCGAGTGCTGCGCGGACCCGCATCCACATCGCGGTACCCGGGTGCCGCGGCGGGCGTCATCCTGGTTGAGACGATGAGCCGGGGCGGTTAGGCGAGAGACTCCGCGGAAGCCTCCGACCCCCCACAGCGAGAGGCCGGAGTAAGCTTCCGCAGGATGCAGGATCAGCTTCCCACCTGCTCGTTCTGAGCGATTGGGAAGCATGTTGTGGTGCCGTAGACCTGACCGTACTGGTCGACCCCGTTCGGATGATCGGAGCCGGGTTCACCGAGATACGGGATGTTGAACTGGGTACCCCGCCACCGCAGGTGGTCCCTCTGGCGATGACCGCCTTCGACGAAGAACTCCCGACGGCGCTCCTCGATGACTTGCCGGATCACGTCGTCCTGGGTAGGCACGTCTTCCGCGGTGATCGGAGGAATCCCGGCAGCGGTGTGGAAATCATCCATGATGCTGATCGCCGTGGCCAGGTCCCCGGTCAGGGCCGAGGCTTCGGCAATGATCATGCGGGCCTCACGCGACGAAGCGATGATGACGTCCTGGGCCGCGCCCGCGGGGAAACTCTCGGGCGTCTTGTTGTGGCGCCAGACGATGGTGGCGTTGTCGTGGCCGATGAGCCCGGTTTCCATGACCGTCACCCGGGGGTCGGGCACGCCCTTCCACCGCACGTCACGGTAGCTCGGGGCGACGGTCGACTGCTGGTTGGTATCGAGTTCGTTCGTGTTGGCCATCGAGTTCTCGCGCCGATTCTCTCCATACTCCCGGGTCGCGTAGAAATCGAGAGCGGGATCATCCACGATCGACTGCGCGTCAGCGATGGCGCTTGCATACTGATCCAGGTTGAGATACGCGCGCGCCCTTCCAATCCGCGCCGCCTGCACGAGCGCCTGCCCCCGGCTTGTCCCCAACTGCCCCGCAATGCTCAGGGCCTCCGTGAACTGCTCCACGGCGATCTCCAGGAGCTGTTCCGGAGTCCGGACCACCCCGTCCCCGTTGAGGGGCGTTCCGCAGAAGCCCTCTCCGAAGACCACGTAGATGAAGCCCCCGTACGTCCGCATCTCGGCCAGGTACTGGGTCCGGTTCAGGACGTCGGCGTCGGAAAAGGTCTGAAGCCGGTCAAAATGGCTCTCGAGCATGACCCTCGCCCGATGGAGCCGGCCGAAGATGTTGTCCTGATACCGTGGCTCATTAGCCGGGATATCCCGGATCTGCAGTCGCCGTCCGGTGAAGTTTCCGGAAGACTGGATGTACTCGTCCGAATGTTTGGCCGCGAAGTCTACGTACTCGTCCCACGCCCACTCGAAGTCACCGATGGCGGATACTCGCATGGTACCGGCCAAACTGGGATTCTCGATGTCATCGGCCGTGACGTTACCCGGAAGATCCACCTCGAGGAGCTCGGCAGTGTCGCACCCCGCCAGCACAAGGGCCACCGAAAGCGCCACAACGCCGCGCAGCCTCCGCGACCACGGCACCATCTCAATCAATCTATTCATGACACGTCCCTCTGTGGTTTCGTCTGCATTTGACAATTCGTTTCTGGATGCCTCCACCTTCGCGCGCATCACCAGGTCACCCGCACGGTCGCCAGGAAACGTTTGAACATCGGGAAACCGTCCTGCGTATAGGCTGAGATTCCTCCGGGGTCGGTATTCCTTGCGCCGGTGTCCCGAATCTCCGAATCGACGATGGGGTGCCCGAAGGCTTCGCTCTGCGCTCTCCATATCCTCCAGAGGTTCTGACCGGAGAGCGTCAGATTGAGCCGGGAGGCACCGAGTCTCGCGGCCATTTCACCTGAAAAACTGTGACTCAGCGACACGCTGCGCATGGTGAGCTGGGAGGCGTCGAAGATCCCCGACGGGTTGACTTCCCCGATCTCGTCGTAGCCGAGGAAGATCGGGTCGGTCTTCTCGTTGATCGCCCTTGTGTTCCGGAAGAAGAGGTGGGAGCCCGCCGTGATCCCATCCACCATGGTGTGCCCGCCCACGTATTGCAGGTCGACGTAAAAGCGTGTGTTGTCCAGGAACGACACGGTCGCGTTGAAAGCCATTTCGCGTGTTGGAACAGTAGAGCCCCTGTAGACCTCGGGCGCGGTCTCTCCGCTGGTGCACGGCACAGGAGGACCTCCTCCCCGGGTGATTCGGGTGCCCGGCGCTGCGATCGGACCGCTTTCGCACATCACGTTCGTCGCGCGCGCCTGCAAGCCTGTGCCCACGATGTCGGACGACACCACCACAGGCAGGAAAATGGACCCAAGCGGGAAGCCCACTGCGTGGCGCTGGCCCGTCCACCCGGTTGTAAAGTTCCGCCCGAACACCGGAATCGGATCCAATCCCCCCAGATCGAGCACCTCGTTCCTGTTCGTGTGGAGCGCCAGGCCGAACTCGACCCCCACGGTCGAACCCTGGTATGCATCCACGTTGAGCCCGAGTTCGAATCCCGTGTTCTGAATCTCTCCGATATTCCTGAGCTGGGAGCCGGGAAAGCCGGTCGAGGGCTTAACCGGAACGCTGATCAGGGCATTCGTCCGCCTTTGGTCGTAGTAGGTAAACTCGAGACCGACTCGGTCGTTGAAGAGTCCGGCGTCGAAGCCGATCTCGGTCTCCACGCCAACCTCGGGTTGCACGTCGGAGTTTCCGATCGTCAAGGGAGTCACGCCGCCCGCGCCCTGGTATCCCGGCTCCGGATTGTAGAGCCTCACCGCTGCGAACTGATCGGGCTGCTGTCCGGCTTTCCCCCAGGCTGTCCGGAGCCGCAGCGAATTGATCCAGTCCAAACCCTCCAGCGCGGACTCCTCCGAGACAACCCAACTCGCGCTCAGCTTCGGATAGACTACGAAGTCGTAGTCCGCCCCGAAGGCGGAGTTGTCGTCCCCCCGGAGAGCACCGGTCAGGAAGATTCGGTTCTGCCAGGACATCTGCTCCTGAATATACATCCCGATGGTCTTGTTGCTGGAAAAGCCATCGGACGTCTCTCGGGTCTCTCCCGCGGAGATCGTCTCGAGACTGGGCACCGCGAAGCGTGAGCCACGCCCCGCGAGCCACTCCGAGGACCGCTCGTAGTACTGGGCACCGGACGATGTCGCCAGTGAAAACCCGGCTACAGGCTCGTAGGTCAACGTACCGGAGTAGTCGAAGCTGAAATTGTCGGTGTTGCGAAATTCGAGCCTCTTGTCGCCCTGACGGCCGCTGATTCCAACCCGCCCCGACGAGTGGCGATTGAGCCGGAAACCGTTCGTCTCCGCCTGGTCCAGTCCCACGACCAACCGGTGGGTGAGCCAGTCGAATGGGCGATGCGTGGCCGTCAGCGTATAGATGCTGCGATAGACTTTCTGCCCGGAATCGAGCAACTCGTCGTACAGGTCCGGCAGATACGCGATATAGCCGCGGAAAGCACCATCCAGCGCGTTGGGCGTCCCTGTACCGATCTCGCATCCACCGCCAGGGCAGGACCAGTGGAACCCTGTGACGCGCGCGGGCTGGCGCCCCGTCGTGGTGTGCAGTTCGGAGCGAATCCCCCCGAAGCCGAAGTCCACCGTCAGGTCCTCGCGGGGCAGCCAGTTGAGGTTCGCACGTGCGTCCAGCCTGTTGTTGGTATTGTTTGGGACGGGTCCTTCATCAAAGTCCCAGCCCAGCGTGAAGTGATACCGGACCGCGTCGGTGCCTCCCGAGACGGTGCCGACGCTTCCAAGAGGCATGCCGACCTGGAAGTGCTCCATGCCGTGGACCTCGTAGTCGCGCTTGAAGACGTTCACTTCCACGATCTCACCGGGAGTGCACGGATCCGTCCCGCGGCCGGTGCAGGTGTAGAAACTTCCCGGCCAGTGCTCCTTGGGATCCCGATACCAGTTCTGCCCGACCTTCGACGTCAGAGTGAAAACGGGGGCGCCCCGAGCGCCTCGCTTTGTGATGATGTTGATGACCCCGTTCGACGCCTCCGTCCCGTAGAGCGTAGCCGCCGCCGGACCCTTGATGATCTCAATGGACTCGATGAGTTCCGGGCTGATGTCGTTCAGCCGCGTGGACGGACTCTGTGTGCCCACGCCAAGGGACCCTTCGGCCCCCGGACCGCCGCTGTTCACCCGGACACCGTCGATGTAGATGAGTGGCTGCCCTGAGAGGACCATGGATCCGGCTCCCCGGATGCGTATGTTGTTGCCGCCGCCTACGTGACCGCCGCCGTAGGCCACGTTCACGCCCGGAACGGCGCCCCCCAGCATGGTCTCGAAGTTGTCGCGGGGGGCGATCGCCTGCGTTTCGGCCACCGGGAGGGATCCGACCGTGGTCCCGAGGGAACGGGCCTGCTGCTCCCCTGCCGTCCCGGTAACCACGATCTCATCGAGGTTGATGGCCGTTTCGACCAGGAGGAAGTTCACCTCCGCCGGGGTGTCGGCCGTGACCGTGACCGCTTGTTCCACGGTGCGGCGTCCGATCAGCGCCGCCGTCAGGACGACGTCCCCAACCGGGACGTTCAGGAGAATGAACCTGCCGTCGTTGTTCGTGGCCCCATTGATGTCTGTGCCTTGTACCTGGATCTCGACGCCGCTCAGGGGGACCAGGGTGTTCGCGTCCGAGACCAGGCCGGTTACCGTTGCGGTGTTCTGCGCCGCCGCGATGCCGGGCACCAGCAGGGGCAGACACGCCACCAGTGTCGACATACATCGCGCGGACCTCCGCAGAGACGTCCAGTTGGCGCCTACGCTTTGCAGACAGGATTCGAGCATCATGACCTCCTCGCACATGGCGGTCTTGAAGGAGACTTCAAGCGGGCAGATCGCCCGCGGCGACGTTGCCATCTATCCATCAACGAGCACGTGCACCGGGACCATCGGCCCCGACCAGGCGCCGGAAATCCGGGTGCTCGTGGAGAGTCTCGAAGTTTCGGTCCCGGGGCAGGGTGCGCGTGCGACCGGGGTTCAACTCGACTGCCCGGCGGAGGGATTCGATCGCGTCCGCGTCCCGTCCCATGCGCGCCTGCACTGCGGCCATCGCCACCCAGGCGTTGTCGTTCTCCGGCGACTTGTCGCGCGCGGCGGTGGCGGTGGCCAGGGCCTCTTCCAGGCTCCCTTGCGCCAGGCTGGCATTGGCGTTCCGCACCATCTGACCGGACCGGAAGAGGTTCAGCACGCGCCGCAGTTCTTCGAGCGGCCGGGGATGGTCGTCGACCCGGATGTCCACCACGCGGTCGCTGAACCCGCCGCTTCCCGCACGCGGGGCCACCACCAGGATGGCGCCCGACTGCTTGCCGCGTGCGTCCCCGCCCGCAGCTTCAGCGGCGTCGAGCGCGTCCATGAGCCGCTCCGCCAGCGGGCCGCCGGACGCCTCGAAGGAAGCCGCCATGGCGTCGACCACTTCGGGACCGACCAGAATGTTGCCCTGGGCGCAATAGTCCCGGCCGCATCGGTGACCCTTCCAGTCGCTGGCGCTGGTGCCGGTCCAGGCCGCCGTACGGCCCTCCATGTCCAGAATCGCAACCTGCCGACGGTCTCGGCCCTCGTCGCTCGCCACCATCATGTCGAGCGCCTCCTGCGGGCTGTAGCCGCGCTCGATCAACTCGACGCCGATCGCGCCGTACATGGGGTTGGCGGACGCCTGATGCGCGATGACCGCGACGCCGCCCTTTGCGTGCATCGCCCGGTTTCCAGCCGCGAAGGCCTTGGACTGAACGCCCATGCCTAGTTCACCGGTGCCCGGGTCGCGCGCGATGATGGAGTAGGTTGCCAGATAGTCGGGATCTTCTTCCTGCGCGGCCACGGCCTCCGGCGTCGAGGGCGGCAGCAGGGTGACCACCACGAGGGCCGTGGGGAAGAGAAGGGTGCCGGCCTTCATGGCGGACCTCCAGGGGCGAGAGTGGCTCGGGCACCGCGATTCACGCCCTGCGCGAACGGTCAGGTGCGTCCCGAGAACGATCGGGAGTCCCTTGAAGACGAGCCGGTACCATGAGCGCACCGGTAGACGCCCATGAGGGACGCCGACTCCGGCTTGCCGGCCGAGGACAGGTAGCTGGTGCCCGCTGTCAGGGTGAGGGGGACGGCGACTGCAGCGTTGACGTTGACGAACGACCGGCAGGCGGACACCGGGAGGGCCACCATCGTCACCGGGTGGCACTGCTCAGATTAGCGCTGCTGGCCGCCAACGGAAAGGGGAGACCAGGCTCGACGCCGCGGCTTGCGGCGCCGAATGGCCCTCAGGCTCTGCGCAGGCGCGCGAAGGGCAGGTACATCCCGACGACGATGACCAGCAGGAGCCCCTCGAGAACCAGCAGGTACCACGGCCATTCCGGGAAGATGTCCATGAGCGACGCGGACTCCGGTTTCTCCACGATGTACAGGTAGTTCGTGCCCACAAACAGGTTGAAGACGAAGATGCCCGCCGCGTAGACGTGGACGAGCGCGAGGGTCCACAGGGTGGAGCGAAGGCTCGGTGCGTACTCCTCCACGAGGATCACCCAGAACCCGGCGACCACTATGGTGGCGTGCGAGATCATCGTTGCCACGAAGCGCACGTGGGGAAACCCATACGGGCTGTCGGGCTGGAGGACTCCCTGGATCGCGCCCGCGATCCCCAGATAGTACATGAGCGGACGGGTCCAGGGCCGGTCCGTCCAGAGCCCGTAGATACTCACCTACACCATGGCGCCGCACAGATGCAGGGGGAGGCGCTCCGCGACTGCCCACTCCCCGTGGAATGCGAACCAGAAGTGTCCTGCCGCGAAGGTGACGAGGAGCAGGACCATCATGCCCCGCTTGATGCGGCGTCGGGTTGCTTCGCTTCCCGACCGCCCGAGGCGAATGGCCATGTATCCGAAGGTGGCGAGCACGGTCAGCGAGAGCAGGTGCGCGCCCCCGAAGATCACGAACGGACTTGCGGGGTCGCCTGCGGCAAAGAAGGAATCCAGGATGCCTGCCTCCCCACAGTTCGTGCTGTCACGGAGACCGGGAGAAGCCCGGAGCGGCAGGCTCAGACTAGCCTTTGGCGTCGGGCCGGGAAAGGGAGTTGAGGCTCGCTCTTTCCTACCTTGGTCTGCGGCGAAGCGGTGGTGCTCGCTCGTCCATTCGCCTTGTTGCCCGCGCAGCCGGTTCGTATGGTGAATCTCTCGATGGTTCGGCCGATGGTCGGTCTCCACATCCTTCCAGAGGAGTCATGAAGATGCTGCACCGCCTCATCCCGTCTTTCGTCCTCCTTGCGCTCCTCGCCGCCGGCTGCGCCCCGGCCGACGACGCGCCTGAACCGGCCGCCGGGGATCCGCAGGCGCAACTTCTCGCGCGCGCTGCCGAGCTCGAACTTCCTGGCGAGTACGCGCTGCCGCCGGGAGACCCGGTGGTGCATTCGACTGCGGGGTTCGCGAAGATCCTGTGCTCCAACGTCTTCCTCTCCGGGCTGGATCCGGACTTCGCCGCCGAGCACACCGGCTTCTTCACCGCGCTGCGCCAACATCGCGGCGCCGTGACCGACCGGGTGGTGGACTATGAGAACCAGCGCGTGCACCTCACCCTGCCGGATGGCACCGTGCGCTCGGCCAAGCTGCACGGCGACCAGGGGTGCCTTGCTCTCCCCATCGGCGAGGACGAGCCGTACTACGAGTCGGTCGAGGTGGTGTCGACCCTCCCGGACGCCGAGACCACGCCCTGGCCGCTGGGCGACCTGCTTTCGGACGAGCCGTTTCCGGCCGACGTGGACATGGACAAGGTGGCGCAGGCGGTGGATGCGGCCTTCGCGCCCCCCGAGGCGCTGACTGCGGCCTTCGTGGTGACCCACCGGGGCCGTCTGCTGGCTGAGCGCTACCGCGAGGGCATCGACCACACCACTCCCCTGGAGAGCTGGTCCATGAACAAGAGCCTCACCGGCACGCTCATGGGCATCCTGATCCAGAAGGGGGTCTACGACCTCTGGCAGTCCGCGCCGATACCCGAGTGGCAGGGCGAAGGCGACCCGCGCCAGGCCATCCGCATCGGCGACATCATGCGCATGTCATCCGGGCTGCGCTGCCGCAACCTGGGCGATCCCGGCGACGACCCGGACATCGGGTACCCCGACCACCTGTACCTCTATACGGGCACCGTCAACTCATTCGAGTGGGCTGCCGGCAAGGATCAGCAGTGGGAGCCCGACACGGTTGGACGGTACCGGAACTGCGACCCCGTACTCACCAACTACCTGGTCCGCCTGGGCGTCGAGGGGGAGCTGGGCGAGAACTACCACCAGTTCCCACAGCGGCATCTCTTCGACAAGCTGGGGATGCGCAACTTCATCGCCATGACCGATCCCTACGGCAACTTCCTCCTCCAGGGATACGGCTTCGGCAGCGGACGCGACTGGGCCCGGCTGGGCAACCTGTACCTGCAGGACGGCGTCGTGGACGGCGAGCGTATTCTGCCCGAGGGATACGTGGAGTACGCGTCCACGCTTGCTCCCGCCTGGGTGGCCGACGGGCGCCCCGTCTACGGAGGCGCTTTCTTCTGGGTGAACGGCGACGGCAGCCGCCCCATCCCGACGAGCGCCTTCCGCATGGCGGGCGCCGGAGGCCAGAGCACGATCATCATCCCCACGCACGACATGGTGGTGGTACGCATCGGCCACTACAGTGGCGGCGGACCGGGCGGCCGGGCGCTCAACGAGGCGCTGAGCCTGCTGATGGAGGCGGTGCCGGCGAACTGAGGCGGGGTTCATCCGCGGGCAACGACCACAGCCCGGGTCGGTCCTGCGGGCTGTAGCGCTCGCCGGTGGCGGTGGCCAGGACGACCGCCCGCCACCGGCGACACAACCGCGCCGGGGCCGGTTGCCGACCTATCTGGTCCCGCAGAAAATGAACCAGTACAGCGGCCAGCACCAGATCCAGTTGCCGTCGGGGTCGCGATCCGGACGCCCATCGACGATCTTCTCTTCGACGGGTTCGTCGTGATAGAAGTGCTGCGCGGATGCAGGGCCGGTTGGCAGGGCGAGGGCGGCCGCAAGGGCCAGCGCGGCCCATGTGAGGCGGCTCGAGGTCTTGCGTCGAGTGGTCATGTCCACAGTCTCCGGGTTGGGGGTATGCTCTCGGCGGACGTGAATCGGTGGCCCGCAGCCACCGACCGACCGCACGTCGTTGGCTTGAGATCCCCTTCATGGAGCATTCCGAACCCGGACTCCCGGGCGAGTCCATGGCTGACCGGGACGTCTTTACCGCGTGCTCGACCCCGCGGATCGAGACGGGCCCGGACAACGTCCAGGGCCGATCACCCGACCAGCGCGCACCGTCTCTCGCCTTCAGCGACCCGATGGGGTATTCTGGAGCGGTCCGGACCGAGGAGGGAACGAAGGTTCATCCGGAGCCCGCGACGACGATAAACCCTTGAAACCACGACATATCCGGTAACCGGAGCGAAAGCGACAGGAGCGAGACGGATGAGCGGAAGACTCGAGGCGATCTGGCTGAAGCGGCAGCGTGGGGGCGAGATGAGCGCCGTCTCGGAGGCCACCGCAGAAGCGGGGGGCGGACTTGCCGGGGATGCGAACTACGGACGCGCCCGGCGCCAGGTCACGTTGATAGAGAAAGAAGTCTTCGACACGCTCAACGACGAGCTAGGCACGTCGGTCGACCCGGCTCTCAGGCGCGCGAACCTGATGGTGAGCGGCGTGAGCCTGGCCGACACGCGCGACCGCCGGATCCGTATCGGCGGCTGCGTGCTTCAGGTGCGCGGGGAGACCCGGCCCTGCACGATCATGGAGGAACAACTCACCGGCTTGCGGGACGCCCTCGACCCCGACTGGCGAGGCGGAGTCTTCTGCACGGTGCTGAGCGACGCCCGCATCCAGGTGGGGGACGCGGTGAGCTGGGAGGACTAGCTTCGGCGCCTACCTCCGATTCCCTCCCGGAGGAGGCGGTGGCGGCACCACCGTCTCGGTCGTCTGCGGAATCCCCTTCTCCTTCCACGGGTCGTGGACCCCGAGTCCCTCGCAGAAGTCGCCCGTGTCGAGGAAGTGGGTGTGCTCGCACTCCCGGCTCGAGCCAAGGCTGACCAGCAGCTCCTCGGTCTCGGGATATGCTACGCGCACAAAGAAGCCGGAGCGACCGCCGCGCGCCATGTCCGCCGCGGACTGACCCAGCCGGGTAATGGCGGTCACGTCCGCTCCCTGCTCGACCAGGTACATGATGAGCTCGTTGTCGCCCCGGGCCGCGGCGTAATGGATGGGCCGGTACAGCCACGAGTCGGCCAGGTTCACGTCCGCCCCGTGTTCGTCGACCAGATACTTGACCGCGTTGAGGAAGTTGTCGGGGACGCTGCGCACGCTGAAGGCGCCGAGTCCCTGCCAGCCGCCACCGGCTGCCGCGTGAATGGGATAGGCGTTGTACGAGTCCTCAGGAATCCAGGGAAGACCTGAATCCTCCTGCTGGCGCCCGTCCTGCTGGCGGCGCTCCCGCATGCCAACCGCTGGCCAGCGGGTTGGGATGTCGGGATCGGCGCCGTGGGCGGCCAGCATCTTCATCGCCTCGATGTCCTGCGCGAAGGCGGCCCGGTAGAACGGCGTGGCGCCCTCCAGGTTGATGCCCATCTTGGTGAGCCCGAACTCCCAGTACCACAGGTGCGTGTTGAGCTGGACGTTCGGGTCCGCGCCGGCGTCCAGAAGCGCCTGCAGCAGCTCCAGGTACTCGGTCTGCTCGTTGTCGTGCGCGCGCGGCTGCGGGTAGTTGGACTTGGGCGCCCAGTGGGTCTGCAGGACCGCGAACAGCGGGGAGATGCCGTCGGTGTCGGCGGCCCGGTCAGGGTCGGCGCCGCGCTCGACCAGCTCCATGGCCAGATCGAACTGGCCGTTGAGGATGGTCATCAGCAGCGGGCTGGTGCCGTCGCCGCTGACCTGGTCGATGTCGGCCCCGCCGTCCAGCAGGGCGAGCCCTGCTCCGACGTGCCCCTCGCGGGCGGCGTGCAGCAGTGCGGTCATGCCGCCGGTCATGCCGACCAGCGTCTCCCGGTAGGGGGGGCGTGCGAGCGGCGGGCCGCCCGGGTAGTCCGCCCGGTGCTGGATGAGATCGTCGGGGTCGAAGTCCCGCTGCGAGTGGTCGCCGCGCAGGAACGCCCGCTGGGCGGCGATCGCCTCCTGCACCTGCGCGGGGGTCAATTCGGGTTCCGTGCCGGGTTCGGCCTCGAAGCGAAGCCCCTCGATTCGGTCGCGCAGGAGCTGGCTGGCCTCGCGGTCGATGGCCACGTTGCGCAGCACGTCCACCACCCTCGTGGCCAGGTTCGGGTCCGCCCCGTGCTTCAGGAGCACCTGAATGGTCGGCGTCCGGTTGTAGGCGGCCGCGAACATCAGCGGGGTCTGGCCGACGGAGCCCTCGCGTGCGTTCACGTCGGCCCCGTGCTCCAGCAGCGCGGCGGCGGCTTCCTCGCCGTCCATCACCCGCGCGGCCAGGTGAAGCGGGGTGGTCGCGCTGTTGGTGGTCGCCAATGTCGCATCCGCGCCCTTCTCAAGCAGCGCCCGCACCACCGCGCCGTGTCCGCCCTGGCCGGCCAGGTGGAGCGGCGTGTACGCCCCGATGCGCGTGGTCGCGCCGACCTCGGCGCCCGCTCCCAGCAGCACCGACACCACACTGGCGTGTCCCTCGAGCGCCGCCATGTGCAGCGCGGTCATGCCGTCGCCCCGCGCCAGGTTCGGATCCGCGCCTCCGGCGAGCAGCGCCTGCACCGCATCCGCGTCACCCCGCTTCGCAGCCCCGATCAGTTCGGCATCCTGGGCCTCAACGGAGCCGGCGAGCGAAACCAGCAGCAGGGTTACGCCCAACAGACTCGTGCGGCATCGCGCCGCCATGTCAAGGGCCCTCACGAACCCGCCTCCCGGAGCGCGTCGGCGATGCCGCCCCTCGGGAACGTCAGCGGGAACGCGCTCACGCTGTCGCCGAACGCCCGCATGTCATCGTGTCCGATGCCCTGCATCAGGCTCACGAACGCGTCGGCCATCGGTGTACCCTTGGGCGCGCGCAGGTGCAGGTTGCCTTCCAGGGCGCCGTTGGCGTGCCCCATCAGGATGAGCGGGCAGCGGCGGTGGTTGTGCAGGTTCGGATCGCCCATCGACGAGCCCCAGACGATCGCGGTCTTGTCAAGCAGCGAAGCGTCGCCCTCCATCGTGTTCTTCATCTTCTCCAGGAAGTAGCCCATCAGGCTCAGCCTGTGCGTGTTGATGAGGTTGAAGTCCATGATGTCGGCGGGGACGTTGCCGTGGTGCGAAGCCCCGTGGATAGACTTGTTGGTGCCGCTCAGCGGGAAGGTCCGGTTCGACTGATCGAAGCCGATCTTGAAGGTGATCACCCGGGTCATGTCCGTCTGCAGCGCGAGCAACTGGAGGTCGAACATGATCTCCATGTGCTCTTCC
The DNA here is from genome assembly GCA_009841185.1 of Gammaproteobacteria bacterium. Taxonomy (GTDB): domain Bacteria; phylum Gemmatimonadota; class Gemmatimonadetes; order Longimicrobiales; family Gaopeijiaceae; genus BD2-11. The sequence continues at coordinate 25,790 of VXMG01000071.1, forward strand.
CAGGAATCCGGGACACCGGACGGAGCTTCGGGCATCGCCCGCTCGTCGCCGCTGGTGTTGCGCTCCTCGACCAGTTCGATGCGGCGCTCCAGCTCACGGATGTGGGTCAGGTATTCGTCCATCGCACGGCGGTCGACCGCCCCCAGGTCTCTCTTCAGGCGCGCCACCTCGGCGGCGATCCAGTCGATGACGCTGCGGTCGGTGCGGCGGCGGGCGGCGCGGTCGGCGGCGGAGTCACCCGCGCCGAAGAGCTGCTCGAAGACCGCGCGCGGCTCGCGAATGGCCGGAAGCGGCTGGGTGGGAGAGGCCCACGCCACGGAGGTCGTGTAGGCGCAGTGGTAGTTGTAGGCGCATCCGCCCCCACGATCGATCGACTCGGTGGTGAGCTCGAGCGAGGGGAGCGCGGTGTCCTGCCCGAACCGCCGGGCGTGCAACTGGTCCAGCGAAGTCCCGAGATAGACGTCCGAGCCCTGGGTCTGCTTGGGATGGGCCTGGGTCAGGAAGACGGCCGTCGTGCGGTCGTGGTCGCCGCCGATCTCCTCCGCGCGGTACGCCTCCGCCATCCGCGAGTCGGTGTTGCTGATCACCGTCAGGTACTCGCGGTATGCCTCGAGCGGCTTGAGTTGGCTGGTCGCCACGAACTCGAAATCGCGGCCGACCTTCTCGGGCGCGAACAGGAACTGCTGGTCGCCCCAGTCGCTCCCGCCCGCGCACCCCATCGACTCCTCGATGCCTACGAAGCGCGTGAAGTCGGTGGCGGCGCGGTCGCGCCACAGCCGGCCCGCGGGGACCATTGCATCAAGCAGGGGCAGGGCGACCGTCGTGCCCATCCCGCGAAGGAAGGTACGGCGAGAAAGGTGCTTTCCCGTGATGAAGTTCATGGTCGCTTACACTCCCTGGTTGGCTTCGGTGTCTGCGGTCGCCTCGGTTCGTCTCATCCGGAACGGATCGCTCTTCACGACCCCCAGAACGAAGGCGGACATTCTGTATCCCTCGGCCTCCGCGTCGTTCGCGATGGCTCGAATGGTCGGTTGATCGAAGTACTCCACGGGGCGGCCGATCGCGTACGCCATCAGATGCGCCGTGAAGTTGCGCACGAGCGGGACCGGACGCTTGAGGATGACCTGGGTCAGTTCCGCCGGCGTGGTGATGGGGGTTCCGTCGTAGAAGTCGCCGCGCGTGTCCAACGCCACCATGTTCTCGCGGATGCGCCAGCGGCCCGTCACGTCGTAGTTGTCGAGCGCGAGGCCGATGGGATCCATGAAGCGGTGGCAGGCGTTGCAGGTCGGATTGGCGCGGTGCCGCTCCATCCGCTCGCGGGTGGTGAGGCGGCGGCCGTCCGCCGTTCCCTCTGTCTGGTCGAAGGCGGGAACGTTGGGCGGAGGATGCGGTGGAGGCGTACCCATCAGGACCTCCATGACCCACTTGCCGCGCAGAACCGGAGAGGTGCGCGCCGACATCGAGGTCAGGAGCAACACGCTTCCGTGCCCGAGGATGCCGCGGCGCTTGTCGTCGGGGTACGTGACCAGGCTGAAGTCGCTTCCGGTGACGCCTTCGATCCCGTAATGCCGGGCCACGCGCTCGTTGAGGAACGTGTAGTCGGCGCTGAAGAACTCCAGGAAGTTGCGGTCTTGCTGCACCAGATGGTTGAAGAAGAGTTCGGTCTCCCGCACCAGGTCGTCGCTCAGCTGACCCGTGAAGTCCGGGTACAGGTAGGGCTCCGGGTTGTTCTTGGCGGCGTCCTGCAGGCGCAGCCACTGATGCGCGAAGCGCGTTCCCAGCGCCTCCGAGCGGGGATCGGCGAGCATGCGCCGCACCTGCGCTTCGAGCACGGCGTCGTCGGAGAGCCGTCCGCCCGCCGCGACATCAAGCAGCTCCTGGTCCGGTGCCGAAGCCCAGATCAGGAACGAGAGCCGGGAGGCCAGGTCCAGGTCGCTCAGGTAGTAGTTCTCGCCCTCGCCGGCGCCGGATGGCTCGCGTTCCAGTCGGAACACGAACGAGGGGCTCGCGAGCAGTGCCTGAAGCGCGGTGCGCACGCCGATCTCGAACCCGCCGTCGGCGGATCCCTGGTCGTAGAACGCCATCAGCCCCAGCATGTCCTCGTTGGTGACGGGGCGCCGATAGGCCTGTTCCGCGAGTCTCGCGACGATGGACTCCGCGCACGGACGCTCATCCGCCGCGGACGACGGACGGCACGAAAAGACCCTGTCCCGGGTCGGCGTGTCGGACACGCCGGTCACGGTGGTGGGCCCGGTGATCATCAGGTTGGAGAGGTGCGGGAGCGCGGTGATGCCGTAGTTGGCCCACTGCTGGGCGTCCTCGCCGCCCACGAACGACCAGTCGAACGGGCTGAAGCGGTCGTCGTAGGGACCGTCCATGCGCCGCACGAAGGCTGCCGCCACCTGGCGCTGGCCCGCGCGCACGAAAACGGGATCGGTGCGGAGCGGCACACGCTCGCCGTTGTGCGGGATCGGTATGACCGCCACGCCCTCGCCGTCGATCGAGAGGTCGAGGTCCTCGAAGCCGGTGCCCTGTCCGAACAGGGTTTCCACCGTCAGGACGTATTCGCCGTCGGCGGGGAAGTCGTGGGTGACCACCATCCCGCCGCGGGTGCCGAACGGGGTTCCCTCGATGTGATCCCAGGCGTGCTGCGAGACCTCGATCGGGTTGGTGTACTTCGACGAGGAGGAAACCGCGTCGGGGTTGCCCACGGCGAGGCGGCTGACTTCGGTGGCGGCGCGCATGTACGCAGCCAGGAGGGTCGTCGAAAGCCCCTGCGCCGCGGACAGGTTGTCGAAGCTGCCGAGCAGAACGTCGGCGGGGAGCCAGCGGCCGGCGTCGATCTCGAGATCAAGCATGTCGCGGATGACCCGCTCATACTCCGCACGGCTCAGACGCTGGAACCGTCGGGATCCGGGATTGGGGCGGAAGGCCGCGGCTTCGTCGACCAGCTGTTCCAGAGTTTCGACCAGCACCTGGAGGGTGTCGCCCGACGGACGCGGCATCCCCGGGGGCGGCATCATGCCCGCACGCAGCTTGCGGATCATGCGTTCGGCAGTCTCCGCCCGCTCCGGAGCACGCTCCACCTCGAATCCCTGGAACGAGACGTTGCCCGTGAGCAGCGCGTCGTTGTGGCACACCTGGCAATACTGCGTCACCACCCGCGTGAGGACAGGAGACTCGATCGACGGCGCGTGAGTTGCGGACGGGGCCCGCGCCAGTTCGGGTGGGGACTCCGCGCGGGGAAGAGAATGCGAACCGCCGAGCAGTGCCAGCGCCACACCCAGAGACGTGCCGATGACGAGTGTTCTCATTGCCTCCGCCTGAACCAAAGGGGACTCGCCTCGTCGCGACGAGACACTCCGCACCAGCCTTCAGTATAGGATGGATAAGCGGGAGCCGCAAAGAGTTGTGGATCAGTTCGGGCGGCTGGCTGCGACCCGGAGTCCGGGGCACAGAGCGTGCAACCGATCGAGGTCGGCGGGGCCCACCACCGGGCTCGTCCGGTCGTCGCCCTCGGGTGCCGGTCCGCCACGCATCAGCGACCCCGCGTCCGGCACGTGTCCGAGGCCCAGGGCATGCCCCAGTTCATGTGCCGCGACCCGTCGAAGATCTTCCAGATCGGCGAAGCGGTGGATGCGGATCTCGCGGCTGACGGTGACGCTGCCGCCGCCGTCGCGGACAACCGCCTCGCGGTATACGGCAGCCTCCGCGGTGTCGGGCGGCAGGCGTTCCGCGAGTTCGCGGGCGCGAGCCTCGAAATCGGCGGGCTCCAGGGACTCGCGCGAGCGCTCCACCTCCGCCTCCAGCCGCCTGCGCTCGTCCGTGCGCGCCTGGCGCTGGTCGTAGATCAGGCGGACGGGCATGCCGGCCTCCGGATCATGCACGAAAAGCGGCTGGCCGACTGCCGTTTCCCAGAGTGCGGCAGCCTCGCTCAGCACCGTTGCCACGGTCAGGACGTCGAGCCCGAACTCCTCGTCCAGCCGCGCGATTCGCCATGGGAGGGGGATCTGGCACGGCATAGACGACCCCTCGGTCGGGAGTTCGATCCGGTCCGGTTCGGCCGGAAGCGGAGCCGGGGTGTGCGCCGCGGGCTCCGGCCGAGTCGACGACAACCAGAGCATGAAGGCGCACACGGTCAGGATAGCCGCCAGCCAGGGCAGGGGAATCTTCATGCGGTTCCGTTCCGGCGCGGTCTCCGGATGACGCGGATCGGGCTTGTCCGTTCCGCACGTCCCTTCCTAGTGTGACCCATGTTCGCTCCCACCGCCAACGACCGTTTCAAGGCACAGTGGGGCGATCGGCTGGCCTGGTCGATCGTGGTTGCCGTGTCCGTCCATGTCGCGGGCTTCGCGTTCTTCCCGGGATGGAGGCTCAGGGATCTGTCGCCGGAGCCCATCTTCGGCGCCCGGGGTACGGAGTGGATCCTCCTCCAGCCTCCCGGACCCAATTCGGGCCTGGAGGCCATCGCGTTCGCGGCCGTGTCGGGTGCGGGTGAGGATTCGGCTGCCGCCGCAGAGGTTGAAGAGGAGGAGGGGCAAGAGGATTCCGATCTCGCCGGGTTCGCGGACGCGGCCGGCGGGGGTGGCGGGGGCAGCGGGGGCAGTTTCCTGGACCGGCTGCGTGGACATGCGGCACCCCGGCCGGTTGTCGTCGAACCCGAGCTGGAGCTCTCCGAACCGGACCTCTCCATATCTTCCGGGGGCGAGGCAGCCCCTGCCGAAGACGCGCTCGAGATCGGAGGCAGCGCCTCCACGGCGTCGCTGGAATCGCTGCCGGATCCCGACGAGCTCGATCTCGACCGGCTCTCCGTCCTCGAGCCCGAACTCTCGCTGACCTCTCTTTCGGCCTGGGTGCTGGTGCGCAATCCCGATGAGGTCATGGACTTCATGCGCCGTTCCGCGGCGCAGGAAGGGCTGGCCGAAGAGGACTTCATGACGGTGCGCGTCACCCTCTGGATCGACCGCAGGGGGTCAGTGCAGTGGTCCGAAATCATGGAGTCCAGCGGCGACCGGCGCGTCGACGAGATCGCGCTGGAACTCGTTAACGAAGTGATCTCGTTTCGGCCCGCGCGCGAACAGGGCGTCGCGGTGGCGCGCTCGGCGGTCTTCAGCATCCCCTTCCCGTGGACGTGATGCGACCGCGCCCCGCGGCCGGTGCCCTGCTGGCCGGGATGCTGCTCCTGGGGTGCGCGGTGGGCCGGGGCCCGGCGGGACCGGTACAGTCGCCCACCGGGATCGTCTACCCTCCCGGAATCCCGCCTGCCGAGACCCGGTTTTCGCAGACCGCGACCCTCTACCTCAACATCAATGGGGAGGAGGAAGCCGCGCTCGCCCAGGCGCTGGAGGGCATCGAAGCCGACCCGGACAACTCCATCCACTACTTCCTCGCCGGCGTAGCGGGGACCAGGCTCGGGGACTACCGCGATGCCCACCGCTGGTTCGCGGTGGCCGAACGCATCTACCCCGCGTACGAACTGGACATCGAGCCGGAGCGCGAGGCTGCCTGGGCCAGGGCCTTCAACGCGGGCCTGGAGGCGTACGCGAGGGGTGAGACGGATGCGGCCGCCGAGCACTGGTTCAGGGCCACGGAGATCTACGACCTGCAGCCCGCGGCGCATCGAAACCTGGCCAGCCTGCTGGTAGAGTTGGGCCGCCGGGACGAAGCCATCCGCGTGTATCAGGATGCGCTGCGCGGCCTGGAGAGACGCCCCGCGACCCGCCTGCTGGGGGAGGATGAGTTGCGCGTGCGCGCCGAACTGCGCGCCGACACCGAGAGTCGGCTCGTGCAGCTCCTCCTCGTCGCCGGCCGTTTCGCCGACGTCGAGCCGCTGCTCCGGCAGCAGCTGGCCCGCGATCCCGAGAGCATCCGTGTGCGGAGCGATCTCGCGAGGACCCTGGTGGAGCTCGGTCGCGCGGACGAGGCCGCCGGACTCTACGCTTCGCTCCTCACCGACGAGTCGCTGGCCGCAGCCGACCTGTTCAACATGGGGATCACGCTCTTCCGCTCATCGCGCTACGAGCAAGCCGCGCGGGCGTTCGAGCTGCTCACGGAAAGGCAGCCCGACTCGCGCGACGCGTGGTTCAACTACGCCAACGCGCTGTTTGCGTACGAGGCGTGGGCGGCGCTCGCCGACGCCGGCGACCGTCTGCTGGCGGTCGATCCGCTGAGCGAGGCAGCGCATCTCATCACGGCGCGGGCCCGGCTGGAGACGGGAGACGAAGCCGGGGCGCGCGCCGGGGTGGCCCGTTCCGATGGTCTACCCGTCCACCTCGAGGGGCTGAGGCTGCGCGTTACCGACGAGAGGACGCTGGTTCAGGGGCGCATCGTGGGGAACGCGCTGCCGGAGGGCGCGCCGCTGCGGTTGCGCTTCATCTTTCACGACAACGCCGGGGTGCTGGGAGAGCGGGTCCTGGAAACCGGTGCTCCGGCGCCGGGCGCCAGCGCGGACTTCGGTGTTTCCATCGAGGGGCGCGCGCTCGGCTACCGCTACGAGCTTGAGGGGGCGGGTACGCCGTAGAGACGCATCGCGCCGCGGCGGCGGCTCGCTCCGTCCGAACCGGGGATCTACGGCCTGCGGCAGGCCGCCCGAGAGGCGCGCCGGTGGTCGATCGGCTGAACGGTGAGGATGAGTTCGTCGCCGTCGATGACGTCGATGGGCTCTGAGAGGACGCATCCCTGGGCGAGAAAGTCCATCAGGAAGTACACGCGCCCTGCCAGGTTCCATCGGAAGTTGAAGGTGTCGCGGTTAAGCGCCTCGACCATCCCCAGGCGGTTCTGGTAGGTGTCGCTCCACACGTATATGGTCACGGCGTTGCGGCTCTGGTTGTTGACCTCCAGGGAGATTCCCTCCACACGGCCGGCAGGCCGCGGCTCACCCCGCGTCGAGGTGCAGGCGGTCAGCGCGGCCACCAGCAATCCGATCGGTAGCACGCTCAGCCGGCTTGCCGGCGGAGACCACATGCTGCGGGCGCGTCGCGGCATCGGCTTACCCAACTCCTTTCGTTCCCTGCGGCCGCGGGGTCACCAGCCCACGGCCCGTCTCACCTCGGGACCCGGCACCGGGCGTGAACCTCCCGATGCGCGTATACTTACGTGTAATGATAGGCCACCGGGACCGATGGAGGTCCGATGAATCTGCTTTCCGGCCTGCCAACCGAGTTCTTGCCCGTCGTGCGCGCGAAGGCCGGCCTTCTGGCCCTCATCCCCGCCGTCGTCTTCGCGCCGGCGTCGACTCTGGCCCAGAGGCCGCTCCACGGGGTGGTCGCCGACCAGGGCACGCTCTCCCTCATCGATTCGGCCCGCGTGACGGTGGTCGGCACCGAGCTTGAGGCGGTCACCGGCGGGGACGGCACCTTCTCGTTCGAGGGCGTGCCGCTCGGCGCGCTGGCGGTGCGCATCGAGGCGCCGGGATACCCGGTGGTGGTGGAGCAGGTGGAGGTGGTGCGCGACGTCGTGCTCTACATGCAGGTCATGATGCCCAGGACCGATGTCGTCCTGGGAGAGCTCGCGATCCCGCCGGTCGGCACGGGCGAAGCCAGAACCGCCGCCGAGCTCGTGGCCCGCAAGGTCCTGGACATGAACCCGAACTCGGGAAACCTGGGCCTGAACACGAATCCGGTGCGCCTGCGTGGCACTGGCACCTTCGGGCTGAGCGGCGAACCGGCGGTGTTCCTCGACGGGGTGCGGATCGGGACCTTCGGCCCCGCCATGGAGATCCTGAGCCAGATCCCGGCGCGCGACGTGCGCAACGTCCGGGTGCTGCGAGGGGCGGCCTCGGCCTTTCTCGAGGGTTCCGCGGACGGCTCCATCCACATCGAGACGCGATCCGGTCCGGGCTGAGTTCGCGCGCCGGATTGGCCGGACCGCCGAACGTAACCCCGTACAACCGCGCCGTTTGACACGCGGAACCCCGCTCCGTATCAGTCAAGCGGGCGATCAGATTGAGTGATCGCGATTCGCGGACTGCCGGAGGAATTCCGCTGCCGGAGTCGCCGGGGCTGGTAAGCGCTGCCTTCCGCTCGCCCGCAGCGCGTCTCGCGTGACCCACCTCTCGGAGCGCTCTCCTTGTGCTCCGTCCCCGCTTGGCGCCGCCCCGGGTCCCATCTCGCCGTGGCGCCCCCAGCCATCCCTCACCCTGGAGGAGCCATGCTTCGACGACTTTGTCTTCTTTCCCTGTCCGCGGCGGCCTTTCTCGTGCTTGTGCCGGGCGTGCAGGCACAGCAGGCGGCCCTGACGGGAACGGTAACCGATCGGCAGACCGGCGAGCCCCTGGCCGCCGTGCAGGTCTTCATCGCCGAACCCAGCATCGGCGCCCTCACGCAGCAGAACGGGCGCTATCTCCTGGCGGGCGTACCCGCCGGCACCCACTCGGTCACGGCCCAGCGCATCGGCTATACCTCCTCGACCATCGAGGTGACGGTGACGGCCGACGAGACCACCCTGCTGGATTTCCAGCTCACCGAGGAGGCTCTGGGGCTCGACGAGATCATCGTGACCGGGACGCCCGGCGGCACCCAGCGGCGCGCGATCGGCAACGCGGTGGCCACGCTGGAGGCTGCGCAGGTCACCCAGGAGGTGGCGGTGCTCAACATGCAGGACCTGCTGACCGCCCGGACCCCGGGAGTGCAGTTCGCCAGGGCCGGCGGGAACGTCGGGACCGGGTCGGCGATCGAGGTCCGAGGCACCGGGAGCTTCAATCTGGGCTCCAATCCCCTCATCTACGTGGACGGCGTGCGCGTGAACAACAACTCGCAGGCCGGACCCGATCTGGGGAATGAGCGGGAGGTCAACGTCCTCAACGACTTCAATCCCCAGGACATCGAGAGCATCGAGATCATCAAGGGACCGGCGGCAGCGACGCTGTACGGCACCGAGGCTTCCGCCGGAGTGATACAGATCATCACCAAGCGCGGCGCCGAGGGCGAGGCCCAGTTCGACGCCTCGGTGCGCATGGGCACCAACTACCTGCGCAATCCGGCGGCGCGCATCGGCACCAAGTGGACGTGCCAGGGAAGCTTCGACCCGCCCTGCCGCGAGGGCGAGGGGCTCGTGCCCTACAACGCCTACGAGGAGTCCAACGTCCTGATCGACCAGGGAGCCTTCCCGTGGCCGCAGGACGAGCTGTTCCAGAGAGGGCTCAGCCAGAGCTACAACCTGGGGGTGCGCGGCGGCACCCAGAACTACCGCTACTTCCTCTCCGGGAACTACGACAACGACGAAGGCATCACCTACTACAACTGGAACAAGGCACTGCGCCTGCGCGCCAACGTCGGCGTCGTCTTCTCCGAGAACTTCTCGCTCGACGTCTCCACCGGATATGTGGACGGCAAGACGAGGTTCCTGTCGCCCGCGGACGGCGACGGCGGTATCTGGGAGGACTTGGCGTGGGGCAACGGCTTCTGCTATCCGCGCATCAACGGGCGCAACGCATGCGCGCGGCTGATGGGGTTCCAGGAGCACCTCCCCTCGGACGTGGCCAAGCTCGAGGCGACGCGCGAGTTCAGCCGCTTCACCGGAAGCGGCACGCTCAACTTCACCACTGGCGACTGGCTCTCGTCACGGGTCGTGGTCGGCCTGGACAAGGGCTGGGACGAGAACAACGTGCTCTGGCCCCTCGAGGTGCAGTTGTCGCCGGTGTACGAGGAGACCGCCTCCGGGCTGGTCGTGCTGGAGCGCCCGGTCACCACCAACTTCACGGCGGACTGGTCCGCCACCGCCCGGGTTCCGCTGACCGACGCCTGGGGAACCGCGACCTCCGTGGGTGCGCAGTACTACTTCGAGCGCCTCTCCATGCTCGGCACCACCGGACGGGGATTCGCGTCTCCCTTCTCGCGCACGGTCAACCAGACGCCGCCTGCGAGCGCCGACCTCAACTTCGACTACATCGAGAACAAGTCCATCGGCTTCTACGTGCAGGAGGAGTTCAGCTACAACGACCGGCTGTTCCTGACCGGTGCGGTCCGCTTCGACGACAACTCCGCCTTCGGCGCCGAGCTCGAGCCGGAGACCTATCCCAAGGTCTCGGCCACATGGGTCATGTCCGAAGAGAGCTTCTGGAACTTCGACATGGTCAACTCGTTCCGCCTGCGCGGCGCGTGGGGCCAGGCCGGCCGGCAGCCGGACGCCTTCGCCGGAACCAACCAGTACAGCGTCATCCCCGGAGCGGGCGGGACGACGGCCCTCGACCCCTCCAATCCGGGCAACCCCGCGGTGGGTCCCGAGCGCAGCACGGAGCTCGAGGTCGGGTTCGATGTCGCGCTGCTGGACGACCGGGTATCCGCCGAGTTCACCTACTTCGACCAGAAGAACGAGGATGCGCTCCTCGCCGTGGCCCTTCCGCCCAGCCTCGGCTTCGGCGGAGTCACGCAGCGCAATCTGGGCCGCATCGACAACTGGGGATGGGAGGCTTCGGTCAACACCCGGCTCTACGAGGGGTCGGGCATCTCCGTCAACCTGGGGCTGAACGGGTCCTACGTCATGAACCGCATCAAGGACCTGGGATCCTTCGCGGGCACCCGCGAGATCCGGATCGGGCTGCCGTACCCGAACTACTCCGAGCCCAGGTACTACGTGATGTCGGCCCAGTTCGACCCCAACGGTCCGGTCCGGAACGCCTACGGCGAGAACGTCAGCGCCATGTGCGACGCGGGCGTCATCATCGGTCCGGATGGGACTCCGGCGACCGTTCCCTCCGGCACCGGGCCGACCGATCAGTACGGCGTGATCCTCGGGGGACCCCTGATTCCCTGCGCGGACGCCGGGTACAACATCATGGCCGGACCGGCCTTCTTCCCGTACAGGTTCTCGGTCAACCCGAGCATCAGCCTTCTCGACAACGCCGTCTCCATCCACCTGCTGGCCGACGGCGGCTACGGCAAGGTCGGGCTGGACGGCGCGCAGGAGTGGGGGCACCGCTACAACAACAGCTACGACTCCCGCTGCGAGTGCGACCCGGTCTGGGTCGCCGGTGACCGGTATCGTTCCCAGGCCACCTGGGGCTACTTCGACGCCGACTTCTGGAAGCTCCGCGAGGTCGGGGTCCGCTACAACTTCACCCAGGCGATGGCCAATCGCATCGGGGCGGATCGCGCGTCGCTGTCTTTCTCGGGCCGCGAACTGTGGACCATCTGGCAGCGCCAGAAGGAGGTGGGGAACTTCCTCGGCACGCAGGCCGGGAATCCCGGTCTCCCGGTTCTCGACCCCGAAATGGGCACGTCCGATTTCGGGAGCGCGAACCACAGGCTCATGGCGCCGCTTACGAGCATGCACCTCGAGATGCGGGTCACCTTCTGATGTTGTCCGGGAACGAAATACCGTCGGAGGATAGATGCATATGAACAGCTTTTCTGAATACGCGCGCACCGCGCATTGGATGCGGCGAGCCCTCGCTGTTCTGGTGACGGGCTTCTCGCTTGCGGTTCTCGGCGCCTGCAGCGACGTGCTGGAGGTCGACCTGCCCGCCCAGCTCACGGACGAGGCGCTGGTGGATCCGGCCGGAGCCCAGACCCAGGTCAACACGATCATCACCCACTTTCAGAACACCTACAACGACTACGTATGGGAGATTCACGGCCGCGAGGACGGCGGTGAAGTCTATCTCTGCAGCGGCGGCACCGACTGCGGACACTTCCAGTACAACTACCAATTCCGGTTCCTCGACTTCATGACCGCGCGCAGCTTCGCCGCCGGACTGCACGAAAAGCTCGAGAACGAGTGGACTGCCGATCAGGTGTCCAATCGGGCCCGTTTTCTGGCGATCGCGTCCCTCTACGAGGGAGCCGTCTTCAACCTGATGGGTTCCACCATGTGCGAAGTGTCCGTCGACGGCGGACCGCTGATGTCGCCCGCAGCGACGCTGGGCATGGCGGAGGACCGGCTCACGCGGGCTCTCGGCGAGATCGGGAGTTCCGGAGATTTCGAGATGCCTTTCGATATCGCCTCGAGCGCCCAGGCCATGGCGTACGGGCTGCGTGCGCAGGCGCGCTGGATGGCCGGCGACGGCTCGGGTGCGCTGGCCGATGCCCAGCAGGTGCCACAGGGATTCGTCGCTTACGTCACCCGGGATGCGGGAGACCCGGTGCGCCGCAACAAGCCCTACTACGCGGGCACCTTCATTCACTACGGTGAGCTGTACGACGTCATCGACTGGTGGGAGGGACCGCCCAACCCGGTGACCGGTGCCCCGTGGCCCGATGTCATTCCCTTCACCGGCTACCTGAACCTGGGGATCCTGCCCGACGGGCGGGCGATCCGGGCGGACGGCATTCCGATCCGCACGGCGGGCGACCATCGCATGATGGACGAGGACGCCGCCGTGCCCGACTCGCGCGTGCGGCACATGGAGGCGGAGATCCAGGGGGTCGGGGTGGAGTCCTTCGTCAACGCCAGGTACGACGCGGAGGGCGCCGACATACCCCTGGTCAACTGGAAGGAAATGGTGCTGATCCGCGCCGAGGTCGAGGGCGGTCAGAGGGCGATCGACCTGGTCAACGAGCTCCGGGCCGCCGACGGGCTGCCGCTGGTGACCTACGCGAATCCGGGCGATGCCGAGGAGATCCGCTACATGATCATCGAAGAGCGGCGCCGGGCCCTGTTCCTCGAGGCCCGCTACTTCATGACCAAGCTCCAGAACCCGGATCTGCTCTGGTTCCCGCGCGATGTGGGCGCCACCCTGCGCGGCGGCCACCAGTTGCAGGGCGGGGTTCGCTTCCTCATGCCCGACAACGAGTATCACCTGAACGAGAACACGACCATCGCCGATCGTGCCACGATGTGCGATCCGGCCACGCGGCCGGTCGGCTTCTAGACTGGTTAGACGCCGGACGCGGGTTTGTGACGCGCCGACCCCGGGGCTGGCCGGCTCCGGGGTCGGTTCGTTCCTGGCCGGGGGGTAAGCGAACCCGGCCAAGCTGCTGGGGCAGCCGATGCTGTTGAACTGAGGGGCGCGCGGGTGCGCTTGCCTGCGGTCCCCGCCCCGGGCATCTTCCCCGCCATGTCCCGGCCCGATCCTCCCCGTAGCCACCTCTGGCCGCGCACCCGCGACGGACGCATCGCGGTGATCGCGTTCGTTCTGCTGTTCATGCTCGCCATGCCGCCGGTGACACACACCGTGTTGAACCGGATCGACCCGACCTTTCTCGGGCTCCCCTTCCTCTACGTTGCGCTCTTCGCAGTGTACTCGGTGCTCATTGGCGTGCTGATCTGGGCCTATCGGCGGGGTCTGTAGAGGTGGCTCCCTGATGGAAACCTGGGTAGTCGCCACCAGCCTGATCTTCGTCTACCTGCTGATAACGCTCGGGGTGGCCGTGGTGGCCAACCGGCACATGTCGGTGGACATGGAGGACTTCCTCCTGGCTGGCCGGCGCACGGGCTTTGTGGTTCTCTACCTCACGGTTGTGGCCACCTTCCACTCGGCCTTCGCGTTCCTGGGTTCCGGCGGGTTCTTCTACACCCACGGCATCGGCTTCTGGGCCGCCGGGGCGTGGACGGTGCTGGTCGGTGCCATCACCTACGTCATCGGCACCCGCATCTGGGCGCTGGGCAAGACGTTCGGCTACATCACGCCGGCGGACATGCTGGCCGACTTCTACGAATCCGAGGCGGTGCGGGTGGCGATCGCGCTCTTCTCGGTGCTCTTCACCATCCTCTACATCCAGGTGCAGGCCCTCGCGCTGGGCTACATCGTGGAGGTCGCTTCGGACGGGCGTATCTCCTTCGAGGTCGGCGTGTTCGTGATGCTCGCGGTGGCGGCGGTGCACCTGGCCATCGGCGGGCTGCGGGCCGTCTACTGGACCGACGTCATGCAGGGCGTGTGGATGTACGTCGCGGTCTGGGCGGGCGCGCTGGTGCTCTCCTTCGAGCTGTTCGGGGGGCCGGTCGAGCTCTGGCGGGCGGTCGCCGATCAGCGTCCCGAGTTGCTCACGCTCCCCGGCCCCGAAGGCCTCTTCACGCCGGGCATCTGGGTGGGGATGGTGATCACGCTTTCCTTCGGCATCGTCCTGCAGCCCCATATGATGATCCGCTACTACACGGCGGTGGATGGCAAGACGCTCAAGCTGCTGGGCGCGACTACGCCCATCTACCTGATGACGCTCTACATCCCGGCGGCGCTGGTCGGGTTGGGGGGCGCCCTGGTGCTTCCGGACCTGGCTCAGGCGGACCGCATCTTTCCGGAGATGCTCTTCAACTTCGCACCCCCCTGGCTCACCGGCCTGATCCTGGCCGGCGCGGCGGCCGCGGCCATGTCCACCCTGGACTCCATCCTGCACGCCAACATGACCGTACTCACCCGCGACGTGTACCAGCGCTACCTGGTGCGCGACCGCAGCCAGAAACACTACGTGCGCGTCGGCCAGGCCATCGTCCTGGCGCTGTTGGTGTTGGCCTACTGGCTGTCACTCCAGGAGAGCGCCCTGCTGGTGAGCATCATCAACCTCTCGGGTTCGGGCGCCCTCCAGTTGCTGCCCGCCATCATCGGGATCTGCTTCCCGGGCGGCCGCTCGCTGAGCAAGGCGGGTGTGCTGGCCGGGCTGGCCGCCGGCGTGGCCACCCTGTGGTGGTCGCTCCTGCTCGATCCGAACCCGATGGGCATCCACGGCGGGCTCTGGGGCCTTGCGGCGAACTCCGTGGTGGCCGTTGCCGTATCGGCCTTCACCGCGGCACCGTCCGCCAGGACGGTGGAGCGGGTGCACGGAGAGGTGGAGCGGTTCGTGTATGGGGAGGAGCAATAGAAGATCGCCATGCCCCAGGACGACCCCCCGCGCCGAGGTCCGCCCCGCCGTTATAGCGACAAGGAGGTCGGCCGTCTGCTGAAGTACGCCACCGAACTGCAGCGGTCGAACGAGGCCGGTGGGCCCGGTGGCCGTGAGGGTCGCGGGATGACGCTGGCGACATTGCAGGAGGTGGCTGCGGAGGCGGGGATCGAGCCGCGCTACATCCAGTTGGCCGCGGCCCGCATCGACGGCCCGGAGCCCACGGGACTGAGAGACTCGCTGGCCGGCACCCCCCTCCTGGTTCGCGCCGAGCGGATCATCCCGGGCGAACTGCGGGAGGAGGATTACGAGCAGATTGTCACCGAGATCCAGATGGCCACCGATGTACCGGGCAACGCATCGATGGTCGGACGCACCCTGACGTGGAGATCCGAAACCTCGGACTACCAGACTCGCTCTCTTCAGGTGATCGTGGCGTCCCGCGACGGCGAGACGCGCATCCAGGCCGAAGAGCGTCTGCAGAGCTACGCGGGAGCGCTCTACGGCGGTGTCGTCGGCGGAGGCGGAATGGGAATCGGGCTGGGTGTCGGTTTCGGCGTGGGCCTGGGGGCGCTGGGCTCGGCGCTCTTCGCACTGACCTTTCCCGTCGCCCTCACCAGCGGACTGTACGTGGCAATGCGCCAGGTCATGAAGTCGACCGGACGCAAGCGCCGCACAGAGGCGGAAGCGCTGGTGGACCGGATCGCCCGGTACGTGGAACCGCCGTCGCAATAGCAGGCGGTACACATGCGCTGCGCCAGTTCCTCGATCAGCTCACCTGCAGAATGACAGCAAGGCCGGTTTGACACGTAGCACGGGCTACGTTATACTCCGAACTCGGATCCTAGTGGTAGTCAGTGATTTCCACGTCCCTGGGACCATCGGATGCCCATACGAAGCAGACTCGGTATTGCTTGTTGATCTTGATTGCCCACTGCCCCGCTCGCTCTCGGTGTAGCTTATGCAGCCCGTACCCTAGGCCTTTGAGATCTTGCAGACTCATCGCGTAGGTCAGCACGTCCAGCGCCTCCCTGGCGGCAGGGAAAAGATGCGTAGGGCACACCTTGCGCGCAGCTTTTGTGTTCTCTCCGTCGAAGACATTCTCTGTCCCCTTGTTGGCGAATGACGCGATCACGGTAGCGATCCCCCAAAGGAAGATTCCATGATTCGGTTGCCGAAAAACCGTCCCCCAACGCATCCCGGCGTGCACCTGGCGAGGGTCCTACGGAAGCACGGCCTCACGCAGACGAAGGCTGCCCAGGCGCTTGGTATGTCCTTCCAGCGTTTGAACGCGATCATCAACGGGCGCCGAGGCGTAACTCCAGACACGGCGCTTCGCCTTGAGAAGATGTTCGCCGTGTCCGCAGGCTTTTGGCTAACAGCCCAGCTCGCCTGGGATCTCTGGCACCAGATGCGCGAAGCGACGACTACTGGCGCGGTCGACCGGATAGAGACACTAGCGAGTCCAGAGGCCGAGGCGCGCCCAGTCAGGCTGTCTTGAGAATCCCAATCCCATTGAGTGAGACGGACTTCGAACTCGTGAAGGCAGTCGTCAACGCGAATCTGGACGCACTCAAGCAGTCCATCACTCGCAAACCGGCTGGGATGGAAGACCCGGAAGAGGAATAACCCGGAACCCCCTACCTGAACTCCTCCATCAGCGCGTCCATCTGCTCGCTGCCGGGGCAGAGGTCCTCGTGGGACAGCTCGGCGAGGGGCGTCGGCGTGGTCACGTTGTCGTCGTGCATGTCCTCGCCGCCGGGGTCGAGGTAGAGGAGCCCGGTCACCACCTCGCCGCGGTTCTGCAGCGAGCGGTAGTGCTCGTAGGCGGACAGGCGGTCGGTCGGGTCGTAGTCCTCGGGGACCTTGCGGAAGCGCACCATGCTGCCGTCGTGCATGGTGATGGAAGTGCGGCTTCCCTTCTCGTAGGAAGCCGAGATCTCCGAGCGGATGGGCACGAAGTCGACCGGCACCAGCTCGTGTCCGTGGTGGCGGGTGTAGAGGTAGCTCTTCGTCGACCCGACGTGGTCGTTGAAGGTGACGCAGGGCGAGATTACGTCGATGAAGGCGAAGCCCTTGTGCATCAGCCCCGCCTTCAGCAGCGGGAGGAGCTGTTGCTTGTCGCCCGAGAAGCCGCGCGCGACGAAGGTGGCGCCCAGGGTGAGCGCCAGCGCCACCGGGTCGATGGGCTCGCTGTTGTTGGGCACGCCGCGCTTGGAGCGCGAACCCACGTCCGCGGAAGCCGAGAACTGGCCCTTGGTGAGCCCGTAGACGCCGTTGTTCTCCAGCACGTACAGCATGTTGACGTTGCGCCGGATCGCGTGGCAGAACTGGCCCAGGCCGATGGAGAGCGAGTCGCCGTCGCCGGAAATGCCGATGTAGTAGAGGTCCTTGTTGGCCGCGTTGGCCCCGGTGGCGAGGGCGGGCATGCGCCCGTGCACCCCGTTGAACCCGTGCGCCTCGTCGACGAAGTACGCGGGCGTCTTGGCCGAGCAGCCGATGCCGCTCATCTTGGCGATGCGGTGCGGCGGGATGGAGAGTTCGTAGAAGGCCTGGATGACTGCGGCGGTGACCGAGTCGTGGCCGCACCCCGCGCACAGGGTAGAGATCGTGCCCTCGTAGTCCCGCATGTCCAGGCCGAGGTCGTTGGTCCGCAGGCTTGGATGCCTGACCGCGGGCTTGGCGATATAGGTCATGCCACTGCTCCTTCCGGCCGCTCCGCCGCCGGCCGCACCTTCATTTCCTCCGGCGCGCGACCCAGGTGTTCGTTCACCGCGCCGGCCACGAAGGCAGCGCTCAAGGGGAAGCCGCCGTAGTCCAGCACCGAGTGCAGGCGTGCCGGGTCCACCTCGGTCTCGGTCACCATCAGACGTCTGAGCTGCGCGTCCCGGTTCTGCTCGACCACGAAGTTGAGCTCGTGGGCGTCCAGGAACTCACGGACAAGAGTATCGAATGGGAACCCGCGCACGCGCATGAAGTTCACCGGCAGGCCCTGTCGCTCCAGGATGTCTGCCGCCTCACGCACTGCCCCGTCGCACGACCCGATGGTGACCAGCGCCATGGTCGCGCCCTCGCGCATCTGCACGGCCGGCGCGGGCACCTCGCTTGCGGCGGAGTCGATCTTCGTGCGCAGCCGGTCCATCACCTCGGTGTACTCGTCGGCGTCCTCGGTGTAGGTCCCGCGGCTGGTGTGCCCCGAGCCCCGTGTGAAGTACGCCCCCTTCGGGTGCACCCCCGGAAGGGAGCGGTACGGAATGCCGTCCCCGTCCACATCCATGTAGCGGTAGAACTTCTGGATCTTCTCCAGTTCCGCGGCCCCGAGCACCTTTCCGCGGTCGGGGACGAAGGTGTCGTCCCAGCTGAGCTTCGGGATCATCCAGTCGTTCATGCCGATGTCCAGATCCTGCACCAGGAAGACCGGGCTCTGGAAGCGCTCGGCCAGGTCGAAGGCCTCCACCGCCATCTGGAACGACTCCTCCGGGTTGGCCGGGAACAGGGCGATGTGCTTGGTGTCGCCGTGCGAGGCGTAGGCCACCGCCGCGATGTCGCCCTGCTGCGTGCGGGTGGGCATGCCCGTCGACGGCCCTACCCGCTGCACGTCCACGAACACCGCCGGGATCTCCGCGTAATAGGCCAGACCGATGAACTCGCTCATGAGCGAGATGCCGGGGCCGCTCGTCGGGGTGAAGGCGCGCGCGCCGGCCCAGCCCGCTCCGATCACCACGCCCGCCGCGGCCAGCTCGT
The DNA here is from genome assembly GCA_009841185.1 of Gammaproteobacteria bacterium. Classification (GTDB taxonomy): domain Bacteria; phylum Gemmatimonadota; class Gemmatimonadetes; order Longimicrobiales; family Gaopeijiaceae; genus BD2-11. The sequence continues at coordinate 44,287 of VXMG01000071.1, forward strand.
CCTCCGCCTGCGCGATGAAAAAGCTGCGTTCGCCGCTGTCCGGATCCTTGCGGAAGCGCTCGCAGAAGCGCTTGAAGGCGTCCATGAGCGAGGTCGAAGGCGTGATCGGATACCAGGCGCCCACGGTCGCCCCCGCGTACACGCATCCGAGCGCTGCCGAGGTGTTTCCGTCCATGAGCACATGGTCCGAGGTCGCATCCATGGTCTCGAGCCGGATCGGCAGCGGGCAGTCGAAGTGCTCCATCGCGTAGTCGTAGCCCAGCTCGATCGCCTTGTAGTTCGAGCCGATCAGCTTGGGCTTGGCCGCGAACTTCTCCTGGATCATCCCTCGGATGACGTCCAGATCCATCGACAGAAGCGCGGCGAGCGCCCCCGCGTACGCGATGTTCTTCATCAGGATGCGCACTCGCGCCCCCTTGAACTCGCGCACGCACATCTCCCCCAGCGGAACCCCGAGGAACGTGATGTCGTCCCGCAGGAACTCCTTCGCCATGGGCCACGAGGAGTCGTGCAGGAGGTATCCGCCCGGGCGCACTTCCTCGATGTCGCGCTCGTAGGTGGCCGGGTTCATGGCCACGATGAGGTCGAAGTCGGGGGTGCGCGCCGAGTAGCCTTCGTGGCTCACCCGGATCTCGTACCAGGTGGGGAGCCCCTGGATGTTGGAGGGGAAGACGTTCTTGCCGGTACAGGGGATCCCCATGCGGAAGATCGCCTGCATGATGAGGCCGTTCGCGCTCGCCGAGCCGGTGCCGTTGACGGTTCCGATCTTGAACGCGAAGTCGTTGGTCCGGTCGGCCTGCTCTAGACGTGGGTCGGACATGCCGCTTCCTGCCCCGCGTAGGGAATCATCAGTTCGAACTTGCGCATGTCCCAGGCCGCCGTGGGACAGCGCTCCGCACACAGTCCGCAATGCACGCAGAGGTCCTCGTCCTTCACCATCACGCGTCCGGTCTGGGGGAGTCCTTCTGATACCATCAGGTCCTGGGTGAGGTTCTCCGCGGGCGCCATGAGGCGGGTGCGGAGGTCTTCCTCATCGCCGTTCACGGCGATCGTGAGGCAGTGCACCGGACAGATGTCGATGCAGGCGTCGCATTCGATGCACAGCTTCGCCTCGAAATGGGTCTGGATGTCGCAGTTGAGACAGCGCTCCACCTCGTGCGCGGTCTGCTCCGGGTCGAAGCCCATCTCCACTTCGATGGACAGCTCCTCGAAACGGCGCACCAGCTCCACGTGCTTCATCTTCTGGCGCGGCGAGGGATTGTAGTCGTTGGAGTAGGCCCACTCGTGCATCCCCATCTTGGCGGAGATGAGGTTGTGGTCCTGGGGAGGACGGTCTTCGGTAAGCGACAGCCCCTGGCAGTAGTTGTGGATCGAGATGGCCGCCTGGTGGCCGTGCTCGACCGCCCAGATGATGTTCTCGGGCCCCCAGGCCGCGTCTCCGCCCACGAAGATCCCCTCGCGGGTGGTCATGAAGGTGGTGCGGTCGACCTCGGGCATGTCCCAGTGGTTGAACTCGATGCCGATGTCGCGCTCGATCCAGGGGAAGGCGTTGTCCTGGCCGATGGCGAGGATGACGTCGTCGCAGGGAAGGAACTCGGTGTCGTGGACGGTCGCCTTGAGGCGTCCCGACTCCTCGTCCTTGTGCCAGCTGACCAGCTCGAACTCCATCCCGACCAGCCTGCCGTCTTCCAGCACGAACCGCTTCGGGGAGTAGTTCTCGACGATCTCGACCAGCTCTTCCTCGGCGTCCTCGAGTTCCCAGGGCGACGCCTTGAAATAGGGTCGCGACTTGCGCGCCATCACCTTGATGTCCGTGCCGCCGAGGCGCTTCGAGGTGCGGCAGCAGTCCATCGCCGTGTTGCCGACCCCGATCACCAGCACGCGCTCGCCAATGGCGTCGACGTGCCCGAAGTGCACCGCCTCCAGCCACTCGATGCCGATGTGGATGTTGTCGGCGGCTTCCTGGCGGCCCGGGATGTTCAACTCCTTGCCCTTGGGGGCGCCGGTGCCCACGAAGACGGCGTCGTAGCCCTCCTCGAGAAGCTCCTTCATCGACTCGATGCGCGTGTTGTAGTGGATCTCGACGCCCATGTCGAGGATCATGTCGATCTCTTCCTCGAGCACCGCGACCGGGAGCCGGAAGGCGGGGATGTTGGTGCGCATGAGCCCGCCGGAGCGGGGGAGCGCCTCGAAGATCGTGCACTCGTAGCCCAGCGGCATGAGGTCGTTGCAGACGGTGAGCGACGCCGGCCCGCACCCGACCAGGGCGATGTGCTTGCCGTTCTTGACCACCGGTATCTCGGGCAGGCGATTGTCGGTCGGATCGCGCAGGTCGGCCGCAACCCGCTTCAGGCGGCAGATGGCGACCGGCTTGCCGTCCACGCGGGTGCGCCGGCACGCGGGCTCGCAGGGACGGTCGCAGGTGCGGCCCAGGATCCCCGGGAAGACGTTCGAGGACCGGTTCAGCCAGAAGGAATCGGTATAGCGTCCGTTGGCGATGAGCCGGATGTACTCGGGGACGTTGGTGTGGGCCGGACAGCCCCACTGGCAGTCCACCACCTTGTGGTAGTAGTCGGGGTTGCCGACGTCCGTGGGTTGCATCAGTCCTTGGCGGGGGACCTGGAGGGGTGCATGCGACTCGCGGGAGTTGGCGTCAGCGCGGACCGGTGCCGCGGCAGCCGGAGGCGAGGCGGAAGCGGGTGAGGGGCCGAATGTTGGTCACGAAAACGGCTTGGTTGGGTACGACCCCGTGGCTGGGCCGGAAGGCCCGTTGGCGCTTTGGGGGTCGCATCCGACCCCGCTTGCCCCCAATGATGTACGATAAAGCCCCCGAGGGCAAGATTTTGGGGACGCTGCGCGTCCCGTCACCAATTCGCGGTCAATCCGAAACGGAGGGCGGTGACCCGTGCCTGAACGACAGACACCGGAATCCCGGACCGGCCTGGCTCCCTTCCGGAGCTCTGAGTTGCCGGTCCCGCCCCGGCCCCGGGGACTGGCCTGGATTGGGGTGGTGGGCCCCGGCGTGATCGTGCTGGGCGCCTCCATCGGGGGCGGGGAATTCCTGCTGGGCCCATCCGCGTTCGTGCGCTACGGGCTGGTGCTGCTCTGGGTGACGGTGGTCGCCACCTTCCTGCAGACCGTGTTCAACACCGAACTCATGCGCTGGACGATCGCCACCGGCGAGCCCGTCTTCACCGGGTTCATGCGCACGCGGCCGGCGGCGCCGTTCTGGGCGGTGGTCTACGCGCTGCTGTACTTCCTGCAGTTGGGGTGGCCGGCCTGGGCGGGCACGGCGGCGGGCGCGGTGTTCTTCCTGGTGTTCCGCGACCTGGCCGGGCCGGAGAACGCGGGGCTGGTGCATGCGTTCGGGGTGGGGACGTTCGTCCTGTGCGTCGCCATCCTGCTCTTCGGGCGGCGCATCGAACGCACGCTGGAGATCCTGAACTGGATCCTGGTGGTGGCGATCCTCGGGACCTTCCTGGTGCTGGCGCTCATGTTCGTGGCCCCGGAGACCTGGGTCGCGGGGGCGGCGGGGCTGGTGGGATACGAC
>VXMG01000018.1:0-5145 GCA_009841185.1 Gammaproteobacteria bacterium
CCGGCACTCGTCGGCCTCCTCGCTGACCTGGACCAGCTGCTCCTCGCAGACGCGCAGGTCGGTCCGCAGCGCGTTCAACTGCTGTCCAACCCCCCGCAGGCGACGCTCGATCCGGTCGCGCGACATGGATTGCAGTCTAGAGCCGCGCTAACGCTCGAATACCGCAACGGCAGAGCGGTCAGGACTCCTGCAGGCGTCCTCCCGGCCAGCGGACCGTGAGCCGCTCGAGCAGGCCGATGAGGTTGAAGAACACGATCCCACCCGCCGACGAGAGCACTAACCCGGCGAAGAGGCGCTTGGTGTCGAGCCGGTAGCTGGCCTGGATGATCACGAACCCGATCCCGCGGTCCGATCCGGTGAACTCCGCCACGATGGCGCCGATGACCGCCAGCGTGGAGGCGATGCGCAGCCCCGCGAAGATGTACGGCAGCGAACTCGGCACTCGCAGGTGCCAGAACACGGCTGTCTTACGGGCCGACAGCACGCTCATCAACTCCAGGGCCTGCCCGCTGATGGATCTCAGGCCGCGCGTGGTGTTAACGAGCACCGGGAAGAAGCAGATGATCGCAGCGATCACCACCTTGGGCACGAGCGTGAAACCGAACCAGATGGTCAGCAGCGGCGCGATCGCCACGATCGGGATCGTCTGCAGCACGATGGCCCAGGGGAATAGGGCGCCCTCGACCGATCGCATGTGCACGAAGATGACGGCCGCCACGAACGCCGCGGTGCTCCCCACCGCGAAACCCAGGACCGCCTCGAGCATCGTCCATCGCAGGTGGCCGAACAGCGACCAGCCGTGCTCGCCCAACTCGGCACCGATCTCCGAGACCCTCGGTAGCAGGTAGGTGGGGACGTCGCGCACCACCACCCAGAGTTCCCAGATTCCCAGCGCGGCGAGGAACAGCAGCGCCGACGGCACGTAGGTCCGCCACTTCGAGCGCCGGCCAGTGTCCGTCATGGCCGCTCACCGCCGTTGCCGTCAGTGGCGGAGTCGATCTGTAACAGTTCGCGCAACTCGCCGTTCAATGCGGCAAAGTCGGGCCGGTAGCGGATGGAGAGCTGCCGCGGCCGTTCGAATGGCACGTCCGCGATCCTGATCACGCTGCCGGGGCGGGGGCCGAGGACCACAACCCGGTCCGACAGGAATATGGCCTCGGAGAAGCTGTGGGTCACGAACAGCACTGTGGGACCGGTCTGCTGCCACACCTCCAGGAGCTGGATGTTGAGGTTGTCCCTGGTGAACTCGTCCAGCGCGCCGAATGGCTCGTCCATCAGTAGTGTCGACGGGCCGTAGCTGAGGGCCCGGGCGAGGGCCACCCGCTGCTGCATCCCGCCGGAGATGTGCTCGGGGTAATACTCCTCGAAGCCCTCCAGTCCCACCTCCCGGAGTAGGCCGCGGGCATGCGCTTGCGGGTCGCCGACCGCCAGCGGGTTGCGCTTGCCGAGGATGCGGTCGGGCAGCAGCACGTTGCCGAGCACCCGCAGCCAGGGGAACAGCACGGGGCTTTGGAAGACGAAGCCAAACTCCACGTCGCGCCGGGCCTCGGCCGGGGTCTTCCCCCGCACCGTCACCGACCCGTCGGTGGGCTGCTGCAGGCCGGCGATGATCCGCAGTAGCGTCGACTTGCCACAGCCTGAGGGACCCACGATGGCGACGAACTCGCCGCTGGCTATCTCCAGGCTGACGTCCTGCAGCGCGGTGACCGCATCGCGGCCGCCGAAGCGCATGGTGATGCCGTCGATGACAATCCCCCCGGACCCTCCGGCTCGGTCCGGCTCGTTCACGAACTGCTCTTGGTTGCCTCGTACCGCCAGATGCCCTCGAGAGCCACATCGATGGCGTTGTGCCAGCCGGCCACGAGCGGTTCGTTCACGCCCTCGTAGTCGATCTCGGCGGGTGCCGTGAAGTTGTAGGACACCGCGCAGACCATGGCGGCCTTGACCTGGCGCAGATGCGCGATCGTGAAGATCGCCGCCGACTCCATCTCGACGTTCATGATCCGCTGCTCGATCATGCGCTCTACCCACTCCGGACTCTCGGCGTAGAAGGCATCGCTCGTCACGTTGAGGCCGACATGGCTGGCAAATCCTCGTTCGGGGGCGAGATCCGCGGCCGCGTCGATCAACGCCCTCACCAGGAAGTGGTCGGCGACCGCGGGAAACCCCTCGTCCACGTAGCTGGCGCTGGTCCCATCGAGGCGCATCGCGGCGGTGTTGATGAGGATGTCACCGGCGCGTATGCCCTCCACGAAGGCGGCGCTGCTGCCGACCCGGATGAAGTGTGAGGCGCCCACGTTGCAGAGCTCCTCCACGGCGATGGCCGCCGAGGGACAGCCGATCCCGGTAGAGGTGGCGCTCACTTCGATGCCCCGGAACGACCCGGTCACCGTCCGGTACTCGCGGTGGCAGGCCACCTCTCGCGGCTCGTCCAGATGCTCCGCGATCAGCCCCACCCGAGCGGGATCGCCGGGAAGGAGCACGTAGTCGGCGACATCGCCGGGCCGCACCCGAACGTGGTACTGCAGGATGTCCTGGGTGGACGCGCTCTTGTCGAAGATTGTCAAAGCGCTCCTTTCGTCGTCGAGGCTATGCCGAGGGGCCGCCCCGACGCCATTATCCAGCGCCGCTCACGGTGCCATTCGCTACGAGTAGCACACGGACGAGTAGACCGAATTGAGGTCCACGTCGACGTCCAGTCCTCCGTAGGTGCGCATGACTTCGTCCACCGTCTCCCAGCGGCTGTGCTTCATCGAGCCGATGCCGTCTGCGACCGCGTCGGGCGTGAGCACGGCGTCCTTGATGGCTTCGAGGCTGAGGGCCTCCTTCTCCCGGTCGAGGTTCTCGGGATCGACTGCGATGACGATGTCCAGCGCCTCTTCGGGGTTCTCGAAGGCGAACTCCCACCCCCGGGAGATCGCCCGGACCATCCCGCAGACCACCTCGGGGTTGTCCTCGAAGTAGTCCTGCGTGGTGAACAGCGCGTTGGCGGAAGTCTCGACCCCGTAGTCGTACGGGACGAAGACTCTCGCCGGGAAGCCCTGCAACGCGGCGAGGATGGGCTCGTTGGTGGCGAACACCGTCTTCAGGTCGACCGAGCCGTCGAGTATCGGCGCCAAGTCGAAACCGATCGCCACCTGTTCGAGATCGTCCACGTCGATGCCGTTCTTCGCCAGCATGGCCTGGGTCAGCTGCCACGGCCCGCCCTCGGCGAATCCGATCCGCTTGCCCACGAAGTCTTCGAGGGTCTCGATTCCCGACTCTTCGAGCGCCATGACTGCTCCCGGATGCTTGTGGAAGTAGGTGGCCACGGTTATCAGCGGGATGTCCTCGGCGGCCGCGAACAGCAGCGAGCCGGTGTCGTGGAGTCCGAAGGTGTCGGAGCCGGCCGCGACCAGCGTGATGCTGTTCACGTCGAATCCCCCTGGATTGATCGTGACGTCCAGCCCCTCCTCGGCGAAGTAGCCCTTCGCGGCGGCCACGAACGAGCCGCTGAACTGTGTGTTCGGGAACCACGGCAGTCGCAGCGACACCGAGACCGGTTCTGGTTCTGGCTCGGGTTCGGGTGCCGGTTCTGGCTCCGGTGCCGGTTCTGGTTCGGGCTCCGCCGGGGCCTCAGCCGCCGGCGCGGTCGCCGGCGCTGGCTCAGGTGCCGCGGTGTCCTCGTCGTCGCCGCAGGCAGCCGCTACCAGAGCCGCTGCCAGTAGCAGTGCCAGGCCGGTGCTCCAGTGCTTCGTAAGTCTCATTGGTTTCCCCCTTTGTTGCTCGATCTCTCGGTTGAGATCGCCTCGGATCGCCCGTCTGGACCGGTCGCGCGGTTGCAGGACTCCCGGAAGACGAGTTCGGTCGCGACTGTCACCGGTGCTTGCGGTGACCCGTCGTGGATCGCCTGGCGCAAGGTGCGGATCGCCTGGTGGCCGAGCCTGTCGGCTGGCAAGCGCACGGTTGAGAGTGGCGGCGCCGCTAGACGGGCGAACGGGATCTCGCCGTAGCCCATGATGGCGACATCGCTCGGGACGCGAAGGCCGCGCTCATGCGCCGCGGAGATGGCGCCCAGCGCCAGGATGTCCCCGGCGCAGAAGATGGCGGTGGGGGGATCGTCCTGGAGCAGCAGATGGGTCGCCGCCTTCGCCCCTGCTTCCAGCGAGAAGTCGACGACATTGGCGACCAGTTCGGGATCTGTCGGGAGGTTCGCTGTGGCCAAGGCCCTGGCGTATCCGTCGCTGAGGAGGTTCGAACTCGAGTCCGTCGGCGATGCGATGTGGGCGATCCGGCGGTGGCCGTGCTCGATCAAGTGCGTCGTGACTTCGAAGCCGTCGGTGGCGCGATCGGCCAGGATGTGCGAACCCATTCCGACGTTCGCGCTGTCGACGAACACGAACGGCCGCAGCGCAGTTGAGGACTCGACCACGTTCACCACTGCCTCATCTCCGGCCGCGGTGAAGTGGATCAGGATCACGCCGTCGACATTGCGGCTGAAGAGTTGGTCGAGATGCCGGGAGGTGACCCGCGCGTCGTAGTGCTGGGTCTGGCAGATGATCGGGAGCCATCCCTCGAGCTCGGCCTCCAGGCTCAGAGCTTGGAGGAAGTCGGCGTAGTAGTCGGTGAAGGCGGGGACCATCACTCCGATGCTGTAGCTCGGGTGGGAGTCATTACGGATCAACGCGCGGGCTCGGTCGTATCCGAGCACGTTGGTTCGGGAGCCGCGACTGATCGACACGATGCCGTCGTCGGCGAGTTGCCGGTAGGCGGCTCGGACCGTGTGGACGCTGACGCCGAGTTCTTCGGCAAGCTCGGAGATCGGGGGCAGGAGGCTGCCGGCAGCGATCCGGCCTGACGCCACCTGCCACATGAACTGCCGGGCGATCTGGGTGGCCAGCGGCACCCTGCTGGAATCGGTGACCCGGATCGCAGCGGCCGACCGCGAACTCAGTAGGTGTCCCTCACGACCATTTCTCGCACGCACATTTCAATACTGCCAGACATACAGTTATACGGTCAAGCAGATGTTTACTGCAGGAGGTCGAGCGCTTGAGCGTAAGCGTTGTGTGTCGGTTCTTCAGGCCCGTCGTCGCTGAGTGCGTCTTACGTGTCTAGGCAGTCGCCTGGGCGGGCTCGAGAATGACGACGGCGGTTCCGTTCGTG
>VXMG01000125.1:0-5056 GCA_009841185.1 Gammaproteobacteria bacterium
AGGCCCGCCAGGACGGCGGCCGGCTGAGGGCGTCACCCGTCGCCCGCCGCCTGGCGCGCGAGGCAGGCCTCCGTCTGGAAGCAGTGGTGGGCTCCGGGCCCCGAGGCAGAATCGTCAAGCGAGACATCGAGGCCGCCTTGGCCGCCGCAGCGGCGACGGCTCCCGCGCCCGTGCCGGACGTCCCGGGCGAGGACTTCGTGGATGTCCCGCTCACCCAGATCCGCAAGACGATCGCGCGCCGGCTGGTCGAATCGCTGGGGCCGGTGCCGCACTTTTTCCTCACGGCCGATGTCGACATGGCCCGGGCGACCGAGCTGCGCCAGCAGTTCAACGAGCTCGAACCGGGTGCGCGCATCTCCTTCAACGACATTGTCATCAAGGCGACGGCGCTCGCGCTTGCCCGCCATCCCGAGTGCAATGCGTGGTGGGGCGGGGATCACGTGCGCCGACACAACCGCGTCCACATCGGCGTCGCGGTGGCCATCGACGACGGGCTCATTACTCCGGTGGTGCGCGATGCGCACGCGCGCCCCATCGCGGAGATCTCCAACGAGGTGAAGGAGCTGGCGGCGCTGGCCCGGGCGAAGCGGCTGACGCCCGAGCAGTATACGGGCTCCACCTTTTCGATCTCGAACCTGGGGATGTTCGGAATCGAACAGTTCACCGGGGTCATCAACCCGCCGGAGGCCGGAATCCTGGCTGTGGGCGCGGTCGAGGAGCGGCCGGTGGCGCTCGATGGCCGGGTCGTGGTCCGGCCCCGCATGCGCATGACCATGAGCTGCGACCACCGCATCATCGACGGAGCCCAGGGGGCTCGCTTCCTGGCGACGCTGAAGGACATCCTCGAGAAGCCGCTGAGCGTACTGCTCTGACCGCCCGTGTGATGCGGGCCGCACCGAACGGCGAGCCTCTTCCTTTACCCGGCGAGTTCCCCGGGGCATCATTCCCGGCAGCGGCCGACGTCGTCATCCGCGCACCCTGATTCGAAACGAGGTCAATCATGTTCAGGAATAACCGTCCGGTTACGGTCAGCAGCGCCGTTCTGTCCCTGGCCTTCGGGTTGGCGGCCGCGCCCGTCCACGCGCAGTGGGTCGAAGCCCGAGGTAACGGCTGGATCTCCTTCTCCACGTCCTATCGAAGCAGTTCCGAGAAATTCGGGCCCGCCGGCGACGTGGGAGATATCGTGCGCCTCGACGACATGATGGCGATGATGATGGGAGAGGATATGCCGAATCCCCGCACGGGGAGCGTACGGACGCTCTCGTCCTACCTCACCGTGGCCCTGGGCGTCGCGCCCGGCCTCGAGCTCTGGATTCAGCCGTCGTACCACCGGCTCCGGTATGAGGACAGGAGCGGTACCATCAACGATTCGGGCATTGGCGATACGCGCATGTACGTGAGGGCATCGCCGGCCGGCCTTTTCGGGGGCAACGTGCCGTTCACCATCCGGGCGGGGCTGAAGGTTCCGGCTTCCAGCCTGGATATCGGAGTAAACGACATTCAGGTGAGCGACGCCCAGCGGGACTGGGAGATCGCCGCCGAGTTCGGACATTCCTTCTGGCCGAAGTCTCTCTACTTCACCGCGTTAGCGGGATATCGCTGGCGCGAGGCCGGCGAGCTTGGTCCCGCGATGTGGCAGGCGGCTGGGGGTACCGACTTCGGAAACGAGACCTTCTTCAACCTGGCTCTCGGGGGAGGAGCCGACCGTCCGGTCGGGTTCAAGGCTCAGCTTGAGGGATGGTATGGCGCGACGCCGAGGTTCGGGACGATGATGCCGGAAGAGCAGGCGCGCGAGTTGGTCCGGTTCATTCCCTCGCTTCTGGTCACGGCCGGTCCGGGACAGATCGAACTGGGCGGCCGCCTCCCCCTGGCGGGCAAGAATCTCATCACCGGTCCCGAGTGGGTCGTGGGGTACTTCACTCCCTTCTCGATGTAGGCCAGGCCCCAACGGGCGGGTCGCTCTCGCGGATTCGTCCGCAGGACGGTTTGGGATTCTCTCAGTTGCGGGCGGGTGTCCTCTTCAGCCTGTTGAAGAACTTCGCCCGCGCCTTCGCTACCTTGGGCGCCACCACCGCACGACAGTATCCCTGGCCCGGATTGCGCGCGAAGTAGTTGCGGTGATAGGCCTCGGCGGGGAAGAACCGGCCTGCCGGCACCACCTCGGTCACGATCGGAGAACGCCACAGTCCCTGATCCGCGAGGTCTGCGATCACCTCACGCGCCACGGTCTCCTGCTCCGGCGAATGATGGAAGATGGCCGAGCGGTACTGGGTGCCCACGTCGGCTCCCTGCCGGTTCAGGGTGGTGGGATCGTGAATCGTGAAGAAGACCTCGAGCAGCTCCCGGAACGAGATTTCATCCGGGGAAAACACGATGCGGACCACTTCGGCATGCCCGGTGGCGCCGGTGCAGACCTGCTGGTAGGTCGGGTCTTGCACATGACCGCCGGCGTATCCCGAGTCCACCCGCTGCACGCCGCGCAACTCCAGGTACACCGCCTCCAGGCACCAGAAGCACCCTCCGCCCAGCGTGGCGGTCTCAAGACCATTCTCGCTCATCTCGACCCGTCTCCTCCTTCAAGAGCCGCCCGCAGGCAGCTATTTTTCGCGGCACTCGTTCCCCTCCCCACCCGCGTGGTCGCGGACGGATCCCTCCAGGAGAGGTTGTCGTGCTGCCGGAAGCCGTGAAGATGACCGCAGAGCATCAGCGCTACAAGGGGATTCGCAGGCGGCGAGGACTCCGGATCCGTCGATGGAGGGTGGGCGTGCGAGTTCCGGCCCGGATGGGGAACATCTTTCTCGCGCTATGGCTGGCTGGCTGCGCGGGTGCTCAGCACACCCCCGAAGGCGGCGCGCCCGCCGCAGTGGCGACGACGGCCGATGCCGGGCCAGCCGCTGGCCGGAACCACCCCCGCCATCTCGGCAAGCCCTTTGTAGTCGTGGTGTCGTTCGACGGTTTTCGGCACGACTACATGGAAAGGTTCGACACGCCCAACTTCGACCGCATGGCGGTCGAGGGCGCGCGCGCCGATGGGCTCATTCCGGTCTTCCCGTCGCTGACCTTTCCCGCGCACTACTCCATCGCGACCGGGCTGTACCCGGGAACCCACGGGCTCGTCAACAACACCTTCTATGACCGCGAGTTCGATAGCTTCTACTCCCTCTCCGACCGCGAGACGGTGGAAGACGGACGCTGGTACGGAGGCGAGCCGATCTGGGTGACCGCGGAGAAACAGGGCATGGTGAGCGCGGCCTTCTACTTCGTCGGGTCCGAAGCCGACGTGCAGGGCATCCGTCCCAGCTACTGGAAGCGCTTCGATCCCATCATTCCCAACGAAGTGCGCGTGGACACGGTCCTGACCTGGCTCGGTCTCCCCGACGAGGAGCGGCCCCACCTCGTATCCCTGTACTTCGCCGAAGCCGACTATGCCGGACACCGATTCGGTCCCGGCGAGAGTCCGGAACTGGCACAGGCGGTTGCGCAGGTCGACCGGGCGCTCGGACGCCTTTTGGACGGCCTGGATGACCTCCCGCACGGCGACCGGGTCTTCGTCATTCTGGTCTCCGACCACGGGATGAGCGACATTCGGCCCGAAGGGCACTACGCGCTCGACGAAATCGCCGACCTGTCCGGGGCTCGACTGACGTCCGGCGGAACCGTGGGCATCCTCTTCGTGGAGGGAGGCGAGGAGCGCATCGAAGAGCTGCGCACACAACTCGGCGAAGGGATGCCGAACGCAGAGGTCTACCGCAGCCATGAGGCTCCAGCGCGACTTCATCTGAACGGCCATCCCCGCTTCGGCGATCTCGTCGTGGTGCCGGAGGAGGGGTACACGATCGGCATCGGCCCGCGCCGGGGAAGCAGTCGAGGGATGCACGGATGGGACCCCTCGTATTCGTCCATGCACGGCATCTTTCTCGTGAAGGGACCCGGAATCGAGCCGGCTTCCCGGCTTCCCGGAATCGAGAGCGTGGACATCTATCCCTTCATGGCGCGCGTGCTGGAGCTCGAGGCTGCCGAGGGGATCGAAGGTGATCCTGGCGCCTTGGCGGCGCTGGCACGATGGTAAGGTTGACACGCTTCGCGGGATGCCTTTACCTTTCGCTTCTTGTTGCGGGGTGGAGCAGTCTGGTAGCTCGTCGGGCTCATAACCCGAAGGTCGCGGGTTCGAATCCCGCCCCCGCTACTTGGAAGCGCCGCCGAAATGGCGGCGTTTTTCCACGTAGCAGGACAGTTTGACGAGAGACAACACAGGAAACCGAGGCGGGAATCATGCCGCAAGCGACCGAAACCCGACGACCGTGGCCTTTCCGGAGGCCGGGCCGCGTGCGGGCGCTTCGCTGGTTTGCGTCCGATACGTGGTCGAGCCCGCGCGGGCGGGGAGGCGGGACTCGCCGGTAGCCCCCGGCGAACTCCCGACCCAGCCGCCCGCACCGAAAGGTTCGGGCGTTTTTTTGGCCAGGTAGCTCAGTTGGTAGAGCACGCGACTGAAAATCGCGGTGTCGGCGGTTCGATTCCGCCCCTGGCCATCTACCGGCTCACCGGCCGGAGGATGGTCGGTCGTGTGCGCGGGGGTCCGTAGCTCAACTGGTAGAGCACCGGTCTCCAAAACCGGGGGTTGGGGGTTCGAGTCCCTCCGGGCCTGTACAACTTGGGGGGAGAGCCCTCATCGTCTAACGGCTAGGACACCACTCTTTCAAGGTGGCGGTCGGGGTTCGATTCCCCGTGAGGGCGTTTGGAAGGACGCGCGAAGAGCGCGGAGCAGGGGCTGTAGCTCAGTTGGTTAGAGTGCCGGTCTGTCACACCGGAGGCCGCGGGTTCGAGTCCCGTCAGCCCCGCTGCTTGTTTCTTGACAAATCGGGTCATCGGCGAAGGATCGGGGCCGTAGCTCAGTTGGGAGAGCGCCTGAATGGCATTCAGGAGGTCAGGGGTTCGATTCCCCTCGGCTCCATGGGGCCGCCTTGTCCGTGAAGGCGAGCACGCTCGGATGGCGGAATTGGTAGACGCGCAGGATTCAGGATCCTGTGGGGGTTAACCCCGTGAGGGTTCGAGTCCC
>VXMG01000038.1:0-45637 GCA_009841185.1 Gammaproteobacteria bacterium
CCCCGTCACGCCCCCGCCCCCGTCGAAGTCGGAACTGATTCCCACGTGCTCGAGGCCGATCAGCTCGACCATGTAGTCGATATGGTCCACGAAGTCGGCGACATCGACCGGCGGGGTGACCGGCGCCACCTCCATCGCGATGCGCTCCGCCGCTGCCTCCTGGACCATGCGCAGGCCCGTCTGGTACTCTTCGCGCTCCTCCGGGCTCATCGCCTGCAGCGCCATGAAGAAGGCGCGCCCGCGGCCGCCGCCGATGATCTCGAAGTCCATCTCCTCGGCCACTTCGGCGATGACCATCTGCGAGGCCTGCTGCCAGGCCTGGTGCTTCGGCCCGTCGACGTATCCGCGGAAGGCCACGGTCTGGACCACGCCCCCGTTCTCCCGGAGCGCCATCAGCTGCTCGTCGTCGAGGTTGCGGCTGTGGTCGTCGAGCGCCCGCGCCGAGGAATGCGAGGCCATCACCGGCGCCCGGCTCAACTCGAACACCTCCATGTTGGCGGGCTTCGAGGGATGCGAGATGTCGATCATGATGCCGACCCGGTTGAGCTCGGCCACCGCCTGCCGCCCCAGTTCGCTGAGCCCGTCGTGCAGCCAGTCGTCAAGTGCCTCCCCGGTATTGGAGTCGGCGAGCTGGCTGTGGCCATTGTGGGCGAGCGACAGGTAGCGCGCGCCCCGCTCCTGGAACTCCTGGATGCGCCCGATATCCTCCCCGACCGGGTATCCGTTCTCGACCCCGATCATGGCCACGCTGCGTCCCTCCCCCGCGATGCGGCGCACGTCGTCCGAGGTGAGGGCCAGTCCGATGCGCTCGGGCGCGATCTCCTCGGTCAGGCGATGGATGGCGTCGAACTTGGCGATGGCCTGGCCGTAGGCTTCGGCGTACCCCTCCGGGGTCAGGTCGCCCTGGCCCACGTACACGATGAACCAGGCCACGTCCAGCCCGCCCTCCTCCATCTTGGGCAGGTTCACCTGGGTGGGGAGATCCATGGTGTAGTTCAGCTCGGCGGTGAAGTTGGCCGGGTTGATGTCGGCGTGGGTGTCGAGCGTAATGACCCGCTCGTGGATGCCGCGGGCGCGCTCCATCAGCTCCGCATCGGCTTCCGCTGAAGGGGCGTCGGTGTCGCCGCATGCGGTCAGGGCCAGAAGGAGAACGGCGGGGATTGCGTAGCGCGCTGACTGAATGACGCGCGTCGGTGTGTGCCCTGTGGTGTGCCCTTCATGCATCGGTGCCTCCCTTGGCCAGCCGGATCACGGATGCCAGCCAAGTTAGCACGCGAGGAAGCGACTCGCTCGCAGGCGCCGCTGGAACGCCGGGAGAGTTGGCCCGCGGGCTGCTACGGATCCGGCTCGGAAATGCGCGCCACGATCACCCGGGCCGAACTCGGAATGTCGTAGTAGAATGCGGCCCCGTTGCCCGCGCCGCGCGCGCGAAAGTCGTGGATGCGGACCCCGCTCGCGGCCAGCCGGCCGTCGAAGGCGCGTGTTCCGGAAGTGGCCAGAGGCACGGCGACCGGCGCGAAGTCGTCGCCGGTGTCTTCCCCGGTGGTGGTCACCGGCCAGGGGTAGAAGCCCGGCGGGTCGGGCTGACTGAAGACTTCCGTCGCGGTCGGGAAATCGTAGGTGGTGAAGTGGGGCACATCGGCGCCCGCCGAGCTCTCGGTTCCGGCGAAGGTCATGGCGATGGCGTGGTCGATCAGCAACTGCTCGATCGGCCTTCCGGTGACGGCTTCGATGCCCGCGATTCCGGCCACGGTGAGCGAATCGTTCAGCACGCGCATGAACCGCTCATCCGCCGCCGAGCTGCCCGTCCCCACCACCCAATCCCGCAGGAAGCGGTGGAAATGCCAGCCCGACCCGTACACGTCCCCGATCTCTCCGTCTCCGTAGTGGAAGGTTACCGCGCTCGAATCCGGGGAGATCGCAAAGACGGTGCGAGCCATCGCGGTAAAGGTGCCGTAGGCCTCGGCCCGGGCGTCGCCACCGCTGGACCGGAACGCGTCACGCAGGTCCTCTCCCGTAACGCGATCCCTCATGGCGGGCCCGCCCGCGCGCTGCCACGCCAGGCGCGAGGACACTTCCTTGGCGATGTCGGCGGTCCCTTCCTCGATCCAGAAGGGATGGAACCGGCTGGCAGTTCTTCTGCGATATCCCTTGTAGAGCGAACTCACGTGCTTCATCTCGTGCACGATCGTGCCCAGCGCCCAGAAGTCGTTGCCGCCGATGTCGTCGATGGACTCGGCGTCGAAGTGGATCAGTTCCATTTCGTTCGACGCCGGGCAGGAGTTGCGCGAGAGGGTCATGTCGGCGGACCACACGTAGGCCAGGGTGGCGCCCGGCAGGTCGGGACGGATAAGAACGTTCACAATGCCGTCCCCGTTCACATCGCTCACGCCGCCGAAATAGCGCCGGATCACCTCGTCCCCGTAATCGGCATAGTAGTCGAGGATCTGGCGGACATTATCGGGCGAAGAGGTCGTCTGGTATTCGTAGAAGGCCAGATGCCGGTTTTCGGCGACCAGCCTGGCGGTGACCGTGGTGTCGACGGTGCAGCTGCCGGCGAACGCGTCGCTGAGACGGACAGTCAGTTCCTCGGGCGCCCTGCGCGCCCCGGTCCCGCCGGCAGCCGACTGCGCTACCTGATGTGAGAGATCCGGAAGAATCGGGAGCGGTCCCTCGGCCGACAGGCGCTCCACCAGCTCCGCCTCGGCGGCGCGCAGGCGCGCGTGGCTCCGGGCGTAGGCGCGTTCCCGTTCGATAAGTTCTTCCACCCAGGGCCCTCCGATGGAGGTCGCCTCCTGGCGCGGGGCGCCGCCCGCCCGTTCCGCACTCGCCACCACCGGCGCGGCAGCCGCCGTGAAGCTTCCGGCAACGCTGAGTCCGACATCGTAGACCCGCGGATTCTCCGGCGTCTCGGTTCCCACCATGGTCACGCGATAGTAGGCGCCCGCCCGCGGAGCCTGTACAAAGAAACCGCACTCCCCGCGCTCGTCCGCTCGGAAGACCTGGTATTCTCCTTCGTCGAGGCCCAGCGCGCCCTCGCACACGCGCAACGACAGCGCCGCGCTCGCCCGTCGCCCTTGGGCGTTGGTCACGGTGACGCGGAAATCCGTGAATCCCACGGAACGCGGCGTGCCGGCGATCAGCCCGTTGCTCGTGAAGGCGAGGCCCTCGGGGAGGCGCGTTCCCCCCTCGAGGCTCCACACGAGCCCCTCGGTCGTGCCGCCGCGCGCGGTCAACTGCTGGGAGTAGGGGACGGCGACGCGGCCGACGTCCAGCGACTCGGTAGCGATGAACAGGTCCGCGGCGCCGACGAAGTCGTGCTCGAGGTTCTGTCCCGTCGTCACGGTCCGGGTGAAGCTGGTTGCGTCGAAGGCGAAACCCGCGGTAGTCAGCAGCGATACCGTGTACTCGCCCGGACGCAGCGCCACGAACTCATAGCGGCCGCTGGCGTCCGTGGTGTCCGCCGCCTCCTGCAGCCCGGTCATCCCGAGCGCGATGCCCTCCACCGGCTCGGGCTGACTGCCCTGCGTCACCGCGAGCACCCTGCCTCTGATGGAGGAGGTGCGCAGATACTCGCCGGGGAAGTCCGCACGCACCTGCTGCCCGGCGGAAGTGATGGTGACCGATGCAGTGGTCCGCGAGAAGGTGACGTCGTTGGGGATCCCGCTCGCGAGCGTCACGGTGTGCGATCCCGCCGGCACCGAGACGAACTGGAACCCACCGTCCGCGCCCGTCGCGGTGGACTGGGCGGCGGGCCCGGTCAGCGACACCAGCACGCCCGGAAGCGGCGCGCCCTCGACCGTCACCTGGCCGATGACCGTGCCCGTCGGAGCGGGTGGCAGCGGGGCCGGGTCGACCGTGCCGCCTTCGCCCCCGCAACTGGCGGCCAGGAGCCCGGCGAGCACCCCCGCCGGCAATCCTCGCAGTCTCATTTATGATCTCCGATATCGACGCGCTCGACGTTCAGCGAAGAGGCCGTGCGTCTTCCGTCGCCCCGATTGTATTACGTCTCCCGTGTCCTCCCACAAGGTATACATTCGCACATCTTCGCGCCCCGGCGCTCGCGGGTCTTTACGGGGGAGATGTGGTGCCGGTCGCGGTCACCTTGGCTGAGTGGCGGGCTCCGTCACCAGGAGGGTGGCCGCATCCGCGTCCAGGCGCGCGTTAGCGAGCAGCGGGACGGTGCAATTGTGTTCGACGTGGCCAAAGGGAAGGTCGGCGACCGCGGGCACCCCGAGTCGGACGGCGAACTCGCCGAGCACGGCGAGGATGTCGCTCAGCCCTTCGCCCACTCCGGTGAACCGTCCGAAGGCGAGTCCTGCGACACCATCAAACACCCTGGCCCGGAGGAGCTGATGCAACATCCGGTCCACCCTGTAGGCGGGCTCGCCCACGTCTTCCAGGAGCAGGATGCGGCCGCGCGCGGAGATGGCATCGCGCGACCCGCAGAGAGACGCCAGGATCGCGAGATTCCCGCCGATGAGCCTCCCGTCCGCGCTCCCTCCACGCAGCGCATGGGGAGCGGGATCTTCCGGCCGTGACGACAGCAGTCCCGGGGTTTCTCCGGAGAAGAGTGCCGCGCGGAACGACACCTCGGTTTCCGGGGGGAAGCCGGCCCCGGGATGCGGTCCGTGGAAGGAGACCACGCCCGCCTGTGCATGGAGGGCGTGGAGATTGGTGTTGTCGCTGAAGCCGATGAAGGGGATGGGGTCGCGGCGCTGGCGCGAGAGATCCAGGCCGTCGAGGATGCGCAGTGTCCCGTAGCCGCCCCGGAGCGCCCATACCGCGTCGGTCGCCGGGTCGTCGAAGGCGGCCTGCAGGTCCGTGAGCCGCTCCTCGTCGCTTCCGGCCAGATAGCCCCGCTTCCGGGTCACCGCCGGGTACGTGACCGGTTCCAGTTCGAGCCTCCGGCAACGATCGACGGCCTTGTCGAGCACACCGGGGCCGAGCGGCCCCGCCGGGGCTACCAGCGCCACGCGCGCGCCGGGACGAAGCGCTCGCGGCCGGAGCGGCGGCTGGGCGGAGCCCCGGGATGTCATCCGACCGCCGCGCTCCCGTGCGACCTCGCGCCACCCGCAGCACGCTCCGGGCCCAGCCCGGCCAGCAGCCGCTCGTGGATCCCTCCGAACCCCCCGTTGGACATGATCAGCACCACGTCGCCGGGGCGCGCCCCGCGGACGATGCGCTTCACGATGCCGTCGACTTCCGGCTCGTAGTCGGCTGCGACGCCCTGGGCGCGCAGCGACGCGATCAACTGCGCAGGGTCGAGGCGGATCGCGTCATCGTAGCGCTCGGGTCGGAAGAGGGCGGCCACAACGGCGTGGTCGGCCTCGGCGAGCGCCTCCCTGTAGGCTTCCTGGAATTCCCGCCGCTGAGCGGTGTAGCTGCGGGGCTCGAAGACGGCGATCAGCCGCCGGCCGCCGAACCGCTGCCGCGCCGCTTTCAGGGTGGCCGCGACCGCGGTGGGGTGGTGCGCGAAGTCGTCGACCACTGTGACGCCCCCCGCCTCGCCGCGAACTTCCATGCGGCGGCGGACGCCGCGGAAGGTGCCGAGACCCTCGCGGATCGCGTCCCAGGGCGCGCCGGCCGCTGCCGCTGCCGCCATCGCCGCCAGGGCGTTCAGGACGTTGAAGTCGCCCGCGAGCCGCATCTCCACCTCCCCGAGCACCGTCCCATCCCGCCGCACCGCAAAGCGGGTGGCCGCCTCCCCGCCGCGTATTCGCTCGGCCCGCCATCGGGGATGCGAGGGGGCGCCTTCCGCAGTCGGCGTTCCGGTGTCGGACGCACCGATGCCGAAGGATTGGACGGGTGCGCGCGAGATCCCGCACATCCCGCGCAGCGCCGGGGAATCCCAGCCGGCCACCAGCGTGCCCGCCCGTGGCACCAGGTTGATGAAGCGCTCGAATGCGAAGCGGTAGGCGATGTCATCGCGGAAGATGTCCGCATGGTCGAACTCGACATTGTTCACCACCGCCGTCCACGGCAGGTAGTGCCACATCTTCGGGCCCTTGTCGAAATACGCGGTGTCGTACTCGTCCGCCTCGATGACGAAGAACTCGGAGTCCGTGAGCCGGAACGAGATGCCGAAGTTCTCCGGGATGCCTCCGATGAGAAACGAAGGATCGAGCCCTGCGGCTTCCAGCAGCCATGCGACCAGGCTTGCGGTGGTGGTCTTGCCGTGCGTTCCCGCCACCGCGACCACATGGCGGCCGGCCAGAAACCGCTCCTTGATCACGGTGGCCGCCGACGTGTAGCGGAGCCGCCGGTCCAGGACCTCCTCGAGCTCGGGGTTGCCACGGCCGATCGCGTTGCCCACCACGACCACGTCCGGATCGCCGGCCAGGTTGGCCTGGTCGTACCGATCCGCATACTCGATGCCCATATCGTCCAGCATCACCGACATCGGTGGATAGACACCCTGGTCGGAACCCGTGACCCGATAGCCCTGCGCGCGCAGCAACCCGGCGAGCGAGGCCATCGCGGTGCCCGCGATCCCGATCAGGTGATAGTGCATGATTCTTCCGGGACCCTGGATGCGTCCCTGTCGCGCATCACCCTGCTTGGCGCTGCCGCGATACCGGTGGCGTGCCGTGCATCTGGCGCATCCATACGACGACGAGCGCGCCCACTGCCACGACCCCAAGCACGCCGCCCAGCCTCGCCCCCGGATACGGTCCGGTGGCCAACTGAACGAGGAAGTCGGCGCATACCAGGGTCCCGACGATGCCGGGTACTAACGCTGGCGCCGCCGTCCCGAGACGGGCCAGCGCGAAGAAGACGGCGCCACTCAGGAGGGCGGCGGGCACCCAGGTGAGAACCGATTCCTCCAGTGGCCCGGGTACGGAGAAGATCCCGGCCGCCAGTACGAAGACCCAGAGTGCGACGCGCGCGCGGCGGTGGGCGTCCGACCTCAGCATCAGGCCGCCCATCAGGAGCAACCCCGTCGTTCCAAAGAGAAACCCGGTGGTCGCGCCAAGCGGCCCGGCCAGGATCGGGATGAAGGAGTTGGCCCCCGCGATGTCGGGCCACCCGGGAAGTCCCCCGGCGACCCACCCTCGGAGCGCCACGACACCCAGCAGGGCAGCACCCAGCGCCAGGGCGAGCGCGCGCGTTGGCGGTCCCTCCGCCTGCCCGTCCCGCCCCTCCACGAGCCACCTGCGCGCCAGCGCGACCCCCAGGCCGACCGCCGCCGATCCGAAGAGGAGCACCAGAAAGCCCCCGAAGGCCGCGATTCCCGCCTGAAGGCCCCACGGCTGCGCCGGCGAGAAGATCGCCTCGGTTGCCGGCCAGGAGTTGGCCTGCCCGAGACCCAACACCACCGCGGCGAGCAGGGTGGCCCGGAGGAACAACCGCGCATCCAGCCCGTGCCTCGCCCACGTGACGGCCGACAGGACGCATGCCCCGGCGAAACCGAGCACGAGCACCAGCAAGGCGCACAGGTTCACCAGGTTGCGGAGCGCCTCTCCGTCCGCCCGGGCGAGTTCCCACTCCTCGGGCACGTCCACGAAGCGAACCGCGTCCACGACTTCGTCGCCGGCGAGCGACACCGTCAGCCGCGCTTCCCCGGCGATCTCCGCGAGTGCCGCCCGGTCCTCGAAGGTGAATCTCCAGTCCGTGCGCCCGGGACGGGCCGTCTGGACGGCGCCGACCTCCTCGATGGACTCCGGGCCCATCCCGAATCTGGCCTGGATGGCGGCGACCGCGGCCGCCCGCGCGGCCGCCTCATCCGGATGCGCGCCCGGACGTGCCTCGGGAAGGATGTGCCGGAGACGCACGGGTTCGCCCGCCTCGTCGACGTGGACGCGCAGCTCCTCGACGCGCTCCTCCGGGTCGGTCTGGAAGTCCAGGAAACGCACGGTCCACTGAGGCCTGTTCAGATAGGTCCCAAGCAGGCTCTCGTACACCTCCGGGCCGGCCTCCTCGAAGACGTATCGGTGGTCGTCGCCCCGACCGCCATCCACCAGGGCAAGGGGCCTCCACGACTCCACGGCGTGCCCGCGCCGCTCCAGCGTGTCCAGGGCGACGGCGATCGCCTCGCCCCTGGTCGCGGTCAGTCGTGGCGCGCCGCCGGCGTCGCCGAACGCACCGGCACCCCAGGCGGAGACACCGATCACACCCAACGCGTACACCAGCTTGCGCCGCGAGAGGAAGCCCCGGGCGGCCGACGATACCTCCGAAGGGGGCGACTCGGCACCGGCCTCCGCGCCCGGTTCCTCCACGGCGGGCGGTTTCCAGGCACGGTTGTACGCCCATTCGGGCGCCTTCGCGCGGGCACCGACCTTCAGCCGCGCGCCGACCACGACCAGGAGCGGAGCCAGCCCGGCCGCCACCACGACCACCCTGTCCACGAGAATGCCGGGCGCGGATGACGCAAACAGTGGAAGCGAGAGCAGCGAGAGGTTGTAGGTGAAGTGGGAGAGGATAGTCGGAACGAGACCGTAATACAGGTAGATCACGCCCCAGAGCAGCGCGGGAACCGTGAGCTCCACCACCCGGGCGTAGGCCGGCTGCTGAGGGTAGTTGGCGTGACCGGCGGCGAAGACGACGGCCTGCAGCACCACCGTCCCCCAGATCCAGAGGCTCTTCCGTCCGTAGCGCGCCCCCAGCAGGGCCGCGCACGCGATGGGAATGGCGCGGAACGCGCTCTCCTCCCAGAAGGCGGCGAAGAGCGAGGTCGAGACCGCCACCAGCCAGGGCTGCGCGGTCGCCAGCAGGTCCGGCTGGACGACTGCCTCGGCGGGAGACCACCAGCCCTCGAGCCGGGAGGTGGCCAGGTAGAAGAGCACGACGTAGCCGAGCTGCGTCCCCAGGAGCAGGTACGCGCCGGCGGTTCGGCCGAGTGCAGGCGTGGACGCCGCGACCTGGGGCGACCAGAAGCGCCACTGCTGCAGGTGGCCGGGGAACGCTCGCCGTCCCAGCGACTCCCCGGCGAGGTAGATGAACGCCAGAAGCGGAGCGCCGAGCGCGGCGGTCGCCCCTGCCAGGACCAGTTGCTGGGCCAGGAACGTCTGCACCGAGACGGCTGGGTCGTAGCCCATCCAGCTCAGCGGGAGGGTGTTCACGATCCCGAGGCCGAGCAGCACGGCGGTGACGGCGCCCCAGACGAGGGCCGGACGCCAGACAATCAGACGCTTCCTCATGAGGAAGGCCGTGCCGCCTACGCCGCCCACAAGCAGGAAGAGGACGACGAAGACCGACTGCGATGCGAACGCGATCGCATCGTTCCTCGACCGCATATCCCGGTAGCGCTGGGAGAAGGCCTCCGGCACGAAGACGAAGCGCGCAAGCTCGGAGGCACGCTCCCCTGCTACCCGGATGCGCAGCCGGAAGCGGCCGTCCTCCACCGTGGCGTCCGTCCGCTCGAACACGAACGTGTGATCCACGCGCCCGCCGGGCTGCGTCTCCTGGGACGATTCGAGGAGCTCGAACGGGGCAAGATCCACCCCCCACTCCGCCGCCGTCCCTTCGGCGACGCCCCGAGCCTCCGCCTCGGCGAGGTTGCCGCTCCCCGGATCATCCTCGGAGAGGCGCAGGCGGAACCCGTACGGTTCGCCCGCGGGCGTAAAGCGAACCTGACTTTCCTCGACCGCCCCCTCTTGGAAGCGTCGCACCGTCCACACGTACGGCTCATGGATGCCGCTCGCCGCGAGCCCTGCGAACGCGTCCCTGCCTCCCGCCTCGAGTTCGATGTACGACTGCACCTCGGGGTCGGCCTGGCCGAACGTGGCAGCCGTCCGGGCGTCCGCCGGGTCCCATCCGTACTGCCGCGCCAGAGTGTCCGCGCGAGCGACCGCGGCCGCGCGGTCCATGGCCAGATCCAGCGTGACGATGGGGAAGGCGGCCGGAAAGAACCGGATCGCGACGACGACGCCAGCGGCGCCTAGCAGGCCGAAGAGGATCCAGGGGCCCGGTCGACGCATCATGTCACCCTCCCGGCAAGTGTGGCGGCGCCTAGCCGAACAGCAGCCGCACGACCCACACCGCGAACAGCATGGCGGCGATGTCGGCCGTCAGCCCGGCGGGAATCGCGTGCCGGGTGCGCTTGATGTTGACGGCGCCGAAGTACACGGCCACGACGTAGAAGGTCGTCTCGGTCGAGCCGAACATCACCGCGGCCATTTTGACGAACAGGGAATCCTCGCCGTACCGGGCGACCATGTCCGCGACCAGTCCCGCCGAGCCGGAGCCGGTGAGCGGGCGGATGATCGCCATGGGCAGCACCTCGGCCGGGAAGCCGATCGGCTCCAGCACCGGGTTCAACAGCGCGATGAGCGCATCCATCGCCCCGCTGGCGCGGAACATGCCGATGGCGAACAGGATGGCCACGAGGTAGGGGATGATGCGCACCGCCACCCCGAACCCTTCCTTCGCCCCCTCCACGAAGGTCTCGTAGACCGGCACGCGCTTGTACAGCCCGTACAGGGGGAAGCCGACCAGGATGACGGGAATGACGAAGGCGGAGAAGAGCCCGATCAGCTCGCGCGCGAGTTCCATCTCAGCCCTCCCCGCGCCGGGAATCCCGGCCGGCCCCCCGCGGCTGTTCCCCGAACGGGCGCGTCCTGTTGGGATCCGACGCGCGCGAGCCCGGCAGCTTCCCATAGAGGCGGGCAGCGATGATCGCCACGAGCAGCGACAGCCCGGTGGTGATGATGATGGCGAAGATGAGCCGGTTGATCTGGAGACCCAGAAGCGCGAGCAGCAGCACCGGGGGCACCAGCTGGACGCTCGCCGTGTTGACCGCGAGGAGCATCACCATGGGGTTGGTGGCGGTGTCCTCGCTCGGGTTGAGCTTCTGCAGCTCCTCCATGGCCTTGATGCCGAAGGGCGTGGCCGCGTTGCCCAGCCCGAACACGTTGGCGGTGAGATTGAGCGCGATCATGCCGAGGGCGGGATGGTCGTCGGGCACGTCGGGGAAGAGCGGCCGCAGCACCGGGCGCACCACGCGCACGATGGCGTAGATGATGCCCGCTTCTTCGGCGATCTTCATGACCCCGAGGAAGAGCGCGAGCACCCCGATCAGCCCGATCGCGATCCCCGCAGCGGTCTCCGCGAAGTCGAGCGCCGCGGCGCCGATGGCGGTCATCTTCACGAAGCGGACGGGCTCGAACTGCACGGTCGCCTGAGCGGCCGTGGGGTCGTCTCCCAGGCCCAGCACGGGCGTCAGGAAACCCTCGACGGTCCCCTGAAGCTCGTCGTCGTTCGAGCGCGACACGCCCCGGATCGTCTCCAGCGGCTCGGGCAGCGCGGCTCCCGCATCGAAGCGCAGCACCATTCCCTCGCCGGTGCGCAGCAGGACGCCGTCGTAGCTTGCCAAGGGGCTCTCGGCCGTGCCGTAGAAGTCCTGGTAGACCCCGGCGTTGATGCGAATCCGCACCGGCGTGCGCCCACCGGTGGCGGCGGTGCCCTCGGGAAACTCCAGCACCACCGGGAGCGGCTGGCCGTTGCGGTAGGTGTCCCGGCTGAGATCGCCGATGTCGGAAACCCCCGCAAAGACGAAGGCCGAGATCAGCAGAGCCGCCCAGATGTAGTTGAGCAAGCGGTCGTTTCCCCGGAGCTGGTGGCTGGATGGAGGCTCGGAGGGCCGGCGGACACCTTACCGGCGCGCGGGGTTATGATAGCAGTCATGCCCCGGCCCGGCACGGTTCCGGGGCCGTCCCTCGCCGACAAGGCCGACCCACGCCATGTACCCCCAGCCCCCGATGCTCGCGGCCGCCGCGGTGTCGCTGCTGCTCTCCTGTTCCGACGCCCCCACGGGCCCCGAACCCACGACGTCCGTCGACCTCGGTCCCAACTGCTCGATCGACACCGACCTGGTCTTCGACGGTGGCGTGGGGGTGGACGGGATCCCCGCTCTCACCAACCCGCCTGTGACGGGGATCTTCGACCAGCAGACGGGATTCCTGTGGGAAAGCGACCGCGTGATCAGCTTCGAGCTGGACGGGCAGGCGATCGCGGTGCCCCATCGCATCCTCTGGTGGCACGAGATCGTGAACCTCACGCTGGGCCCCTATCGCGTCGCCGTCACCTATTGTCCCCTGACCGGGTCGAGCATCGTGTTCGACCGCAGCGAGGTCGCGGGCGACGAGTTCGGAGTATCCGGGCTTCTCTTCCAGAACAACCTGATCATGTACGACCGCACCGACGGCGACCGCTCGCTCTGGCCCCAGATGCTGCGCCAAGCCGGCTGCGGGCCCAAACAGGGGCAGCCGCTGCCGCTGATCGCCTCCTCGGAGGTCACTTGGGAGCGCTGGCGCGCGCTCAATCAGGACGGCTTGGTGGTGGTGCGCCCCGGCGGCGGCCTGAGCACGCAGTACGACCGCTATCCCTACGGCGACTACGAGAGCCTGGACAACCCCGACCTCTTCTATCCCCAGTCGGTCACCGACACCCGCCGCCCGGTCAAGGAGCGCGTTCTCGGGGTCCTCGACGATGCGGCCGGCGGCAAGGCGTACCCGTTCGGTGAGCTCCGCGGGGACGGGTCGCCCGTGACCGTGGTAAACGACATGGTGGGCGGGAAGCCGGTCCTGGTGGTGTGGGACAATGACGGGGAAGCGGCGTTCGCGCTCAACCCCGTGGTGGACGGGCAGACCCTCACCTTCGAGTTCACCGGAGGCGACATCGTGGACGCCGCGACGGGCTCGAGTTGGCGGGTGGACGGTGTGGCTTTCGAAGGGCCCATGGAAGGCACCCGCCTGGAGCCGGTCGAGGGAGCCTACATCGCCTTCTGGTTCGCGTGGAAGGCCTTCCAGCCCGACACCGAGCTGTGGGAGGCGGGCTGAGTCAGCTCCCCCCCCGCAGCTCCTGCGCGGCCGACCGGAGCATGGCCACGGCGGCGTAGAGCACCACCACCACGACCAGCCAGCGCATCACGTCGAGCGGCAGCGAGCGGACGATGAACGCCGCGATGAGCACGGCCGGGATGCCCCCGATGGTCAGCCCCAGCGCCGCCTTCAGCCCGTAGCGGCCCGCCCGGGCGAAGCGGATGCCCGCGACCGCCATCAGGAAGGCCGCGGACCCCATCATGATCGGGAAGGCCACCGCGGGAGTCATGCCTATGGCGCTGACCACGATCATGGTGGGCGCGTACATGCCGATCCCGATGGTCATGAGCGCGCCCAGCACGAACAGGCAGACGGCGGAGATCACAAGGTCGGCGCCGGCCACTCCGGTTGCCTCGCCGCCCACCGGGTCGGTGCCGAAGATGGACCGCAGGAAGGTCACGGCCGCGATCAGCAGCGCGACCCCCATGCCGATCTGAATCCAGTGCCGCGGAAGGCGGGTCACGACCCCCGCACCCAGCCAGGCCCCCAGCACCGCCGCCGCGATCAGCGTGAACAGGGTGAGCGGCTCCACCAGGATGATGGTCATGAAGATGAAGGCCTGTATGATGACGGGCGGGGTGTGGCCGGTCATCATGGTGCCCGGGATTTCGTCGTCGGGGACGGTCTTCGCCAGCTTGTACAGCGATGTGGTGGGCGCGAAGGAGCCGATCCCCAGGGTGTCGAAGAAGTTGGTGCCGAAGCCCACCGCCACCTCGAACAGGTTGGGCTTGCCGCGGGTTCCGCCCCTTCCCGAGCCATCGCCGGCCGTCGCGCGCGCTGAGCTTACCCAGTGGTAGACGAACATCAGGGCAATGATGGCCAGGGCCGTAAACAGGTACAGGCGGGGGTCGCTGGTGTCGAACACGTCCGTTCTCCGCTGGGGGAAACCAGGATTGTGCGCGCCGGTGGAAATCCTGGGGAAGTCCGCCCGCCGCGCGGCAACTCGTTTGATTCGAGGCCGATCGGTCGCTAACGGTACGTGAGCAGTTCGCCGTGTGCCAGAAAGAGGAGAGTCGGAGATGCGCGCCACACGAATCCGCGTCCGGAGTCGGAGAAGCCACCGAGGAGCCGTATCGTCCCTCCGCCGGTGGCCGGGACGTTGCCTGGGCCCGTTGCTGATCGTCGCGCTGGCGGCCGCCTGCGGCGCCCCGGATGGTGAGAGCGGGAACCCGCAGGCGAACCCGTCCACGCCCGAAATGCGCAGCGCCGAGCCGGCGGGCGAGGCCGACCACTTCGTGCCCTCCACCCCCGAGAACGTTGCGTGGGGCTGGTTCCCCATCGACAAGGAGCCGGTGCTGCGGGTCCAGCCGGGCGAGACCGTGCGCATCAACACCGTCACCCACGCCGGCGCCACCCAGAGCGAAGAGCCGGTGGCCTACCTCACCGGCCTCGGCCTCCCGCGCGACGAGATCCTTCAGGACGTGCTCGACTTCTGGGCGTCGCGCGAGGGACGCCCGCGCGAAGGCCGGAGTGGCCACGTCATCACCGGTCCCGTCTACGTCGAGGGCGCCGAGCCGGGAGACGTGCTCGAGGTCGAGATCCTCTCCCTGGAGACGCGGGTGTCCTGGGGCATCAACAACACCTCCGCCCGGGGCGGCGTGTTCTCGATGAACTATCCCGGCGCCCGTCCGGACGACCCCGCCCTCGACATCCCGCCCGGAACCCGCCACGTCATCCGCACCGGGGAGGTGGACGGGCGCGAGGTGGCCCTCGTCTCCGACGACATCCACGTGCCGCTGGCGCCCTTCATGGGAATCATGGCGGTCGCGCCCGACCCGGTGGTGGGCCAGCCCGGCGTGACCGTGCCCGGGGTTCAGGGCTCCCGGCCGCCCGGCGCCTTTGGCGGCAACCTGGACGTCAAGGACCTCAAGGCCGGCACCACCCTGTATCTGCCCGTCTTCCACGAGGGCGCGCTCTTCTACACCGGCGATGGCCACGGCGCGCAGGGCGACGGCGAGGTGAGCGGCACGGCGATCGAGCAGTCGCTCTCCGGCGTGTTCCGCTTCGCCGTGCACAAGGACCGCACCATAGCCGCGCCGCGCGCCGAGGACGACGAGTACTACATGATCATGGGCATCGACCTGGATCTGGACCGCGCCGCCCGCCACGCCACCTGGGAGGTCGTGAACTTCCTCGGCGAGGAGAAGGGGCTGTCGCCCGCCGACGCCCTCTCCCTGGCAAGCATCGCGGTGGACTTCCGCGTCAGCGAGGTGGTCGACCTGACCCAGGTCGTCACCGGGTACATCCCGAAGAACATCTTCCTCAGATAGGAAGCCGCTCGCGCACCTCTTCCGGGGAAAGGCCCTCGATACGGACCCGCTTGCGCCGCGACCCGGCCCCGGCCACGATGACGATCCGGTCCCTGCCCGTCGAGAGCGTGCGGGCCAGCAACGCCACCACGGCGGCGTTGGCTCTGCCTTTTTCCGGCGGCGCCGCGACGCGCAGCTTCAGCGTATCCCCCATCCAGCCCGTGATTTCGTCCTTCCGGGCCCCGGGAGCCACCTTCACCGTGAGAACCGCCATGAGACGCTTCCTCGCACCGTTTTTCGTTGCGTGGGTCCTGATGGCCCCCGCAGGACTGCTCTTCGCGCTCGAGTCGCGCACCGATTGCCCCACCTGCGTCTTTCCGGGAGATGAGTGGGAGATCGTCCCCCGGGGCGGACTGGCCGGCTTCGGCTGGGACGCCGACGCGCTCGGGCTGGTGCGCGACTTCGTGCGCGACAGCGCCAACTCCACCGGCATCGTGGTGGCCGACCGGGGCCGCATCGTCTTCCAGTACGGCGACATCGAGGAATTGTCGTATCTGGCCTCGGTGCGCAAGAGCATCCTGGCGATGCTGTACGGCTACTGGGTGGAGAACGGCACCATCGACCTGAACGCTACCATGGCCGATCTGGGCGTGGACGACATCGGCGGGCTGCTGCCGATCGAGCTGGGCGCCACGGTCGATCACCTCGTCACAGCGAGATCGGGCGTCTACCACCCGGCCTCCAACGGCGGCGACAACCTCTCCGAGGCGCCTCCGCGCGGGTCGCAGGAGCCGGGGACCTACATGCTCTACAGCAACTGGGACTTCAACGCGGCGGGGGCCGTCTTCGAGCAGCTCACGGGCCGCGATCTCTACGACGAGGCCCAGGCGCAACTGGCCATTCCGCTCCGGTTCCAGGACTGGGACCGCTCCATGCACCGCAAGTCCGGCAATCTCTCCATCTCCCGCAATCCGGCATACCACTTCTGGCTGTCGACGCGCGACATGGCGCGCATCGGGCACCTGATGCTCAACGAGGGCTCGTGGGACGGGGAGCAGATCATCTCGCGGGAGTGGGCGCGGCGCATCGTGAGCGTCGTAACCCCGCTCGAGGAGATGAACCCCGAGCGGCGCCGGGACGGCTACTTCGGCTACGGCTACATGTGGTGGGTGTGGGACGGCCCGCGCACCACCGGCCCGTTCGCGGGAGCGTACACCGGGCGCGGGGCGGTCGGGCAGTGGATCACGGTGTTCCCGGCCCTCGACCTGGTGGTCGCCCACAAGACCAACTCGGTGTACGGCCGCACCACCAGTTGGGAGTCCTGGGAGCGGGCGCTGGAGCTGCTCTTCGCGGCGAGGGGAATCGAGATGGAGGAGTGGCCGTGGAGCGGATGAGGATGCGGGCGAACCACGGGGCGGTGTTCGCGGGCGTGGCACGTGCGGTGCGGATGCGGCGGTCGTGGCGGGGCGCCGCGTGCATGCTGGGCGCGCTTGCGGTCGGGTGCGCGCCGGCCGGGGCGCCGGACGCGGACCCCGGCCAGGCCGCGGCGGAACCCGCGCCGCGCAAGGAGATCATCCAGCCCGAGGGGGTGGCCCGGCTGCCGGTCTTCTCGTCCGCGGTGCGGAGCGGCGACCTGATCTTCCTTTCGGGCGCGATCGGAGCGCTCCCGGGTGTGTCCCCGCCCACCCTGGCCGAGGGCGGGATCATCCCCGAGACCCGTCAGACCATGGACAACCTCGCGGCCGTGCTCGAGGCAGCCGGGGCGGGGTGGGAGGACGTGGTCAAGTGCACCGTCTTCCTCGCAGACATGGCCGACTACGCCACGTTCAACGAGGTCTACCTGGAGTATTTTTCCGCGGACCCGCCGGCCCGCTCCGCCCTGGCCGCGGCCGGGCTGGCCTTCGACGCGCGCGTCGAGGTGGAGTGCATCGCCGCCGCCCCGGAGGACAGCCGGTAGCGCCCGCGGCTAGTCCATGATGCGCCGGTAGGTCGCGCGGCTCACCCCGGTGATCTTCCCCTCCTCGTCGAGGCGCACGTACTCGTTCTGAATCGTGTTGCCGTCCTCGGAGAGGGTGTTGATGATGACCTGGTAGACCCTGCCGCCGCGGCTGTTCAGGATGCGCGTAGAGCGGTCGTTCACGACCTCGACCGCCGTCTCGGCGTTCTCCTGCCCCTCCACCGTGCGGAACACGCCGTCGAACAACGTCACGTACCCCCACTCGGATGTATCGCCGCTCACGTTCGTATTCGCGACGGTGATACGCATGCCGCCATCACCGTAGGGCTCGTAGGTCATAACGTTGGACGCCGGCGGGGGGCGGTCCGAATCCATCAGCCAGGCGCCGTAACGCTCCTCGCCCTGGGCTTCGGCCCCCGAAGAGAATGCGAGTGCCGCCAGAATCGCCGTTCCCGAGAGCCATACGTTGCGAAGTCGCATCTCATCCTCCGTGTTGCAAGGTCATGCCCCGGCGAGCGGGGTTTGAGACAACATATGCCCGGCGCTCGCCTCGTGAAACGTCCGGGATCCCCGACATTGTCACCGGCGGCGATGGGCGCGGCAACGATTGACCTTCACGGACACTTTCGCAGATCTTCCTGCGCCCGGATCTTGCCGGGCCGCGTCAGACCCCGTTCACCCGCCGGAGACCATGACCAGACTCGCCTCCCCCCGTCCGCTCTTCTCGATCGCCCTCCTCCTCGCAGCATCCCTCGCCGCCCACTCCCTCAACGCGCAGGACTTCGAGCGTCCCGAGGACTGGCAGGTCCGCTTCGACGAGCCCGGGGCCTCGGAGGACCAGCTCGAGATGTTCGTTTCGATGCCGCCCGGGTGGCATGTGACCTCGGGCCCGGCTGCGATCTACTGGGGCCCGGAGATGGAGGCTTCCGGAGAATACCGCATCGAGATGGAGGTCTTTCTCTTCGAACCGCAGGGAATGATGCGCGAGGCGTTCGGATTCTTCGCAGGCGGGCTCGGCCTGGACGGCGACGACATCGAATACACCTACTTCCTCATCCGCGACGGGGGCGAGTTCATCGTCAAGCGCCGCGAGGGCGCCGACGCGCCCACCATCCTCCCCTGGACCGGCCACGAAGCCATTCTGGGCTGGGCGGACCGCGGCGACGGGTCCACGGCGAAGAACATCCTCGCCGCCGAAGCGGACGCGGGAGAGGTTCGATTCTTCGTCAACGATGCCCAGGTGGCCGCCCTGCCGCGCTCCGAAGTCGCGATGGACGGGATGTACGGCTTCCGCGTGAACCACATGCTCAACCTGCACATCTCGCGGCTCGAGGTGACGCCGCTGGAGCCCTGAACCCCCGGCAGCCCCCTAGAAGTCGTGCCGCACCCGGAACATCACGAACCTGCCCAGGGGCGCGGCGCCGATGAACTCCGTGTGGTTGCTGTCGAACAGGTTGTTGGCGGTAACCGACAGCGTCGTGCCCGGCTGGAAGGGCAGCCGGTAGCTCAACGACGCATCCATGACCTGGTAGCCGTCGATCACCCCGATGTAGGTCCCCGAGTTGATCGGAAATCCCGCCGTCATGCGCACGCGTCCCTGCGCCGAAAGCCCGCTCCCCTGGTTGGCATAGGTGAACCCGAGAGATCCGTTGTGGCTCGGTGCGTTCAGCGCGACGTCCTCGATGTCGTTGCAGTCATCGTCGGTGCTGTTGAAGCACTCGGCGCTCTTCCACGAGAAATTGCCGTTGAGGCTGAGCTGGTCGGAGAGGAGCACCTCCAGCGCCAGATCTGCGCCCGAATACCACACGTCTCCGAAATTGCGATAGGTCAGCAGCAGGTCGTGCGAGGCTGACTGGTCCGTGGCCACGGTGCCCAGCGGAAGACTTGCGATCGCGCCCACGGCCACGGCGAGGGGGCCTTCGATGAGCGCGGGCGGGATCAGTCCGGCCCGAATGAGCGGGTCCAGCCGGTGCAGCACGAATGCCTGAACCGAAGCGGCATCGAAGAACACGTTGGTGGTTTCCACTCGGAGCGAGCCTACGAAGTTTTCGATGCGCGTGCGGTAGACGTCGGCGGCCAGCAGCACCCGATCGTTGATCAGACCCTTGTATCCCACCTCGAAGCTGTTGTGAATGGTGGGGACGAGGTCGGGAACGTTCAGCACCCCCGGACCCGCCAGCGTGACGAACGGATCCGTGGAACCGGCGCCCGCGGCGGCGACGTCGAAGCGGCGGAACAGGGTGCCGAGTTGAGGATCGCCGGCTCCGGGGTTCAGGAGCATGGCTCCCAGCGTGGGGAGCAGGGGCACGAGCGCGGGCGGAAGCTGTGACGCAAACTGCGGAAGCAGCGTCTCGATCACCGGATTCCAGAACACGGCCGCGTTGGCAGGCAGCGCCTGTCCCGGCATCAGGGGTGAATACATGCACCTGGACTCGACTCCGCCCTGACACTGGCCGTCGAAGGTGTAGCCGCCGAGCGGCACCCCCTGCGAGCGGATGCCGTAGCTGATGCCCGGCAGGATCGGGATATTCGCCGCCAGGATGTCGAGGAACAGGTTGTTGGTGGAGGGCGTCGAGAAGGCCCGGTTGTACGTGAAGCGGATGTTCTGGCCCTCGGTGGGCGTGAGCACCAGGGCCACGCGCGGGGAGATGCTGGTCGTGGTCAGGCGGCTGTGATCGTCGACGCGCACCGCGGCCACCAGATCGAACATGTCCGAGAGCGCCGTCTCGGAATGCAGGTAGGCGCCGACCTCGCGCGAGTCGTCGTCGTTCTCGTTGCGGCCCAGCACCGTGCCCTCCGTGCGCGGGTTGGTGCCGATGAGGTCGACGCCGTAGGTGAAGCTCTGCCGCTCCCCGAGGTCGAAGCCGTGCTGAATCTGCGCGGACATGATGTACGACTTGTCCACGATGTCCTGGCCGGTGCGCAGCAGGTAGGTGTCACCGGCGTTGCTCGTGTTGTAGAAGGCCTGGGCGAAGAACCTGTCCTTGGAGAAGCGGGCCTGAACGTAGGGATAGACCCAGTTCTTGCCCTGCGCGGCCCCGATGCCGGTGAGCACGATGGCGTTCTTCATCTGGCTCATGCCGCCGTTCAGCACGAAGGCGCCCCCGCCTTCGCCGCGGATGTCGGCGCGGGCGTCGAAGGCGTAGCGCTCGTAGAAGAAATCGCGAGCGGCGATCCTGGGGTTCGCCCCGGGCACCGCGGCGGCCCCCACTTCGACCGGATCCCGGTACTCGAAGTCGTTCCCCCGCATGTACTGCCCCGACAGCTTGAACCCGAAACGCTCCGATGGCGCGACCGCCGTCCGGAACTGCCCGGTGAAGATCGAGCGCTCGCCCGCCGCCAGCGAAACACTGGTTCCGGGTCGGTCGATGGGGGACGCGGTGATGATGTGCATCACCCCGGCGGCGGCGTTGGGACCGTACAGGGCGGAGCCCGGTCCGAGCGACACCTCGATGCGGTCGATGTCGAGGTCGGTGGCGGAGATCAGGTCGAAGGCGTTGAAGCGCTGGTAGGGGATGCGCGCGTAGCGATTGTCGACGATCGTGAGCAGCGTCCCCGAGAAGACGTTGTTGAAGCCCCGCGCGACGACGCTCTTGGACGTCAGGCCGGCCTGGAAGATGTCCAGCCCGGGCTGCGTCTGAACGTGATCCGCGGCGGTCGTCGCGATGGTGCGCTGGATCTCGGACGAGGAAACCGAGGAGACGGACGCCGGCGCCTCGAGCGCCTTCTCCTGGCGGCGTGACGCGGTGACCACGACCGGATTGAGGATCAAGGCCCGCGAGCGGATCGGGACCTCGATGTCGGTGGTCCCGCCCGCGTCCACCGCGATCCCGTCCACGCGGGTGGTCTCGTAGCCGATCAGGGTCACGATCACCGAATGGGTGCCGGCGGGAACCGATGCGGAGAAGTCACCCCCGGCCCCGGTTGCGCCCAGCATCTGCCCCACGATCTCGATCGTCGCGCCCGAGACCGGCGTCCCCGCCTCCGCGTCCGTCACACGGCCGGAGAGGGTTCCCTGCTGCGCCGCGAGAGGGGCGCTGAAGAGAGCTCCCAGGGCGACGAACATCCAGGGGAGACACCGCCGAAACCTCGTGCTGATCGCTTTCATCGAACTCTCCTCCTCATGCGGATGCCGAATGGCGTCCTGACAAACGCGCTATCGCGTCTTTCATCGATATTGTCGCTTAATCGCGGCGATTCGTCGCAACAATCGAGCCCGGTTGAAGGGGCCAAGGTAACCTGTCGCCTGTCCGGGCTGCTAGGGGCGCGCCCACTCCTCCAGTTGCGCCCTCGCCTGGTCGAAGCGGCCCAGCAGGTTCGGGATGTCGGCGTCTCCGTAACCGATGACGAGGCGGTTTCGCGCGACGCGCAGCACCTCCGCCAGTTCGCGGGCGGCGCGCATTCTGGCGCCGGGCTCCGTGCTCCCGGCTTCCCCGATCCAGATCGGCGCGGTGTGGGCGAACGGGTAGCTGGCCATGGAGGGCCATGCCGTGTCCCCGCCTACCGCGCGCACGGCGATCCACCCTCCCTCGGGGAGCTCGAGCGTTCCCTCATACCGGCGTGCGCCGGCCCCGGCGAGACCTTCGGATTGCCACGCCACTTCTCCGTTGACGAGCACGTCCACGCGATCGACGGCGCCTGCGGAACTCAGGTCGAGCGTCCACGAGGCGGATCCGGACGCCACCACCCCTCCCGGCCCCGCCCCCTCCAGGCTGAAGTCCAGGAAGGGACCGTTGGTGACGAAGGTGCGGCCCTCCCCGAGGGCGGCCATGTACGCCGGCCAGTTGAGCTGGCCGCCCGTCATCGCGTATACCCTGGTGGTCCCCACCGCCATGGTGCGGAAGAAGTTGTTCATCACGTCGGTACCGGCGCTGGGCGCCACCGGAATGCCCAGGTTGAGGAAACGGTGCCACACCTGGGTGGTGGTGGTCTCGTCGCTCCACAGGCACACCACCTCCAGCGCGTCCAGATCGCCGAGCACCGCGTCCGCCACCAGCTCGACGGGCACGCTGCCCGCAAGGTCCTCGAAGGGCACTTCCGACCACGGCTCGGCGCGCTCGGCGGCGCGCGCGTTCACCGGATGCACGTAGTACCCGAAGCCGCCCCGCGAGCGGGCGTGGCCCAGCGCCTCCGCGTTCTCGCGGTCGTCGGTGCCGTAGACCTGGTAGCCGGGGCCCCACACCCACGGCCAGAAGAAGTCGCCGATGCCGATCAGGCCCACGTGGCCGAGAAAGTGCGAGCGGACCTCCTGGCCGAAGCGGATGAGGGGTCCCTCCCCCGCCCGCTCCCAGCCCCACAGGTCCTGGTCCTCGAAGCGGTTGTGCAGGTTGGCCAGCAGCGGGGTGGCGACGTCGAGCGCCTCGCCCCGCATCATCGGCACCAGATCGGCCGGGGCCAGGTCGTAGGGGCCGCCGTAGTTCAGGTGGAAGTGGTGCTCCCCCGACACCCATCCCGCAGCGCGCGCGTCCCACACGGGGGTGAGCGTCATCTCCACCTCGGTGGTCCGGCCGGCCGCCACCTCGACCGTGCGGGCGACCTCGGGGGTCGCGAGCCCCTGCACGGCCGCCACGGTGGCGCTCCCGGCCGGCACCGTGTACTCGGCGATGCCCGTCGAGTACGCGTAGACCCGCCCGCTCTGGCCGTCGAACCATGGCCGCGAGCCGGCCGGCACGGCGGGGTGGCCGGTGGCGTCCACCACGTCCAGGCGGGCGGCCGCGGGCGGGCCTCCCGCCTCCACGGTGGTGCGCACCCGCAGCGTGCCGGTCTCGACGCCCCAGTCCCAGGTGCGCACCACGACCTCCTCGGCCGGCCCGCCCGCGGCGGGCACCCGGTAGAGCCGCATCGGCCGGTTGCCGTCCCCGCGCGAGAAGTACACCCACTCTCCGCCGGGCATGCTCCACGCGGGGGTGAGCGGGGTCCCGCCCCCGGTGTCCTGAGGCCCG
Organism: Gammaproteobacteria bacterium; assembly: GCA_009841185.1. Taxonomy (GTDB): domain Bacteria; phylum Gemmatimonadota; class Gemmatimonadetes; order Longimicrobiales; family Gaopeijiaceae; genus BD2-11. The sequence continues at coordinate 22,970 of VXMG01000038.1, forward strand.
ACCAGCAGAATCGATCCCGCCGGGTTGTCCACGTTCACCAGCCGCAGCTCCCACCCGGCCTGGGTGGGCCAGTTCACCGCCACCGTCGACCCGTCGGGACTGAGCGCCGGGCGCGCCATGGAGGCGATGCTGCCCTCGAGCAGCGTGCGCGGCCCGGCACCCGCCGGCGATCCGGCGGCGTCGAGTTCCCGCACCAGCACCCGGTCACCACCGCCGCCGCCCTTGGCCAGGTACACGAGGGCCTCCGCGCCGGGCTGCGGTTTCAGCTCAATCCCCCGGACGTCGGTGACCCGGATTTTCTCCCCAGTCCCGAGCTCGAGCGCCCACAGATCGATGGTGCCTGCCGAAGCGGACGCGAAGTACAGCCGGGCGCCATCGGCCGAGAAAGCCGGATCGAGTTCGATCGCAGGCGTGTTCTCGCTCAGCAGTTCCGCGCCCGTCGCGGCATCCGCCACCACGATCCAGGTGTCGCGCGTGTCGTCGCGCACGAACGCGATGCGGGCCCCGTCCGGCGACCAGGCCGGGCGCGCGTCCATCGCCCCGCCCGAGGTCAGCCGGCGCGCGCCGCCGTCCACCAGGTCCATCACCCAGATCCAGCCGTGCGACGCGAACGCAAGGCGGGTCCCGTCCGGGGAAGCCGCGGGATCGATGGGACCGCCGGTGAGTGTGGGCATCTCGTAGCCTTCCAGATAGATCTGGTGGCCGTAGCCTTCCACCCTGGGGTAGCGGTTGGTCCACTGGGCGGATACCAGCGCCGGCGCCAAGGCCAAAGCCAGCAGGATCCCGGCCGGCCAGCCAGTTGCTCGAACGACACCCCGAGCCCGAATTGCGCGTCGATTCATGCTTTCAACCTCCTTTCCTGGCTTCTACCTCTGCTCCCGGTCGTGGGTGCGCCGCAATGGAATCTCCGGGATGCGGGCCGCCAGCAACCCGGCCACGAGCGTGAGGAACGCAGCCATCCAGTAGATGCGGTGGGAAGCGCCGGTGAAGGCCAGCCGCACCCGCTCCGCCGAGTCCCGGGCCACCCTCACGCCTTCGGCGCGCAGCGCGCCCGCCCGATCCGCCGTGCCCGCCTCCTCGGCGCTCTCCTCGAAGGCCGCGAGGATCGCCTCCGACAGCCCGACGCCCCCGGTCGAGACGTAGGCCTGCGCCGTCACCCTGCCCCCGGTACGGTCCCGCAGTTCATTGTCCAGCACGCCGAACGTAGCCGCCAGCGTGAAGGTCAGCACCGCGCCCATGGCCGCCGCCCCCATGGTCGCGCCGGTCTGGCGGAAGAACTGCGAGGCGCTGGTCGCCTGGCCCACGAACCGTACGTCGGTGGCGTTCTGGATGGCCAGCGTGAAGAGGGGCATGCCGGGCCCGGCGCCCAGGCCGCAGAGAGTCATGTACAGATAGACCTGAACGTACGCCGTGTCGGCATCCATGCGCGCCAGCAGCGCGGCACCCAGGAAGAACACCGCCGTCCCGGCGACGATCTGGCGCCGGTAGCCGATGCGGCTGGCGACCTGTCCCGCAAGGGTGGCCGAGATCACGATCCCGAGCGAGAACGGGATCAGCACCACACCCGCTTCGGTAGCGGAGACCCCCCTGGTCGAGACGAGGAAGAGCGGGACGAAGATGTTGACGGAGATGAAGGCGGCGCCGAAGAAGAACGTGGCCAGGGTGGCCCGGCGAAAGACCGGTTCCGAGAAGAGCCGAGGCTCGAGGATCGGCCCCGTCACGGCGCGCGACCGCCGTACGAACGCCGTCAGCAGAATCACCGACACCGCCAGCAGCCCGGGCGTCGCCCACAACTGCCATCCCCCGCCAGCGGCCGATCCTTCCGCCGCCGCGGACGCCGAAGCCAGCCAGGGAAGCCAGGGGCTGGCCTGCTTGTCGATCTGGAGCCCGAGGACCAGCGGCGCCAGACCGCCGATGAGAAGGCCCGCCCCGACGAAGTCCGGGCGCGTCGCCCCCGGAGCCGCCTCCAGAAGCGGCATCCGGCGGAGGATATGCCACAGGGCGACCCCTCCGATGGGCAGGTTGACCAGAAATACCCAGCGCCAGCCGGAGATCCCGGGCATCCAGCCGCCCGCGTGGTCCGTGAGCAGCCCCCCCAGCAAAGGTCCCAATACGGACGAGACGCCGAAGACCGCGCCCACGTACCCCTGGTACTTGCCGCGCTCGGCGGGAGTGAAGAGATCCGCGATGACGATGAAGGTCATTGCGAAGATGCCGCCCGCCCCGATCCCCTGAATTCCCCGGGAGATCACCAGTTGGCTCATGCCGTCGCCGAGCAACGGCAGCGGCCCGACGATTCCGGCCAGACCGCAGGCGACCGAGCCGGCCAGGAAGAGGCCGACCGCGGCCAGCGTCACCGTCTTCCGCGCGTAGGTGTCGGCCAGCTTGCCGTAGACCAGCGCGAGCGAGGTCGAGGCCAGCAGATACATGGTCGCCACCCAGGTGTAGCGCTCCACCCCGGCCAGATCCTCCACGATCTTCGGAAGCGCGGTGGCGACGATGGTCTGGTCGAGGGCGGCGAGCAGGAGCGCGAGCAGGATGGCCAGGAAGACCGTCATCCTGTCGGCATGCGAGATCCTGCCCTCCTGGGGTCCCGTCCCGAGCCCCGTCGGCGCGGTCGCCGTCATGAAACCTGATTGGGGAGGGACATCGCGCGCGCCTGTGCTCGCTTGCGTGACAAGCGGTGGTTAGGGTACGGGGGCTCGACCAAAGTTAGGCCACCACGTGCAAGCGGCCAGTTCCCGGCGGGGCGTCGCCGTGGAGCCGATCCCGCTTGGAGGAGCAAGTCATGCCTGCCGATCGACGAGAGTTCCTGAAGATGTCCGCGGCGGCGGGAGCAGCGCTGGGACTGGGCGCCGTGCCCGGCGCCGGGCTGCCGCATCCGGGCCCGGCCCGCGGACCCGCATCGCCACAGGAGGCGCCCCGCTCGCTGCGCATCCTCATCCTCGGGGGCACCGGCTTCATCGGGCCCTTCCAGGTGCGCTACGCCCTGTCCCGCGGCCACTCGGTCACGCTCTTCAACCGCGGGCGCTCCAACCCAGGGATGTTCCCCGAAGTGGAGACGCTGATCGGCGACCGCAACGGCCAGTTGGACGCGCTCCGGGGCCACACCTGGGACGTGGTGATCGACAACTCGCGCTCCAATCCCGGCTGGGTGCGCCTCGCCGCCGAGTTCCTGCGCGACTCGGTGGACCGGTATTTCTACGTATCGTCGCGCTCCGCGTATTCGGATCTGAGCAGCGTGCCGATGACCTCCGATGCTCCGACGTTCACCTACGAGACCGCGGGCATCGAACCGGGCTCGGAGAACCTTCCCTACGGCCTCGCAAAGGCGCTCTCGGAGCGGGAGGCCCAGCGGGTTTTCGCAGGTCGCGCCAACATCGTGCGCCCGGGTCTCATCATCGGCCCGCAGGACGAAACCGACCGCTTCACCTACTGGCCGGTGCGCATCCACCGGGGCGGCGAAGTGCTGGCCCCGGGCGACGGCTCCGACACCGTCCAGATCATCGATGTGCGCGACCTCACCGAATGGATGATCCGCATGGCCGAGACCGGCCACACGGGTGAGTACAACGGCATCGGGCCGGCCACGCCGCGGCCCATGACGGAGCTGCTCTACGGCATTCGAGCGGTGACCACGGCGGAGACGACGTTCACCTGGGTCGACACCGACTTCCTCATCGAGAGGGGAATGCGCCCGTACCGCGAGATGCCCGTGTGGCGGCCGCCGGTCCCCGGATTCGAGGGCTTCGCGCGCTTCGACCTGACGCCGGAGGTGGAGGCCGGGCTCACCTTCCGTCCTCTCGCCGAGACGGCTCGCGATACCCTGGAGTACCACTTCTCCAGGCCGGCCGAGCGCCAGGCAAACCTGCGCGCCGGCACCACCCCGGAACAGGAAGCGGAGGTGCTGGCGGCCTGGCACCGAAGCGGGCGCGCGAGGGGTTAGACCTCCTCGTCCGGACCGGAATCCCTCTCCAGCCGCCAAAGCAGCAGCAGTAGCGCGGTGATCATCAGAAAGGCCATTCCCGCCATGGCGGGAATGGAGATGTACCCGAAGACGGCAACGTAGCGCCCGGAGCAGGGCACCCCGCCCTCGCAGGGCACCAGATCGAGCGTGGGCTGGAACTGGAGCGCGACGTGGTAGGCGGCGATGGCCAGACCGGCCACGGGGAGTGGAATGGCGAACCGCCAGATCCTCGCAGAGGGCCGCAGGAGCCCCACCCCGAGCACCACCACCAGCGGGTACATGGCAAACCTCTGATACCAGCAGAACGGACACGGCACGAAGCCGACGATTTCGGAGAAGTAGAGGCTGCCGGCCGTCGCGATGGCGGCGATGCCCCAGGCCCAGCCGACGACATGGCGTTCGTAGCCCTCGAGCGAGGCGCGCAGCCAGGCGCGGCTTCCCGGCATGACAAGGCCCGCCAGGAGCGCCAGGGAGGCCGCCGCCCCGGCGACGGAAGCTCCGCCGAGCATCTGCACGATCGCAGGATACAGTGTCATCGGGTCCCTGAAGTGGTTGCGGGAACGATCCGGGTCTCGAGCCCGGTTTCCGGGCCCATGAACCCCTTGGGTTCAGCGCTCAACGCCTCTGGCGTGTCCGATAAGCGAAAGCTATTCTTATGATTCTTTGAGCTTGAGGCAAAAGCCGGGGCGAACAAATGGCTTGTGGGGCCCCCGCACCGCCGCTCCCACGGTATACAGCAGCGTGAGGCCAGCATGAATCCTGTTCCCGCCGCGCTCACCTCGCTCGGACTGCTTCTCGTCCTTGCGGACCGGCCCGTCGAGCCCGTGCCGGACGCACCCATCGAGACGGCGTCCGTTGCGGCTTCGGCGACTACGGCCGCCGGCAATCCCGAGCACGCCGCGTCGCTCACCGGCGTCATCCGCATGTACTGCCAGGTGTGCCACAACGACGCCCTCATGACCGGCAACATCTCGTTCCAGGCGTTCGAGGTGGAGTCGGCTCCGGAAATGGCGGAAACCGCGGAGCGGATGATCCGGAAGCTGCGCGCGGGCATGATGCCCCCGCAGGGATTCCCGAGGCCCGCCGGAGATACCCTCCAGGCCCTGGCCGCGGAACTCGAAGCCCGGGTCGACGAGGCATGGGAGCAGAACCCGAATCCCGGATTCCGCACCTTCCAGCGACTCAACCGCGCCGAGTTCGCCAGCGCCGTCGAGGACCTGCTCGGTCTCCAGGTAGATGTCGGTGAGTTCCTCCCGCTCGATACCCGCAGCGCCAACTTCGACAACATCGCGGACGTGCAGGCTCCCTCGGCCACCCTGATGGAGGGCTACCTCAGGGCCGCCAACTACATCAGCCGGGTGGCGGTGGGCGACCCTGACGCGGAACCCAACTCGATTCGCTACCGGCTGCCGCGCACCACCTCCCAGAAGGACCGCGTGGAGGGTGCGCCCTTCGGCACCCGGGGCGGCGTATCGGTGATTCACAACTTCCCGGCCGACGGCAAATACGTCTTCCACATCCAGCCCTACCCGGCGGTGGAGGGCGAGGTCTTCGGGCGCACCTTCGGCAACGAGCAGATGGAGGTGTCGCTCGACGGCCAGCGGGTGGCGCTGGTGACCATCGACCGCTGGATGTCGGAGTCGGAGCCGACCGGGCTGAACGTCCTCACCGACTCAATCTACGTGCGCGCGGGTCCGAGACGCGTGACCGCCGCCTTCCTGAAGCGGTTCGAGGGCGAACTGGACGACCTCATCCGCCCCATCGACCACACCCTGGCGGACGGCCAGATCGGCATCGGCTACGGCGTGACCACCATGCCGCACCTGCAGCGGCTCTCGGTCCTGGGCCCCTACGAGGTGACCGGCGTGTCCGACACGCCCACGCGGCAGCTCATCTTCTCGTGCCGTCCGACCGCGCCCGAGGAAGCCCGCCCCTGCGCGCGTGACATCGTTTCCCGCCTCGCCACCAAGGCCTACCGGCGCCCGGTCGACGATTTCGACGTGGAAGGGCTGATGGCCTTCTACGACCAGGGCGCGGATGAGCGCGGATTCGAGGGCGGTGTGCAGCTTGCGCTGCAGGCGATTCTGGCCAGCCCGCACTTCCTCTTCCGCATGGAGCGGGCCCCCGGCGCCACCGCCGGAACCCCGTATTCCATCGCCGACGCGGACCTGGCCTCGCGGCTCTCCTTCTTCCTGTGGGGAGCGCCCCCCGACCAGCCGCTCATCGCCGCGGCGGAAAGGGGCGAGCTGTCGGACCCCGACGGGCTCCTGCGGCACGCGCGACGCATGCTCGCCGACGGGCGCGCGGCGGAGGGCCTCGCCCGGCGCTTCGGCGCCCAGTGGCTGAGGCTTCAGGATCTGGAGAAGATCGACCCGGACGCGCTCTCGTATCCCTATTTCGACGGGACCCTCGCGGACGCGATGCACCGCGAGACCGAACTCCTGTTCGCGAACATGGCCATCGAGGATCGGCCGGTCCGCGAGCTGCTGACCGCCGACTACACCTTCGTCAACGAGCGGCTGGCGCGTCACTACGGCATCCCCGGCGTTACCGGGCCGGAGTTCCGCAGGGTGCAGTACCCCGACGAGAACCGGCGCGGAATCCTGGGCCACGGCAGCGTGCTGACCATGACCTCGCACGCCGACCGCACCTCGCCGGTGCTGCGCGGCAAGTGGGTGCTGGAGGTCCTGCTGGGAACCCCGCCGCCCCCACCGCCCCCGGACGTGCCCGCCTTCGAGGAGACCGAGGGCGCGGACGACGGCCGTTTCCTCACCGTGCGCGAGCGCATGGAGATCCACCGCGCGAACCCGGTGTGCATGTCCTGTCACCAGCTCATCGACCCCGTCGGGCTGGCGCTCGAGAACTTCGACGTGACCGGCGCGTGGCGGATCCGTGACGAGGGCAACCCCGTGGATCCGGCCGGAGAACTCTACGACGGCACGCTGCTTACCGGGCCGGCCGACCTTCGCAACGCGCTCCTGAAGCGCCCGGAGGTCTTCTACCGCATCTTCACCGAGAACCTGATGGCGTACGGCCTCGGCCGGCGCGTCGAGTACTACGACATGCCGACCGTGCGCAAGATCGTCGCGGCAGCGGGGGACAACGACTACAGGTTCTCCTCGTTCGTCCTGGGCGTCGTGGAGAGCCCGGCCTTCCGCTCGTCGCTGGTGGCGCCTGAGGCCGTCGCCACGCCGGCCGGAAACTAAAACCTGAAGGACGCGAAGTCCCTTGAGCGAATTGATTACGCGAGCACCGCATGAGCAGGTGCCCTTGCAGAGTTGTACTTCGAACGGAGTCTGAACGATGAATTTCATCACCGGAAAGAGCATCTCCAGGCGCACGATGTTGCGGAGCATGAGCGGCGTCATCGGGTTGCCGCTGCTCGACGCCATGGTTCCCGCGGGAAGATTGTGGTCGGCGACCGCCGCGGGGCGGGCCGCCAACGACACCCGGCTCGTCTTCATCGAACAGGTGCACGGCGCGGCCGGGTGCAACGAGTGGGGTGCCTCCCAGAACCTCTGGGCCCCCGCCGCCGAGGGGAAGGATTTCGACCTTTCCCCCACCAGCCTGCGGTCGCTCGAGCCCTTCCGGAAGTATCTCACGATCGTGACCAACACCGACTCGCGCATGGCGGATGCGTTCTCGCCCGAAGAGATCGGCGGCGACCACTTCCGTACCACGGCGGTGTTCCTCACCCAGGCGCACCCGAAGCAGACCCAGGGCTCCGACCTGCATATCGGGACCTCCATGGACCAGCTCTTCGTCCAGCGCTACGGCCAGGAGACCCCGATTCCGTCGATCCAGCTCACCATCGAGAACGTGGACCAGGCGGGCGGTTGCGCGTACGGCTACGCCTGCGCCTACACCGATACCGTCAGTTGGGCGTCTCCCAGCGAGCCGCTGCCGATGATCCGCGATCCGCGCGCGGTCTTCCAGCAGCTCTTCGGCGCCGGCGGAACGCCGGAGCAGAGGGCCCAGCGCCTGCGCACCGACCGCAGCATCCTCGACTGGATGCTGGACGAGATCACCAGCCTGAAGCGTGAGCTGGGACCGGCCGACCAGCAGCGCGTCTCCCGCTACATCGACAACATCCGCGACCTGGAACAGCGCATCACCCGCATCGAGATGCAGAACACGAGCGGAGAGGAGCGGGAGATCCCCGAGGCCCCCGTGGGCGTGCCGGATGATTTCCGCGAGCACATGGAAGTGATGTTCGACCTGCAGCTGCTCGCCTTCGCCTCCGACACCACGCGGGTCTTCTCGTTCAAGCTGGGCCGGGACGCTTCGCCGAGGATCTATCCGGAGAGCGGTTCCTCGACGCCCTTTCACGCGGGCAGCCACCACGGCGGACGCGAGGAGCGGATTCTCGACTTCGCGCTGATCAACACCTATCACGTCGGCATGCTTCCGTACTTCCTGGAGAAGCTGCAGGCGACCAACGACGGGGACGCGACCCTGCTCGACAAGACGATGATCATGTACGGATCGGCGATGGCCGACCCCAACATCCACAACCATGCCCGCTGCCCGCTCTTCATGGTCGGCGGCATGAACGGACTGCTGGAGGGCGAACAGCACGTGGTCGCGCCTCCGGGCACCCCGATGGCGAACGTCATGCTCGACCTGCTGCATCGGCTCGGCCTGGACGAGCTCGAGTCGTTCGGCAACAGCACCGGCACCTTTGCCGTGTAGGCACGCTGCGAGGAGTGGGACAATGGTGACAGGAAAGCGAACTTTCGCACCCTGGTTGAAGCGGACGCTGGCGGTCAGCGCCCTGGTGCTGGTCGCGGCCACACCCGACGAGTCCCCGGTCGCCGATGCGGCGCAGCGGGGTGAGGCGGAGGAGATTCGCAATCTGCTCCGGCAGGGAGCGGATCCGAGCGCGGCGCAGCCCGACGGAATGACCGCGCTGCACTGGTCGGCGCTGAACGACCAGTTGGACATCGTCGAGACGCTCATCTTCGCGGGCGCCACCCTGCAGCCGGCTACCCGCGTGGGCGGCTACACGCCCCTCCACCTGGCGAGCCGGGCCGGCAACGCCGACGTGGTCGCCGCACTTCTCGACGCCGGCGCCAATCCGGACATTCTGACCGGAACCGGCGCCGCGTCCCTGCACTTCGCCGCCGAGGCCGACGCCCTCGAGGTGGTGAATGCGCTGGTCGGGCACGGTGCCGACGTGAACGTCCGCGACGGCTACTCCAGCCGCACGCCCGCGATGTTCGCCGCAGCGCGCAATTCCGCAGGGGCGCTGCAGGCGCTTCTCGACGCCGGCGCCGACCCCGATCTGGTCAGCGACACCCGCGACTTCTCCGAGATCGAGGCTGCGGACCGGGAAGAGCGGACCCGCCGGCAGCGCATCCGCGAAGCGGAAAAGGACCCGGAGCCCGAGGAAGAGCCGGGAGCCCAGCGGCCCGGACAGGGACGCGGTGGTTTTCCGGGTGCCGGTGCCGGTCAGGGGAACGAACCGGAGATCCCGCCAGACGGCCCCAAGGTACTCTCGTCCATCGAGCAGATCGGCATTCAGGGAGGATTCTCCCCGCTGCACTACGCGGTCCGCAACGGGCAGGCCGATGCCATGCGGGTGCTGGTTGACGGCGGTGCCGACATCAACCTGCCAAGCGCGGATCAGTCGTCGCCCCTGCTGCTCGCGACCATCAACGGAAACTACGACCTGGCGAGGACGCTGCTGGAGGCCGGGGCCGACCCGAACCTGCTGAGCGACGACGGCGCGGGCCCCCTGTTCGCCGCGCTCAACATCGAGTGGTCGCTGCGCACCTGGTATCCCCAGCCACAGGCCTTCCGCCAGCAGGAAACCGACTACCTCGAGCTCATGAAGCTGCTGCTCGACGCGGGCGCCGACCCGAACGCGCGCACCACCACCCACATCTGGTACGCCGCCTACAACGCGGGCCGCATGGGCGTGGACTTCGCGGGCGCGACGCCGTTCTGGCGGGCCGCCTACGCCGCCGACGTGCAGGCCATGAAGCTGCTGCTCGACAACGGCGCCGACCCCAACATCTGGACGTACAACCTGATCAACCCCAGGCGCTTCTTCTTCCAGCGCCCCGGCGAACCGGAAGAAGATCCGTCCGGGCTTGAACCCGTGCCTCATGGAGGGCTCGGGGTCCATCCGCTGCACGCCGCCTCGGGCGTCGGCTTCGGCACCTCACGTGTCGCGCAGACGCACCGGCACGTACCCGATGGGTGGCTGCCGGCGGTGCGCTTCCTGGTTGACGAAGTGGGCATCGATCCCAACATCCGCGACAAGGACGGGTTCGCGCCCATCCACCACGCGGCCGCGCGGGGCGACAACGAGACGATCCTGTTCCTGGTGGAGCGGGGCGCCGACGTGACGCTGCTCAGCCGGCGGGGCCATACCGTCGCCGACATGGCCAACAGCCCGGAGCAGCGGGCTCAACCGCATCCTCCGACCGTCGCCTTGCTGGAGAAGCTGGGATCGAAGAACAACCACAACTGCAGATCCTGCTGAAGCACGGGATCCCTTCCCGCCTGATGCCGAACCCCTCGTACTTGTGCGAGGGGTTTGGTTTGGCCAACTGAACCCGAGGACGTCGGCGAGCGTCCGCTTACGGAGCACGGAATGAAGCGTTACGCGTTGATCGCGATGGTACTCGGGCTGATCGGCCTCCCGGCGGAAGGCGCCGCCCAGGACACGGTCTGGAACCGCTATACCCTGGAGGATCTGGGCGGCGTCTTCGTCAGCGCGCAGACCGGGGCCGCCTGCGCCGGCGCCGGGATCACCGACGAATCGGTGCGGGTCCAGGCCGAGGCGACCCTTGCGGCCGCAGAGGTGGAGCTGCTGACCCAGGGCGAGATGCTTCGCAACCCCGGCCTTCCCGAGCTGCGCATCATCCTGGAGTGCACGCCCGGCGATGGCGTGGCGGTGACGGGGGCGCTGGCCTGGTCGGTGGCAGTGCGCGTCCACCAGTCGACCCAGATGACGCGCGACAACCAGATCACGCTGTCGGAGGCCGTCACCTGGTTCGCCACCGGGCTGGGGGTCGCCGCGATCGTCGATGCCCAGGCCGCTCTCGAAGCCGCGGTCACGGCCAAGGTGGAGGAGTTCGCCGCCGCCTACACGGAGACGAACGGCTGAGCTGACGGCGCTCCGGGCTAAGGGTCTGCCCGCAGCTCCGGTTCCAGGGCCTGCGCGATTTCCTCGCGCACCCAGGCGTCGTCCTCCACTTCCATGCGCGCCCGCAGCGCGGCTGAGGCGTCGGTCGACTCCGCCATCCGCCCGAGTCCCCACGCGGCGTGGCCACGCACCAGCGGCGCCTGGTCCTGAAGCGCCCGGATCAGCACGACGACCACATCCTCGCCGCCCTGGTTTCCGAGCCCCACGCAGACGTTGCGCAGCAGGCCGTCGCGCCGGGCCCGCTTGACCGGTGAGCCGCGGAAGGCGCGCGAGAACGCCGCGCCGTCCATGGCAAGCAGACGCTCGGCCAGCTCCACCAGCAGGGGACCGTCCAACTCGGGCCGTGCCCGGTACGCCGGCTCGGTGGCCGGGGTCTGGAACTTCACGTTCCATGGACACACTTCCTGGCAGATGTCGCAGCCGTAGATGCGGTTGCCGACCTGCGCCCTCAGCTCTCGCGGGATCGGCCCCCGGTGCTCGATGGTCAGGTAGGAGATGCAGCGCCGGGCGTCCATGACCGGCGCGCCCTGCGCATCGCGTCCCAGCAGGGCACCGGTGGGGCAGGCGTCGAGACAGCTCCGGCAGGTCCCGCAGCGATCCTCGGTGAAAGGCTCGTCCTCCGGCAGCTCAAGGTCGAGGAGCAGGATTCCCAGGAAGAAATACGAGCCGCTCTTCGGGTGGATGAGCATCGTGTTCTTTCCCAGCCATCCCAGTCCCGCGCGCATCGCCAGTTCGCGCTCCAGGATCGGGCCCGTATCCACATAGGCGCGCCCGGAGACACGGCGCCCGGCATCTCCCTCGATCTCCGCGAGCAGCTTCACCAGGCGCCGTTTCATGACGTCGTGGTAGTCGTCCCCGCGCGCGTAGCGGGCGATCACCGCGCGCCGCCCGTCCCTTGCGAGCCCGGGAGGATCGGCCTGGTAGTAGTTGTGGGTCACGAGCACGACCGAGCGCACGTCCGCCATGGTGAGCCGGAGGTCGCCCCTGCGCGCGATGGAGTCCTCGCGGGCAAGGTAGCCCATCTCGCCGTGGGCCCCCTCTTCGATCCAGCTCCGGTAGAACTCCATGTGCCCGCTGGCGTGCGGGGTAGTAAAGCGAACCCGGTCGAAGCCGAGGGCGCCGGCACTGGCGCGGATGCGGTCGCGAAGGTCGGCGGCGGATTTCACCCTTGCGGGGTAGCCGGGGTCCAGCGATCGCTGTCGCGCGTCTCGTACTTCTCGAGAACCCGCTCCAGGGCGTCGTCGAGATCGATTCCCCGCTCGTTGGAGAGGGCGATCAGCACGAAGAGGATGTCGCCGATCTCGAGCGCCAGATCCTGCTCGGGCTCGTCGGCCCGTTTGAGCTTGGAACCGAAGCGGTGATTGAGCTCGCGCGAGAGTTCACCGACCTCCTCGACCAGGCGAGCGAGGTTGACGAGCGGAGGCCAGTAGCCCTCCTCGAATCGCGAGATCCAGGCGTCGACCCGGGCCTGGGCTTCCTTCAGGTCCATCTTCCGCAGGAGTGCAATTGGAACCTACGCGGCTTTCTTCTTGAGGTGATTGAGTTGGTTCCAGGGGACTAGTTTCTCGTGCTGCAAGCGCCCAACTACGATGCCCGGGGCTATTCCCTGTTCCTGCGCGAACTCCTGGACGTTGCCTGAACCGAAAACGCCATTCGCGACGAACTGCCGCCAGTGCTGGCGAGGCAGAAGAAAGTTCGCTGCCCAAACGTTCGCCTGGGCTTCGATGTCATCCCCGCCTGGACTGAGATCGTCAATAAAGATCTCCCGCCTGCTGTGAAGGAGGAGATGGGCCGCTTCGTGAAAAAAGCTGAACCACAGATGATCATCGGACTTGTGACGCCCTGTAAGCGCAATCACCGGTTTTCCGGGCCTGTACCACCAGGCGGCACCGCTCAGGCGCACCTTGGGCAACGGATCCACCACCGCCAAAGCAACGCCCGTTTCGGCGCACAACTCTCTGGCTTTTCGGATGGCAGCCGTCATCGGATCACGGGTCAGGCTACGAACCTGGCGCAACGCGGACCTGAAGCGCGGCTCGTCATAGCTACCACAGTTCTGCCTCTCCGCATCCAGTTCAACCAGCCTCAACCACGTCTTCAGCGCCGGCTGATCGCTCTCGAAGCTCGGTGAATGCCGGTAAGCCGCTTGAGCTGCGCCGTATTTCGTGTCCCACGCATGTTTTGTCGCCACGCCAAAGAAAGACAGGAGCGTCTGGACCGTTGCACTTTCGGACGAGGGTGGATCCATGGCACCTCGCTTCACCAGGTCCCGGGCAGGGAACGTCTTCGCCCAAGCTACCAGATCACGGGCCCTCCTTGCGTCAGCCTCGCGCGCACGAAAAAGCTGATAGTCTGCCTCGATCCCGAGCCAAATACTGGCGTCGACTCCCAGCACCATCTCGAACTGCAGAGCCGTGCCCGGTTCGATCGGGGCCCTGCCAGCGATGATTTCGCTGATGAGCTTGGGTGACCGACCGCATCTTCTGGCCAGCTCGGCCTGGGAGATACCGTGCGTGGCCAGATGCTCTTCGATCACCCAGCCGGGGGGTACCGCGTAGTCTGGCGAGTACTTGTTTGCTGCCGTGGTCATGTACCAACCCGTGGTCTTCAGTGGTAGTCCGTTACTTCGATGATCGTGATCGCTGTCACCTGCTCCGTGTCCAGGCTTCCGTCCTTGCCGCGGGGAAGGGGATCGTGATTGGGTTGGAGAATCAGCCTGTAGGGGTGAACCAGGTCCACAGCGTGTTGCCCTTTCCGCTTGCCCCGGAGCGGATGCAGACGTTCGGGCGGAGTACTGGGCACCATCGAGAGCGTTCGGGCGTTCTTCAACACGGCGAGACGGGCCGCAATCCGCCGCATCATCGGAGCGCCGTATTTTTTTTGGAGTTCCTTTTCCGAGTTGAAGATCTTCGCAAGCTTCCGGGTCTTGAAGGCGATGTCCAAGAACGAGCTTCCTTATCGTTACCTATAACGTAACGATTTATGGTTACAAATCAAGGGAGTGAAGTGAACAGTAAGCACGCGTTCCCGCATGCGACCAGGAAGGGGCCCACAGCCTGACGCCAACCCTCAGGGCCGCAGCACCAGCTTGCCGAAGACCTTGCCCGCTTCGAGCCGCTCGTGGGCTTCGCGCGCCCGCTCGAGCGGCAGGACTTCGTCGATGGGCGCCCGGATGACGCCGTCGAAGACGAGCTGCATTGTCCTGCGGTAGTCGGCGGGCGTGCCCATGGTGCTCCCGAGAATCGAGGCCTTCTTCCAGAAGAGGAGGGGAAGGCTGGTCTCGCCGACAGGGCCGGTGGTGGCTCCGTAGCAGACCAGACGGCCGCTCTGGCGCAGGGCGCGTAGATTCGATTTCCAGGTGGCCGCGCCGACCGAGTCCACGATCAGGTCGACGCCCTGCCTGCCGGTGTCCTTCCAGAGGGCGCGCCCGTAGTCGACTTCCAGCCGGTCGTAGACGACGTGGGCCCCCAGCTCGCGGACGCGGGCGACGTTTTCGGCCCCGCTGGTGACCGCGTACACGACCGCGCCCGCGTGGCGGGCGATCTGCACGGCCATGGTGGACACGCCGCCGGATGCGCCGGTCACCAGCACCCGCTCCCCGGGGCACACCTGCCCGCGCACCACCACCGCGTGCCACGCGGTCACGCCGACCAGGCTGGCCGCGGCGGCGGCCTCGAACGGTACATCCGGCGGGACCTCGACCAGGTTGGCGGCCGGGACCACCGCGTAGTCGGCGAAGCCGCCCGGCGTGTGTTCACCGATGATCCGGAGCTCACGGGACGGCAGGCTCCGGCCGGGCGCGCTCCCGTCGTACCAGTCGTAGTCCAGCGAAGGGTCCACCACCACCCGCGCACCGATCGGAACGTGCCCGGCGCCCGGACCGACCGCCTCCACCACGCCCGCGATATCCGACCCACCGATGTGCGGCATCGCGATATCGATGGGCAGGCCGCGCCGGACCCACAGGTCGAGATGGTTCATCGCAGCCGCCCGCACGGCGATCCGTACCTCGCCGGGGCCGGGCGCCGGGTCGGGCACCTCCTCGATGCGCACGACCTCGGGGCCGCCGTATTCGTGGAACAACGCGGCTTTCATACGTTCGATTCTCTGGGTTCGGGGGACTGGGAAGAGGAGAATATGCCCGGAGAGGAGCTTTGTCGATCATCCGTGAGCGTCAAACCCCGTTGTCGCTCATCTCGGCGCGGGAATGATCGACAACGGAGGTTGCCAGCCATCTGTGAGCGTCAAACGAGCCGTTCTCGGCACCGGTCACGGCCGGCTCGTCCTTGAATCCCGGTATGCCGGTTTCTAGCTTGCCGCATGGGAAGCAAGAGGAACCAAGGGAATCAGCCGGCAAAAGAATGCGTTTCTGGAGGGGAGGCACCGGCAACCTCCAGGATCGCCTTCGGAGACAACCTCGACGTGCTCCGCGGCCTGCCGGACGGGCTGGCGGACCTCATCTACGTCGATCCGCCCTTCAATACCGGCAGGGTCCAGCGGCACACGCGCATCAGAACGACACGGTCGCCGAACGGTGATCGCACGGGCTTCAAGGGCGAGCGCTACCGGACCGCGTCCCTGGGCACGAGGCGGTTCCGTGACAGCTTTGACGACTACCTCGCATTCCTCGAGCCGAGGCTGGTCGAGGCGTACCGCGTCCTCGCCCCGCACGGATCGCTCTATTTCCACATCGACTACCGGGAAGTGCACCGCTGCCGCTTCCTGCTGGACGAACTGTTCGGGCCGGACAATCTCCTCAACGAGATCATCTGGGCATACGATTTCGGGGCGAGGCCGAAGACGCGCTGGCCGGCGAAGCACGACAACATCCTGTTCTACGTCAAGAACTTGTCGGACTACATCTTCAACGTGGACGCGATCGAGAGAATCCCGTACATGGCTCCGGGGCTGGTCGGGCCCGAGAAGGCCGCGCGCGGAAAGCTGCCCACCGACACCTGGTGGCACACCATCGTGCCCACCAGCGGCGCCGAGCGGACCGGGTATCCCACCCAGAAGCCGCTGGGCATCCTTCGGCGCATCGTGACGGCTTCGTCCCGCCCGGGAGACCTGGTGCTCGACTTCTTCGCGGGGAGCGGCACCACGGGGATGGCGGCGCACGAGCTGGGACGCAGGTTCATCCTCGTGGACAACAACCCCGAGGCAATGGAGGTGATGGCGAAGCGATTCGAGGGAGTGCCGGGGATTCGCTGGGACGGCGTCGACCCCTGCATTCCCGAACCGGCACGGAGCTCGCGGACCGGCAGAGTCTCATGAGCCACGAGCGCGACGACGTCCACGGGGTGCCCGACGCGACCCTGGGCGGGTACCTGGATACGCACGACCGGCCGCCGGCCTTCGAGGGCGTCGACGGCCACCCGTATACGGTGTCGCTCGAGGTCGAGCAGACGCCGGACCTGCGCGCGCCCTACGTCGGCTACCTGGTGTTTCCGCGCTGGGCGGCCACCGGGCTCGGCGTGATCGGACACGTGCAGACGCCGGTGCTCTGCCGCGAAAGGGGACGCACCGCTGCCGAAGGCCATCTGCGCGAGCTGTCGCTCGACCAGGTGAAGTCGCTGCTCGACGACGGGATCGAGCGCCGGGGAGAGGACGCGCGCGGTGAGCCAAGGTCCGACCCGTACTCGTTCGGATCGGAATGAACGCCTCCCGACGAGAGTCGCTCCGCGTGACCGAGATCTTCCACTCGATCCAGGGGGAGTCGACCTGGGCGGGAATGCCCTGCACCTTCGTGCGCCTGACCGGATGCCCGCTGCGCTGCGTCTGGTGCGACACGGCGTACGCGTTCAGCGGGGGGGAGCGCATGTCGTTCGACGACATCCTCGCCGCGGTGGACGCGCACGGGTGCGACCTGGTGGAACTCACGGGCGGCGAGCCGCTCGCCCAGGCGGGCGCCTACACGTTGGTGGATCGCTTGCTGGACGCGGGGTGCACCGTGCTTGTGGAGACATCCGGAGCCATCGACGTGGGGCCGCTCAATGCGCGCGCGCACAAGATCATGGACCTCAAGTGCCCGGGATCGGGCGAGGTCGCACGCAACCTGTGGTCGAACCTCGACAACCTGACCGCCCGGGACGAAGTGAAGTTCGTGGTCGGGGATCGAGCCGACTACGAGTGGGCTAGGGAGGTCATCTCCGAGCGGGGTCTTGCGGGCCGCGTTCGGGACGGATCGCTGAACGCGCTGCTGATGTCGCCCGTGTGGGGAGCGACCGACCTCGAGGCACTCGCCCGCTGGATTCTGGAAGACGGCCTCCCGGTTCGTTTCCAGACGCAGCTCCACAAGCACATCTGGGGCGCGGACGCGAAGGGGGTTTGAGGTGACAGCCTGGTCCGGATCCGCTTGTTGGTGACCTCCGCGAACCAGCGTTCGACCTGGTTGAGGCAGCGCTTGATTCTGACAGCGTTCCTGCTGGCCGCTTGCGCGCACCCCGATTGCACAACCTGGAATACCGAAGCCTTCTTCAGGTCGGCAACTCCAGGCGATGCGAGGGCGTGCCTGCACGCGGGCGCGGACGCGATGGTCCCGGATTCAGCCGGTCTGACTCCCCTTCATCTCGCTGCGGCCTGGAGCGAGCACCCAGGTGTGGTGGAAGCGGTCGTCGAAGCCGGGGCCGACATCGACGCCCTGGACAACTACTTCGGCACAGCCGCCATGCATCGGGCACCCCTGGACATGGCTGCGCGGTACAACGGGAATCCCGAAGTGGCTCTCGTCCTTCTAAGAGCCGGCGCACGCGCCGAGACCCGACACCTGCTCGGCGCGGCAGCGTTCAACGAGAACCCGGAGGTAGCCTTGACCTTCGTCGGCGCCGGAGTGGACGTGAACGCCGCGAACCCCGGAGGACCGACAGCCCTTTCCTTCGCGGCCCGGTCCAACGAGAACCCCGAGATGGTTGTGGCCCTCATGCGGGCCGGGGCCGATCTCGACGTTCGTGCGAGCTACCTCGACGATGCGCCTCTCCACCAGGCGGCGGCAAACAACGAGAACCCCGAAGTAGCGTTGGCTCTTGTCAACGGGGGATCCGACGTGAACCTCGAGAACGGGCAGGGAGATACGCCTCTTCTGAGGGCGTTGTCCAACAACGACAACCCCGAAGTGGCTCTTGCCCTCATCGAAGCAGGGGCGGACGTGCACGCCCGGGAGTTGGCAACGTCCGCAACACCCCTGCACAGCGCGGCGTCTTTCGGCCGTGGCCCCGAGGTCGCCGCGGCGCTTATCCAGGCCGGAGCCCACTTGAACGCCAGGAACGCAAGGGGTGCGACACCCTTGCATTCGGCGGCGAATGCGGAGAACACCGACATTCTGAACGTCCTGCTCGCGGCTGGCGCTGATGTGTCGGTCCGTGACTACGACGGTCGGACGCCTCTGGAAGCAGCAGAACTCGACGGCAATTCAGAGGCGGCCGCGACGCTCCGCCAGGCGGGCCGCTGAAGGGTATTCGCTCCAGCCCTTGATCGCTAATGATAAGCAATTATCATTACGGTCCAGGCAATCGCGCCTCTTTCTGCTGGCAGGAAGCGTGCCACCACCGGCCGCGCTCAGAACCGCGGGCGCAAGCAAGCCGGAGTTCCGGCGCATACATGATGCAAGGACACATTCCTGGTCCGCGTAGCCGTCGGTCCCGCATCGGGGCCTCGCGGCGGCCCGCGAAGCGGCACGGGGGAGCCGATGGCCCACGGAATTGATCCAGCGCGGATCCGGGGGCGCGTGCACCCGCTCACCGGAATCGCCGTCGTCCTCTCGCTCTTCGTCGCCTCCGTGGCAGAGGCCTTCCATTCGCCTGAGGACGAGGCCGAGTCGGCTGCGGAGTGTTCCGTGTGCCAGCTGGCGCAGACTCCCGGCCACGCCTCCAAGTCGTATGCGCCTGCTCTCACCGGCCCGAACCTGTTTCATACTCCGACGATCGCGGAACCCGGTCCGGCCCCGGCGGCCCTCCACTTCTCTCCCCACCGAAGCCGCGCTCCCCCCCTCGCCGTCTCTCTGTAGCGAGAAGTCCCTTCAGGCTGGCCCCGGGGTCGGCCGAAGGCTTGTCCAGGGGTGCGCCCCCGACTGCGCACCCAGCAGGAGACAATCATGTCGTCGCCCGGCATTTCCATAACGATATACAGACGCTTTCCCGTCCCCGTTTTCCTCCTCGGGATGATCCTCGCCGGCGTTCCGGCACCCTCGGCGGCCTTTGCACCTGTCGAACAGCAGGCCGCAGACACCCTCGGCCAGGTAACGGGAATCGTCCGGTCGGCAGACGGCGGGATGCCTCTCGCGGGCGCGATCGCAACGGTCATCAGCACGGGCGGCAGCGCTGTTACGCACGGAGACGGATCGTTCCGCATCGCCGTGCCCGATGGCGAGCGGTATAGACTCCGGGTCGATCGACTTGGGTACGCGGCGGTTGCCATCGATGTCCGACCGGGAGAGATGGCCACCGTCGATCTGGAGGTGGCCGCCATCCCCTTGCCGGACGTCGTCGTCACGGCGGTCCTGAATCCCACGGCCGCGAACGAGACGATCCGGCCTTCCGCCGTCTTCGCGGGGGAGAAGCTGCAGCGGCAACTGGCGGCCACCCTCGCGCAGACGGTGGAATCGGTCCCGGGGGTAGCCGTGACCAGCATGGGGCCGGGCACTTCCCAGCCCGTCATCCGCGGCCTGGGCGGAGACAGGATCCTCGTGCTCGAGGATGGCCAGCGGGTGGGCGATGTCCTCAGCAGCGGCGCGGACCACGCCACGGCGACCCCCCCCTCCTCCGCTCGGCGGATCGAAGTGATTCGCGGACCGAGCGCGATCCTCTACGGCAGCAACGCCCTCGGCGGCGTGATCAACGTGGTTCGGGACGAGGTGCCCCGGGCGGCGCCTGACCGGGCGACCGGCTTCACTTCGCTCAACGGCCGGGGAGCCACGCGCGGCATCGGAGGGAGCAGCCAGGTGACGGTCGGAGTCACCGAGCACATCCCGCTCCGCATCGAGGCATCGATGCATCAGGCGGGGGATTTGCGGACGCCCATCGGGAGGCTTGAGGGAACCCAGGTCGACACCTGGGGCGTGGCGGCCGGGACATCCTGGGTGGACGACTGGGGCTATGCGGGTGGTGCGTTTCGCTTCTACGCGAACGACTACGGGATCCCCGGAGGCTTCCTCGGCGGCCACACGAACGCGGTGCGCACGGAGCAGGAGCGGGCCGCCGGCCGATTTCGCAGCGTCATCCGGCCTGGGGGAGGCCTGGAGGCGATTGAACTCGATGCCGGCTACACGTGGTACCGGCACCACGAGTGGGAACCCCCGGACATCCTGGGAACGCTGTTCGAGCGCCAGATCACGAGCGGGGAGGCGCGGGCGCGGCACGCCGCGTGGGGGCCGTTCGCATCGGGCGCCGTGGGAGCGAGAGTCTCGTGGGAGTACTTCGGATTCGGAGGCGCGCTGTACACCCCGAATTCCCGGCGCACGACGCAGGCCGCGTATGTCATGGAGGAGATCCGGCTCGATCCGGTGTCGATCGAGGCCGGACTCCGCTACGACCGGGTCGAGCTGGAACCGAACGAGGAAGAGCTGTCCGATATCGGGCACATCCGCGCACGTTCCTTCGACGCGATGTCCGGCTCTCTGGGCGCACTTCTGCCATTGACGGGGCAGTTCACCCTGGGAGCGAGCGTGGCGCGTGCCTTTCGCACGCCCGACGTAAACGAACTCTACTCGGAGGGGCCGCACCTCGCGGCCAACTCATTCGACGTCGGCAATCCCTCGCTCGGGACGGAAACGGGACTCGGAATCGACGTGTTCGGGCGTGTCACGGGACGACGCCTGAGCGCGGAGGCGACGTGGTTCCGAAACACGATCGAGGGCTACATCTTTCCGCAGGCGACGGGGAGACTCAGCCGCATACGGCTCCCCATCTACCAGTACGTGGGCGAGGACGCTGTTCTGACCGGGTTCGAGAGCCTGCTCGGTTGGTCGACGCCGGCCGGACTCAAGCTGGAGGCCGTCGCGTCGTACATACGCGGCACGATCCGCGCCACAAACGAGCCCCTCCCGTTCATGCCCCCGCTCCAGGGTCGCCTTGCGATCGGTTATTCGCCGGTGGACTGGTTCGTGGAGGCCGAGGCGCGATTGGCCTCGAGCCAGGAGCGGACGGGGCAGTTCGAGCAGCCAACCGATGGATACGCGGTCTTCGGTCTCTCGGGCGGCGTGCGTCTCACGTTCGCCGGGCGGCTTCACGTCGTGACCCTCCACCTCGCGAATCTTGGCAACACCGAATACAGGAACCACCTGTCGCGCGTGAAGGAGATCATGCCCGAGGCGGGCAGATCCGTCAGCGTGGCATATCGAGTCGTCTTCTAGAGCGGAGCCCCCGCCGGTTGCGGGGACGCTTCGCGCCGGGGACGACGGACATCAACCCAGATGAGGAAAAAAAAGATGAGACATTCGAGACTGAAACTGCCGTTCGCCCTGCTGAGCGCGGGCATCCTGGCCCTCTCGGCGTGCGAGAGCGCAACCGAACCCGAAGAAGACCACGCCGAGGAAGTCGAGGGCGTGAACCTGATCTTGAGCGGCCAGACGATCGCGTCCTACGATGGGCACGACGGCGAGTGGACCGGTGAACTCGAGGTCGAGCCGGGCGAGGAAACCGCCCACATTACCGTACAGTTCGTGGACCACGACGGAATGGCGGTGCACCTGGATGACGACTTCTACCTGGAAGTGGACGTAGAGGACGAGTCCATCGCCGAATTCGAGCAGGACACCCCCGGGGAGTTCGGGGGACACCTGCATGGAGGGGCCGAGGGCGACACCGACATCGTCTTCAAGCTGATGCACGGAAGCGTCGGATCCGGACACGCGGACTTCGTGACCGAACCGCTCCACGTCCACGTGCACGAGCACTAAAGGGTGAGCCGATGACGAAAGGAGGCCGGTCATTCGATGTCGTCGTCGTCGGCGCCGGGGCTGCGGGTATCGGCTTTGGCGCGACGCTACGCCACCTCGACATCGAGAGCTTTGCGATCCTCGACCGCGCCGGCGTCGGTGCCTCGTTCCTGCGTTGGCCCCGGCAAATGCGCTTTATCACGCCGTCGTTCAACACCACCCAGTTCGGCGTCCTCGACCTGAACGCCGTGTGTCTGCAAACCTCACCGGCCTTCTCGCTAGGCGTCGAGCACCCCACGGGCGAGGAGTACGCCCGCTATCTGGAAGGGGTTGCGGAGTATTTCGAATTGCCCATAGCGACCGGAGTCGACGTTCTCTCGGTCGCGAAGGGAGCTGGACGCAAGCGGTTTCGGATAGAGACGAGTCGCGGCGAAATCCGTGCGCGCTTCGTGGTCTGGGCGGGTGGCGAAATGCAATACCCGCGGACCCGCGGCTTCGAGGGCGCCGAGCTCTGCCTGCACAACTCCCAGGTGACCTCGTGGGACGAAATCAACGGAGGCGAGAGATACATCATCGGCGGCGCGGAGAGCGGCGTCGACCCCCCCCTGCCGCGAGCCCCCCCCCCCCCCCCCCCACCCCGGTGACAAACCCCCGGCGCCCCTCCGCGAACCCAAA
>VXMG01000038.1:45647-47063 GCA_009841185.1 Gammaproteobacteria bacterium
GGTGCGGCCGCGGGGGCGCCGCGCGCGGCGGCCCCCCCGCCGGCGCGCGCCCCGCCGCCGGCCGACGAGCCGTCGTCTTCGACCGCGAGGAGCCCTGGACGCAAACAGGATCGGATCCCAGCCAGCTCCTGTCGCCCTTCACGTCGGCCCGTCTGCATACGGCCGTGGATTCGGGCAGGGTGACGCTGCGCGGCGGCTGTACCGTCATCGGCGTCCGCCGCAACGGCAACGGCTATCAGTTGGCGCTGGAGAACGGCGACGTCGTCGACTGCGCCGAGAAGCCGATTCTGGCCTCCGGATTCGTCGGCTCGGCAAGCCTGGTTCGCCCGTTGTTCGATTGGCGAGATGAAGCCTTTCCGTTGCTGACGGAAAACGACGAGTCGACCGTGACGAAAGGGCTCTTCCTGATCGGCCCGCAGGTGCGCCAGGACAAGATCATCTTCTGTTTCATCTACAAGTTCCGCCAACGCTTCGCCGTGGTGGCCAACCAGATCGCCCGCCGCCTGCGGGTGAGCACGGAGCCGCTGGAGTGGTACCGCCGCTACGGAATGTACCTCGACGATCTGTCGTGCTGCGGCGATGCCTGCGCCTGTTGAATGGGTCGTGAAGATACTCCGCACGCCAACCCTCGGGCCTTTCTGGGCGCTGCTGCTGTTGTTGACGCCCGCCGTGGTCGCAGTTGCCGCCGCCAACCGTCTCGCGGATCGAATCGACCCCTGGGTCCGCGCGCGGACTGACCCGCTGGCCGGGTTGCTGGCGAGCTGGCCGCAGCCGTTTGCGGAGATCCTGGCCGGCGACTACGGCTTTGTCACGATGGGGCCGCTGCTGCTTGTGTGGGCGACCCCGGTGGTCGTGTTCCATGCGCTGCTGATGGGAGCGTACAAGGCGAGCGGCCTGCTCGATCGCCTGACAACCGCCATGAATCCGTGGCTGCGGCCGTTCGGCATGACGGGCCGGGAGTTGGCGCGGGTCGTGATGGGTTTCGGCTGCAACGTGCCCGCCGTCATCAGCGCGCGCTCGTCGCCGGCCTGCTCGCGTGGCGTTTGCGTCTCGGCCATCGCTTTCGGTTCGGCATGTTCGTATCAGTTGGGCGCCACGCTGGCGGTCTTCGCCGTGGCGGGACGACCCGGGTTGGTCGTGGTCTACCTGCTGTATCTTGGCGCCACGACGCTCGCCTACACCCGCCTGGTCGCGCCGCAGGCGGCTCGTTCTGTCCTCAATGTGCTGTCGACTGAGGGCCGGGTCTTCCTGACCTGGCCGCGCCCCAGGGCCGTCTGGCTGGAGGCGCGAGGCGTTGTTCTGGAGTTCTTTCGCAGGGCCTTGCCGGTCTTCCTTCTGATCACGGCCGCGGCGTCTCTGTTGCATTGGCTGGGCGCGCTGCAAGCTGCGTCGGCCGTCGTCGAGCCGGCGATGGCC
>VXMG01000142.1:0-5038 GCA_009841185.1 Gammaproteobacteria bacterium
TACCCGCGTCTGATCGTCTGCAGCCTCAGATGGGTCTACGCGACAGGGGCGGGATCGGAGGGCGGGCTGCCTGGGGGCGGTCGGCCCGAGGTGTCCCATTTCATCGTATCGGTGACCCGGACCCGGTCGCGGGGGACACCCAGGTCGGTGAAGCGGCCGGCGTACACTTCGTTCTGGGCGGCCACGGCCGCGAGCTGATGGAAGACGGGCCGCACCCACCCCCGGGCGCGCCGGTAGCCGCGGTAGCTGGACGCGCTCAGCCGGCCGTTCACCACGCAGACGGGAATGCCGCGCTTCGTGCACTCGCTCACGAAGTTGGGCCACACCTCCAGCTCGGCGAGGGCCACCACGTCCGGGCGCACGGCGTCCAGGAAGCGGCGCACCATCCAGGAGAGGTCGAGGGGATAGCGGACCACCGAGTGACGGCTACCATACAGTGCACGCGCGCGCGCGACTCCGGTGTCGGTGGTGCTGCTCACGACCACCCGCGCACGGGCCGCCAGCAGGCCGACCAGCTGCCGAACCGCGGCAACCTCACCTACGCTGACGCCGTGGACCAGCACGGTGGGGCGGCGGCGAGCCGGAGCACCGCTCACCTCGCCCACCGCGTGACCGGCTGAGCGGTCGGGCGAGTCCTCAGGCCCCGGGGGCGCGGCGTCGGTCGGCGAAGAGGGCACTTCGAGCACCCCCACATGTCCGAAGCGCCCCCGCCAGTCCGTCCTCCGCTTCCCGGTGGCGAGCAGGCGAGCTGCAACCACGGGGCTGGCCAACAGCGCGGCCGTCAGGTAGAAGAGGTCGTAGCGGAGCATGTCGTTCAGACCCCGACCGTCGTGGATGAACCGGGCCCGATCCGTCCGCGAAGGAGATCGCACCCGTCCCCTCCAGGGATCGCCCTGCGTCCCCGAACGGTTATCATTCGCCCGTCGTCATCGTTCGCTCTCCGTCATCACTCGCCTGCCGCGAATCTCCGCCATCGGGCGGTTCGGCGGTAGCCCTCCCTCCGGCCATGCCGATCGAGACACCATCGCAGCGCCCCGGGCCATCCCAGCGTCCCGAGCCAACATCGCGGCGCCCCGGGCGAACCTCGCAGTTCGCGCTCCCGGACGCCCCCCGGGCCATCCTTCTCGTGCGCCTCACGGCGCGCGGCGACGTGCTGCTGGCATCGCCCGTGATCGAGGCGCTGAGGCGGCGCTATCCGAAGGCGCACATCGCGTGGGCGGTGGAATCCCACGCCCGCAGCATGATCGAACATCACGAGGGCCTCGACGAAATCATCGTCTGGGACCGCGCCGCGTGGAAGAGCATGATCCGGGCCGGACGCTGGGGGGCGCTCTGGCGTGCGTTTCGGGAACTCCGCGCGAGGCTTCGGGCGCCCGGATTCGACATCGCCCTCGATCTGCAGGGGCTCCTGCGCAGCGGATGGGTGGCATGGCTCTCGGGCGCCCGTGTGCGCATCGGGCTCGGCTCGAAGGAGGGCAGCTGGATGCTGATGACCGGCACCGTCCCCCGCCACGGCACCGCCCCCGGGAGCACCAGCCTGCAGTACCCGTACTTCGCGGACACCCTCGGGCTCCCCAGCGAGGAATTGGCGCTGCACCTGGTCCTCAGCGACGAGGAGGAGGGCTTCGCGGCGCGCTTCGCCGCCGAATATGGTCTTGCGGGAGGCTACGCGGCGCTCGCCCCCTTCACCACCCGACCCCAGAAGCACTGGTTCGAGGACCGCTGGGGCGAGATCGCCGGGCGGATCCGTGCGGAATTGGGCCTGCCGGTGGTCATTCTGGGGGGGCCGGCGGATCGTGAAGCCGCCCGGCGCATCGCCGCCGCCGGGGTGGAGCCCACGGGACCGCGTCGAGCCACCGCCGGCGTACCGGAGGAAAGGCGGGCGGGAGACGAGAACGCTGGCGCCGGCGCGCCTCCCCCGATCATCGACCTGACCGGCCGCACGCGGCTCGGCGAAGCGGCGGCCGTGGTGAGGCACGCCGGGCTCGTCCTGGGGGTGGATACCTGTCTTTCGCACGTCTCGGTCGCGTTCCGTCGGCCCTCCGTGCTCCTCTTCGGGTCGAACATCCCCTATCGCGAAGCTCCCCACGCGCGGGCACGCATCGCGCTGGAGCTCCAATCCTGTGCGCCCTGCGGCAACCGGCCGACCTGCGGCGGTGCCTTCTGGTGTATGCAGGCGCTCGAAGTGGACGAGGTGTTCGA
Organism: Gammaproteobacteria bacterium; assembly: GCA_009841185.1. GTDB lineage: Bacteria > Gemmatimonadota > Gemmatimonadetes > Longimicrobiales > Gaopeijiaceae > BD2-11. Next base: position 2,203 of record VXMG01000142.1, read on the forward strand.
GCTGGCGAAGACGGTCGTCCGACAGCGCTGATCCATCGCTCCGGCGGCGCCGGCAGACCGCGTGCGGCCCGGGCGTCGCGCGCCATCGACATCCGCGAAGCGACCCCCGCGGAGCCCCTTTCGCGCCGGGCGCTCTCCTGCATCTATTGAGGTGTCCGACGACGTGCCCGCACGCGCTTCCCCGCCGACCCGAGCCCCGAGCCGCCCTTGTCCTTCGTCCATCTCCACTGCCACTCGGAGTTCTCCCTCCTCGACGGCGCCAACCGCATCACCGACCTCGTCCACAAGGCGAAGGAGTTCGAGATGCCGGCGCTGGCCCTCACCGACCACGGGTGCCTTTTCGGCGCCTGGACCTTCCGCAAGGTGGCGGAGAAGGAGGGCATCCGGCCCATCATCGGCATGGAGGCGTACGTGGCTCCCGGCGACCGCCGCCACAAGGAGCCGATGCGCGTGGGCGGGCGCGAGATCAGGAAGCCGTACTACCACCTCGTGCTGCTCGCCCGCGACCGCGAGGGCTACCAGAACCTGATCAAGCTCTCCTCCATCGGCTATCTGGAGGGCTTCTACTACAAGCCGCGCATCGACCGTGAGGTGATCGCGCGCCATTCGGGCGGGCTCATCTGCACCTCCGCGTGCATGGCGGGAGAAGTGGCGCGCGGGCTGGCCGGCGACGACTGGGAGGCGGCGCGCGAGGCGGCGGAGTGGCACGCCAACGTCTTCGGGGATCGGTACTTCCTCGAAGTGCAGGGGCACGACACCCCCGGCCAGGACGCGGTGAACGAGAAGATATTCCGTCTCGCCGGGGAGGTCGCCCTGCCCGTGGTGGCCAGCAATGACGCTCATTTTCTGCACGCCGAGGATCACAGCGCACACGACGTTCTCCTCTGCATCGGGCTCGGAAAGGACCACGAGGACGAGAACCGGATGCGCTACGACAAGGGGCTCTACTTCAAGTCGGGCGCCGAGATGGCCGAGCGCTTTCCCAACCATCCCGAGGTGCTGGAGAATACGCTGGCGATCGCCGACCAGGTCGACGTCTCCTTCGAGAAGAAATACTTCCTGCCCGAGTTTCCCATTCCCAGGGACCATGCGGACAGTGACGGCTATCTCCGGCATCTGAGCATCGAGGGGGCGAAGCAGCGCTACGGCGATCCGCTTCCCGACGAGGTGCGCGAACGCCTTGACTATGAACTCGGGGTCATCGCCGAAACGGGCTACGCGGGATATTTCCTCATCACCTGGGACTTCATGCGCTGGGCCCGCGAACACGGCGTTCCGGTCGGGCCCGGGCGGGGCTCGGCCGCCGGTTCTCTGGTGGCCTACTCGCTCTGGATCACCAATATCGATCCCCTCGAATTCGGGCTCCTCTTCGAGCGCTTCCTGAATCCGGAGCGCAAGGAGATGCCGGACATCGACATCGACTTCTGCTTCGAGCGCAGGGGCGAGGTGATCGACTATGTGCGGCGCAAATACGGCCACGATGCCGTGGGACAGATCATCACCTTCGGCACCATGAAGTCGCGCGCGGTGGTGCGTGATGTGGGCCGGACTCTCGGCTTCAAGCCGAGCGAGACCGACCGCATCGCGAAGATGATCCCCAATCAGCCGGGCCAGGCGCTGACCATCGGGCAGGCGCTGGAGAAGATATCCGACGTCAGGGAGCTGTACCGGACGGACGAGCGCTATCGGAAGCTCTTCGACTATTCGCGCACCCTGGAGGGACTGAGCCGGCACGCGTCGGTGCACGCCGCCGGAGTTGTGATCGCGCCCGGACCGCTCTCCGACTATGTGCCCGTGTGCGTCCAGTCGCGGGGCAGCGGGGTGCGCGGGAACGGCGCGACCCAGGCGCCGGGCGGAGGGGCGGCATCGCGCGACGGCGCCGCGGCCGACGTGGACGTGGTCACGCAGTACGACATGAACTGCGTGGACGACGCGGGCATGCTTAAGATGGACTTCTTGGGACTGCGCACACTCACCATCATCCACGACGCCGTCGAACTGGTAAAGGCGAAATACGGGGCGTTGCGGCACCCGGAGACGGGCACCGCCCATTCAACCATGGATGATGTTCCCCTGGACGACGCGCGTGTCTACGAGATGCTCGCGCGCGGGGGCACGTCCGGCGTGTTCCAGTTCGAGTCGGCGCTGGCCACGGGAAAGCTGCGAGCCATGCGCTGCGACCGCTTCGAGGACCTGGTTGCCACCAACGCGCTCATCCGGCCCGGTCCCCTCGACTCCGGAATGACCGATGTCTATATCCGGCGCAAGCTGGGACAGGAGCCGGTCAGCTATCCGCATCCCGAGCTCGAGGAATTGCTCGAGCCCACCTACGGCATCATCGTCTATCAGGAGCAGGTGATGCGCATCGTGAATATCCTCGCGGGGTATTCGCTGGGCGAAGCCGACGTCGTGCGCAAGGCGGTGGGCAAGAAGATCCCGGAGCTGATTCGCGCCGAGCTGGCGACCTTCCGGGAGCGCGCCACGGGCAAGGGGGTGGACCCGCAGGTCGCCGGGGAACTCGCCGACCAGATCGAGACCTTCGGGCGCTACGGCTTCAACCGCGCGCACAGCGCCGGATACTCGCTCCTTTCCTATCACACCGCGTGGCTCAAGTGCCACTATCCCGCCGAGTTCATGGCGGCGCTGCTCTCGTCGGTGCTTTCGAATACCGACCAGGTTGTGAAGTACATTCTCGAGAGCCGCGAGCTGCACCGCACCATTCCGGGACTCGAGGAGCCCATCGACCTGCTGCCGCCGGACGTGAACGAGTCGGGGTGGAAGTTCACCGTTACGGGGGGCGCCCAGATTCGATTCGGGCTCGGGGCGGTGCGGGGGG
>VXMG01000017.1:0-4876 GCA_009841185.1 Gammaproteobacteria bacterium
GGCGGGGCGCGCGGTTCGGCGCGGTGGCGGGGGGGGGGGCGGCGGGGGGGGGGGTGGGGGGGGGGGGGGGCGCGGCGGGGGCGGGGCCGCCCCCCCCGCCGAACTCACCACCGCCAGGCATTCACACTTTCGGAGTCGTCACTCTTCGGTGGCGCCCAGGGCCGGGAAGTCGGGGTCGATCACACCGCGCAACTCAACTCTCAACGTCATCAGGTCGCGGTGGATCGCATCGGTCTTGCACTCCAGGCGATCCAATCGCTTTTCGATCGGCTGAAGTTCCTCCCGAAACATCGGTCGAACTTCTTCCTGAATGATCGGCCGAACCTCTTCCCGGATGATCGGCCGAACCTCTTCCTGAAGAATCGGTCGAACTTCTTCCCGGATCATCGGCGGAACTTCTTCCCGGATCACCCGCCTGATCGCGTCGAGAGCCTTTTCGTCCACCTGTTTTCCTCCCGTTGCAGGCCTAACGTGGCTCGTCACCGAGCCGGCCGCGGATGTAGCCCTCCAGGTGAGCGACATGCTCACGCACCTGAGCGAGGCCCTCACGAACCTCAGCGAGGCCCTCACGAACCTCAGCGACCTCTCCACGAACCTCAGCGACCTCTCCACGAACCTGAGCGAGTTCCCCACGAACCTGGGTGATCGCTTCAGCGTTCCGGTCGATCCGGTCTCCCAACCGACTCTCCATCGCACTCATGTCGGATCGGATGAACCCGTAGAAGCCTCCAAGCGCCACCAGCAGCACGATGAACTGTCCCCAGTCCTTCATCCATGCGGATCTGGTGGCTGCTCTGGCCTTGTCGGAATCGATCATGTGCCATGTCTCCGGTGCGTTCTCCAAATCTGGCGCGCACCGCCCGGAACCGCCACGGAACGGGGCCGGTAACGCGGCGCCCGTGAATCTCGCCGTTGCCACCGGGCGAGGCCATGGTGAAATGAGTCAGCTAGCCGCCCATGCGGTAGCCGACCCCGCGCTGGGTCAGGATGTAGGTCGGGTTGGCCGCGTCGTCGCCGAGTTTCTGGCGGAGTTTCTTCGCAAAGGTGCGCACCGGGCCCGGGTTGCCTCCTCCGCGCCGGCCCCAGACCTGGCGCAGCAGCCGGTTGTAGGTGACCACCCGCCCGGCGTTGCGCGAGAGCACGCGCAGCAGCTCGTACTCCGTCCGGGTCAGCTTGACCTCGCGACCCGTCATGGTGACTCGGCGCTGCTCGTAGTCGATGTTGAGTTGGTCCAGTACGAAGGGCCTGGGCTGGGCCTGCCGGCGCAGCGCCGCCCGGACCCTGGCCACGAGTTCCGTCGGCGAAAAGGGCTTGACGATGTAGTCGGCCGCCCCGAGTTCGAGCGCCTTCGCGATGGTTTCGTCCCTGCGGTAGCCGGAGATGAAGATGACCGGCAGGTCGGCGAGCTCCGGGGTCCGCTCCATCAATTCGATGGCATCCGTCCCGGGAAGGATCAGGTCGAGAAGCACAAGGCCGGGCTGCTCGGTCCGGATCAGGTGCGACAGCTCCTGCGGGTCACCCGTCATCAACGCGGCGTAGCCCGCCGTTGCCAGAGCGTCGCGAACGAGGCGCAGCATCAGCGGGTCGTCGTCGACCACGAGGACGCGCGTGGAATCGCGTCCTTCGTCGGTCGACCCGCTGTAGCCGTCCCGGGAAGCGGCCGCGGGCCCACCGGCCACCGGGAGGGTGAACGTGAAGCGCGCGCCCATGCCCGGGCCTCCGCTCTCGGCCCGAATGCGCCCGCCGTGCGCTTCCACGAGGCCCTTGCAGATCGCGAGCCCCAGCCCGGTGCCTCCGGCAAGGCCGACACGCTTCCGGAAGAGGTGCGGAAGCCGCTCGGGTGCGATGCCGCGTCCCTCGTCCGAGACCGAGACGGCGAGGTGTGTGCCGTCGCGCGCCGCCTCCACGCGGATCGGAGTCGACTCCGGTGCGTGCCGCCCCGCGTTGGAGAAGAGATTGATGAGCACCTGTACGATGCGCTCGGGGTCGGCCATCGCCCGCGGAAGGTCGGGCGGCAGGTCGACGAGGATGGGGTGCCGGCCTCCGCCGCTCAGGAAGGTGGTCCGGGCCTGATCCACGAGCGAGGCCACGTTGGAGGGCTCGGGTGCGACGGTGAGTGTGCCTGCCTCGATGCTTCCCGCGTCCAGCAGGTTCGAGATGAGGCCCCTCATGTGGTTGGCCTGGCCGTTGACGAGGCGAAAGAACTGCAGCATCTCGGCCCGGGAAGGGACCGGAGAGGCCTCGAGCACGGTCGCGGCCGAACCCTTGATGGAGGTTAGCGGGGCGCGGAGCTCGTGGCTCACCATGCTGAGGAAGTCCGCCCGCTGCCGCTCCAGTTCGTCGAGCGGCGCGAGGTCCTGCATCGTGACGACGACCGAGACCACCTCTCCCGACTCGGAATGGATCGGCGTCGCGTTGACGAGCGTCCGCACGCGCCGGCCGTCGGGCACCGAGAGCTCGATCTCCTCGGCGCGCGTCGCCGTGGCGCCCTCGAGTTGCCGGGCCAGCGGGAGCTCCGCGAGCGAGTACTCCCGTCCGTCGGCGTGCCGGCACGTCATTACCTCCAGAAGCTGCTCGGGCGGACAGCCCGGGGTGCGGATCTCCTCGACGATCCGCAGCGCCTCCCGGTTCAGCGACATCACACGACCCGTCTTTGCGTCGAACACCGCCACGCCCACCGGTGTGGTTTCCACCAGGGCCTCCAGGCCGGCGCGGGCCCGCTCGACATCGCGGTGGGTGCGGGCGTTTGCGATCGCCGTAGCCGCCTGCGAGGCGAAGAGGGTGAGAATCTCCTCGTCTTCAGCCGTGAACGCCTCGCCGTTGCCCTTCTCCCCGAGGAAGAAGTGACCGAGATGCTCGCCCCTGTGGTGCATGGGCGCTCCCTGGAAGGTTCTCGGGATCCACGGAGTCGGGCGGAAGCCGCGCGACCGGAGGTGACCGGGGAAATCGGAGAGCCGAAACGGCTCCAGATGGTCGCGAAGATGCTCGAACAGCCGCAGCCCGTCGGGCCAAGCCGTCATCGTCCGCTGCTTGTCGAGAGCGAAGCCGGAGGTCAGGAAATCCCGAAGCTGCCCCTGCTTGTCGACGGTCGTGATGACGCCCAGGCGGGCGGCGGTCAGCGCGCGGGCGCTGTCGACGACCTCCTGCAGCACGTTGGCCAGGTCGAGGCTCGAGTTGATGCGCAGGACGGCACTGCTAAGCCGAACGAACCGGTCCCGCAATTCCCTGTTCCGGCGTCGGAGTTCGCTGACATCGTTCACAGCTTCTCCCCTCTCCCGCTCATACGACATGAAATCGACATAAATCTAATACCTCTATACACAATTTGAACATACTAATCCCTCTAAATTAGAGAGATGTTCCGAGTTGCCCACGCGGTACTGGCTGTTGCCGCGATCACCATGCTGGTGCTGTCCTGTGGCGATGGCGCTGTCGAGCCGGCTCCTCCTCCGGCTCCCATCGCCAGCACCGTAACGGTCAACCCGGGTTCGGCCGCACTGACCGCTCTCGATGAAACGGCCCGGTTCACCGCCGAGGTACGCGACCAGAACGGCCAAGTGATGGCGGGGGCTGCGGTTGCGTGGACGAGCAGCGATGCCTCGGTGGCGGCCGTGGACGCGTCCGGGCAGGTGACGGCGGCCGGGAACGGGAGTGCAACGATCACGGCAACGTCGGGGTCGGCCTCGGGCACGGCGGCGGTGACGGTGGCCCAAATGGTGAGCGCGGTCGTCGTGTCGCCAGCGGCGGACACCCTGGTGGCGTTCGGGGACACGGTGCGTCTGGTGGCCGAGGCAACCGATGCGAACGGTCACGGCGTGACGGATTCCGAGTTCTCGTGGTCATCGAGCGACACGCTGGTGGCCCGGGTGGACGACCAGGGGCTGGTCGAGTCCATTGCCGAGGGTGACGCAGTGGTGACGGCCACGGCGTCAGAAGTGACGGGTGCGGCCGAACTGAGCGTGGTGCCTGCATTGCCGACAGCCGTTGCGGTCAGTCCCGATTCAGTGCTGCTCACGGCGCTCGGGCAGACGGTGCAACTGGCGGCCGAGGTGCGCGACCAGGCCGGGCGCGTGATGGTCGGGGCCGTTGTGTCGTGGTCGAGCGGCGACACGCTGGTGGTCGTCGTGGACTCGGCCGGACTGCTGATGGCCGTGGACGTCGGAATCACGACGGTAACAGCCGCGTCGGGCGACGTGTCGACCGCGGTGGTGGTGACGGTGGCGCAGTCGGCGAGGGACCGCGTGGCCCTGGTGGCCCTCTACGAAGCGACGGACGGGCCCAACTGGATCGACAACGAGAACTGGCTCACCGACGCGCCGTTGAGGGAGTGGCACGGCGTAGACACCGACGCCTCCGGGCGCGTGGTGCGGCTGCGACTCCGAGGTCGCTGGGACCCGGAAACACGGGTCTGGATCCCGCACGGCCTCTCCGGTTCGATCCCGCCGGAACTCGCCACACATATTCCCGAATAGTCCACTAGGATCTACCTAGCAGGGCATAACACGTTACTGAACAACGTGTTCAGTAGGATACACAGCGCCCGTTCGTCCCTTGCCGTCCATCACGATCCCGTGTATTCTTCCCGGTGTAGTGCTGCAATGAGTGATACACCACAAGGAAGGAGACACCGTGACGAAGCGACCGAGGACGCTGAGCGCCGCCTTCGTGCGGACGGTCAACCGGCCCGGCGTCTACGGCGACGGGCGGGGCGGGCGCGGGCTGAGCCTTCGCGTACACCGGACGCTGGATGGCCGGATCACCAAGACATGGCGGCAGCGCGTCAGGATCGAAGGCCGCCTGACTTCGATCGGGCTCGGGCCGTATCCCGAGGTGACGCTTGCCGAGGCCCGCCAGAAGGCGCTCGACAACAGCCGGG
>VXMG01000094.1:0-45851 GCA_009841185.1 Gammaproteobacteria bacterium
GTCCCGCTGCCGCTCCCGGCCCACCCCCCCCAGCGAACTCCGGCGGGACGAACACCCCGAAGGCGGCCAGGTTGCGCTCCCAGAGCCCGATGGTGCTGGTCGCGCGCGCGACCTCCGCCTCCGCACGCCCGGCGTGGGCGCGCCCCACCGTGAGCGCCTCCGGCGAAGTGACGATGAAGAACCGGAACCCCTGGTCGAGGCGCTCGCCGATGTCGTCGGGCCCGGCCGTGATGCCGCACGCCACGCCGGCCGCCAGGCACTCGGCCAGGACGGTCTGGATGGCGGCCTCCACCGCTTCCATGTCCCCCTCGTAGGCGCGCCGCAGGTCGCCCGGGCCGGGAATCACCACGCTCACCCCGGGGGTGCGCACGATCTCGGCCGCGCGCTCGATCCCGATCCGGTCCTCGATGAGGAGGATGTTCACCAGGTTGCCGTCCGGGTTGCCCGGCCACCCCGCGTCGCCGAGCGCCCCCCCCGCCAGCTCCGCCTCCTCGACGCTCTCCACGTGGGGGTAGACGATCGAGTGGGCGCCGGCCTCCAACCCGGCGCGCGCCCGAGCCCGCGCGGAATCGGCCCCGTCCCGGATGGGCGGGATGCGCAGCGCCACCGGCTGGGGCGCGTACTCGCCCGCCCCCTCGCGCATCCCCTCCATGTACTCCTCCATGGCAGGGATGTCGAAGGGCCCGGACTCGAGCGAGTAGAAGACGAAGTCGGCCTCGCGGTTGCGCGCCATGCGCGTGCCCTGCCCGGGGGTGTGCTCGCCCGAGAAGATGCCGAAGACGGGCTGGCCGCTCGCGAGCAGCTCGACCATGGGGTTGGCGCCGGTTGCGGAGGTCGCCGCCTGCTCCTGCGCACCGGGGGCATCCCCGGAGGGCGCGCACGAGGCGGCCGCTGCGGCGGTGGCGATGGCGAGAGCCGCGGACAGAACGCGGGAGCCGGACCGGGGTTGGAGCGGGCGCATGGGACGATCCTCCTGAGCGGGGACGGGAATGGCTGTCGTGTCACCACGGGCATCGACGACGCATCGCACGGGCACGCATGACGCATCATGCATGCGCGGGCGCTCAAAACGCCAGCAGCGTTCCGCTCCCCGCCGGGCATCTACCGCCGGGCTCAACACTATTGCATCTTCCGAAGTCCTTGCCGAGGAGCCGGGAGGCTCCCGGAACGACGGCCCGCACCCGAGCATCCTTCAGCAGCCATCCTCATCGCGTTGCCCACCCCCTTCCGCCGCGCCTCCGCTCGTGACATCGCGCGAGGCCTCTCCCGCTTCCCCCGCGCCTCGTGGTCGGCTCTCACACCTCTTCTCCTCACCTCGGTTTTCGCGCCGGCTCCCGCGCTCGCGATCGGTCAGGAGGTGGAACCAGTCGACAGGCCCAACGTGTTCTTCGACTGCTCCGGTCCGAGGTGCAATCTCGACTACTATCGCACGGAGATCGACTGGGTGAACTGGGTCCGCTTGCCCGAGGCCGCGGACGTCCACGTGATCATCACAAGCCTGGGCACCGGAAGTGGAGGCAGGGAGTTCCGCTTCGACTACATCGGTTACGGCGCCAGCGAAGGATACCAGTCCGCGGTGCGGTACCAGTCGCTTCCGACCGACACCGAGCGCGAACAGCTCGACGGGTTCGCCCACGCGCTGGGCGTCGGTCTGGCCAGCTTCGCCGCCAGTGCCGGATTTCGCGACATCGTGAGCCTGGTTAGCGTCGCTCCGCGGGATGTTACGGGCGAGCGCGTGGTCGCCCGCTCCGAGGTTGAAGATCGGTGGGACCTGTGGGTGTTTCGCATCAACGGCAGCGGCGAGTTCGACGGCGAATCGACCCGGAAGAGAGTGCAGAGCTCCGGCAGCTTCTCGGTGTCCCGGGTGACCCCGACGTGGAAGGTGCGCACCAACATCCGAACCAGCTACAATCGGCTCAACGTGGAGCTCGACGACGGCGATTTCTCGGACACCAGAATCGACTGGAACTTCAATCAGACCGCCGTCTACGCACTCGCCGATCACTGGTCGACGGGGATGCAACTGCAGTCTGCCCGCACAACGCGATTCAACCAGCGCGTCCGGGTCGAGTTGAGCCCGGTCATCGAGTACAGCTTCTTCCCGTACGAGGAGGCCACCCGGCGTTCCCTGACCGCTTCCTATCGCATCGGCGCTGCCTACCGGGAGTATTTCGAGACGACCACGTACGGCGAGGACCAGGAGACGCGCGCGGAACACTCCTTCGAACTCGACTTCTCGCAACGACAGGACTGGGGAGACGCGGGCGTGACCCTGCAGGGCTCCCAGTTCCTCCACGACACCGACCTCTACAACATTTCGCTGCGCGGGGACATCGACTACCGCGTGGTGCGCGGCTTCAGCATCAATGCCCGCGGCAGCATCCGGCGGGTCGAAGACCAGATCTACCTGTCGGGGAAGGGCGTGACCGACGAGGAAGCCCTGCTCGCGCTGCGGCTCCGGGCGACGACGTACGACTACAACCTGCGCCTGGGATTCTCGTTTCAGTTCGGCTCGATCTTCAACAACGTCGTGAACAACCGCTTCCGAGGCATCCAGGGCTTCAACTGATGGCTGCGCCGGCGGACACTGAGGCATCCGGAGGCACGGGGCATCCGGAGGCAAACAACAGCCGGAACCCATGCCCATCGCCCCCACTCGCCCGCATTCCGTCGCTGCGATAACATTCCAGAGAGACTTGGACCCTTACAGGAGAACTCAGATGGCCCGCTCCTTCTTCGCGCTCGCCGCCGCCGGACTTCTGCTGTCGGCGCTCGCTCCGACCTCCGTCTCGGCGCAGTCGGGCGTCGTGCGCTCGCTCGAACACGACTATCGCGTGGTGACCGTGGCCGACGGCCTGATCCGCCCGTGGTCGATGGCCTGGCTTCCCGACGGGGACATGCTGGTGACGGAGAAGCCCGGCAGACTGCGCATCGTCCGCGACGGCGCCCTCCTGCCCGATCCGGTGTCCGGCGTGCCGGAGGTGGTCGGCCAGGGGCAGGGAGGCCTCTTCGACGTGCTGCCGCACCCGGATTTCGCGAACAACAACGTCCTCTTCATCAGCTACGCCAAGCCGGTCGATGGGGGCTCAACCACCTCGGTGCTGCGCGGAACCTTCCGGAACGACACCTTCACCCCGGAGCGGGAGATCTTCCTGGCGAACTCGCAGGGGCGAGGACATTACGGCGCGCGCATCGCCTTCCATCCGGACGGCACCCTGTTCGTCACCGTGGGCGATCGCCAGGCGCCCCCTTCAGGGGACCTGGAGGCGCACCCGGCCCAGAATCCGTCCAATCACCACGGGACCACGAATCGCATCAACGAGGACGGCAGCGTCCCCTCCGACAACCCGTTCCTGGGCCGGTCGGACATCGAACCGTCGATCTGGGCCTACGGCCATCGCAACGCGCAGGGGCTGGCCATCGACATGGAGACCGGTGCCATCTGGCAGACCGAGCACGGACCCCAGGGCGGCGACGAGCTCAACCTGGTGATGCCGGGCGAGAACTACGGCTGGCCGGTGGTGGGGTACGGCGTCAACTACCGCTCGGGGCTCGCCATCCACAAGGGCACCATGGACGAGAACATGGCCGACCCGAGCCACGTCTGGGTGCCTTCCATCGGCGCCTCCGGCCTGATGCTCTACACGGGGGACGCCTTCCCCCGCTGGCGGGGCGACATCTTCGCCGGCGGCATGGCGCTCGAGCAGCTCGCGCGCCTGGTCATGAACGGCGAGACCGTGCAGCGGGAGGAGACGCTCGTGTACGGGATGGGGCGGATCCGCGACGTGCGCCAGGGCCCGGACGGCCTCATCTACCTCGCCATCGACCATCGCGACGAGCAGCCGACATCGATTGTCCGGCTGGAGCCCGCCGACGGACGCTGAGCGCGGCCCGCGCAGACTTCATCCACGGACTGCTGGAGATGGTCGAGCGCGGTCCCGGAGGTTCGGCGGTTACCATCTGAGACGGGGAGCCGCGCGCCGGGTTCGCGTCTAACGGCGATTCGGAGGCGGATACAGGCCGTGCAGGACCGCCCGGTCGCCGGGTGACAGCCCGGAGTGGTTGGCGATGTCGGCCCGGCTCGCGAGCCGCTCCCGGTAGCGCATGAAGTAGCGCACGATGTCGCCGCCGTAGGCGAACGAGTACATGATGTCCTCGAAGTCGGCGGTGTGCGGCAGTCCGATCGCGTGCCCCAGTTCATGCACGCAGGTCAGGTAGACGATCGTGTCCCTCAGGAGCGGATCGTCGGCGGCCAGTCGCGCGATCTCGGGTCCCTGGAGGTCGACGCCGGGCGTCACGTAAAGGAGGGCCCGCGGCCGGCCGTCGACCAGGACGGTGCGCATTTCCCCGTACACGCCGCTCCCGGGATCAATCCAGACCACGTGGATGAGCGCGTCGTCGGAGTCCGCTTCCACGAACCGCAGCCGCCCGCCGCTCTCCCGCGCCCAAGCCTCGAACGCCGCGCGCGCCAACTCGTCATCCGACGGCTGGTATCCGCGGATGCCGGTCCCGTTGTCGATGAAGTAGGGGATGGCCTCGCCGGGACCCGGCTCGTCCTGGGCTTCCGCCTGCGAGGCGAGAGCGGTGGCGCCGAGCATGCAGGCGCCCACTGCCGCGGGAAGACGGCCGGCTCCGCGGCGCAGCCGGCTGCACATCGAGCGGACCAGCATCCGTACCCCCTGCGGATTGGAAACGACGGTGCGCAACCGGTAGCATCCGGGGCGGTCGTCACGCAAGCTCACCGGGTGGCAGCGACGTACCGGCGGCCGCATTTCCACGCCCGCCTTGCGAGCCATTACATTCGAAGAAGCTCGCAGCGCGAGAAGAACCTGACGCAATGAGGGATCCTTCCGGATGAAGGGAACCATCGCCGCGATCGCGGAACTGGTCAGCGGCAGCCACCGCGACAACCTCCAGCTGAGGCCTCTGAACCTGCTGGGCTTCGGGGTCGTGCTGGTCAGCTTCGTTGCCGCCTCCTCGATCATCTTCCAGCTGCTGATGACGCGCGAGGGCCAGGAACATGACTGGTTCACGGGCATCTACTGGACCCTGACGACCATGAGTACGCTGGGGTTCGGCGACATCGTGTTCCAGTCGGACCTCGGGCGCATATTCAGCATGGTGGTGCTGGTGGCCGGGGTCAGCATGCTGCTCATCTACCTGCCGGTCGCCTTCGTCCGCTTCTATGCGCCCTGGGTGGAGGCCCAGTTCAAGACCAGGGTGAGCACGCGCGTCCCGGCAGATCTCGACGGGCACGTCATCATCAGCACCTGGGACGATGTGGCCGAGGAGCTGGTCGAGCGGCTCGCGCTCTCCGGAGTCGAAAGCGTGGTGATCGAAGCCGATCCGGTGCGGGCAGCCTCCCTGCACGCGGACAAGGTGCCGGTCGTGCGCGGCGGCCTGGGGGTGCGGGCCACCTACGAGAACTGCGCCTTCGGCCGCGCGAGCCTGCTGCTGGCCAACGCGCCGGACGTGGTGAACACCAACATCGTGCTTACGGCGCGCGAGGTGTCGGAGCGCGTTCCCATCGTGGCCACCGCGGTGAACCCCGAGGGGGAGGCGGTGCTGGAGCTCGCCGGGGCCAACCAGGTCGTGCTCACCGCGCGGCGGCTCGGCAAGCAGTTGGCCAACAGGGTGTCGGTCGGTTCGGCGCGGGCGCTGACCGTCGGCCGCTACAAACAGATCGCGATCGCCGAGTTTCCCATCCGCAACACCCGCCTTTCCGGGTTGACCCTGGAGGACGCGCAGGTCCGCGCGCATACGGGCGTGACCGTGTCCGCCATCGCCAAGAGGGGCCACCTGGAGCCGGGACTTCCGGACACGATGCTGCGGGAGGACTGCATCGGGCTGGCGGTGGGGAACGTGGCCGAGGTGGAGGCGCTCAACGGGTACCTGAGCGAGGGCATCACCTGCGGGGGACGCGTGCTGGTCATCGGTGGCGGGCGGGTCGGATGCGAGGTGGCGCGGGCGCTGGAAGGGCGCGGGGCGGAGGTTCGGATCGTGGAGCGCGACCCGACCCTGCGAGAGAACATCGAGGAGGTGACCAGCGACATCGTGATCGGGGACGCCGCGGACACGCGGGTGATCGAGCGCGTCGGGATCAGGGAGGCGGCTTCCGTCGTGCTCACCACCAACGAGGACGCCGTGAACATCTTTCTCGCGGTCTACTGCCGGAAGCTCAACCCGGATACCATCATCGTCAGCCGGGTGACCCATCCCGAGAACGTCGAGGCCATCCACAGGGCGGGAGCGGACTTCGCCGTGAGCGATTCCCAGATCAAGATCCAGTCGGTCCTGGGGGCGCTCCGGGGCAGGGAACCGATGATCCTCGGAGAGGGGCTCGACCTCTTCAACGCCAAAGTCCCCCGCTCGCTGGACGGCAAGCAGTTGCGCGAGAGCGGCATCCTGGCGCGCACCGGGCTCGCCGTGATCGCCGTGGAGAGCAACGGGGTGGTCAACCCCCACCCGCGGCCCGGGCACGTCATCCGCAGGGGCGAGCACGTGCTCTTCGTTGGGACGGCCTCCCAGAGGGACGAGTTCGAGCGCGTATTCAAGTAGGAGCGCTGTTTCCTACGGGAAGATCCCGCGCTCCGCGTAGATCAGCGCGATCTTGTCGATGGCCATGATGTAGGCCGCGGTGCGCAGATCGACGCCGTGGCGGCGCGACACTTCGCAACTGGCGTGGTGCGCGTTTACCATGGTGTCCTCCAGGCCGGAGCGCACCAGGTCCTCCTCGCTCGCGCCCTTGGCGGCCGTGCCGAGCACCGCCTCGGAGAGCTGATATCCCGTCACTGCCTCCATCGCCGCCAGCAGCCGGCGGTTGCTTGCCTCCTCGAATCGCTTCTCCATGCGGCCCATGCGCACGTGGGAGAGGTTCTTCAGCCATTCGAAATAGGAGACGGTCACCCCGCCGGCGTTCAGATACATGTCCGGCAGGATCAACACGCCGCGCTCCAGCAGCATTTCCGCGGCGGCCGCGGTGGTGGGACCGTTGGCCGCCTCCGCGACGATCGAGGCCCGGATCCGCCCGGCGTTCTCGTCGGTGATCACGTTCTCGATGGCCGCGGGAATGAGGATGTCGCAGTCGGCCTCCAGCAACTCCAGGCTGTTTTCGACGTCGGCGGCTCCCGGGAAACCGAGGAGCGAGCCGTGCTCGTGGAAGTGCTTGCGGGCCGCGCGCGGATCGATGCCGGACTCGGACCGGATGCCGCCGTTGTATTCGGCGATGCCCGTGACGACGGCGCCCGCGTCGTGCAGGAAGCACGCTGCGTGGTAGCCCACGTTGCCGAGCCCCTGGATGACGATGCGCTTGCCGCCCACGCCCCGCTGCAGACCCAGGTCCTTCATGAATCCCTTGTCCAGGCAGGTTTCGCGTATTCCGAAGAAAACGCCCAGCCCCGTAGCGGTGGTGCGCCCACGGATGCCGCCCTGCGCGATCGGCTTTCCGGTTACGCACCCGGCCGCGTTCAGCTTGGATGTGGCGATCTGCTCGTAGGTGTCGACGATCCAGGCCATCTCGCGGGCCCCGGTGCCGTAGTCGGGGGCGGGAACGTCGATGCCCGGGCCGATGAAGTTCTTGGCGACGAGCTCGAAGGTGTAGCGCCGGGTGATGCGCTCCAGTTCGGCGTCCGAGTACTGGCGCCGGTCGATGCAGACCGCGCCCTTGGCGCCGCCGTAGGGGACTTCGACCAGGGCGCACTTGTAGGTCATGAGGGTGGCGAGGGCCACCACTTCGTCCTGATTGGCGTGCGAGGCGTAGCGGATTCCCCCCTTGGTGGGGGTCTTGTGCATGCTGTGCTCCGCCCTCCAGGCGTGGATGACCTCGATGGTGCCGTCGTCCTTGCGGATGGGGAAGGTGAACGCGTAGACGCTGTTGCAGACGCGGATCTGCTCCAGAAGGCCCGGAGGGTGGTTCGTGTGCGCGGCCGCCTTGTAGAAGTGGCGGTCGACCTGGGCGGTAAAACTGATCTCGCTCATGCGGGCCCTCGATGCTAGGGTCAGCGACGGTTTGCCGGGCGCTCCGGCACCTCCGCACATTGGCACCACGGATTATCCCCGCGCCGCGCGGATTCCGCAATCATCCCGACGGCCCGCGCCCTCAAACGCAAGTGGAGGCCCCATGCGCTACCCGGTTCACGCTTCCGTCGCTCGCCTGTTTGCTCCGGCGGCTCTTCTCGCATCCCTCGCCGGGGGCGGCGCGGCGTCCGCCCAGGAGGTGGACTACTCCCGCGCCGAGCGCTTTCTGACCTGGAACACCGAGCGCATGATCGCGGGGGCCGAGGTGGTCCCGAACTGGATGGAGACCGGCGACAGCGACCGCTTCTGGTACCGCAACAACACGGGGTCGGGCTACGAGTTCGTGATGGTGAACCCGGCCGCGGGCAGCCGCGAACCCCTCTTCGACCACTACCGCCTGGCAGGAGCGATGTCGCTCGCGAACGACACCAGCTACGTCCCGGACCAGCTCCCTTTCAGCACCTTCAGCTTCGGCGGGAGCGAGAGCGAAATCGAGTTCACCGCGAACGATCGGCGCTTCACCTGCGACATCGCGGGCTACGCCTGCACGGTGGGGGACACGCTCGCCTCGGGGCTGCCCTTCGTGGAGTCCCCCGACGGGCGCTGGGAGGCGTTCTCGCACGAGTACGACCTGTACGTGCGCCCGGCGGGGGGCGGGGACTCGATCCGGCTGACCAGCGACGGCGAGAAGCACTACGCGTACGGCTACAACGAGCCGCGGCCCAACCAGGAGCGGCAGGGGCCGGGGCCGCGCACGCCCACGCTGGCCTGGTCACCGGACTCGCGCTACATCGCGGTGGCCCGCCGGGACGAGCGCAACGTTGAACACATGCACTACATCTCGTACACGTCACAGCGGCCGAGGCACTTTTCCCAGCCGTACGCCCTGCCCGGCGACTCGGTGATCCCGCTGCCCACCGTGCACATCGTGGAGCTGGAGGAGTCGGAGATGGCCGCCGGCAGCGGGGTGGGGGAGGATGGCGACGGGGCCGGCGTGGCGAACGTCCCCGCCCTGCGCGCGGCCGCCAACCGCCGGGTCGAGGTGGCGCCCGTACCGCACCAGCTTTCCTTCGCCGGCTCGGCCCCCGACTCGGCCTGGAGCGCGGACGGCACCCGCCTGCACGTCAACTACTTCACGCGTGGCTCACAGCGGGTGTTCCTGGCCGAGGTCGACGCGGCCACCGGGACCTCACGGGTCATCCTGGGCGACTCCACGCGCACCTTCGTGTCGCTCGGGCACCGGGGCGGGGGATCGAGTGGCGGCACCCCGTCCTGGTACGTCTCCGAAGGCGGCGACGACGTGATCTGGTGGTCGGAGCGCGACGGCTGGGCACACCTCTACCGCTTCGATGGCCAAGGCAACCTGCGGAATCGCATCACCTCCGGCCCGTGGACGGTCGGCCAGGCGGTCTTCATCGACGAGGCGCGCCAGCGCATCTACTTCACTGCCCGCGGGCGCGAGCCGGGGCGGAATCCGTACTACGCATACCTGTACCGGGTCGGCTTCGACGGCTCGGGGCTGACGCTGCTCACCCCGGAGGACGCCAACCACGTCATCGAGTTCTCGCCGAGCGGCAGCTATTTCGTGGATACCTACTCGCGCGTCGAAGGAGAACCGGTCACCGTCCTGCGGACCGCGGCCGATGGTCGCGTCGTCCGCGAGCTGGAGCGGGCGGACATCTCGGCAATCGAGGAGATCGGATTCATCCCAGGCGAGGTGTTTACCGCGAAGGCGCGCGACGGCATCACCGATCTCTACGGCATCCTCTATCTCCCGCCGGATCTCGACGAAAACGCGAAGTACCCGATCATCTCGCACATCTACCCGGGCCCCCAGCGGGGCAGCGTCGGGGACTGGGAGTTCAAGGGCGGCGGCGAGAACTTCGCCCTGGCGCAGCTCGGCTTCGTGGTGGTGCAGATCGACCATCTGGGCACGCCCCACCGCTCGAAGGCCTTCCACGACAACTACTACGGCAACTTCATCGACAACGGCATCCCCGACCACATCGCCGTCATCCGGCAGCTCGCGGCGCGCCATCCGTTCATCGACCTGGACCGGGTGGGCATCTACGGGCACTCGGGCGGCGGGTTCGCCTCCACCGACGCCATCCTGCGCTTCCCGGAGTTCTTCAAAGTGGCCGTTTCAGGGGCCGGGAATCACGACAACCGCAGCTACAACATCTACTGGGCGGAGAAGTACCAGGGCGTCATGGAGACCGACTCAGCGGGCACGGACAACTTCGAGGCATCGGCCAACAAGACCTACGCCGCGAACCTCGAGGGGAAGCTGTTGCTGATGCACGGGGACATGGACGACAACGTCCACCCGGCGATGACGGTCCAGGTGATCGACGAGCTCATCAAGGCCAACCGTGACTTCGACCTGATCTGGGCCCCGGACCGCGCCCACGGCCTGAACGAGCCCTACTTCATCCGCCGGCGCTGGGACTACTTCGTGCGCCACCTGCTGGGGGCCGAGCCGCCGCCGCAGTACGAGATCGTGAGGCCGGAGGGGTAGGGCTACGCCGGAGGCAGATCCTCCACCAGTTGGACCATGCGCTCGAGCTGGCTCTCGTCGGGGAGCCCGCCCATGCCGCCGCCCAGGTTGTCGATCATGTGCTCGGGGCGGCTGGTGGCTGGGGTGACGCAGGTCACCGCCGGGTGCGCCACGACGAACTTGAGGAAGAACTGCGCCCAGCTGTGCGCGTCGAACTCGCCGGCCCACTCGGGCACGTCGCGCCCGCTTACCCGGTTCCAGAGGCGGGTGCGGCCGAAGGGGGCGTAAACCAGCACGCCGATGTTCCGCTCCTGCGCGAGCGGCAGGATCATGTCGGCCGAGGCGCGGTTGTCGACCGCGTAGTCTACGCCGATGAAGTCGATGGGCTCGTTGCGCATGACCGCGGCGAGGTCGGGATAGCGCCGCTCGCTGGTGCTGGTGATGCCGGTGTAGCGCACCCGGCCCGCGGCCTTCTCCTCCGCGAGGATGCCGAGCTGGGTGGGCGGGTCGCCCAGATTGTGCACCTGGATGAGGTCGATGACCGGCAGCTGGAAGCGGTCGAAGGAGCGCTCGATCTGCGCGCGCGCCGCCGCAGGGTCAGCCCCGCCGCCGCCGCGTCCGGCCACGTTGACCTTGGTGGCCCAGAAGATCCGGTTCTGGATGCCGAGCTCGTTGGCAACGTCGCCGGCCACCTGCTCGGAGGCTCCGTAGCCGGGGGCGGTATCGAACACCGTGCCGCCGTTGTCCACGAAGGTCTGCAGCACGTTGCGGATGGCGGTTACATCCTCGCTGCGCGCCACGCGCGAGAAGGTGGCGGAACTGCCGAGCCCCACTACCGGAATCGTCTCGTCGGTGCCCGGAATGGCCCGGGCCAGGACCTCCTGCCGCGCCAGCGACGCAAGCAGGTCGGGGGTGAGTGCGAGCGCGGCGCCGCCGCCTGCCGTGAGCCTGAGCCAGTCGCGTCGTGTGAGCGTCATCTTTCTCTCCTGAACATCGATTGTGTTACGGGAATTGCCTGCTTCGCGGCCACACGCCTCCAGGATGAGGCGACGGCCCTCCCCACATGGACAACCGGGGCGGCCTTACCGCTGAAAAACTACGTCAGAGCCGACCGCGCCCGCGGCACGGATGGATGCGGCGGCCGGGAGCGTCGGCTCCCGACCCGTCCGCGGGCGTCACGCGACCGCCTGCACGGCCTCCACGATCTCGTCGAACGGGGGCAGCATGCCCGGGTTATCGGCCACCCACGCGTAAGTGACCCGCCCCTCTCCGTCGACAACGAAGACCGAGCGCTTCGCCACGCCGCGCAACCCGATGAGTTCGTCCTGCAGAACTCCGTATGCGCTCACTGCTTCCTTGTTGAAGTCCGAGAGGATGGGAAACGGCGCCCCCATCTCCTCGCCCCATTTCTGGTTGACGAAGGGGGAGTCCACGCTGATGCCGACAACGTCGGCGCCAAGCTCGCCCCACTGGCCCCAGTGCTCGGCGACATGACAGAACTCGGCCGTGCAGGTGCTCGTGAAGGCCAGGGGCACGAACATGAGTACCGCGGGCCGGCCACGGTGCTCGGAGAGCGTGAAGTTGGCCCCGCCGGGGGGTGCGAACGCGGTGAAATCGGGCGCATCGGCGCCCACGCGGATGGGTGTCATGAAATCCTTACCTCTTGTGTTGAGTTGCGGTGGCGACACCAAGTCGCGGCCCGCGTCGTATCGTATCGCGACCGATGTAATGCGAGTCGCTGATCGCGCGGGCGTTGAACGGATCGAGGATCGAGGCAAGATTGCCTGAGCCCGATAATCGAGTCAACGATCCGGCCGCGCCAGAACCGGCTTCCCGATGCTGACATCCACCCCTACATCCCGCGAGGAATCCCGTCATGTCCGACACCGCAGCTGCGACACCCGCCGAGAGCGCAACGACCACACCCACCGGCCGATTCTGCTGGCACGAACTCCTCACGAACGACCCTGAAGCGGCGGCCTCCTTCTATGGTGAAGTGATCGGCTGGGGCACGGGCGAGTGGGGTGAAGGCGAGACCCCGTATCACCTGTGGATGAATCAGGGCATGCCGATCGGCGGGATGATGGCGCTCCCCGAGCACCTCGCGAGCACGGGCGTGCCGCCCCACTGGCTTCTGTACGTGTCGACGCCGGATGCCGACGCGTGCGCCGCGAAGGCCGAGAGCCTGGGCGGGACCGTTCTGGAGATGGTCGATGTCGACCAGGTCGGGCGCATGGCCGTGCTCAAGGATCCGCTGGACGCGGTCTTCATCGCCTACCAGCCCTCCGACGTGACGCCCGGGCACGACGAGCTGGCCCAACTCGGCGAGTTCTCCTGGCGCGAGCTGGCCACCACCGACTGGGAGGCGGCCTGGGCCTTCTATTCGGAGCTGTTCGGCTGGCAGGAGGCTGACCGGATGGACATGGGCGAGGCGGGCATCTATCAGATGTTCCACCGCGGCGCGCAGCCGCTGGGCGGCTTCTACAACCGGCCTCCCGAGATGCCCGTGTCCGCGTGGCTCAACTACGTCCGCGTGCCGGACGCCTTCGCCGCGGCGAAGAAGGTCACGGAGCTGGGCGGGACAGTGCTGAACGGGCCCATGGAGGTGCCGGGAGGCGGATTCATCGCCCAGTGCATGGACCCGCAGGGCGCGGCCTTCGCGGTGCACTCCGAGCCGGAGGACATGGGGCGGGGTTAGCGCGAGCTCACCCCCGAACTCCGCGCCGGCGGGCGGCACTCGGGCCACTGCGTGCCCTCCGGCATCGCCCGCCGGTCCCGCGGCATCATCTCCGGATCCTGCGACGCCAGATAGACGAACAGCGCGGTCATCACCGCATCGTCCCGCAGATCCTCGACGACGATCTTGTCGAAGGTGTCCCGGTTGGTGTGCCAGGTGTAGATGCTGGTGTCCCACCGGTTGTCGGCAATGTTCATCTCGCTGCGGCCGGCGCCGACGTGGAAACTGAACGCCGGCACTCCGGCGCACAGGAAGGAGGCGTGATCCGTCCCGCCCGATTCGGGCATCCCCGGAATCTCCAGAGTGACCAGGTCCGACAGCTCGCTCGGAATCTGCGCCAGCCACGCGCCGAAGCGCCCGGCGGCTCCGGCGAATCCCTGCATGGGGATGAAAGTGACCGGCCCGTTCCCGTGATCGACGTTGAACACCGTGTGGGTGCGCTCGAGGATCCCGGGGTTGTCCTCGACGAAGGCGCGCGAGCCGTTCAGGCCCTGCTCCTCGCCGTTCCAGAGGGCGCCGATGATAGTGCGCCGCGGGTCGGGAACCGCGGTCTTCAGGATGCGCATCGCCTCCATGATGGCGACCGCGCCGGTGCCGTTGTCGAGCGCGCCGTCCGACCCGTCCCATGAGTCGAAGTGGCCTCCGAGGATGACGTACTCCTCGGGTTCGGCGCTGCCGGGGATCACGGCGAAGGCGTTCGAGACCGGCACCTCGCCCAGGAAGCGGGCCTGCGCGTCGACGCGCAGCACCGGCCCCTGATCGTTCTCGGCCAGCCGGTACAGGAGCCCGTAGGCCTCGCAGCTCAGGTCCAGCACCGGTGCCCGCTGCGCGCGGGTGCCGAAGATCTTGGTTACGCCCCAGCCCTCGGACCACTGCGAGCGAATGACCCCGGCGGGTCCGGCTGTGCTCAGCGCTTCCGGTAGCGAGCGCGCATCGAACCCCGTGTTCCCCACGCGTTCGCTCCACTCCGCGCTCGCGCGCTCGCGCTCGGCCGTCATGCGGGCCATCGTCTCGGGCCGCGCGAACCACTCCATGTTGTCGGGCGCGCGGCAGCTCGGCTCCGGGGGCGAGACGAGCACGAACTTGCCGCGCACCTCAGACAGCGATGCCTCGAAGGCTCCGGGGCTGCCCGCGTCCGGAAGGATCACCACCTCCGCCTCGACCGGCCCGTCCGTGGCCGGGCTCCACGCGGCGGCCATGCCCTCGAGCGTGCGCACGCGCGGTGCGATGAGATCGATGTGGGTGATGCCTCGCTCCCACCCGCGCCAGGTGCCGTACTGCTCCTTGTACGCCTCGATGCCCCATTCCGCGTACTTCGCCAGCGCCCAGTCGTTCGCGCCGGCCATGGCGGGCGAACCGGTGAGGCGCGGCCCGATCGAGTCCATCATCACCTGGCCCAGTTCGTAGACCTGCGAGCGCTCCACGCCCTCCTCCCAGATCGCCCGGATCACCGGGTCGTCGGAGGGGAAGGACTGCGCGGCCAGCGCCCGCGTGCCCACCGTTTCGAGCGCAGCCGTCATGGAGGTGAGGAAGGCTGGAACACAGGCGATTACAGCTCGAACCGAGGGCCTCATGGATCGCTCCGCGATGAGGAATGGACCTGCCGCGTCCGATACTATAGAGTCCAAACGACCCAAAAACACTCGACGCGGGACGCCGCCCGACACTGCGCGACGCGGCCCCGACGCTGCAGGTGGGCCGCCACCCCGCTAAGACACGCTCCGCTCAACCTCGAGGAAGAAAGCAGATGCACACGATGAACAAGGACTGGTGGCCGAACCAGTTGAACCTGAAGCCGCTCGGGCGCCACGCCCGCTCGACCGATCCCATGGGCGAGGCTTTCGACTACGCCGAGGAGTTCAAGTCGCTCGACTTGGAGGCCCTGAGGAAGGACCTGTTCGAGTTGATGACCACGTCGCAGGACTGGTGGCCGGCCGACTACGGCCACTACGGGCCGCTCTTCATCCGCATGGCCTGGCACAGCGCGGGCACCTACCGCATCAGCGACGGCCGCGGTGGCGGGGGCGCCGGCACCCAGCGCTTCGCGCCCCTCAACAGCTGGCCCGACAACGCACACCTCGACAAGGCGCGCCGGCTGCTCTGGCCCATCAAGCAGAAGTACGGCCGCAAGCTCTCGTGGGCCGACCTGATGATCTTTGCCGGCAACTGCGCCCTTGAGTCGATGGGCTTCAGGACGATGGGCTTCGGCGGGGGCCGTGAGGACGTGTGGGAGCCGGAGGACATCGACTGGGGCGCCGAGGACACGTGGCTCGGGGATGAGCGCTACAAGGGCGACCGCGAACTCGACGAGCCCTTCGGCGCGGTGCAGATGGGACTCATCTATGTGAATCCGGAGGGGCCCAACGGCAAGCCGGATCCCGTCGCGGCGGCCCGGGACATCCGCGAAACCTTCCGGCGCATGGCGATGAACGACGAGGAAACCGTCGCGCTCATCGTCGGAGGGCACACCTTCGGCAAGGCACACGGCGCTGCCGATGCGGGTCGTCATGTGGGTCCTGAGCCGGAGGGCGCCGACCTGGAGGAGCAGGGCCTCGGGTGGAAGACCAGTTATGGCACCGGCAAGGGCGCCGATTCCGTGACCAGCGGGATCGAGGGCGCGTGGACGACCAACCCGGTGAAGTGGGACAACAACTTCCTGGAGAACCTGCACGGCTATGAGTGGGAGCAGGTGACGAGCCCGGCCGGTGCCGCGCAGTGGACCCCGAAGGACGGCGCCGGCGTGGGCACGGTGCCGGATGCGCACGATCCGTCGAAGACCCATGCGCCCATGATGTTGACGACGGATCTCTCCCTGAGGATCGACCCCGCCTATGCGGCCATCGCCAAGCGTTTCATGGAGAATCCGGAAGAGCTGGCGGACGCCTTCGCCAAGGCCTGGTACAAGCTCACGCATCGCGACATGGGGCCGGTCGCGCGGTATCTCGGCTCCGAGGTGCCGGCCGAGCCGCAGCTTTGGCAGGATCCCGTGCCCGAGGTCGACCATGAGCTGATCGACGCGCGGGACATCGTAGAGCTCAAGGCGCGCGTCCTGACGTCGGGGTTGTCCGTATCCCAACTGGTCTCGACCGCCTGGGCATCGGCGTCGACCTTCCGCGGAACCGACAAGCGCGGCGGGGCGAACGGCGCGCGCATCCGCCTTGCCCCGCAGAACGGCTGGGAAGTAAACGATCCGGCCGAGCTGGCGGAGGTGCTCGGGGTGCTGGAGGCAGTCCAGGAGGACTTCAACGGGTCGCAATCAGGCGGGAAGCGGGTGTCGCTCGCCGACCTGATCGTGCTGGGCGGGTGCGCGGCGGTTGAGCAGGCGGCCAGGGACGCCGGGCATGACGTGCAGGTGCCCTTCTCGCCGGGGCGCACGGATGCGACGGCCGAACAGACGGACGCCGAGTCGTTTGCCGTGCTCGAACCCAGGGCGGACGGGTTCCGCAACTTCGCCGGAGACGGGAACGGAAGGCCGGCGGCGGAGCTGCTGGTGGACCGGGCGGACCTGCTGACCCTGACCGCGCCCGAGATGACCGTGCTGGTGGGCGGCCTGCGCGTCCTGAACGCCAACTCGGGGGGTTCGGAGCTGGGCGTCCTCACGGACCGGCCGGGCACGCTGACCAACGACTTCTTCGTGAACCTGCTCGACATGGGTGTCGAATGGCAGGCATCCGACGGTTCCGACGACCAGTTCGAAGGACGCGATCGCGGGACGGGCGAGGTGAGGTGGACCGGCACCAGCGTCGACCTCGTCTTCGGCTCGAACTCCGAGCTGCGGGCGTTCGCCGAGATCTACGCCTGCGACGACGGACAGGAGGCCTTCGTGCGCGACTTCGTGGCGGCGTGGAACAAGGTGATGAGCCTGGATCGGTTCTGACTCATCATGCGTCTTGAAGGCAGGCGTGCTCTGGTCACCGGAGGGTCCCGCGGCATCGGCCGGGCCATCGCCCTCGGACTGGCGCGCGAGGGCGCGGATGTAGCGGTCAACTATCGGCGGAGTCATGCGGACGCGGAGAGCGCCGTAAGCGAGATCGAGCAGATGGGGCGGCGCGCGGTTGCCCTGCAGGGGTCCACGGACTCGGCGTCGGATGTCGAGCGCTTCGTCGCCGGGGCGCACGACTTCCTGGGCGGCATCGACATCCTGGTCAACAACGCCGGCATCCTGAAGCGCACGCCCCTCCTCGAGATCGATGAGGAGGAGTGGGACGCCATCCTGAACGTCAACCTGAAGGGGTACTTCCTGGTCGGGCAGGCGGTGGCGCGCCGCATGGTCGCCGCCGGGACGCCGGGCGCCATCGTCAACGTGTCCTCCGCCGGTCAGGCGGCGGCCGGTCCGAACCTCACCCACTACTGCGTGTCGAAGGCGGGGGTCGCGATGCTGACGAAACAGATGGCCCTCGAGCTCGCGCCGCACGGGATCCGGGTGAACGCCATCGCGCCGGGCCTGATCGAGACCGACCTCAACCGGGCCGACATCGCGCGGGACGAATTCCGGGAGGGTCGCCTCGCCCGCATTCCGCTCGGGGTCATCGGGACGCCGGGGGACGTGGTGGGCGCAGTCGTGTTCCTCGCGTCGGGCGACGAGGCGCGCCTCGTGACCGGCACCAGCCTGTTCGTCGATGCCGGGCAGTTGATCTGAGGGTGCGCAGGGGCTCGCTTTTCGCTACGACCTTCGCCAGAACATCCAGGACCGGGAGCGAGGATGGCGACCGAAGCAGGCGAGCGCGCTCACGTGGAGAAGACGGGCATTGTAGCAATGGCGCTGCCGTTTGAGGAAGCGTTTCCGCTGTTCAGCGCGGAAGGCGAGCGGCGATGGGTGGCAGGTTGGGACCCGCGATATCTCCATCCGACCGAGGGCCTGGCGCGAGAAGGCCTGGTGTTCCAGACGCTCAAGCAGGGCGTCGGAACTGCGACCTGGATCCAGACGCGCCACGAGCTCGCCAGGGGCATCGCTTCCTTCGTATATGTGATTCCGGACCACCACACCGCCATGGTGGACGTTCGCGTGACCCCTGATGGCGAAGGCCAAAGCCGGGCGTCCGTGAGATACCGCATGACATCGTTGTCATCGGACGCGGATGATGTCGTGCGGGCGTTCGGAGAGGCGTTCGACGACTACATGGCCCACTGGGCCGAGGCCATACAGCGACACATCGTGGAAGGTGTGCCACTTGGGCGGGAGTGACAACGGGGGCGCACGTGCGCTGCGCCACGCGAGCAACCGGCGTGCGCGAACGGCGCGGGTGCGAGCCGGCTTCGGGCTTGTCCCTGGGAGGAGCAGTCGCAGCCTGCGAGCGCTGATCGCACTGCCCGCGGCACTCCTGCTGGCGTCGTGCCGCAGCCCGGAATCGGGCAGCTCCGGCAGCGCAGCCCTGGGTGACTCCCCCGCGTGGGAGGTCCGCTTCTCCCACGTGCTCTCGACCAACTCGGAGTTCCATCTCCTGGCGGAGCGCTTCCGGGACCTCATGCTCGAGCGTACGGGCGGGCGCTTCCGGGTCGTCATCTATCCGTCTGGGCAGCTTGGCGGAGAGCGCGTGGCCTTCGAGCAGATCCAGGTCGGCGCGGTGCACATGGCCATCACGGGCACGCCCGTGCTCTCGGGCTGGGTGCCCGAGGGGCAGATGTTCGACCTGCCCTTCCTCTTCGAGAACCGGGATCACGGGCTCGCGGTGATGAACGGCCCGGTGGGGGACTGGTGGCGCGAGCTGCTGCTCGAGCGCACGGGCGTCCGCTCGCTGGGCTTCCTCGACTACGGATTCCGCCACGTGTACAATCGGCGCCGGCCCGTCGAGACACCCGCGGATCTCGCCGGACTGAAGCTTCGGGTCCTGCAGAACGCGACGTATCTGGCGGCGTACTCGGCGCTCGGCGTCCAGGCGACCCCGATGAACTACGGCGAGGTCTACTCCGCGCTGCAGCAGGGCGTGATCGACGGCGGGGAGGCGAACGCCATCGGCTTCGTGAGCAGCCGGCTCCACGAGGTGGCCCGCTTCTACAGTTTCACGTCCATCACTTACAACCCGATCACGCTCCTGGTGAACGAGCCGTTCTATCGAGGGCTTCCCGAGGATGTCCGGGAGACGGTAGATCGTTCGGCGGCGGATGCGCTCGCCTACCAGAGTGAAGTCGCGCGCCGGATGGAGGCGGACGCCATCGAGCAGATGCGGGCCGCGGGCGTGGAGATCTCGCGTCCGGACCTGGCGCCGTTCGCCCCGCCCGTGCGGCCGCGCATCTGGAACGAGCTGGCCGATCGGCTGCCGGACGGCGAGGCGCTGATCGCGAGGCTGGTGGAGGAGGCGGAGCGTGAGGCGTTCTCACCCGGCGCCGTGGACAGCCTGATCCGGCCGCGATGAGATGAGGTCCGATCCGGGAGCTGCCGGCGCAATCGCGGACCTGCAGGGGCGACTGGACGCCGTCGCGGATCCCGCCACGAAGACGTGGTTCGAGAACTACCTGAAGCACGCGATCCGCTACCGCGGGGTGAAGACGCCGGTGGTCACGCGGATTGTGGCCGAGTGGCGAGGCGAGCACGGGCTCGAGCGTCTGCCGGACGACGATCAGCTCGCCCTGGCCCGGTCGCTGATCGAGGAACGCCTGGCCGAGGACAAGTTCGCCGGGATTCTCTACATGCAGAGATACCTGGTGCGGCGGCTGCAGCCGGACCGGTTTCTGGCGGTGGCCGAAGGACTCTTCGCGGAAGGAGCCTTCTTCGACTGGTCGACGAGCGACTGGTTCAGCGTGCGGGTGCTGGGTCCGCTGTTACGCCGTGGCCGAACCGGGACGGCCGAACGGATCGCCGGATGGCGTACCGCCGAGAACCTCTGGCAGCGCCGCGCGGCAATCGTGCCGTTCAGGGCGGTGGCGCGCGACGAGTCGTACCATCCGCTCATCGAGACGACGGTTGCGGCGCTTGTGCGCGAACGCGAGCGGTTCATCCAAACCGGGATCGGGTGGGTTGTGAGCGACATGTCGAAGGCGCACCCGGGGGTCGCGGCCGCCCTGGTGGAGCGGCACTTCGACGATCTCTCGGCCGAGATGATCCGGCGGCATACGCGGTATCTGCCCGATCACGACCGGTACAGGGTCAGGAAGCGGAGGAGGGCGATCCGGTGACGCGGGCCGAGGCGGAGCGGGTACCGTAGAATGCGCCAGAATACGTATAATGCGTAAAATGCGTAAACGGCTTCACGCGGCCAACCGGGCTCTCGTCGCGTTCGAGACCTCCGCCGTGGGCGCGCTCTTGATCGCCGTCTGCGTCGTCGTCCTCCTCCAGGTCCTGATGCGCTACCTCTTCGCGTACCCGAATCCGTGGAGCGAGGAGGTGTCGCGCTTCTGCTTCATCTGGCTGTCGCTGCTGGGGGCGTCGCTGGCAGTGGAGCACCGGGCGCACTTCGGGTTCGACCAGGTCACGAAGGCGCTGCCGCCGCGCACGAAGAAGGTCGTGGAGAGGTTTGCCGGGGCGGTCGTGCTGCTGTTCTCGCTCCTCCTCATCGGCACCGGCATCGCGCTCATGGACCTCACCATGGGAGAGCGCTCGCCGGCGCTGAACCTGCCCGTCGCACTGGTCTACGCGGCGGCTCCGGTGTCCGGGCTGCTGATGGTGGTGCACATGGTGGCGGGGTGGGTTGGAGAGGACTCCGGCTGATGGGCGCGTTCCTGCTCGGCATCTTCGGTTTTCTGGTGCTGGCCGCCGTGCCCATCGGCTTCGCGCTCGCGATCGCGGCCGTGCTGGCCATTGTGGTGGCGGACCTCCCGCTCGTCATCATTCCGCAGCAGATCGTCGCGGGGATGGATTCCTTCCCCATGCTCGCCGTCCCCCTCTTCATTCTCGCCGGCTTCCTGATGGACGTCGGGGGGATCAGCCGCCGCCTGGTGACGCTGGCGCGGGCGCTCGTGGGGCACCTCCCCGGGGGGCTCGGGCAGGTGGTCATCATGGCCGAGATGTTCTTCTCGGGTGTGTCGGGCTCCACTTCCGCGGATGCGGCCGCCATCGGGGGCATCATGGTGCCCCAGCTGACCGCGAACGGATACGGCCGCGCGCGCGCCACCGCGATCGTGTCGGCCGCGTGCGGGATGGGGATCCTCATTCCGCCGGCGATCGTGATGGTCGTCTACGGCGTCATCGGCAACGTTTCCATCGGCGCCCTGTTCGTCGCCTCGATCGTGCCCGCGCTCCTCATCGCCGGGGGCCTGATGACGCAGATCGGATGGCAGGCGCGCAGGCAGGGATGGCCCGCCGGGGAGCGTGCGTCCCTCGCGGAACTACGCCGGGCGGCGGGAGACGCGCTGCTCCCCCTGTTCATGATCGTGGTCATCCTGGGCGGCATTCGCTTCGGGCTCTTCACGCCCACGGAGGCGGCTGCCGTGGCCGTCGCCTACGCGCTGCTGTTGGCCGGGGCGGTGTACCGGTCGCTCACCCTTGCGGAGCTGTGGAAGAAAATCGTCCAGACCGCCATGGTGTCGGGGATGGTGCTCTTCGTGGTGGGCGCCGCGCGCCTCCTCGGCTGGGTGCTCGCCGTGATGCAGGTGCCGCAAACGCTCGCGTCATCGGTGGTGGGGATGGGCGGCGGTCAGGCCGGCTTCATGATCCTCACGATCCTCGTCTTCCTCCCGCTCGGCGCCATCCTGGAGGGCGTGCCCGCAGTGGTTCTGCTTACGCCGATCCTACTCCCCCTCGCGATGCAACTCGGGATCGACCCCGTGCACTACGGCGCCGTCATCGTGGCGACCCAGGGGATCTCCGTGTTCCTGCCGCCGGTGGGCGTGAGCCTGCTGGTGGCCTGCTCGGTGGGAGGCGTTGAGCCGGCAGAGGTGGCGCGGCCGCTGTGGCCGTATCTGGCCTTGATGCTGGGGCTTACGATGCTCATCGCACTGGTGCCGGGAGTGGTGCTGTGGCTGCCGGGGGTGCTGGGGTGGTGAGGGGATGGTCGGTCATGCGGGGATCAGGCGACTGCGGTATAGGATCGACGCCGAGCTTGGCACTCTAACTCACTTCTAGGTCGATCTCCGTCTCCACGTAGCGAGCGCCCAGTGGCGACAGAACGACTTGGTCGGTGTGTGGATCGAAGTTGAGCAACTTCTCAGCGTGGGCCTTCCCGATCACTTTGTCGCGGAATCGCGAGAGGTTCTTATACTCGACATCCAC
Source organism: Gammaproteobacteria bacterium (assembly GCA_009841185.1). GTDB lineage: Bacteria > Gemmatimonadota > Gemmatimonadetes > Longimicrobiales > Gaopeijiaceae > BD2-11. Next base: position 22,396 of record VXMG01000094.1, read on the forward strand.
TGCTAGCTTCGCGGCAGTCATACGGCGGGCGCTGTAGAGAACCACGAGCGCCTTGTCCCGCGCCGTTAGCGACGGGTTCAGGACCCGCAACGAGCCGTTGACACCCCAGACCAGAGGTATTGTTCGTTCGACGAGTGTTTCAACGGCTGCGGCGGCTGTGTCTAGGTCAACCTTGTGGAACACGCGGACAAGCTCCGCCATGATCCACTGCGACATGGAGACGACCACCGCGCTATCCTGCTGATTAGGATCGACATCGCCCCCCACGTGACCCACACCACGGTTGTTCCGGATCTCGTAGAGCGCAATCAACATCCGAGGGATCTGGATCCGAATGGACCGCAGCTGGCCACGCGCATGTTCCAGACGTTGGCACGCGTCGTACATGTTCGGCGGCTTTGACGGGGACGCGGGGAACGACCCGTCCACATGACCCTTGAGAATCGAATAGACAATCTCGCAGAGCTTACCGCCATCCAACTCAGCGGGCTCCCAACGGCGCTCTCTAAAGTTCCGAAGGATCTTGTTGAACTCTTCCACGAGGGGATCACGAAGCCCCGGCGGCAGGGTGCCCAGTACCGCCGGTTGCTTCAGGGGTGACGCGCCCATGACCTGTATGCTGTCATTGCGTTCAACCCGACTCGACCGCGCACAGGGCAACAATCTGCTCTCGCGCGGCCTGTTCTCCTGCGGGCGAGAGACGGTACGACTTGTTCCCGCCCTTAACCCCGTGTTCTAGAAGCCATTCTCGTTTCCTTAGGTTCGCAGCGAGATTCCCATCCATGCACGCGTGCTCGTTACAGATGGCGTGGATTAGTTCCGCCTCGGTGTTAAGTTCACCCAGTGCGGTTTCTCGCACGTAGGCTAGAAGGGCGCCGTAGATGTTCTGGGAATCCGCCCGCGAAGCCCCTAGGCGTGCTCGGACAGTGACGGTGCCGTCCTCGTCTACCTGAATGAACCGCCGGAGGATGTTCACATTCACTTGCGCAGCGCGGGCGACTGCGTCGATGCCGCTGTCCCCGTGATCCGATGAGATCGGTCCGCTGTTCGGCGTCGAGGGCGCCGTACTGGCGGTCGCCGACGGACTTACGGAATGGCTCAAGAGAGCTTGGACTATGCCCGAGCGTACCCCCTGCGGAAACCGTTCGGCGAAGGCCACGGCATCCGTCACCAAGTCTTCCCAAGCATCAAAACGATTCTGACCCGACAAGTCATCATTCATGTGGACAGACTCCTTCGATAGATTGCACTGTTGTCGAGTTGCACCCCGGTTGAACCATGGAGGATGTCTCCTAATTGCTGAGGATGAGCCCATGTGGCACCGCTGTTCGGTCACGCGCCGAGCAACTCCCGCAGGCTGGCCTTGGCCTCTTGCTCGCCTTCTGCGGATAGCCGGTACTCCTTGTGCCGGCTTCTGGGCTCGCCAATCACTAGCAGCCAGGGGCTCGTCTGTAAGTTTCGAGCGAAATTCGGGGCGTTGTATGCCTTCTGCTCAACGCAGACCCGCCTGAGTTCCTCGATTTCCACGTCCCTCTCGCCGAAGCCGTGCTCCTTAATGAAGCAATAGATGGCCGCGGCGCGATTCGCCCGTTCAGCAACTGAACGACCGTGGACTTGAAGCAGTAACTTCACGAAGCCGTCATCGCCAAGGTGGACGATCCGCTCAAGATCAGCTTGATCGACACCCGCCACCGCGGCAGCTTCAGCCAGCGAACCTCCTTTCTCGGCGGCGATGGTGTCGGTACGACCGGTCGCACTCGTTATGGGTGAGGGTGGTCGTGTTGCCCACCCGGCGCCGCTTGCTACCGCGAGCAGCGATTCCAGAATCGTCACCCGGTACTCTTCCGGATAGCGATCCAGCATCGCGACCGCAGCATCCACAACCCTTCCCGCTCTCTCCAGCTTCTGAGTGGCGTCATGGGGGAGGTCAACCATCGTAGTCACCCAAGAGCGCAAGGGCGCGATCGAAGGACTGGGGTGGAACGATGTACTTTCTGCCATCGTTCTTCAGCACGATTCCGTCGTCCGCCAGCGCTTTCAACTGCGGCCGCAGCGAGTTGCCTTTGACGCCCGTACGCTGCGACAGCTCACTCGGCGTCAAACCCTCCTCCCGCTCATCGTTGAGAAGCTTGATGGCCATCTGGCCCAGCAACGCGACGAGCGTGAGTTGCTTGATTGTGGCATTCTGCTTGGCGCCCGGCATGAAGCGAATCAAGTTCTTAGAAGGGTCGATACGGGCCCAAACGCTGAGGGAACTAGCCAACCGTTCTCGGTCCATCTCGTGGGCGTCAACGACGAGTTTTTTCAGCGGGTCGTGCGAGGTAACTTCTGACATTGATACGTTTTCCCTCCTCCGGACGTATCCCACACGTACATCCGATGCGCTGCACTTACCAGCTTTTTCCATCGGTGGTTATCCTCAACTGCCCTCTAGGCTAACTTCGTTCTCCATGTCTGTCAACACCACCACATCATTAGGGCACCACGTCTTCAGCCAACCGGTTGCTGGCCACGCTCCTCCCCCAAACAAACGGCGAAAATGATCGGGACGGGATGACATTCGTGTCTACTCCGAGGGGGTTTTCGCCGTTGGCTTCTTCGGCGACATCTCGGGTGGAAGTGGTAAGACAACTGACCTATCGATGTGAAATGACGTGGGGTCGTTGCAAACGTGACGTCCATGTCATCCTCTTAACGGTTATTTCATATCTCTTATCTGCCTGTAAAAATAGCCGTTTACGGCATTTCAATGCGATTCACCGACGTATCGTTGGACATGTCATGATGTATCACTGTGCGGTCGAATCGTAGATCTGGGTCGCAACACACCGGTACTCCATCTTGAGATCCGGCTGGACTTCCCTGGTGTTTCTTCGCTTCCGGCGATCGGCTGCGATTCGAGGTTGACGCGGGAATACTTGGCGACTCCACGCTAGGCGCACCTAACCATGTCCGCGCCCCCGACTCCCGCCTATCTTCCAGCAACGCTCCTCATCACCCACTCGCCATGACCATCCAGGACGCCGTCAACTCCCTCTACCAGATCGCCGTCACGGAGGGCAAGGCGACATCGACGAAGCGGCTCGACAGCCTGGCCCGGTTCTGCATCGAGGAACTGGCGAAGCGTGGACTCGAAGGGGCGGTTTCGGAGGCCAAGCTGCCGGGAGGGGGGCGTGAGAAGTCCTGGGACGTGGCGTGGACGCTGGACGACAAGCCCCGTCTCGCCATCTCGCTGAAATCCCTCCTCAAGAACCTCGGTGGAACCGTTCCGAATCGGCTCGACGACATGATGGGCGAGGTGACGAACCTGCAGATGTACTCGCCGGAGATCGTGACGGGTTACGTTATGCTGTTCAACGTCGCCGAGGACGCCCACAGCAGGCTTCACGGCACCACTTGGGGGGAACTGCTCAAGCGTCGCATCACACGGCTCTCTGACCGAAAGCCGCCGTCGTGGAGCATCGGGATGATCGAGGCATCGTTGTTTCTGGAGGTCGATTTCTCGGACGGCCCCCGGATCGTCTCGGGCGTTGACGATGTCGCCCCGTTCTTCGATCGGCTCGTCGCTCATGTCCGGGAGCGGAACCCGATCCTGGAGCGCCGCTCATGACGCCGACGAATACGGTCGTCCGAGGCCCGGAGCTCGAGGCCCTCGTAGAGAGGCATCTACCGGACCTGATCCTGTCCGATAAGTCGCTGAAGACTGCGCTCCCCGGCATGGCGAGGGACACCGCGGACTCGGCGAGGGTGGCGGCGGCCGTCGAGGAAGTGTCGTCCAATCATCGCATCCTCCGAGGCGACGCTCGCGACCTGTCGGCGCTTGCCGACGGGTCCGTCCATCTGGTCGTCACCTCTCCGCCCTATTGGACTCTCAAGGAGTACAACGAGGGGGAGGACCAGCTCGGAGCGGTTGGCGACTACGATCTATTCGTCGCGGAGCTTGCTCGGGCGTGGCGCGAATGCCACAGGGTTCTCGTCCCCGGCGGGAGGCTGATCGTCGTCGTCGGCGATGTCTGCCTGTCTCGGCGCCGGCATGGTCGCCACGTCGTGGTTCCGCTTCACGCGAGCATCCAGGAGTCGTGCCGAAGGCTCGGGTTCGACAACCTCGCGCCGATCATCTGGCACAAGATCGCCAACGCGCGCTTCGAGATGAGCGGTGCGGGCGGCTTTTTGGGGAAGCCCTACGAGCCCAACGCCGTCATCAAGAACGACATCGAGTTCATCCTCATGCAGAGGAAGCCCGGCGGCTACCGAAGCCCGTCGCCCGCCGCGCGGGTGCTGAGCCTGATCTCCGCAGCAGATCATCGCGAGTGGTTCCGGCAGATCTGGACGATTCCAGGCGCGTCCACGCGAGACCATCCCGCGCCCTACCCGGTAGAACTGGCGACTCGGCTGGTCCGGATGTTCTCCTTTGTCGGCGACACCGTGCTCGATCCGTTTCTTGGAACCGGGACGACTTCGGTAGCTGCGGCTCGGGCCGGGAGAAACAGCGTCGGCGTGGAGGTGGACCCGGAATATCTGGACTTGGCCCGCCGCAGGTTCCTGGATGAGGCCACTGGCTTGTTCGGGAGGGCGCGACTGGCGGTCGATGGTCGCTAGAAGCCTGGTGCCGGGGGTGTTGGGGTGGTGAGCCCCGACCAACACCGGCGCGCGCTCCACGGCGCGATGGCGGCGCTCTTTCTGGCCGCCATGGGGAACACGGTCGTGAGCACCGTGCTGCCTGCCGCCATCGCCGACCTGGGGGGGTTCGACAGGTACGCCTGGGCGTCCACGTCCTACATGGTGACCTCGACGACAGTCATGCCGATAGCGGGCAGGCTCGCCGACCTCTACGGTCGCCGGGTCATGTTTCTGGTCGGCATCGTGGCCTTCACCCTCGCTTCGGTCCTTGTCGGGTTGAGCCAGTCGATGAACCAGCTCATCGCCTTCCGCGCCCTGCAGGGCGCCGGGGGCGGTGTGATTCTGGTCAACGCCATCGCCGCCGCCGGAGACCTGGCTCCCCCTGAGGATCGCGGCAGGTACCACGGCCTCGCGGGCGCCGTCTTCGGCCTGGCGGCTGTCGCGGGACCGCTGGTGGGCGGGGTAGTCGTTGACCGAGTACACTGGGGCTGGGCGTTCCTCGTCAACGTACCGGTCGGGTTGGCGGTGTTGGTCCGGCTCGCTCGGTCCTATCCCCGACCCGCCCGCACGGCCGGCCCACGCCCGGCGATCGACCATGCGGGAATCGCGGCGCTGGTCGTAGCCACCATGTCTGTGCTCGTGGCCCTCTCGGCGGGAGGCGTCCTGTATCCGTGGGGTTCCTGGCAGGTCATCGGGCTCCTTGTCTTCGGACTGGCGGTCACCGGTCTCTTCATAGCCATCGAGTCCAGGGCGGCGTGGCCGATCGTGCCCCTGGACATCTACCGAAGCCGAACCGTGCTCGTGTCCGTGTCGGCCATGTTCCTGATCGGGTTCATGATGTTTGGAGGCATCCTCTTCATACCGCTCTTCTTTCAGGCGGTGCAGGGAACCTCCGCCGCGCAAAGCGGTGCCTTTCTTGCCCCGATCATGCTGGGCATCGTCCTCGGCGCCGCAACGTCGGGACAACTCCTATCTCGTTCGGGCGTGAGCCAGCGCGCGCTGGCCCTGTCCAGCACGGCGCTCGCAGCGGCCGGGATGCTGGCGCTTTCGACCCTGGGCGCCGATACCGGCGTTGCCCTGGCCCTCGCGTACATCCTGGTGATGGGCATCGGGATCGGGGGCGTGACGTCGGTATTCACGGTTGCGGTACAGAACACGGTTGCGCACGCGAACATCGGTGCTGCCACGGCGGCAGTGCAGTTCCAGAGATCGGTGGGAGGCACGGTGGGCGTGGCCGTCATGGGCGCGGTGGTTGCGCAACGCACGTCCTCGCGGTTCCTGGACGTCCTCCCCGAGTCGCTGCGCGTCCAGCTTCCCGACGGCTGGATGGAGTCGATGGCGCTGGCCGGGGCGGCTCTCGACTCGACATCGCGGGAACTGCCGGGCGGCGCGCAGACCGCTGACAGTGTCCGTCGGTACTTCACGACGGCTCTGGGCGGCGCGCTCGACGACGCCTTTGTCGTCGGAGGCCTCGTTGCGGCCCTCGCGATCGCTATCGCACTGCTGTTGAGGCCCGGGAGCGCGAACGCGTAGCAAGTCGCGCGACACTGGCCAGTTATCCTGCCCCGTCCTATCCATTCGAGCATCGCTGGCTCGGAAAACGTCTGAGCGGGAGAGGGGACATGAGGGATTTGACGATGCTCGTTCGGGAACGCTGCCTTGCGGTACTCACCGCCGCCATCCTCGCATCCCCGCTCGCTGTGACCCCGCTCGACGCGCAGGAGCGGACGTTCCGCCCACTCCGGTCGCTCGGCGGAGGCAGCGAGCTGACCGCCTCGGTGAGTCTGGGTGACGTGAACGGCGACGGAGCGCTGGACGTGGTCGTCGCCAACGGCCGCCACTGGCCCGAGCAGAACCGCGTCTACCTGAACGACGGGAACGCCGCCTTCACCCTGGCGCGGCGGCTGGGTGAGGAACAGGCGGGCAGCTACGCCGTCCCGCTCGCCGACTTCGATGGCGACGGAGACCTGGATGTCGCGGTTGGGAACGACCGCACGCGGAGCCTCATCTTCTTCAACGATGGAACGGGCTGGTTCGAGGCAGGAGGCACCTTCGGCACGCCAAGTTCCACGCGAAGCCTCACGCTGGCCGATCTCGACGGCGATGCGCATGTTGACATCCTGGTGGTTAACCGGGCCCGCCAGAACTTTATCTTCCATGGAAACGGTTCGGGAGCCTTCGGCAAGGGCACGCCGTTCGGGGCCGGCGACGACTCGACCATCGATGTCGTCGCCGCAGACCTCGATGGCGACGGCGACCCGGACCTCGTGCTCGCCAACCGCGATGGTGGGGCGAACACCATCCACTGGAACGATGGTGGCAGCTTCGAGCGGGTGAGCGGGTACGGCACCGGGAGCGACGAGACGCGCGGTGTGGCGGTGGGCGACCTGGACGGCGACGGCGTGCTGGACATCGTGACGGCGAACATCGGCGAATCGAACGCCGTGTACTTCGGTGACGGGTCGGGAGGGTTCGACCGCAGCCTGCCATTCGGGCGGGACGACGACGAGAGCTACGCGGTCCACCTCGCGGACCTGGATCTCGACGGGGATCCGGACATCGTCGTTGCCAACGTGGGCGCGCAGAACGCGGTCTACTTCAACCCGGGCGGCGAGCCCCCCGCGTTCGTCGAGTACCGTTTCGGGTGCGCGGACTGCTCAACCTACGGGGTGGGTGTGGGGGATCTGAACGGCGACGGGTTTCCGGATATCGTGACCGCGAATTCAGGCGCGCCGAACGGCCTCTTCGCGAACGTCGTGGCTGGACGGGACTAGAACGTCTCCTCTCCGGGCAGCGCCGACGCCTGCTTGATCCAGCTCACCAGGAGATCCTCGTCCGGCTCATCGTCCTCGTGGATGTGGAAGTAGCGCACGTGCTCGTACCTTGAAGTCACCGGCGGAAGGGGACGTAGCGAACCGCCGTTCAGGAAGGTCACCTTCACGTACTTCGTGAAGCAGTGATAGGAGAGGAACCAGCCCTGGTCCTCGATGCCGTAGAAGGGCGAGTTCCATCGCACCGCCTTGCGGACGTCGGGCACGCAGCGCTCAACAAGGGCGTCGAGATAGCGGCCGACATCGTGCTTCCAGCCCGGCATGGCCGCGATGTAGGCCTGTACAGGCGCATCTCCATCGGCCTTGGGAATCTGGGGGTTGCCGCCCGAGAGGAGTTTGGGTTTCACGCCGCAATCTACCATTGCTTGGTCCACTCGGCCTCCTCCTCCTTGAGCAGGCCGTCCGTGATGTGTATAATACACACCATATCGAGCAGGAAGATCCCTGTCGGGACTCTTCGCAGCATCTATCGCCAGGCCAACTGGAAGTGGCAGGACCGCTGATGCGCTTCCCGATCGTGATCCACAAGGACTCGTGCAGCGGGTACGGGGTCACCGTGCCGGATCTTCACGGCTGTTTCTCGGCTGGTGACACGCTGGACGAGGCGATTGAGTCCGCCCGCGAAGCGATCGAATGCCATATCGAAGGGCTGCTGATGGACGGCGAGCCGGTGCCGCCGCGTTTGTCGCTCGAATCGCACCAGGCAAACGACGATTACAGGGACGGCGTGTGGGCCATCGTCACCGTGGACATCTCAAAGCTCTCCAGCAAGAGTCGGCGCATCAACATCACGTTGCCGGAGCGAGTGCTGGCCATCGTGGATCAGGCGGCGGTCCGCGAAGGGCGGTCGCGCTCCGGCCTGTTGGCGCGCGCGGCACTCAGCTACGTGCAGCGGCAGTCGGAGAGTTCACAGCCGGGAATCCTGACCGACAGGCCGGAACCCGGCGCTTCCTATCGAACTCGTCCGCCGGGGCAGACCGGACAGCGTGCGGGAGACGGCGAGTAGGCCCTGCCTGTCATATCGACAGTCACGACTGATCCGGTGGGCTGCGGCAGAATCTCCGCGGCAACGCACTGGCTTGGCATTAGCCTCCGTCCTATCAGTCAGAGTACTCGAGTTGTCGGTCTCGGGAGCGCTTGAGCGGGAGGAGTGACATGAGGAATCGGACGCACTCACGGATGATGAATCCCCGGATCTCGACCGCAGGTGTCCTCGCGGCCTTGGCCACCCTCGCCGTACTCACCGCGTGCGAACCCGCCGCAGACGCTCCCTCCACCGACGCCACCGACGCCAACGACATCAGCGGCGTCGTGACCGGCGCGAACGGGCCCGAGGCCGGCGTCTGGGTCATCGCTGAGACGATCGACCTTCCCACCCGCTTCGCCCGGATCGTCGTGACCGACGACGAGGGCCGGTATCTGATCCCCGACCTTCCCGACGCCAGCTACGACGTCTGGGTGCGCGGCTACGGCCTGGTCGATTCGGAAAAGGTCAGCGCCTCGCCCGGCACGGACCTGGACCTGACGGCGGTACCGGCGCTCGATGCCCGCGCAGCCGCGGAATACTATCCCGCGGGCTACTGGCTGTCGCTGCTCCAGGTGCCAGAGGAGCACGAGTTCCCGGGCACCGGCGACGAGGGCAACGGGATCTCGCCCAACCTCGAGCATCAGGCCCAGCTCATGCGGCTCCTGAAGTCGGGGAACTGCACGGCGTGTCATCAGATGGGCGGCCTCGGCACACGGAACATCCCGGCGGAGCTGGGCGAGTTCTCCTCCTCCGTGGATGCGTGGGACCGGCGCATCAAGTCGGGGCAGGCGGGTGGGGGGATGAGCGGCGGCTTCGACCGCATCGGCCGGCAGCGGATGCTTGAGATGTTCGCCGACTGGACCGATCGCATCGCGGCGGGCGAGGTGCCGGCGGAGGCGCCTCCCCGACCCGAGGGCATCGAGCGCAACGTAGTCGTCACACTGTGGGACTGGGCCGATCCGAAGGCCTACCTCCACGACGAGGTGTCCACCGACCGGCGGGACCCCACGGTCAACGCCTACGGGCCCATCTACGGGGCGCTGGAGGCGAGTGCCGACTACGTGCCCGTGCTGGATCCGGTGGGCCACGCCGCTACGCAAATCCCTCTCACGGTCCGCGATCCGAGCACGCAGCCCGCGTCGGGTCCGGGCATGCCCGAGCCGTCGCCCTACTGGGGAGACGAGGTGATCTGGACGAGCAGGAACAACGTTCACAACCCGATGCTGGACGAGCGCGGGCGGCTCTGGCTCACGTCAACGGTGGCGCCCCCGGAGAATCCGGACTTCTGCCGCGAGGGATCGGACCACCCGTCGGCAAGGCTCTTCCCGACCAACAGTGCCCGGCGCCACCTGCAGTTGTGGGATCCGGAGACACAGGAGCTCACCCACATCCGCACCTGCTTCAGCACGCACCACCTCATGTTCGCCGAGGATGAGGACAACACGCTCTGGACCAGCGGCGGCGGACAGGTCGTGGGATGGCTGAACACGAGGATGTTCGAGGAAACCGGGGACGAAGAGGCCTCCCAGGGCTGGACCGCGCTCATCCTCGACACCAACGGCAACGGCCGGCGGGACGACTACGTCGAGCCCAACGAGCCGGTCGATCCCACGATGGACAAGAGGGTCGTGGCCGGCTTCTACTCTGTGGCGCCCGCGCCGGACGGGTCGGTCTGGGCAACGTCGCTGGGCTATCCGGGCGCGATCGTTCGGCTGGATCCGGGCCCCAATCCGCCGGCGACGACGCTCGCCGAGCTATACGAGTTGCCGCTCGATGAGACCGGCGCGCCCATCAATGGGTTCTCGCCGCGCGGCGGGGACATCGACCGCAACGGGGTGATGTGGGTGGCGCTCGCAAGCGGGCACATGGCCAGCTTCGACCGCACGAAGTGCACCGGGCCCCTCAACGGCCCACAGGCTACCGGCCAGCACTGTCCCGAGGGCTGGACCTTCCATCGCGAGCCGCTCCCGCAGATCCGGGGCGTGACCGCGCCGGGCAGCGCCGAGGCGAGCTACTACACCTGGGTCGATCAGTTCAACGTCTTCGGGCTCGGCGAGAACGTGCCCATCAACACCGGCAACGCCTCCGAAGGGCTGCTGGCCCTCGTGGACGGGGAGTGGGTCGTGCTGCGCGTCCCCTATCCGCTCGGCTTCTACACCAAGTGGCTGGACGGCCGCATTGACGACCCGGACGGGGGATGGAAGGGAAGGGGGCTGTGGGCGACCGTGAGCACTCGGGCGCCGTTCCACATGGAAGGGGGGAGGGGCACGCCCAGCAAGGTTCTCCAGTTCCAGCTACGGCCCGACCCACTGGCGGGGTAGGGGACGCCAAGCCCCGAGCCCCGTTCTCCGCGCTTCTCAGGACTCCGGGGGTTCGGCAGGTCCGCACAGCGGCGGCATTCCGTCTCCGCCTGCGCCAGCTCGGACTTGGAGCACGCGCTGGGTCGCCGTACCGAAGAAGCCGGTCCCATCCCCGAACACGGAGGGGATGCGGATGATCCCCGAGGGGTTGAAGTTTCCGCCCCGCGCCCAGTTCACCCAGTTCCGGTCGGTGGCGGCGAATGCAACCCTTGCCCAGGCGCCGCCAGGGAGGCCGTCGTCGAGAATGCGGAGGAGATCGGTATCGGCACCCTCGCCCAGGTCGAACAGCCCGTATTCCCCTGGGAAGAGGACATCGGTGTCGTCCTGTCCGATCGCAAACCCCGTCAGGTACAGCGAGTCGGGTGCTTCCACGTCGCGGCCCGCCAGCGCCTGCGGCAATCCCTCGATCCAGGCGTCGGAGAGATACGACCAGGTGCCCGCCGCCTCCGTCCAGTTGAAGCGGTAGTTGGTGTCGGGTGCCAGGCGGCAGTACCCATCCTCGTGCGTGAGGCCGATGAAGTCGAAGGCGGAGGGGATCCGGCTCACTCCGGTCAAGGTCCCGCCATCCGGGAGAAGCACCTTGAGTTCCAGAAGCTCGCCGGGAGAGAAGGGCGACGGAGAGACGCTGGCCCGGTAGCACGATCCGATTTCCCGGAAGGGATCGTCGTCGTTGTCATCCTCGGGCTCCGGCCGATAGAGACACACACCCCCGCTGTCCGCTGCCTCGAGCTGCACGGTCGCCCCTGATTCCCCCGACACGCGCACCATGGCGCCTTCCACCTCGTCCGCGCGCGCGGCGCTCAGCGTGCGGTGCAGATAGCTGTACACGGCGAGGGATGTCCCCCCGTCGTCGTGAAGGTTGACGGTCAACTGCGTCTCCGAGATCACCACGTCATCCGATTCGGCGATCGTGACCTCGGTGAGCTCGCAGGCTGCGAGCAACGCGACGACCGCGGTGACGACACTGGCGGCCGCAGACCGAAAGGCGCCCGACCTCCGGGACCGGCGCCAGATCCTTCGCACTCGCGCTGAGACCATCATCAGAACGACACCTCGAAGCCCACGGTGGGAAGGAAGGGGATCATCGACACGCCCTCCCGGGCGGGAGGCACCGCCTGGTAGTCGAAGAAGTAGAACAGGACGTTCTTCTGGTTGTAGACGTTGATGATGCTCAGGTAGGGCGTCATCGTGCCCCAGCTCTTCGTCACCGTCTTCCGGAGCGAGAGGTCCAGCCGATGCCGGGCCGGATAGCGCGAGCCGTTGCGCGGCCCAAGCACCACCGCGTCGTCGTCATCGATTTCAAGGACTCCCGTCACGAACCGGGTTCGATAGACGCGGTAGGTGCCGAGTGGCTTCGTGTACGGCAGGCCGGTTCCGAAGTTGGCCCTTATCCCCGCTTCCAGTCCCCACCAGCCCAGGGGCCGGCGCAGGGAGAGATCGATCTCGAGGCGGCGGTCGAAAACCGGCGGATAGGTGATCAACGGCAGGGGCTCTATCCCGACGCGCGTATCCGGGAAGGTTCGGACGGTCTTCAGGAACGAGACCGACAGCCACCCGGTGGTGGTGCCGCGGTCCCGCTTCACGTAGAGGTCCACGCCGTACGCGTTGCCGTCACCCGCCACCAGAGCATCGGTTTCGTCGTTCGGGTCCTCGGCCGCGTTGACCGCGGCCACGCCGTCGAAGGTCCGGTAGTAGCCTTCCAGCGAGGCGAACCACTCGTCGTCGTCGCCGAAGAACCTCTCGGCCCCGACCTGGACCTGGTCCGACACGACGCGCGGGGCCTCGACGCCCGCCAGGATCCATGTGTCGAGCCCGAAGGGGAACTCCTCGTCGCGCGTGGAGTGGATGAATTGGCTGTACCTGCCCACGGCCAGACGCACCGCCGCGTTTCTCGCTCCCAGGAAGCGTCTCACGGCGAAGCGGGGCGAGAGCGTGACCGCCGTTTCCCCCGCGCTCGGACGCCAGTAGTCCAGGCGCAGGCCGCCCTCCACCAGCCAGTCGGGGTTGGGGTCCCAGTGTACCTGGCTGTAGCCGGCCACCTCGACGCCCGTGCCTTCCTGGTCCAGGAAGGTGGAGCCGCCTCCGACCAGCCCGTTGTCGTAGGCGACCCGCTTCACGGCCATGCCCGACTTCCAGCGCGTCGCCCATGCCGGACGCTGTTCGAGATCGGCTCCGAAGGTCGCCTCCTCCACCCCCGTCTGGAACTCGGTGTCGACCTCCGGAAACGACAGATCGGACCCGAAGCGCGAGAAGGAGGCGCGGACCTCCATGGACGCGCCTCCGTCCATGGACTGCGTCCATGACCCGCCGAAGAGGTCGTTTCCCCACCACCACCGGATCGGAAGCGGCGTATCGTCGACCCCGGAAAGATCCAGGATGTCGCGTCCGCTGTACCCGACGAACCGGAGTCGGCTTCCTCCCGCCGTCCAGCCCTCGAAGACGCCCTGAAGGTCGGTCAGGTGGTACGGGAAGTCGACCCACGGCTTGAAGAGAACGTCCAGATACGATCGGCGGGCCGAGGCGCGCCACCGCGTCGTGGTGAAACCGAGTGTCTGCGAGGCGCTTTCGGGAAGGGCCCCGTTCATCGCAAGGCGGGTCGCCAGCAGGCTGACGCCCGCGTCGACACCGAAATCTCCGTCGCCCGCATCGCTGGCAACCGTCAACACCGAAGACACGCGCCCACCGTATTCGGCCGGAAAGCCCCCTGACTGAAGCTCGACGCGGTCCACCATGTCCGCGTTGAACACGGAGAAGATGTTGCCCAGGTGAAACGGATTGAAGATCGGGACTCCGTCGAGGAGAATGAGGTTCTGGTCGGCCGAACCGCCTCGCACGTTGAAGGATCCGGAGAAGTCCGACACCGTCGTCACCCCCGGCAGCACCTCGATTGCGCGCAGCGGGTCCGCCTCGATGAGCACCGGGATGGACTTGAGGTCGGCGGCCTCGATCTCCTGGACCGTGATGCCCGCCGACTCCTCGAAGCGGGTCTTGGCGCGGCTGCGCTCGGCCTCCACGGTTATGCCCCCGATCACGATCGCCTGGGCCGCCATCACGACCTCGACCTCGGTCACGTCCGCCTCGACGCTCACCTGTTCCCGGTATTCCTGGAAGCCGATTCGGGTCACCCTGAGCACGTACGCGCCCGGCTCCAGATCGCGGAGGGCGAAGAAGCCCAACTCATCCGCGAGGGTGTATTCGACCCGCGTGGAATCCGAAACCGGGTTGACCTCCGCCAGCGCGCCTTCGACGGGACGGCCGTCCTCCGACCGGACCCGACCGCTGAGCTGACTCGCCTGTGCGAAGACGGGAAGAGGTGCAGTGAAGGCGAGGAGCGAAAGCAGGATCGGCATCCCCGTCGCGAATCGCGCGCACATTCTTTCCACGTCCTCCTACCCCTCCACCCGTGCAAAGCGCAGGTTCTGGACCCGGCCTGCGTCAACCATCATCGCCTGATAGCGGTCGTCGGCGAGTTCGGAGAAGCGGAAGGACATCCCGCGCTCGCTGGTAAGCACCCCTTCGGACTCGGCCATCAGCGCGGCGGGATCGAGCCGGCCGACGTGGAGCGTGAGGCCGGCATCGCCTGCCTCGACAATCCGATAGGTGGTGTCCAGTTCGGGGCTGTAGAAGGATCCGGCGTAGCGCGCGCGGTTGGGGATGTCGAGGTCGGGCTCGTCCGGCGAACCTGCCTCGTCCGTGGCCTCCGCGGGTGCCTCCTCCGCCGTCTCGTCCGCGGCCTCCACCGGCTCCATCCGGTCTTCCAGGTAGATCTCGGCCGTGCTCGCGATGAGCGTCGCGGGGGCGATGGCCGACCGGTTGCAGAACGCCACGAACGAATGGCCCGCCTCGGGATAGCGCGACATCGCGGCGCGGTAGCCGACCCACGAGCCGGTGTGGCCGACCGTCGCCAGCCCCCGGTGCTCGCCGTGCGAGATGCCGAAGGCGTAGGGGATAGTGTCGCCCGAGTTGAGCACGCCGCGCTCGTGCATGAGCGCCACCCACTCGGGCCCGCCGACGGTGCCCTCGGTGAGGTTGCGATCCCATGCGACCCACTCCCCCACCGACGTGAAGACGCCGCCGTCGCCGACCATGTCGAGCGTGGTCACGTTGATGCGAAAACCGCCGCCGGTGGGGGCGTAGCCGATGGCCCGGTTGGGCACGATCTCGTTGTGGTCGTCGTGGAAGTGGGTATGCGTCATCCCCAGGGGGCCGAAGAACTCGCTCTCGGCGAACTCGCGCAGGCTCCGTCCCGAAACCCTGGCCACGATCTCGCCCAGCAGGAAGTAGCCGGCGTTGCTGTACAGGTACTCGGCGCCGGGCTCGAAATTGAGTTCGCGCTGCCGGTTGATGGCGTCGAGAACCTCCTGGTTGGTGTAGAAGTCCTCGCTCCGGTTTCCCGCCAGGGACATGAGCACGATGTAGTCGCGCACGCCGGACGTGTGATGGATCAGATGTCGGACCGTGGGAGCGTCGGGATAGTCTGGAAACTCGGGGATGTAACGCTGGACGGGAGCGTCCAGTTCCAGTTCGCCCCGGATGGCCAGCAGGGCGATCGCACCGGCCGTGAACTGCTTCGAGACCGAGCCTGTGCGGAAGATGGTCGCGGGTCCGTTGGGGATACCGTGGTCGAGATTGGCGGTCCCATAGCCCGTGGCATGGATCAGGCGGCCGTCCTGGATGACGCCCATGGAGCAGCCGGGGCCCGCCTCGCTGGCGTAGTCGGCGAAGATGGCGTCGACGCGGGCAGCAGTCGCGTCGTTTCTGGCGGGCGCGTCGCCCATGGGGGCGCAGCCGGCAAGCGCGGCGGCGATGCCCGCACGGATCAGAACAGTGTTTGTCCGACGCTGCATGGAATACCTCCTGTCAGCCCTCTTTTGTGTGCCAGATCAGCTCGTTTCTGGCGGACAAACCGCCACTTCGACGGGCGTCCGCAGGTTCGACAGCCATTCAGCGGTGTCCGCGAGTCCCCCGAAGGTAAACAAATGAATACCCAAGGAAGCCGTGTCCTCGCGACCGGCCAGGTGCCGGGCCAGCGCGAGCGCGACTGGAGTGGGTGACCATCTGCCCGCCAGCCGCGCGATGCCGGGCTTGCGCTTCAGCGCCCGTGCCGACGCCACGACGCCGGAGCGGACCGCGTAACCGATCAGCGCGCCCAGTGCGACCGGCCCCGGCATCCCGATGCGAACCGGCAGCGTGCAACCCGCGTTCCGCATCCGCTCCAGCCACGCGAGCGCGGGGGAGGAAGAGAACACGAACTGGGTCACGATCCAGAGTTCCGCATCCGTCGCCCGAGCGTATTCCATCTTGCGCCGTAGTGCTTCATCGAGATCGGCCTGGGCGATCACGGGATGCCCCTCCGGGTACGATGTGACGCCGAGCCGCCGCAGACCGTGCTCGGCCAGGAGCCCGGAGTCGAGCAGGGCCGGCGTATCGGGGTAGGGGCCGGCGGGCGTCGCGCGGTCTCCGGCCATCAGCATCACCGCGTCCGCTCCTGTCTCCACCACGCCGGCCAGCCAGTCGTCGAGCTCGCCCGCGCTCCGCACCGATCGCGCCGGCAGGTGCGGCACCGGCTTCATGCCCGCCGCCAGTGCCTGCTCGCAGGCGGCGATCGTGTCCGGCCACCGGCTCTTCGGGGGGTACGGTATGTAGACGGACGTCGCGCGCGGGAGGTGGCTGGCGAGGACTTCCGGAGACGGCAGCTGACCCGGCAGGATCTCCGCCGAAGCGCCGAGCGCCAAAGCGCGGAGTGCGGCCCGAGTCCGGGTGCCTGCAGGAGATGGCGTTTCATCCGATGCCAAGGGCCTGCCGCCTTTCAGATCCGGCCGCTGAGGCGCAGCCACCTGAGGTGGGTGCGCAAGTTGTCGTGCTCGAAGTAGGCGTCCTGAAGGTGCCGTTGCCCATTCGAACGGAGTGCGGTACGACCGTGCAGCACGCGGTGCCCGGCGCACAGCAGTACCTGTCCCCCCTCCAACCGGAAGGTCACCTGCGCGCGCCCGTCATTGACGCGCCTGGACAGCTCGTGATAGGCGTCGTAGAAGTCGCTCAGCCGCGGCTCCGCGAGTGGGACGGCCTGCATCTGCGCGGTGTTGAAGCGCATCAGCCTGACCTCGCCGGCGCTGTCCAGCTCGACCATGGGGTTGGCGGCGTAGACTTCGTATCGCTCACTGAAGATGCGGAACGGCACCGGTACCGCGCACAGCGCATCGAACTTGTCGGGAGAATCGCTGCGCAGCTCGTGGAGGAGCCCGAAGCCGTCCACGACGATGGACTCGCCGCCGTCGCACTCGTTGACCAGCATGTGCAGGGCCTGCACGCTCGGCGGCCAGGTGTAGCTGGTGAAGTCGTTGTGCGGCGCGACGGCCAGGCCAGTGTGCGCGATGTTGTAGCCCTTCGGGTCGACCTTGACGTTGTGGATGCGCTCGAACAGCACCTCGCGCACCGGGCCGAGCCGGGTCGCGAGCTGTTCGGACGAATCCGGTTCGGTGGGGGCGTCGACCAGCACGCAGACCCCGGTCAGTAGAAACTCCTCGATCAGTTCCGCCGCCGTCTGGTCGCTCGCCAGGAACCCCGCATAGTCGAACTGCCGCGGCTGGAACCGGCCATCCCAGTAGCGCAGCTCGGAGCGAGGCTGGCTCATCAGGCCGCGGATCTCGCTCGACCGGTAGCGGGTGCGGTGCCCGTCGGGCCAGGCGATGGCGATCGCCTCGTCCCCGGATTCGGCGCGCTCGATGCCGACCTCCAGCGGTCTCAGGTCGCGGGCGACCTGGAAGATGTGGAACCGCTTCTCGGTGGTCTGCACGACGCGGCACTCGCTGCATCCGCAGTTGTCGCGCAGCCAGAGGTAGGGAAGATCGGTCCGTTCGCCGCTGCTCCAGACCGTGGCCAGGGCGCCGGCAGTTGGGCTGACGCTGCTGATCGATTGCTGCATGGTCGATCACCTCCGGGTCCGTTGTGACCGGCCCGGGGTCAGCTCTCGCATTGGCACCGGGCATCCGCGGGCTCAGCCCCATCTGGAGCGTACCCGAGTAACCAGTATCTGATTGCGCTCATGCTGCGCGAGTCAAGCACCAACCCCGCGGCCCGTCCCTTGACACATCTCTCCGCGTCGTCGCACGCTGCGGGGCGACGATCCCTCACGCGGGAGCGTGGATGGTCATGGAGGACGTGACGGGCATGGACGAACCGGCAAGGCCCGGCGGCCGCGTGGTGAGCTTCACCAGGATGGCGGACGGAACCCGCGAGGACTACGAGTTGCTCGCGCACCTCGAGGAGAAGTTCGCCGCAGGCACCGCCGACCGGGTGCTGGCGCACCTCCGCGAGCTGTCCGGTTCGCTCGCGGGCTACCAGGTCGATCGGCTGGAGCACTCTCTGCAGACCGCGACCCGCGCCCATCGCGACGGCGCGGAAGAGGAGCTGGTGGTGGCGGCGCTCCTGCACGACATCGACGACCTGATGGCCCCGCACAGCCACGGCGAGCTGGCCGCGCTGCTGCTGCGTCCCTACGTGACCGAGCGGACGTACTGGATCGTCCGGCACCACGGCCTGTTCCAGTACTACTACTACGGCCACCACGTCGGCGGCGACCGCAACGCGCGCGACAAGTACCGCGACCATCCCTGGTATCAGGACGCCGTGGACTTCTGTCACCGCTGGGACCAGTGTGCGTTCGACCCCGACTACGACACCCTGCCGCTCGAGTTCTTCGAGCCGATCGTGCGCCGGGTGTTCGCTCGCGAACCGTTCAGCTTGGCGCCGAGGGAGGGTGCCTGACGGCAACACGCCATTCCTGCCGCTGAGGACGCGCCATTTCTGTCGTTGAGCACGCGCCACTCGTGCCGCTGTCGCATGTCAATCGTCGTCGCGAATGCCGGGGATGGAGTCCGTCTTCGGATGGCGTTCCGCGTCCCGCCGTTCACGGATTGCCCGGTCGCGTTCCATGATGCCCCGCCAGCGTTGTTGGTTCTCGATTTCCATTGCGGCCTGGAGGGAGCGCTGGTATTGCCGTCGCTGCCAGCCAGGCAGGCCGAAACCGCAGTTCGAGGCGTCGAAGCGTCCGCCACAGGTGCGTATGCCGAACCCGGCAAGGTAGATGCTGCCCGGGGCGGCGCCCCAGAGCCGTCCGGCCGCATCCCGAGTCGTCCATGTGTCGAACGTCCAAGCGTCGGGCGGCGTGTATCGTGATCCGCGTCCCTCGACGCGGTCGCGCAAGGGCACACCGCTCGTCCACTCCGTAGCGGCTTGAGCGCCCCGGACCTCCCGCCAGAGCGCGGGATTGGTGAAGCGGGGCCTGAGTTGGGTGGCGGGTTCGGTTCCGGTGTCTCGCGGCGACGCGCCTTCGCGTGTAACCGAAGGATTCGCAGCAGGTTGCCGTGCGGGAGACGGATCTCGTGGCTCAACGTCGGGTGTGGATTCTGGATCATCTGGCTCCGATTCAGCCGATTCCTCCCTTTCGAGCTCGGAAGGCTCCGCTACGAGCTCCTCGGTCGCCGTTTCGGACGATTCAGGCTGCGCGGCCAGCTCGGCGACTACGATTCTGGTGATGCGGATTCCCGAGGGGGCGTCTTGCGACGTGCGGGATCCCGGAGAGTCGAGGGTGGCCCCCGTTCGCCAGCTGGCTTCGGGGGATGGGACCATGAGAAAAGAGAAGACGAACGCATGGATCGCGATCGACGCGGCCATCGAAGCCACGATGACTCGGCACCTTTCCTTGCGCCGGGCATCGACTCTCTCGCCATCCGCTGTTGGCGTCACCGCATGTCGCTCGTCCCCGGGATCGATGCTCGCACCACGCCGCGACGCAGCCGGGTGCCTCACGCCTTCGGTACGATCTGATTCTTTCCGTGGCGAGGAGGTTGCAAGCGGCGCCGTACCTGGCTACAACCGGGCGGCGCAGCCGCGAATGCGGAGTATGTACGTTCAGCTCGGCCAGAAGAACGGGATGCAGATCGAGGCCACGATTGCGAGGAGCAGGTTTAGGGGCCCGCCCACCTTCACGAAGTCCATGAAGCGGTATCCGCCCGGGGAGTAGATCATCACGTTGGTCTTGTAGCCGAACGGGGTGACGAAGGAGGCGGAGGCCCCGAACATCACCGTCACCAGAAGGGCGTACGGGTTCAGCCCGGCGTTCTGCGCCACCAGGATGGCGACCGGGGTGAGCATCACGGCCGTGGCGGTGTTCGCGACCACCGCGGTCATCACGGCGGTCAGCAGGTAGAATGCCGCGATCATCCCGGTTTCGCCGAGCCCGGCGGTCGCGCCCACCACCCCCGAGGCGATCCAGGCGGCCGCGCCCGTCGACTCCATCGCCAGCCCCAGCGGGATGAGCCCGGCCATCACGAACACGACCAGCCAGTCCAGCTCCGCGTAGATCTCGTCGACGCGCACGCAGCCCGTGAACACCATGAGCGCCACCCCCGCCATGGCCGAGGTGGAGATGGGGAAGAGGCCTACGCTCGCGGCCAGCACCACCGCGGCCATGATGGCGGCCGCGAAGGCGGCGCGCGGCCGGCTGCCCACCGGGTGGTCCACCTCGGCCATCAGGATGAAGCCCGGTTCGTCGGCCAGGCGGTCGAGCGCGCCCGCCTCCCCGCGCACCAGGAGGATGTCGCCCACGGAGAACTCCATCTGCGCGATGCGGTCGGTGACGGCGGCGCCGTGGCTCTGGACCCCGAGGACGGTCACGTCGTAGCGCTGGGCGAAGGAGAGGTCCTTGAGCGTTCGCCCCACGAGCGCCGAACCCGGCCCCATGATGACCTCCACCATCCGTCCCCCGACGACGGTCTCGCTCGCCTCCTGCGGCGGCTTCCCCTCGGGCGTGTCCAGACGCTGCGCCTGGGCGAGACGCAGCAGGTTGTCCGCCGCGCCCTGGGCGTAGAGCCTGTCCCCCGCCTCGATCACGCGCTCGCCCGCGGGGAGCGAGATGCCCCTTCCGTCCCGTTCGATTCCCACGACCACGACGTCGAAGCGCTCGCCCCAGCGCAGCTCGGCCAGCGAGCGTCCGGCCGCGGGCGAGTCCGGCCCTACACGCAGCTCGGTGGTGAACCGCCGCACGCCGTAGCGGCTCGACAGATCCGGCGGCCGCTCCCGCCGGGGCATCTGGTGACGCCCGATGGTGAACAGGTAGAGCATCCCCACCGCCAGGCAGATCAGCCCCACCGGCGCGATGGAGAACATGGTCAGTTCGTCGTACCCGCGCGCCACCGCCTCCCCGTGCACGACCAGGTTTGTGGCGGTGCCGATCAGGGTCACCGTCCCCCCCATGATGGCCACGAACGAAAGCGGCATCAGGTACATCGAAACCGGTTCGTCGGCCTGCTCGGCGAGCGCCGCGAACACCGGGATGAACACGATCACCACCGCGGTGTTGTTCAGGAACGGCGAGAGGAAGGCCACCAGCAGGCACAGAATGAACATGCGCAGCGTCTTGCCGCCCAACGGCGCCGTGCGCGCCCAGATGCCGATCGCCGCCACCAGCCCCGTCTTGCGCAGCCCCAGCCCGAGCACCAGCATCGCCGCCACCGTGACGGTGGCCTCGCTGGAGAGGCCGGAGAGCGCTTCCAGCGGGCCGATGATTCCGCCGAGCAGCAGCACCACCGGAACCGACATGGAGAGCTGGTCGAGCCGGATGCGGTCCATGGCGAAGAGCACCAGGGCCGCCGCCGCAACCACAAGCACGAAAACGATTTCGTAGGTCATGCGACTATTCTAGCCCCGAGAGTCTCCGGGGCACACTCCACGGGCTGCTCCGGCGCGCGGACGCGGTCAGGCCCGCAGCTCGCGCCAACTCACCCGCCCTTCGAGGACGGCTTTCCGCACCGCCCGCTCACGCGCGCTCAGGCGAGACCGGCCTGTCTTGACCTCCACGAACACGATCTCGCGCACGTCGGTCTCGCCGAGGCCGTCGAACACGACGAGGTCGATGGGGCTGCCGAGAAAGCGGGCGTCCCGGGGATGGTAGCCGAAGTCGTCCATGAAGGGCGCCAGGTGCTCGAACGCCTGCCCGCGCACAACCGCCGTGCTGCGCGCCACCGCGTCCTCGCGCGCCTCCCGCAGCCTGGCCGGCAGCTCCAGGCGCAGCCGGGTGTAGCGCCGCAGCACGATGGCGAGGACCAGAGCGGCGAGGGCGAGAAGGCCGCCCAGAATGGCGATCGCAAGGAGGTAGGGATCGTTCACGGGAGGTCTCCGGGTCGGGGGTAGAGGAAGATACCCTGATTCCGGGGTTGCCGGGCGGGAAGAACGCGGCGTAGCATCGGTGCAGCCCCGCCGGCGCCAGCCAGCCGACCGGCGCCCGACCTCCAGCCCGGAGCACCTCATGCTGCACATCCTCATCGCCACCGGGCTCGTGCTGGGTTTCGCGGTCGGGCTGCTCGCCGCGGCCACCGGGTCGGAGGCGCTCATGGCGGTGGCGCTGGCCTCCGCGCCGATCGGCACCGTCTTCATGAACGCCATTCGCATGGTGGTGATTCCGCTGGTGATGGCGGTGATCTTCACCGGGGTGGCGCGCCTCGGCGACCTGCGCAAACTCGGGCGGTTGGGCGGCACCACCCTGGGCTTCTACTGGATCACCACCCCGCCGGCGATCGTGCTGGGCATGGCGACCATGGCCTTCTTCCTGCGCTTCGCGCCGGAAGTGGCGATGCCGGCAGCGGGCGAACAGGCCGCCCCTGAGATTCCCGGGGTGGTCGACTTCCTGGTGACCCTGGTGCCGCCCAACCCCTTCGCGGCCGCCTCGGCGGGGAGCCTGCTCCCGCTGATCGTGTTCACGGCGCTCTTCGGGGCGGCCGCGGCCGCGCTCGGCGGGAAGCACAAGCAGCAGTTGATGACCTTCGCCGACGCGGTTTCGGCCACCCTGATCAAGCTGGTCTGGTGGGTGCTCTGGTGCGCGCCGGTGGGGGTCTTCGGGCTGGCCGCCCCGGTGACCGCGCAGCTCGGGTGGGACCTGGTGCAGAGCCTGGCGGTGTTCGTCGCGGCCGTGCTCGCCGGGCTCGTCCTGTTCACCGGCGGGGTGTTCCTGGTGCTGCTGCGCTGGGTGGGCGGCATCGGTCCCGGCCGCTACGTGAAGGGCGTGTTCGGTGCCACCTCCATCGCGTTCGCGAGCACCAGCACCGTGGCCGCCCTCCCCGCGTCGCTCCAGGAGGCGAGCGGGAAGCTCGGGGTGTCGGAAAACGTCGCCGACCTGGTGCTGCCCCTGGGCGCGTCGCTCTACCGCCCCGGCAGCGCGCTCTTCCAGGGGGCCGCCGTCGTCTTCCTGGCGCACCTGTTCGAGGTGCCGTTCCCGCTCGCCGCGGCCGGAGGGGCGGTGCTGGCGGTCTTCCTGGTGGCGCTCACCATCGCGCCGGTGCCGTCGGCGAGCATCTTCACCATGGCGCCCGCGCTCGACGTGGCGGGGGTGCCGCTCGGCGGGCTGGGCATCCTGCTCGGCATCGACCGCATCCCCGACATGTTCCGCACGGTCACCAACCTGTGGGGGCAGATCACTACGTCGGTGGTGGTCGACCGATGGGTGGGGGGAGGGGAGGGGCCGCCCGCGGACGGTTGACAGCCCTGCCCCCCCTACCGGTCTTGTATACACATATCGCGGAGCCCAGGATAATCAGGGGGTAGATCTAGGGGGTCGCCGTA
>VXMG01000079.1:0-45821 GCA_009841185.1 Gammaproteobacteria bacterium
TTTATCCCCCCCGGGGGGGGGGGGGCCCCGGGGGCCCCGCCCCGCCCGGGGCCCCCCCCCGCCACCAGCGCCGTCCCGACCATGTCCCCCATGATGTTCAGCGTCGTGTTTCCCATGTCGACCAGCCGGTATATGCCGCCCACCATGGCGGCGATCTCGATCGGCAGGCTGAACGCCTGCACGTAGACCAGGGCCACCACGAAACCGCCGCCCGGGATCCCGCCCGAGCCCTGCGCAAGCAGGAGCCCGATCGGGAGGATGGCCAGCAGCGCCTCGGGGCCGAAATCCACCCCCGCCGCCTGGGCGGTGAAGACCAGCACCGCCCCGAGCATGACCGCGGTGCCGTCCTTGTTGAGCTGCGCCCCCAGCGGCAGGGTGAAGCTGTAGATCCGGCGCGGCATGCCCAGCTTCTCCGCCTTCTCCAGGCCGACGGATAGCGAAGCCAGGCTGGAGGAGGTCGCCGCCGTGGTCGCCCAGAGCGGACCGGTCTCGCTCAGGAAACGCCGGGGACGCTGTGCGGTAAGGAAGCGGAGCACGAGCATGTACCCGCAGAAGAGCAACGCCTGCGCACCCCACACCCCCGTCAGGAAGCGCGCCAGCCCGCCGAGCAGCTCCGCGCCGTAGCGGCCGGCGGTCACCGCCATCAGCGCGCCGATCCCCAGCGGCGCCAGCACCAGCACCAGGTCCACCAGGCGGCGGAAGAGGTCGGCCAGGTCGCGGTAGGCCGCCTCCAGCCGCGCGCGCGCCCCGCCCCCGAGCATCAGGGTGGCCACCCCGATCGCGAGCGAGGCCACCACCACCTGCACGATGTTCCCCTCCGCGAAGGCCTGGAAGAGGTTGACCGGGATCATGTCCAGCAGGACATCCGCAAGCGAGGGAACCGCGCCCACGGCCTCGTCCACCGGAGTGGTCAGCTCCATGCCGGCGCCGGGCCGCAGGAGCGTCATCGCCCCCATTCCGGCGCACAGCGCCACGAGGTCGGTGGCGACGAACCAGGCCAGGATCTTCGCGGCCAGCCGCCCGAACGCGCGCACGCCCGAATGGGCCGCCAGCCCGGCCAACAGGTTGAAGCAGACCAGCGGCACCGCCGCCAGCACCAGCAATCGGATGAAGAGGTCGCCGACCGGCTGGAGCACGGCCGCCCGCTCGCCCAGGATGGCGCCGACGACGACTCCCACCGCCATGCCGGCGAAGATGAGCGCACCGGGTCCGAAACGCCGGCGTCCCGTTTCCGGCGACCGATTCATGCCCTGTGAACCCGGCGTCCCGGACCCGGACCCGTCAGTTCCAGGATCGAGCAAGCGCCAGCGCCCGATCGAGCAGAATCCCGTAGTAGTCGGCCACGTTGTTCGCCGTAAGCGGAATCCACTCGTCGACCTCCACCGGGTTGCCTTCGAGGATCTCGCCGTTGGGCCGCAGCGTGTGGCCGATGTTCCACATGAAGCCCACCAGCGGCTGTCCGCCGGGATCGAGGGTCAGCGTCTCCTCCCACTCCCAGGTGTTGGAGTAGCCCCCGGGCGGCATCCCCACCACCGGTCCCAGCCCGTTGTCGGAGATGATGGAGACGAACTGATCCAGGTGCGAGCCCCCGCTCGGACCCGAGATGATCGCGATGGGCCCGCGGAAGTGGATCGGCGCGGGTTCGAGGATCCCGTCCGAGTCGCGCGGGGCGTGCGCGCTCTTGAACGGCACCGAGTTGGAGTAGGCGTCGCCGCGCGCCAGCGCGGGCGCCACATCGGTCTCCAGCCAGTCGAGCAGCCAGGTGCCGTCGTCGATCACCTCCGGAACCCCGGAGTCCATCGCGCCCTCCTCGGCGGCTTCGGCGCGCTTCTCGTCGATGAAGGGCTGGATGACGTCGCTCAGGCGCAGGTTGCCGAAGGTTGTTCTGAAGGGGCGCGGCTGCAGGCGCTGCATGGCGTAGGGTCCCAGCGAGCCGCCCCGGCTGCGGGTGACGTCCATCACCAGAGTGTGGTCCAGGAGGTCGTGGGCGGCCGCGTACTCGACCAGGCGGTCGACGTCCGGTACCATCGTCTCCCGGAACCCGTACCACACCAAGACCACATGTCCGGTCGGGGCCACGGGCACGAGGAAGTCGTAGGTGGGGGTGCTGAGCACGTTCCGGGTGCCGGCATAGCGCGGCTCGGAGAGGCCGGACCACGCCAGGTCGCCGGGTTCGTGCCAGGCGAGCCGGTACTCCGCCTCGGCCCCGCCCGCGCCGGCCACCACCAGCGTGAGCTCCTCCGGGCGCAGCGCGGGCGGGAAGATGGCGCTGGAGACGGTCATCGCCTCCGCCAGCTTCCAGCGCAGGCCGGCCTCGGTGGAGTGGGGCACGTAGACCGCAGCCGCGTTGTGCCACGCCTGCACCGGCATGCCGTTCACCTCGAGCACCCGGCTGCCGACGGGTGGCCCGTCGACTCGTTCCGCGACCTCCCCCACGAAGTAGGCCAGCTCCCCGCTCCCGTAGTCGGGGAACACCCTGACGCCCGCCTGGCGGGGCTCGGGGACATCCCCTCTGCTTACCTCGACGCCGGCGCTGTCGGGCAGCTCCAGGCCGCCGGGCACCAGAATGACATCGAGGTGGCGGTCGCGGCGCGCGGCGCTGAGCGCCGCCAGCGCATAGTAGAACTCCTCCTCGGTGTCGGCCGCGACGACACGGTCGCGCAGGGCGCGCATCGCCTCGAGCGGATCCAGCCCCAGCGTCTCGTTCTTCACGGGCGAGAATGCCTCGCGAGCCTCGGTGCGGGCGAGAATGCTCTCGAACAGGGCGGCGCGCATGCTCTCGTCGCCGACGCGCGACGAAGCGGATCCGGAGCCGCCGGGACCGGGCTCGGCACAGCCGGTGGCGAGCATTGCCGCCAGGGACAGCGCAACCATCGACAGGGTGCGTGGCAAGGTCCTCATACGTCTCTCCGATTCAATTCCCCCGGGGACCGAACACGTCGGGCAGGCGCCGCCTCAGACAGCCGAGAACGCGCTCCTGGACCCGAAGGGACGAACCCAGACCGCTGACCAGCTCGACGCGGTCCCCGGCCTCGGCCAGTTCAAGATACCCGTCTCTCACCGCGCGCAGAAAGTCGGCGCCCGCGCGCTCGATGCGATCCTCGCTCCCTCCCGCGGCCCGGCGCCGGGCCACGCCCTCCTCAACCGGCACGTCGAGCACCAGGTAGAGATCCGGCCGCAGATCTCCGGTCGCGACTTCCATCGCGGCGCGCACGCGCGCGAGGTCCAGGCCGCGGCCGTATCCCTGGTATGCCAGCGTGGAGAGGTCGAAGCGGTCCGCAACGACCACCTCGCCGCGCGCCAGCGCAGGGCGCACCACCTCGCGCACGAATGCCGCGCGCGCCGCCAGGATCAGCAGCAACTCCGATTCCGGGGGCATCTCCAGATCCGTTCTCCCCAGCACCACCTCGCGTATGGCTTCACCCACCCCCGTGGACCCCGGTTCGCGCGCCAGGGTGCATGGCACGCCGCGGTCCCGCAGCCACCGGGCCAGGAGCGCCGCCTGCGTGGACTTGCCCGCGCCCTCACCGCCCTCCAGCACGACGAAGCATCCCTCCGTCATCGGGAGATCTCCCGCAGGCACCCCACTACCGGTAGTGGGCTACCCACGACGGGTAGTGGGTACCGAGCACCCCGCAGGTGGCCCGCCTACTCGTAGTACTCAACGCCCAGATGGGTGATCTGCTCCTCCCCCGCAAGCCAGCGCAACGTGTTCTTCAGCTTCCAGTGCTGGATGAAGATGTCGTGTTCCGGATACAGGCCGGGCGCCGTCTGGGGGCTCTTGAAGTAGAAGGACAGCCACTCCTGGATGCCGCCCAGGCCCGAGCGCGAGGCCAGATCGAGGAAGAGCGCGAGGTCCAGGACGATGGGCGCGGCCAGGATGGAGTCGCGGCACAGGAAGTCGATCTTGATCTGCATCGGATATCCCAGCCAGCCGAAGATATCGATGTTGTCCCAGCCTTCCTTGTTGTCGCCGCGGGGCGGATAGTAGTTGATGCGCACCTTGTGGTAGATGTCGCCGTACAGCTCGGGGTACATCTGCGGCTGCAGGATGTGTTCGAGGACTCCGAGCTTGGAGACCTCCTTGGTCTTGAACGATTCCGGGTCGTCGAGCACCTCCCCGTCCCGGTTGCCAAGGATGTTGGTGCTGAACCAGCCCGAGAGCCCGATCATGCGCGCCTTGAAGCCCGGCGCCAGGATGGTCTTCATGAGGGTCTGGCCGGTCTTGAAATCCTTGCCCGCGATGGGAACCGAGCGCTCGCGCGCCAGATCCTCGAGCGCCTCGAAGTCGGCCGACAGGTTGGGGGCGCCGTTGGCGTACGGCACGCCCTCCTTGAGAGCGGCCCACGCGTAGAGCTGGCTGGGCGCGATGTCGGGGTGATTCTCGTCCATGCCCTTCTCGAAGGCGGCCAGCGAAGCGTGCACTTCGCCCGGGCGCACGTACACCTCGGTCGAGCCGCACCATACCATGACCGCGCGCTCGCATTCATGCTTCGCCTTGAAGGCGCGGATATCCGCGCGCAGTTGCTCGGCGAGGTCGCGCTTGCTGGCGCCCCTCTTCGTGTTGGGACCGTCCAGTTTCTTTACGTAGCCGGTGTCGAAGACCGCAGGCATGGGTTCGATGCCGGCCAGGAAGTCCCGGATCGGGTCGAGATGGCGTTCGCGGTGCAGTACGCCGGCCCGCACGGAGCTCTCGTAGCCGTTGTCGGGAATCGGGTCCCAGGCGCCGAAGACCAGATCGTCCAGCTCCGCCAGCGGCACGAGCTCCCTGATCAGCGGCGTTCGTCCCTCGGTGCGCTTGCCGAGTCGGATGGTGTTCATCTGGGTGAGGCTTCCCGTGGGCTCGGCCATGCCCCTGCGAATCGCCTCCACGCCGGCGACGAAGGTGGTGGCCACCGCGCCGAAGCCCGGAAGCAGCACTCCGAGCCGGCCGCTGGCCGGCGGAATCCGTTGTGGTTTTCTCACTGATCGAGTCCCCTGCCTGGGGTGAGCGTCGCCTTCCCTCCCGGCCGTACCTGGCGCGCGGTCAGGAACTGATGATGATGCGCGATTTCGCGCCTTCCTCGATGGCCTTCGTGATGCCCTCGTTCACGCGGCCCAGCACCCGGTCGAAGTTGGCCTGAGCCGCAACCAGGCCCTGGTACACCGGGCTCGCCTGCAGCCGCCCGAACGCCCTTTCGTACTCGTCGGCCACTTCCGGCGCGGGCTCCTCGCCGGCGCGCACGCTGCCGGCCACGCTCTCCTCCAGTTTCGCGAGCTCGCTTCGCAGGGTCGCCAGCTCGCGGTCGTCATCCGCCCGCCGCGCGGCACGTTGCAGATCCTGATACTGAGCGGTCCGGCCCAGGGCCAGACCCAGTTCGCGCGCCATCTCCTCGATCGCGGCCATTCAGCCTCCCGTTATCGGTCCTCGTTCCGGTGCCGGTGTGCCAGCACGATGCGCTCGCGGCCCGCCAGGTCGGGGATGACGCGCACCCGCGCGAAAGCCCCCGTGCCCTCGATCCGGCGCGCCGCCTGAGCCGACTGATCGGCGCCCACCTCGAGCGCCAGGAGACCCGCAGGCGCCAGATAACGCGGCGCACCGACGATCAGCGGTTCAAGCACGTCCATGCCGTCGGCGCCCGCGTCCAGCGCCCGCCGGGGCTCCCAGTCCCGCACCTCCGGCTCCAGGCCGTCCAGTTCGGCACTGGGGATGTAGGGAGGGTTGGACACGATCACGTCGAAGCACTCGTCGCGTGCGAGGGGCTCGTACAGCGATCCCGCCCTGAACTCCAGCGGAGCCCCGTCATGGTATTGCCCATGGTTGAGCGAAGCCACCTCAAGCGCGTCGCGGCTCACGTCGGTGGCCACGATGCAGGTGAAGTCGCCTTCGGTGGCGAGAGCCAGCGCCAGGGCGCCGCAGCCGGTCCCCAGGTCGAGCGCCCGGAGGCCGGCGCCCGCGCGCCCCGCGGCCCAGGCCAGCACCTCTCCCGCGAGCAGTTCCGTTTCCGGACGGGGAACGAGGACCCGACGGTCCACGGCGAGGTCCATCTTCCGGAACGCCGCCCTGCCCAGGATGTACTGGAGCGGCTCGCGGCGGGCGCGGCGCAGGAGCCGCGGCTTGAAGGCCGCGAGTTCGGATGCCTCGAGCGGCCGGTCATGCTGCAGGTAGAGTTCGAGGCGCGGCACTCCAAGCGTTTCGGCCAGCAGATGTTCGGCGTCCAGCCGAGCGCCGGGCACCCGCTTCTCCTCAAGGTAGTGCGCGCTCCAGAGGATCAGGTTCAGGACGGTCCACGGTTCTTCTCTTCCGGGCACGCGACCCGAGGGCCGCTCTAGCGAGAGCGTGCTCATCCGTCCTCCAGCCGCTCCCGCCGCTCGGCCAGGTGAAGTGCTTCCAGAAGCTCGTCCAGTTCGCCGTGAAGTATCGATTCCAGGCGGTGCAGGGTAAGCCCGATACGGTGATCCGTCACCCGGTTCTGGGGAAAGTTGTAGGTGCGGATCTTGGCGGATCGGTCTCCCGATCCGATCTGCGACTTGCGCTCCCGCGAGCGCTCCGCCGCGCGCTCGGCGATTTCGCGGTCGAGAAGACGGCTGCGCAGCACCTTCATGGCTCTGGCCTTGTTCTTGTGCTGCGACTTCTCGTCCTGGCAGGTCACCACCAGGCCGCTGGGCTCGTGAGTGATGCGTACGGCCGAGTCGGTGGTGTTCACCGACTGTCCGCCCGGCCCGGACGAGCGGAACACGTCGATGCGCAAGTGCGCCGGATCGATTTCGATGTCCACCGGCTCCGCCTCCGGCAGCACCGCGACCGACGCCGCGGACGTGTGAATGCGGCCCTGGCTCTCGGTGACCGGAACCCGCTGCACCCGGTGCACCCCCGATTCGTAGCGCAGCGCGCCGTACGCTCCGCGCCCGCTCACCGTGAAGACGGCTTCCTTGATGGCGCCGGGGATGCCCTCCGAGAGGCTGAGGAGCTCGATGCTCCAGTTGCGCCGCTCCGCCAGACGCTGATACATGCGCATCACCTCGGCCGCGAACAGCCCGGCCTCGTCGCCGCCGGTTCCGGCTCGCACCTCGACGACCGCGGCGCGGTCGTCCATGGAATCACGGGGGAGGACCAGTTCCCAGGCCTGCCTCGCCAGTTCCTCGAGCCGGGCTTCCAGCTCCTCGACCTCCATGCGCGCGAGTTCCCGCACCTCCGCGTCGTCCGGATCGTCCGTGAGTTCGCGCGCCGCATCCAGTTGCTCCAGGACGCCCTCGATCTCGCGGGAGATGCGGGCGACCGGATCCACTTCGGCGCGCCGACGGCTGAGGACGCGCAGGCGCCCCGGGTCGCGCGCCACCTCCGGATCGGCCAGCTCCGCGTCCAGTTCGCGCAGGCGTTCCTCCGCCCCCTCAAGGCGCTTGCGCACCTGGTCGAGGCGCTCCAGGGGTCTGTCCAGAATCGTCGTTCCGTGCGCCATGCGCAGCGATGTCCGGGTCGTCCCTTCGGGATGAGTCAGGGCCCTGCCGGGCCGCAAGGAGCAACGAGCGGCCG
Source organism: Gammaproteobacteria bacterium (assembly GCA_009841185.1). Taxonomy (GTDB): domain Bacteria; phylum Gemmatimonadota; class Gemmatimonadetes; order Longimicrobiales; family Gaopeijiaceae; genus BD2-11. The sequence goes on from VXMG01000079.1 coordinate 7,514, forward strand.
GCCGGGATCGGGAGCCCGTAGTATAGATTTGGCCCGAAGGGCGTTCAATGGCCGGTTTCGGGCGCGCGGGCCATGGTCCCGGCTGGCCGCGGACGGCGGGGGCGGGCGAAGAGGAGCAGCAGGAGCAGCGCGGCCGCGGCCCCCGGCCCCGCCACGTCCCCGACGCGCACGTACCAGGTGGGCCCGGCCACCGCATCCACCCGGGCGGTCGCCACGGCCGCGCCCGGGCCCTGGACACGCGCGCGCACCCTCCCGGTGGGGTCGACGAAGCCCGCGGGACCGAGGTTGGCCGAGCGCACCACCCCGGTGCGGGTCTCGATGGCGCGCATGACCAGGTGGGCCTCGTGCTGCGCGACCGCGAAGACGCCCGCGTCCGCAAACCAGGCGTCGTTGGTGATGTTGAGCAGCACTCCGGCCCCCGCCCGGCGGAGCGCCCTGGCGGCGCCGGCGAATGCGGCCTCGTAGCAGATGAGCACGCCCACGTCATGGAGACCGGCCTCGAATACCGTCCACTCGGTGCCCGCGCGCAGCGGACTCTCCCCGTCGGCGATCGGGAACAGGCCCGCCAGCGGCATCCGCTCGACCCACGGCACCAGGCGGCGCTTGTCGTAGGGGTCGCCCAGCAACCCGGCCGGAGAGGCCAGGGCCGCCGAGTTGTACCGCCCGGCCCCCCGCTCCGCCGCGCGCACCAGGCCGAACAGGACGGGCGCTCCCAGCCGCCGTGACAGATCCCTCAGCCCTTCGACCACTTCCGGCTGCTCCAGCCCGTCCCGGAAGGTGCCCTCCGGGAGCACTATCAGGGAAGGTGCGGGCGCCTCGGCCACGGGCGCCGCCAGCAGGGCGTCCACCGCGGCGAGCGCCTCCAGGTCGGGCGCCGCCTCGCCCGGCTGCGCGCGCAAGGCGGTGCGCACGGTGGCGACCACCGGCCCGGGCCGCAGATCGAGGTGACCGGCGCGCCACACGCCCCACGCGGCGGGGACGCCCGCCACGACCAGAGCGGCCGCGAGCCACCGGCGGCCGGGCCCGAAGCCACTCCGCAGCCACCGCATCAACCGGCGCCACGATCGCCCGGACACGCCCTCGCGCATCACCGTTCGCGGTCGCCCGGTTGCCGCCGACCCACCTCGACCGGCCACCACGGCCTCTGCCACAAGGCCGTTCACCAGCGCCAACCAGAAGGTCACCCCGCGCGCTCCGGCAAGCTCGGCGATCCCGACCGCCTCCGGGTATCCCGTGAGCGACGTCCCGAGCCCCAGCCAGGGATAGGCCAGCGTCCCCGGAACGTGGGCGATCCCCCACTCCACGGCCGTCCAGGCAAGGGGCAGCGCGAACCAGAACGGAACCCGGCCGCCACGCCGCAGGAGGGCGAGCATCCAGCACGCCAGCGCCTGCGACAGCGCGAGCAGCGTCACGACCGTGGCGTAGACCAGCGGGGCCGTAGCGGTCAGCCGCGCGAGCGCCGGGATCATCCAGTGCAGCAGCAGACCGTAGTGCAGCACCCCGAACACGAAGCCGACGCGCGCGGCCCGACGGGGCGTGCACGCCTCCCGAACCGCGACCGACAGCGGGACCAGCGCCAGCAGGGAAGGCGCTACCAGGTGGAACGGGGGAAATGCGGCGAAGAACAGAACCGCGGAAGCCGACGCCAGCCACCATTCCCGTGCGTCCAGGCCGAAGAGGATCCCGACCCCCGTCAGCCATGCTCTCTTCGGCCGGAGATCACGCACCGCGTGAACGCCCCCAGCCGCCCGCAACCGGCCTCAGCGGGGCTCCAACTCCCCGGGCGCGGTGCCACCGAACATGAGCTGGAGCCCGCCCCGGACGTTGAAGTAGCGCAGGTCGTCGGTCACTTCGTAGCGGCCGTGCCAATAGAGCCGCGACCAGGTCCAGAGCGGATACTCGAGCCCGAGGTGCACGTTCACTCCCGGGCGCACCGTGTCCAGAAGGTCCTCGATGAAGGTGTCGTCGATCGCCTCGCCCTGTCCGTCGAGAACGTGCACCGAGGCGCCCAGCCCGAGAAAGCTGAGCCATCCGAAGGGGATGTTCCAGACGACGTGGGCGTCGACACCCACCACCAGATCGCTCCACGTGATCCTGCCGAGATCCACTTCGGGCCCGGCTTCGGATCCGGACGGCCCCAGCTCCCGCGCGATCAGCTGCCCGAGCCGGGTCTCAAGGCGGGATACCTCCTCAGCCTCGAGCTCCGACGACCAGTACGTCACCGAAGGCGCAATACGGAGCCCGGGACCCAGGTATCCGAGGTCGAGCCGCGCGCCCAGGCTCCGCATCTCCCCGCGCACCCCGTGGATCCTGTAGCCGGGAAGGTAGCCGGCCTCGAAGCCGATGCCCCGCAGGCTCAGATGTTCGTAGTCGAAGTCCGCGAGGTCCTGGGCGGCCGCGGGCGCAGCCATGCAGGACCCGGCCACGAGGGCCATCAGGACCATCGCAGCGCTATTCGTCCGGTCCTTTCCGGGATCACCCTCCCCCGTCGGGCGCCTGGCCTTCATCGCGTGATGACCTGGACCCCCCGGGGCGGCGTGAAGCGGAAGACCTCGCTCCCCAACTGGGGGTTCGGCTCGAATCCGGCCAGCCGCACCTCGCGCAGGTTGCCGTTCTCCTCCTCGATCTCGGTACGCCGGATGAACCACGTCCCCTCATCGATCCACACCCGCGCCTCGCGATAGGCGGACGGCTGGCGCGGTACCAGCCGGATGACGTGGGTGGGGACGCCGTCCAGTTCCTCGCCGCGCAGATACGCGGGAGCGTAGCGGGTCCCCGGATCCGAGAGGAATTCGCGGTGGAAGTCGAAGCCGCCGCGTCCCCCGGAGGTCAGGGGCGAGCGAATGACCTGGCCGGCGTCGCCGCTCGGAAAGTAGACCCACAGCCACTCCCCGTCGGCGACCACCAGATCGCCTTCGGGATCGGTGAAGCGCATGGAGAAGCGGTTCGGCTGCTGCTGGCACATGCGCCCCCGCGAGCGCGTCACCTGGTTCAGAAGCGGCGAGGTCAGGGTCTGCCGGAATTCGGCGCAGAACCCCGTCAATCCGCCATACTCGGAGGAAGCACGTTCGAGGATCGCCAACGGGTCCGCGGCCTCCTGCATGGCGAGGGCGGCGCGCGGGTCGGCTGCCGCGCAGAGTATCGCCAGAAGGCCGAAGAACGTGTTTTTCATGGCACGCCATACCCGCAGACGAGCGCCCCCGTTCCGGCCCGGCGCGCAGTCGGGCGGCCCCTGCGGCCCCTTGGCGGACGGCTAGCGCAACGCCTCGATCTCGTCGAGACCCATGAGCACTTCACGCGGCTTGGAGCCGTCGGGCGGACCCAGCACGCCCGCCTCGTGCAGCTGGTCCACCACGCGCGCGGCGCGGCCGTAACCGATGCGCAGCTTCCGCTGCAGCAGTGAGGTCGAGCCCTGGTTCTGCCGGACGCACACCTCGGCAGCCGCGAAGAAGAGGTCGTCGCGCTCCACCGGGCCGTCCTCCTCCTCTGCGTCGCCTTGCCCCTCCCGGGTGCGCACCACGGCCAGGATGTCCTCCTCCCCCGCGAAGTCGGGCATTTCGCCCGCGTCTTCCCAGTGGCTCACCAGTTGCCGGAACCAGCCGGTCAACCGGTTCGTGTCCGAGCCCGGGACGTACGCGCCCTGAATGCGCACGGGCTCGCTCTGGCCGGGCGGCAGGAACAGCATGTCGCCGTTGCCCAGCAGCGCGTCCGCGCCGTTTTGGTCCAGGATGGTGCGCGAGTCGGTCTTCGAGGCGACCCGGAACGCGATGCGGCACGGGAAGTTGGCCTTGATGAGCCCGGTGATCACGTTCACGCTGGGCCGCTGGGTTGCCACCATCAGGTGGATGCCGATGGCGCGCGCCTTCTGGGCGAGCATGGTCAGGGGACGTTCGACTTCGCCCTGGACCGTCATCATCAGATCGGCAAGCTCGTCGACGATCACCACCACGAAGGGGAGGATGCCCTCGTCCCAGACTTCGTCCCCGGGTTCCTCGCCGGGCGCGGGCGGGCGCGGCGGATGGCGCAGGGGCTGCCCGTCGCGCACCATCCGGTTGAACTCCCCCAGAGAGCGCGCCTGATTCGCCGACAGCAGCGCATACCGGCGCTCCATCTCCATCACCGCCCATTTCAGGACGCTCGCCGCGTCGGAGGGATCGGTCACCACCGGATGACGCAGGTGGGGAAGATCGGCGTACACCGACAGCTCGACCATCTTGGGATCGACCATCAGCAGGCGCAGCGACTCCGGCGAGTGCGAGTAGACGAGACTGGTGATGAAGGCGTTCAGGCAGACCGACTTCCCCGATCCCGTGGCGCCCGCGATCAGCACATGGGGCATGCGCGCCAGGTCGGAGACGTAGGGGTGCCCGGTCAGGTCCTTGCCCAGGGCGAGGGGCAGCGCGGCCTTCGACGACCGAAAGGCGGGGGACTCGAGGATGTCGCGCAGGTAGACGATCTCCGGCTCGGGATTGGGGATTTCCACGCCGACCGCGCCCTTTCCCGGGATCGGGGCGACGATGCGGATGCTCCTCGCCTTCATCGCCAGCGCGAGGTCCGCCTCCAGGTTGGCGATTCGGTTGACCTTGACCCCCGGCGCGGGCACCACCTCGAACTGGGTCACGACCGGCCCGGTGGTGCGGCCGCCGATCCGGCTCTGCACGCCGAACGAGCGGAGCTTCTCCACCAGCACCTCGCCCAGCTGCGAAAGCTTCAGTTCCATGCGGAAGGGATCCTTCGGCTCCGGGGCGTCCAGCAGGTCGATCGACGGCAACGTCCCTCCGGCCGGGTCTTCCAGCGCCTGCTCGCCTGCAGCATCCCCAGACGCGGGACCCTCGGTACCAGTCCCGGCCGACTCGGTGTCCGGCTCCTGCGGCGGCTCCAGCGACGCGTGGCCGGCCGGGTCGGGCACCGCGGCCGCATCCCCCAGCTCCTCCACAACCCCGTCCAGCACTTCCGCGACATCCTCGGGAATACCCCGCTCCGTGCCCCGGCGCGCCAGCTTCGCACGGTCGTCCCCGTCCTTGCGCGCCCCCGGCCGCGGCAGGCGGGCCAATCTCCCGCGCAGATCGATCGCGGACCACGCCGACCTGAGCGCGCGTCCCAGCCAGCGGAGCGGATTCCAGTCGAGGGTGGCCACCAGCAGCCCGATCAGGAAGCCCGCGAGCAGCAACGCCGTCCCCAGCCAGCCGATGACCGAGCTGAGCCCCCCGGCCAGGGTCGACCCCAGCCACCCCGCACCGCCGGCGCTTCCCAGCAGGGAGGCCACGCAGGAGGCGACCACGGCCAGACCGGCCGTCAGGATCGCCGCCCGCACGGTGGTGCGGGTGGTCGTCCACGCGCTCGCGCGCAGCCCTCCCAGCGTCAGCAGGACCGGGAGCGCGAACGCCGCCGCGCCCAATGCCCCGGTCGCCGCTTCCCGGAACCGGGCACCCAGCAGGCCGATCGCGTTCCCCGAAGGAAACCACGCCTCGGCGCGTGCGCCCAGAACCGATACCGGGACGAGCGCCAGAAGCAGGAACAGCGCCAGAACCACCAGGGACAGAGCCAGGATGTCGGACTTCTGACTCCTGGACAGAAAGGCTCTCTCTTCCTTGCCCGCCGCGCGCCTGCGGCCCGCAGGCGCCTTCCCGCCTGCACGTCCCGGTTTCCTGCGCGCCGCCACCGCCTACGCCGCCTCGCTCATCAGGCGGTCCACCAGGCTGGTGTCGACCGCTCCCTCCACGAAGCGCCGGTCCCGCAGGATGCGCGAGAGGAAACTCAGGGTGGTGGGCACGCCGTCCACCACGAAGTTGTCCAGGCTGTGCCGGGCCCGGTCGATCGCCTCCCGGCGGGTGGCCGCGCTGACGATGACCTTGGCCAGCAGCGAATCGTAGTACCGCGGGACCGTGTAGCCGGCGTAGACGTGCGTGTCGAGACGAATCCCGGGGCCCGCGGGCGGATGGAAGATATCGATCGTTCCCGGCGCCGGCATGAAGTCCCTCTCCGGATCCTCGGCATTGATCCGGAACTCGATGGCGTGTCCACGGTGGCTGGCGGGCTCGGGCGGAAACGAGAGCGGGGCGCCGAACGCCACCCGGATCTGCTCCTTCACCAGATCCAGGCCGGTCGTCACCTCCGTCACCGGATGCTCCACCTGGATGCGGGTATTCATCTCGATGAAGTAGAACGCCCCCGAGGGATCCAGCAGGAACTCAACCGTACCCGCCCCCGCGTATTCTATGCCCGCGGCCCCCCGCACGGCGGCGCGGCCCATCTCCTCGCGCAATTCGGGCGACAATCCGTAGGCGGGCGCCTCCTCGATCAGCTTCTGGTGGCGGCGCTGCACGGAGCAGTCCCGCTCGCCCAGATGCACCACGCGGCCATGCCTGTCCCCGAAGACCTGAATCTCCACATGGCGCGGCCGCTCGATGAGCTTCTCCAGGTAGACCGAGGAATCCCCGAACGCCGCCTGCGCCTCCATGCGCGTGGACCCGAAGACCCGTTCCAGCTCGCCGGCGTCGCGCGCGATGCGCATGCCCTTGCCGCCGCCGCCCGCCGCGGCCTTGACCATCACCGGGTACGCGATCTCGTCCGCGAGCCGAAGTGCTTCGCGCACGCTGCCGAGCGCCCCCTGCGAACCCGGCACCGTGGGCACCCCGATCTCCATCATCGTCTCGCGCGCCACGACCTTGTCGCCCATGGCCCGAATCTGGTCCGCGGTCGGGCCGATGAAGGTGATGCCGGAGGCGTCGCAGATCTCGGAGAATTCCGCGTTCTCGGCGAGCAGCCCGTAGCCGGGATGAATCGCTTCCGCGCCCGTGATTTCGGCCGCGGCGATGATCCGCGGGATGTTCAGGTAGCTCTCCGCCACCGGCGGCGGTCCGATGCAGACCGCCTCATCCGCGAAGCGCACGTGCAGCGAGTCCGCGTCCGCCTCGGAGAAGACCGCCACCGCCTCGACGCCGAGCTCGTGGCACGCGCGGATGATGCGGAGCGCGATCTCGCCCCGGTTGGCGATCAGTACCTTAGCGAACACCCGTGACGCTCCCGCGACGCGCGCGCCGGGTCGGGCCCGTGGAACCCCGGCTCGAGGGGCGTGGCCCGCTCAGACCGGCGCCACCCTGAACAGCACCTGTCCGTACTCAACCGGCTCGCCGTCTTCCACCAGGATCTCCTCGATGGTCCCGCTGATGTCGCTCTCGAACTCGTTCATGAGCTTCATCGCCTCGATGATGCAGAGGGTGTCCCCCTCGGAGATTCTCTGTCCGGTGTCCACGTAGGGTGGGGCTCCCGGGGCTCCGGCGCGGTAGAAGGTCCCCACCATGGGCGACTTGATCTCGATCAGCGTCGTGGCCGGCTGTTCCCTTGCGGCCGAATCGCCCGCAACCGTCGACTCCGCCGAGGCGGCCGAGACGGCCTCTCCGGAGGCTGGTGACTCGACTGCCCCCGCAACGGGTCCGGCCTCTGCTTCGGTCCGCACCGGAGCCGGCGGGGGGGTCTTGCTGATGCGCACGCGCGTACCGCCGCGTCGGATCTCCACGGTGTCGATGCCGCTCTCATCCACGGCGCGGATGAGGCGTTCGACGAACTCGGCGTCGATCATGACGTCACCCGGGTCAGGTACTTGTCCTCCCTGCGATCCACCCTGAGCACGTCGCCCACCTCCACGAAAAGGGGAACCTGGACCACCGCCCCGGTCTCCAGGGTGGCCGGCTTGGTGCCGCCCTGGGCGGTGTCGCCGCGCACGCCGGGCTCCGTGCCGGTCACTTCGAGCTCGACGAAGGCCGGGAGCTCCACGGCGATGGCGGCGTCGTCGTGGACCAGGACTTCGCACTCCATATTCTCCTTCAGGTATTTCAACTGATCTTCTCCGACCATGCTTCCCGAGACCGTATGCATGTCGTAGGTGCGCAGGTCCATGAAGTGGAAGAATGCGCCGTCGGTGTAGCTGTACTGCATGGGACGGCGCTCCAGGCGGACGCCCGTCACCCGCTCCCCCGCCCGGAAGGTCTTCTCCACCACGTGCCCGTCCAGCACGTTCTTGAGCCGCGTGCGCACGAACGCGCCCCCCTTCCCCGGCTTGACGTGCTGAAAATACGTGATCGCCCAGAGGACACCGCCGATGTCCAGGATCATGCCATTGCGAAAATCGGCTGTAGTGGCCATGCAGCCTCAATCGGTTGGGTTGCGCCCTCCCGGGAACCGCTATCAGCGCCGGGACAGGTGTGCCAGAAGCCCCCTGAGGGCAAGAAGATAGCTTTCCGTGCGAAAACCGGCGACCACGCCCGCGGCAACGGGCGCCAGGTACGACCGGCGCCGGAAGGACTCGCGCGCCGCCGGGTTCGAGAGATGTACCTCGACGAAGGGCCTGTCGATCCCCGCGAGCGCGTCCCGCAGGGCGACGCTGGTGTGCGTGAACGCCCCCGGATTGATCAGAACACCGTCGATCCGGGGCGCGGCCTCCTCCAGATAGTCGAGAATCGCCCCTTCCGAATTGGACTGGAAGACCTCGATCTCCACGCTCAGTTCCTCCGCCAACGCGCGAAGGCGCCGGTTGATGTCCTCGAGCGTGTCGGAGCCGTACACCTCCGGTTCGCGCCGGCCCAGCATGCGCAGGTTGGCCCCGTGGACGATCGCGATCCTCACGGCGCCCCCTCGCGCGCGCCGGCCATGGGCGCATCGGGCGCCAGCGCCTCGATCGGAACGACCTCCGCACGGCCGCCGCGCAGCGGGACGACATCCGCGGTCTTCGCCATCTCACCGTCCCGAACCGCCTCCGGCTCCCCCGTCGCGTCCACTTCGGCCCCGATTTGCCGGCGAAGGCGCTCCAGGCGGCTCACAAGAGCCTCGTCGCCGGGCTCGGATTCGATGAGCTGCTCGTAGACCGCGATCGCCTGCGCGTGGAGCCCCTGCTGTTCGTAGAGCCGGCCCATGGTGCGGGTGTAGATGCCCGCGTCCGCCACGGCGTCGGAAGCGGCGGCAGGCGTCTCGATCGGGATGCCGGCTGGACGGGCACCTCTTCCGGCTTGCGCGGGCTCGGCAACGGCTGGCTGCTGCTCCTCGGGCTCCGCTACCGCCAACTGCTCTTCCTCGGCTTCCAGCGCAACCGGATCGACCGAGGCCAGTCCGCTGTCGGTTCCGGCAGCCCATACGCCCGCGTCGCCCGCCATCCATGACTCGTCCGGAAGCTCGGCATCGCCGTCAACCCTGGGACCGGACGCCGGGGCGTCCTCGACGAGGGGACCGACCCTGGCCAGAACCTGCCGCGCCTCCTCGTTGCCCGGATCGAGCTCGAGCACGCGCCGGGTAGCGGCCAGAGCCCCCGCATGGTCCGAAACATCCCGCGCCACCCGCATCGCCACCACGTGTGCACTCGCGAAGTCGGGATGACGACGCAGGCCCTCGTCGAGCAGGAGCCTGGCCCGCAGGAGATCTCCCGCCCGCCTGTAGGCGTCCGCCAGGGGCACGAACGATCGGCCCTGTCGGTCCTCCGAAGAGTGGAAGCAGGAATAGAGCCTGCGAATCCTCCGCTCAAGCGACTGATCCACAGGCAGGCTCTCGGAAAGAGGGAAGACTCCGGCGCCGCGCGCTCGGGGGAAGGCGTGTCGAATTCGCGAAAGGCGCTCGCGCGTCAACCGGGAAAGGTAGGGAGCCGTTGCGAAGGGTGTCAACGGACCCTTTCCGGGGCCTCGCTTGAGAGGCATCCGGCATTCCCGTAAATTGCGTTCCTTGCGGAAGATTCCCGCGATCACGCCATTCTTGCCGGACCCGGACACGCCAGGAGACGCCTCGCCATGATGCGGACCATGCGGGACAACACGAAGTGGATCATGATGATCACCGCGCTCGCGTTCGCCGCGCTCATGGTCTTCGAGTGGGGAATGGACATTACCGGGCGCACCGCCGGGTTGAGCGAACTGGGTGAGGTCGATGGCGTACCGGTCATGTACGAGCAGTACCAGTTCGCCTATCGCAACCTCTACGAGCAGACGCAACTGGCTCAGGAAGAGGCGATCACGTCCGACCAGAACTTTGAAATCGAGGAGGCGGCCTTCGACGAGGTCGTGACCCAGATCCTGATCCAGCGGGAACTCCAGCGGCGCGGCATCCGGGTGAGCGACGACGAGATTCGCCAGGCGGCGCGCTTCAGCCCTCCGCCGCAGTTCCAGGCACTCGAGGGCTTTCAGACCGAAGGCGTCTTCGACATGCAGAAGTACCAGGACTACCTTGCCACCGCGTCGGAGATCGCCCTGCTGGAGCTTGAAGCCTACTACCGCGACATCATCCCGCGCACGAAGCTCCTGCGGCAGCTGAGCACGGGCATCTACCTGCCGGACGCGGCCCTCTGGTCGGCGTACAGGGACGAGAACGAACAGGTCGAAGTCCGCTACCTGTCGGTGGATCCGGCAACGCGCATCGGCGATGACGAGGTCGAGGTGTCCGATGCGGAAGTCGCCGCGTACTACAGGGAGAACCGTGACGAGTTTGCGGTGCCCCCCAGGGCCACCGTGGTCGCGGTCGTGCTCGACAAGGATCCCAACGCCGCCGACACGGCCGCCGCGCGCGAGCGCGCCGAGGAGATCCGCCAGGAGATCCTCGATGGGGCCGACTTCGCCGAGCTGGCGGCGGAGGAGTCGGTGGACGAGGGTTCGGCCGCCCTGGGCGGAGACCTGGGAACCTTCCCCCGGGGGATGATGGTGCCGGAATTCGATTCGGTGGCGTTCAGCGCGCCGCTGGAAACGGTTACCGAGCCGGTCGCCACCCAGTTCGGATGGCACCTCATCGAAGTGACCTCGCGTACCGCGGACTCCGTGAGCGCGCGTCACATCCTGGTGCCCGTGGCACGTACCGACGCCTCCGAAATCGATCTTCTGACCACGGCCGACTCCCTCGAAGTCCTGGGCGAGAACCTTCCTCTCAGGGAAGCGGCGGCCGAGTTGGGCCTTGAGGCCAACGCCGTCGACATCACCGAGGAGTTCCCCTTCGTACTGGGCGCGGGCCAGGTGCGCGAGGGGTCGGAGTGGGCGTTCGAGGAAGCGGAGGAAGGGGACGTCAGCCCCGTCTTCGAGAACGCCGAGGCCTTCTACGCGCTGGAGCTGGTCGGCCGTGAACCGGAGGGGGTTCTGCCGCTCGAACAGGCGCGTCCGGCCATCGAGCGAACCCTGCGGCTGGAAAGGAAGCTCGAGCGTGCTCTGGGGCAGGCGGAGGAAGCCGCACGGGACGGGGGCACCCTGGAACAGATCGCCGAGCGCCTGGAGGCCGATATCGAGGAGTCCCCCCCGTTCTCACGCAGCGATTTCGTGCCCGGACTCGGTCGGCAGAACGCGGTCATCGGCACCGCATTCGGTCTGGAGCCGGACCAGCTGAGCGGCGTCGTGGAGGCCAACGGGCGCGCCTTCGTCATCGAGTTGACGGAGCGGATTCCCGCAGACAGCACCTCGTGGGAGGAGCAGAAGGTGGTTCAGCGGGCGATGATCGGAGGCACGCTGGGCCAGCAGCGCCTGGACCAGTGGATCAACAGCCTGCGTGAGCGCGCCAACATCGTCGATCGCCGCCGGGAGGTCTTCCGGGCCCAGGAGGAGGCTGCCAACCAGACGCAGCTTCCGCTGGCCTTCCAGTAGGCGTCCGGTAGGCGGACGCCGCCACTCGCCCGGGCGGTGGCCCGGCCTTCTCAGGCAGTCGTCCCGGCTTCCGCGCCGGCTTCCGTTCGACTGCCGAGCTTACGCGGCTCTCCACCCTCTTCCGAACTCTCCGCGGGAGAGGGCGTGACCATTTTGGGCTGCTGGGGCGTCTTCAGTTCCCGCTCGATGTCGCGCACAGAGCTCTTGAATTCGCGAATCCCCTTGCCCAGCGACGAGCCGATTTCCGGGAGGCGCTTGGCGCCGAAGAGAAGCAAGAACACCAGGAAGATCAGGATGATCTCCCACATTCCAAGTCCGCTGAATCCCATGACAGCTCCTTCCCGCTGAAGACCGGCGAAGCGTGCTGGTCCGTTCGACGTGCCCGGTCAATCTAACTCATACCGGCGTCTCGCGCGCCGGGTCCGTTGGGGGGGCGTCCGAGGGCTGCTAGAGCCAGGCGCGGACGATGGGCGCCAAGATGCCGATTCCGGCCAGCGTGAGCACGTTGAAATGAAATGCCAGCGGTCCGAGCGTAATGTCAAGCGCGACCAGCCCCACGGAGACCGGGCCCACGCTCGCGGTCACCGCCGCGGTTAGGAACTCCCGGGTCGCGCTCTCGGGCATGAACTGGGCGAGGCGGGTAAGCAGCGCACCCAGGATGAAGCCACCCACCACGACCACCACAGCCCGGGAGTACGATCTGCTTCGAGCTTCGAGCAACTTAGCCACTTGACGACCTCCGACCGCGGCCATCCCGACCGCGGAGTTTGGGTAACGGCCTCGTGCCTCCCATCGCGTGCCTGACGCCCGGAGGTCTCATCGACGCCGATCGACCACGTATGCGATCGAGGTTAGAAGCGCCTGTTTGGCGGACCCCGCCTCCAGATCCTCGAGCGCCGCCGCCGCCCAGCCGGCGTAGCGTTCCGCCCGTTCGCGAGCGTACTCGAGCCCGCCCAGTTCCTCCACCAGCTCGATGAGCCCGGCGATCTCCTCGTCGGAAGGATCGCGGCTGGAAAAGAACCTGCGAATCCCTTTCCGTTCCCTGGCGCCGGCCACCCTCATCGCTCCGATCAGGGGTAGTGTAACCTTCCGTTGGCGCAGGTCGTGGCCCGTGGGCTTGCCGGTTACGGCTTCGGTGCCGGTGTAGTCCAGCAGGTCGTCGGCAATCTGAAACGCCATCCCGAGATTGTGTCCAAAGCGCCTGAGCGCCGAGCACCGGGGATCCGGCCCGGTCGCGAGGGCGCCGATCTCGCAGGATGCGGCCATCAGGGATGCCGTCTTGGCCGCGATCAGGGCATAGTAGTCATCTTCGGAGAAGTCCAGCGCGTCGTAGGAGGTGAGCTGGCGCATTTCCCCCAGACTCATCTCGTTGGCGGCGATCGCCAGGCAGCGAAGCACGTCCAGATTGCCGACGCGCGTCAGCTCGGTGACGGAGCGGCTGTACAGGTAGTCCCCCATGATGATCGCGACCTGATGCGTCCACAGGGCGTTTACCGTGGGCAGGCCGCGGCGCAGCACGGAGTGGTCCACGGCATCGTCGTGCACCAGGGTCGCCAGATGCACCAGTTCGACGGCCGCGGCCAGGGTAACCGCGGGACCACCCTTTCCCCCGCATATGCGGTCCGCCAGGAGCACCAGGGTCGGGCGGAACATCTTGCCCCGCATGAGCAGGAGGTACTGGTTCACCTCGTCGGTCATGCCCAGATTGGCGCGAACGATGCGCCGGAGTTCCTCGCGCACACGCTCCAGATCCTCGCGCACCGGCTCCTGGATGTGGGCGAGCGTGGTTGGGTTCGTGGTGACGGGCTGGGTCAACGACCTCTTTCCTGAAAGGGGTTGGCGTGGCAGTCCGTGGATGGATCCCCGTTCGTCCAGGGGCTGCTGGGTCAGGAGGGGCTGTCGGGAGCAGGATCCGCCGACTCGCCGGCCGTCTCCCTCGGCGCCCGGCCGAGATCGCGCAGGCGCGCCTCAACATCCTGAAAGCCGATGTCGATTGCGAGGGTCTTCCTGTAGAAGTCGCACGCCGCCTCGGGATTGCCGGACGCCTCCTGAGCGCGCCCCATATAGTAGTAGATTCCGAGGAAATCGTCTTCGTGCCCGAGGGGCAGGTCGAGGGCCTTCGCCAACGTGCTGACCGCGAGGTCGGAATGGCCGGCGTCGAGGTAGCAGCGCCCCAGCATCTCGTGAGCCGCCGGGCACGCGGGGTCCTCGCGGATCGCGCGCTGAAACTCGCCTATGGCTTCCGCGCCGAGCCCCATGGTCCGGTACGCGGTGCCCATGTCCTGATGGATGCGCGCACTACCGGCAGGAAGGCTGCGGGTCAACCGGCCTCTGAAGCGCGACAACGCCGTCCGGAAGTCCTCGCCGGGTTCCGAGTTCTCATCCGCCTCGGTCAGCCGGGTCGCCTCCGGCGCCGACCCGTCGTCGAGGAGCAGCGCCCTGAGGTCTACATAGCGGGAGGGCGATTCGGACTCGCGGGCCGCCCCCCCGGGGTCGGCGGGCGGGTCCGTGCCCGGCGAATCCCCGGCCCGTTCCAGGCGCGCGTCGGTCGTCATGAACGGACCTCCGCGAGCAGAGCCTCGCGCAGCCGGGACGGGTCCGGGTCCAACAGGTTGAGGCGGGAGGCGGCCGCGGAAAGGACCAGCCTCCCGGGGATGGTTCCGATGACCTCTGTCTGTGTGATGCGGCCACCCATCCGGTCCACCTCCGCTTCAATGGCCTCGAAAACGCGCATGGGCGGTGTGCGTTCCATGTCTTCCAGGTTCATGGATATCTGAAATGCGTCGCTGGAGGGCAGATATAGCCCCAGCGCCCTCAACCCGACAAATCCGCCGCTGCTCTCGCGCAGCCGGCCCGCGACGTCCTTCACCTGCTCCAACGATAACCCCGATACGCAGACATTCCACGCGAGGAGGGGCGGCCGGGCTCCGACGCAGGTCGCGCCCGCCGTCGGATGGACGCCCGGATGAGCCCAGGGCCGAGGCAGGATATCGGGCTCGCGGCCGGCTGGGAACCCCCCCGTGAGCGCCTCGAATCCTCCGGCCCGCAGAGAAGACAGGGAGCGGCCGGTTCCGGCAGCCCCGTACAGGTACACGGGTATCCCCATCGCGGCCAGCCCTTCCGCCACCCGGCGGGCGCTCCTGGTCGCATCCCGCAGGCCAAGGCCCCGAGCGGGGATGAACGGGAGTACGTCGAGGGCGCCCACGCGCGGGTGTACGCCCGCGTGCCGCCGCATGTCGATGGCCTGCACCGCCAGCCGCGCGACCGACAGGGCCGCCCGCTCCACGACCCGGGGAGGGCCGGCGAAGGAGATGACCGAACGATGGTGGTCCGGATCGGCGGTCCGGGCCAGTACTTCGGCGCCCTCGGAGGCGATGACCCGGGCAAACTCGCGAACCAGGGCGAGGTCGCGGCCTTCGCTGAAGTTGGGGACCGCTTCAAGGACCGGGGTCATGTCGCGATTATACCCCGGCGGCGGCGCCCTCTCAACCCGAACCGGTCAGAGGGCGCGCCGTCCCCGATTGCCGGGGGGACGATCCGGGTTGGGTGTCAGCTCCCGTAGCGGACAAGCACCGCGGGTCCGCGGCGCTCCAGGCCCACATTGCCGGGCTGAAGCTGGTGGGCCCAGTCGAAGACCATCACCGCGCCATCGTCCAGGTAGCCCTGGCTGGTGATCCGCACCGCCGCGTAGTGGTGGCCGCCGGTTCCCGAATAGCGAAGCACGTAGGTGGTCGCGGGCAGCGCCTCGACCGCCTGGGTCGTGTAGTCCCGCGCGGGTGCGACGGTCACGTCGATGCATCCCGCGTCGCTCCCGGGTCCGCACTTGAGCTGGCTGGTCGAAAAGACCCGGTTGTGGATCTCGGCGCCCGGGCCGGGGACCAGCCACCACCCGGCCTGGTCCTGTTCGAACCGGAAGTGGCGTTCGGGTGCGTCGCCGTGGACGATGGGTCCGTCCTGTTCGTTCAGCGGGAACCGAAAACCCGAAGACGGAGGCGCGTCGAGATAGGAGTAGATCAGCTCGCCATGGTAGTCGGGACGCGGGGTCGCGCTCGCCAGGGAGCTTCCCCCGCTCTCGTGTCCCTGATCGTCGAGGGCGGAAACGAAATAGCTGTAGGTCTCGCCGTTGCTCGCCCGCAGATCGAGGAACCCCTCCGAGTCCGTCTCGCCGAGGAGGAAGGCGTCCCCGTCCTCGAGATACACCCTGTAGTGGGAGAAGTCCTCGGCGGCGCGAGCGTCGTCGCTCCAGGTGAGGAAGACCGATCCATCCAGCGCCGTCGCCAGAACCGTAACCGGCACGGCGGGAGGATCAGGCATCGGCACGGCCACCTCCACCAGGTGGCTGGAAGGGGTTTCCAGCCCCGAAGCCCCGACCGCGGCCACGTAGTACTCGTAGGTCGCCCCCGCCGCCACGTTCGCGTCCCGGTAATGGCAGGCTCCTTCCGCGCAGCTGCTCACCTCGGCGATGAGAAAGTAGTCCCGGTCGGTGATGCGCCGGGAGTAGACGCGGAAGGTCTCACCGCTCCAGCCGGGCGCGAGGGTCCATGTGACCGTGACCACCCCTGCGAAATAGTGGGCATCCAGCGCGCGCGGCGCCGCGGGGGGATCGTCCAGACTGAGGAGCACTCCATCCTCGTCGCAGGCCGTCAGCGCGCTCAGCAGGATGAGCGCCTTCAAGCTGCGAGCACATCGTCCAACCGCATACCCGTCACCGAACATCGGAACCTCCTCGTGGCATCCCGGAGAGCATCGCAGGCGTCTCCTGCCCAATCGGCGTCCATTGGTCTGCACGAGGTGTGCCACAACGCCGGCATCAGATTCCCGACCGACTGCTAGCGAAACTGCCTCTCCAGGGGATCGGAGCGGTCGTACTGCTGATAGTCGAACTTCAGATCGCGATTGTCGCTCAGGGCCACCTCGAAGCGGAACGCCCAGTTGCCGGTGACCGTGCGCCTGAAATCGAAGTTGGCTTCCCAGCGATGCAACTGCCGGGTGAACGTGATCATGTGGTCGTTGAAGGACGCCAGCTCCACGTCGTAGGAAGTACGCCAGCTCGCGCGCCACAGCTCGGTGGGCTCGAACCTGACGTTGAGCTGAACCATCTGCCGGGCCAGGTCGGCTTCGCGCGGGCGCTGTAGCGAATAGGAGACGCTCGCGTCCCATCCCCCGCCACCGCCACCGCCACGCGGACGACCCTGAGCGCTCTGCCTGCCGAAATCGCGCGAGGTATCGCCGAAGCCCGGCACGATCTGGCTCTCGTCGAGGCCGCTGGCCGCCGAGAAGGGGTCTTCCTCATCGAGCAGGTCGTCCTCTTCCGGTTCCGGCTCAGGGTTCGCCACTCCGTCGCCCCCCAGCCCGATCAGCCCTCCGATCCAGCGCAGCGGAGGGGAAGCCGCGTTCAGGGAGAACGAGAGATCGAGCCCGGAGAGATGGGGAGCAAACTGCCTTCCCTCCCCTGCCTGGCCGCTCTCGTCGAAGAGCAGGTGCTCCATGGAGATCTGCAGGCCGCGCAGAAAGTCCGAGCTGATGCTGTTGGAGAGCGTGGTGGTCGTGAAGCCGTCCGTGAACTGGCCGAGAGAGTCGGCGCGCACGAAGTCGTAGTTGACGGCGCTGGTCTGCAGAGCCAGCAGCTGAACGATTTCCGCCCGCTCTCGCCGCCGGGGTTCGGCGCTCGGATCGGGCGGGGCTTCCTCCACGCCCTCCTCCTCGGATTCCTCGGTTTCGCGCTTCGCCTCGAACGTCTGGTTCAGCCGGATCCGCATCTCGTTCTTGGCGCGGAATTCCCCGCGGCCGAAGACGGCGTTCTGCACCTCCGTCTGCGTCACCGCGGGTGCATAGGAATAGTCGAAGCCGGGCGAGAGCTTGTGGCGGATGGCGGAGAAGCCCCCCACCCCCGGCCAGAGTCCGTAGATGTCGGTCTTCAGCCCGGCACCGAACGAGATGCGGGTGGGCGCGGACACCAGCGACCCCGCCTCCGGGATCTTGTTCGTCTGCAGCGCCCGGCCCGACATGGAGAGATTGGGGGTGAAGGTAGTCGTCCCGATGAGGCGCTGCTGGTAGCTGAGGGTCTGGGACCAGGTGAGGTCGGTGCTGCTCAGGTCCACCCGCTCCGGGAACGCGCTGTCGGCAGCGGGCGCGACCACGCTGCCGAACCAGGCCTCGAGCCGGTCCGGCGCCGCCAGGCCGGCCGCGGGCGCGAGGACCTCCAGCCCGTCCCTGGTCACGGCTTCGTTGAAGCTCAGGCTGTGCGACAGCGAGAGCGCGCCCAGGCTCAGGCTGGACGACAGGCCTCCGCGGGTGTTCTCCTTGTCGGCCAGGCTCTCCTTGAAATCGCCCGGCGGCTGATCCAGCCGGTCCTCGATACTGCGCGTGTAGTTGCCGCTTCCGGTCCAGATGATGTTGTTGTACCAGCTGGCCCGCGACGACGGAGCGGAGAAGAAGGTGATGGGCGAGAGCGAGAGGTTGGCCGACGGCAGCGTGAGCGACACCCGGTCGTCGGAGAGGAACTGGCGACGGTTGGCGCTCATGGAGACGTTGCCCCAGTCGAAGCGCCGGTTGATCCCTCCCTGCGAGTCGATCGATTGCGTGACCTCGCGCGGGTCGAAGGAATTCTGGCGCACGAAGTCGGTGGAGGAGGCGTAGCTCGACCGGATCTCGAAGCGCGTGCGCTCGTCGAGCTCCCAGTTGTGCGAGGTGCTGAAGGCGAGCGTCGTGCTCCCGTCCTGCCGCCAGAAGTTGCGGAAGTTCACGTTGCCACGAAGAAACTGCCGCAGCCAGTTGTAGTTCAGGGTCCCGGTCACGCCCACGTAGTTGTCGGCCCACCAGTCCATCGCCACCGAAGCGTCCGCGTAGTCGTTGATGGCCCAGTAGAAGCCCAGATTGGAGACGCGACGACTGTAGCCCGCCGAGCTGCGCACGATGTCGTTCACGCTGAAACGCGGCGTCAGGATGCCGCTGGCGCGTCCGCGCTCGATGCTCTGGAACATGAATGGAAACCAGAAGACGGGAACGTCGGCGAAGTAGAGCTTCACCGACCTCGCCACCAGCATGTTGCCCGCCACGATCTTGATCTCGCTGGTGTCGAAGTGGTAGTGCGGATGCTCCAGGTCACAGGAGGTGAAGCCGACGTGTGCCCCGTGGACGATCTCGGGCGTCACCGAGGGCAGGTCGCCGAACACGTTCCAGGGACTGCCGCCTTCGGCGAACCGGGTGCGCGCGCTGTAGGCGGTGCCGCGCCGGCTGTCGAGGCTGTAGATCATCGAGGTGCTGTTGAGGGGTTCCCCCTCGCGTCCCGTGAACACCGAGGCCCCCTCGGTCCAGATCAGGTTCGTGGAGTCGTCCATGGTGATGGACGAATCGGCCTCCAGCTGCATGCGCTCGGCACCTTCCCGGAAGAATCGGGCGCGCGCGTCCGTGTTGCCGTAGAGGATCACCTCGCCACTCGACCCGAACTCGAGTCCGGTGCCCTCGTACTGGCTGGCCTGGTATCCCGGCAGCGAGAGCAGGGCGTTGAGCACGGAGTCCGGGCCCGGGGCCACCGGCCGGGGAGCCGGTACCGTCGAGTCGGGCAGTTCCCGGAGCGAGTCCGGCAGCGGCGGGGCGGCAAGGCGTTGGAGCACCTGGAGGACCTGGACCCGGGCGGAGTCAACGACGACGGTCGTGTCGGGCGGCCCCGGCGGAGGAATCGAGTCCGGGGCCTGCTGGCCGTGCACCGGGATGGGCAGGGCCGCCACCGCCAGCGGCAGGAGCAGGGCGGCCGGAAGGTGCGCCGGCCGGCGGCGCGGGTCCGGCGCCCGGTCGCGCCGGTACGGGAAGACCGCCCGGAATTGACCGCGGGTCATGCCTACCCTGCCTGAACGGAGCCCGCCGGCGGATCGGACGCGGCGGAGATCCTCTCCTCCCGCTTCCGGTAGATCATGACCGAGAGCAGGATCGAGAACTCGTACAGGATGATCAGCGGCACCATCATGAGCAGCGTCACCATGATGACGTCACCCGGGGAGATGAGCGCCGCGACGATCGTGATGAGCAGGATCGCGTGCCTGCGTTTGTTGCGCAGGAACTTCGGCGTCACAAGGCCCAGTACGCTCAGGATCATGACGACCACCGGCAATTCGAAGATGATGCCGAACGCCACCAGCAACTGAATCGTGAACCCGAAGTAGTCCTGGGCGGTCCACTGCGGGCTCATGATTTCCGTCTGGAACCCGACCAGGAACTCGAGACTGATCGGCAGTGCGATGTAGTAGGCCATCACCACGCCGAGAATGAAGAGAACCAGTCCCATGTAGAGGGACGGAACGATCACCCGCTTCTCGGACTTCTTGAGCGCCGGCGCGAGAAAGGACCAGATGTGATAGACGATGATGGGGAACACCAGGAGGAACCCGACCAGGATCCCGTACTTGAGCGTGATGAAGAATGCGTCTGTGGGTCTGAGGTTGATGAGCAACTGATCCTCGCCGAATAGCGCCTGGTACGGCTGGAACAGGATGTCCATCGCGCGGCCGTAGTGGACCAGCAAGAACCCGATCACCGCTCCGATCGCGAGCGCCAGCAGGCTCCACAGGATGCGCCAGCGAAGCTCCTCGAGGTGGTCGAGAAACGGCATCTCTCCGGCTGGGTTCGGGGTTTTGCTGGGCATCCGATGCGACTCCGCGGGTTACGGCCCGACCGATGATCGCGAAAGATAATGACTCGGCGGCGCGGGAATACCGCCACCCGCAAAGCTTCCGCCGACGCTCCGCTCGCGCGTCAGATCGGAAGCTCGACCTGGTCCCTGGCCCGAAGGCTGCGTTCCCGCCGGAGGTTCAGGTCCGCGATCATCTCTTGGAACTCTTGGATATCCTGGAAGTTCCTGTACACGGACGCGAAGCGGACGTAGGCAACCCGATCCAGCGGTTTGAGCGCTTCCATCACCATCTCGCCGATGCGCGCACTCCGGACCTCGCCGCCGCCTTCCACGGTGAGCGTGTACTGGATGTTGCCGGCGATGGCGTCGATGGTGGAAGGGGAGACGGGGCGCTTGGCGCACGCCACCTGAATGCTGCGCACGAGCTTCGCGCGTTCGAAGTCCTCGGTGTCGCCGCGGTTCTTCAGCACCCGGAGGGGCCGCTCCTGAATGTACTCGTAGGTGGTGAAACGGCCCCGGCACTCCTTGCACTCGCGGCGGCGGCGCACAGCCTGCCCCTGCCCGGTCGAGCGCGTATCAACGACGTGGTTTTCGGAGGAGCCACAGTGAGGACACCGCATCCCGCACCTCCCGCGGGGACATCGCCAGCGGGCAGCGCCGGCTGACCCGACAGCCTGAGCGCAGCCGCCCGGTGACCGCCCCCTTCCCGGACCCGGTCTAGGGGATCTCCTGAAGTTTCTGCTGCGCGAGCTCCGCGACATCGGAGTCGGGGAACCCGCCGATCACCCGTTCAAGCAGACTGCGCGCCTCGTCGGTGTTTCCGAGTTCGTCGTGGAGAAGCGCGGCCCGATAGAGCGCCTCCGGAACCCGCGGGGAGTCCGGGTACATCATGGGAACGCGCATGAACCCTTCGATCGCGTCCTCGAGGCGTTCCTCCTGCAGGTCGAGATCGGAAAGGAAGAAGGTCGCGTCCCCGGCGAGTTCGTGATTCGGATAGGTGGCGAGGAACCCGTCGAAAGCGCGCCGGGCGGTGACGTTCGAGCCCCGGTTGTACATGCGCAGGGCCGCCTCGAAATGGGCTTCGGGCCCCTCGACCTCCTCCGTCGGAAGCCCGACATCGGCCGAGTCCGCAACCACGACCGGCGCCCGCTGCATCATTTCCACCTGGTCGCGCAGGGAGGCCAGGGCGCGCTGGCTCTGGCCTTCGACCTCGAGGAGGATCAGAATCTGCTGGTTGATTTCATCCAGCCGCTGCAGTACCTCGCGGCGCAACTCCAGGTAGAGACCGGTCTGGCCGGAGAGGGTGTCCTGGCTGGCGCGAACCAGCGCCTCGAAGTCGGCCAGCTCCCTCGCCTGGCGCGTGGCGACCGAGCTGACCTCCTCCTGAAGAACGCGGATGTCCCCCTTGGTGGCGCACCCCGCGCCCGCCAGCGCCCCGATCAGGGCGATCGGGAGGACCTGTCGCGGCACGGCGTTCCTGTACGGACGCACTTACCCGGCCCGGCCGATCCCGGATGGGGCGGCTACTGGCCGCCGCCCGGAACCTGGATCTGATTGCCTCCAGCCGTGATCACGAACTCGTCGCGCCGGTTCTGGGCCCAAGACTGCTCGTTGCTGCCCATCTCGCGGGGCTGTTCCTCCCCATAGGAACGAACGTCAAAGCGGGACTCGGCGAGCCCGGCGTTGACGAAGAACTGGCGCACGGCTTCCGCGCGGCGGCTCCCCAGCGCCAGGTTGTACTCCGAGGATCCGCGCTCGTCGGCATGTCCCTCGATGCGAAGCTGTACCGCCGGGCTGGCGCGCAGTACGCGGACCTTGCGCTGGAGCACGCCCTCGGCGTCGCTGCGAATCTCCGCCATGTCGAAGTCGAAGAAGACCATCGCCGTGAGCGCCTCGCGGGCAGCCTCAAGCGCGGCAGCACGACGCGCCTCCTCTTCAGCCGCCCTGCGGGCCGCTTCTTCCGCCGCTCTGCGGGCCGCGTCGATGGAATCCTGGTTCGGACCTTCCTCAACGGGCGGCGGAGGGGGAGGGGGCAGTTCCTCCTGTCCGCACGAGGCGACGAAAAGTCCGGCCGCGACGACGGAAATAATGAGACTGCGGTGCAACATCGCTACTCCTGGAATATGGGTGTCGGTGTCCGGTATCAGGCGTGCGCACGAATCAGCCATATACGTACGAAATCGGACGCCCAAGCGCAACATCTTGTGGTGCTGTACCCTGCCCGGGGATCGCCGGCTCAGTTCTCCCGGGCCGGGGGCTGGGTGGAAGCCAGACTGGGCGACCAGTCCGGTACGCGCGGCCTCACCCCCGAGAGCACGGGACGAATCCGGCCCGTGATGGTGTCTACGACGAAGAGCCCGAATCCCCAGTCCCGTTCCCCCACGAAGACCAGATGGCGGCCATCGGGCGCCCAGCTGGGATCCTCGTTGTTGCCCTCGTAGGTGAGCTGCAGCAACCGCTGTCCCTGTGCAGCCACATCGGCGATGAGGATGTGGTAGCTGCCGCGGCGGTAGCGGCCGTGGAACGCGACCCGGTCGCCGGAGGGCGCCCAGTCCGGCGAGGTATAGTAGCCGCCCTGTCCGTAGAGGTAGGGAGATACCAGGTCCGGCCGACCGCCGGACTCTGCCGGCATCACGTAGATCTGCGGGATGGCCACGCCCAGCCGGTTGGAGTTGAAGGCCAGGCGTCTCCCGTCCGGCGAGAACGAGGGCGAAAGGTCGTTCCAGCGCCCCGCGGTGAGGCGCCAGAGGCAGCAGTCCTCGCGCACGCGCCAGGAGAAGAGACCGCTCTCCGCGCCGTCCGCCAGGGAAAAGATGATCTCCTCCCCGTTCGGATGGTACACCGGCGTCATCGGCTGACCGTCGCGGTTGAATTCGAGGACCCGCGTCTGGCTGGTGGCGATTTCCATTTCATGGATCGCCGGATCCCCGGACGCGAAGGAAAGGAAGGCCAGGCGCGAGCCGTCCGGGGACCACGAACAGGACATGGTGAGCGAGTTGAAGTTGGTGAGCCGCCGCAGGTTCTCGCCGTCCGAGTCGACCACGTACAGCTCCTGGGAACCGGCAGCCGATTCCATGGAAAAGCAGATCCGGCTGGCGGCCATCCCGGGCTCCCCGGTAATCCATCGGACGACATCGTCGGAGATCGCGTGGATCGCCATGCGGAAGTCCTCCGCGTCGGGGCGCGGAAGCGAGAAGCGGGCCCGTTCCTTCACCTCCGAGAAGACGACGTCGTGCAGTTCCAGGACAAGCACGAAGCGGTTGCCAAGCCCCTCGACCTGTCCGGTCACCAGCCAATCGGCGCCGAACTGGTCCCACAGGCCGTAGTCCACGGCTCCGCCACCTGGGGCCAGCGGAATCGAGTCCATCATCTCGAACCGGTCGCTGTAGCGCAGGTCGCGCGCGATCACGGCCTCGACCCTGGGCGCGACCGTCAGGCCGCCGAAGCGGCCCGTGAAGGGGCTGATCGCCAGGGTGGGCACATAGCTCTCGTAGACCACCCCCAGGTGGCGAACCGCACCCGGGATGGTGTCGACCTGGGCAGCCGCCTGGCCGGCGGTGGCCGACAACAGGACCAGCAGCAGGGCTGTGCCTCCGCCCAGGGCTCGACCGGCACCCTCCCGGTTGACCTGTCGGAGCTGGTTCGCGGTCCGGACGCCTTTCCTCATGTTACGCTCCTCCCTGCGCGGCCGGACCCGGACCGCGATGGTCCGGGGACTCCGCCGGCGGCCGGCGCCGCGCCGGGCTGAAAGTGAACCGGAACGGTGCGTTTTCGAGCCCCATCTCCGGGGGCAGCGGACCGAAGCGTCCACCACCGGCGCATTCCACCGCCTCCCGGACGGCCAGATCGAAGACGACGCTTCTCGATGTCTCGGAGATGCGCACCGTCGGGTCGATCACCTTGCCCTCCCGGTCGAGCACGAAGTCCACCGAAGCGGTAAGTTCGGCCATCCCCGGCGGACGGAAGCACCGCCGCATCTGGCGCTGCATGTTAGCGTAATACTGTGGAAAATCCCGTTCCACGCCCCTCATTCGGACATCGAGATCGTCGGTGCCCGTGCTGGGTTCGTCGAGCGGCGCCGGCTCGGGTTCCTCCTCGACCGGCCGTTCCTCCGGGACGGGCTCCGGGGCGTCCGGGAGAGGAACGGGTTCGGGCTCGGGCTCCGGTTCGTCCTCCAGTTCCGCTACCGGTTCCTCCTCGGGAGGGGCTTCGGGCTCCGGGGTGTCGACGGTGAGCTCCTCCTCTTCGGGAGTCGGCGCGGGTTCGACCTCGGCTGCCGGCGCGGGCATTGCGACCAGTTCGAGCTCGATGGTCAACAGCTGCACCGGCTCGGGCTGGATGTTGGTCGCCACGACCAGCATCAGGAAAAACCCGTGCAGGCCGACCGAGAAGAAAACCGGAGATCGACCCGGCCGGTCCCTTCTCCGTCGCGCGCTTCGGCCCACCGCCACTTCCCCCTGTTATCGGCTCGCGTCGGGCTCGGCAACGATCGCGAAGCGGATCCCCTCCTGCCGCGCCAGGTCCTGGACCTTCGCGAAGACGCGCACCATGTCGCCATGGTACGCAAGGGAGTCGCCCCGAATGTAGATCTGCCCCACGTTGCGCGCGGTCACCGCCTGGGAGAGCACGCCCTCGAGATCCTCGTAGGGCACGACCGTCTCGGAGAGCACGATCTCCCCGTTGGCGCGAACTGCGACGATCAGGGGCTCTTCGTCCGCGGTCAGCGGAGCCACATCGGCTCGCGGCACGCCCACCTCGATGCCCCCTTGAAGGATGGGGGCGGTGATGATGAAGATCACCAGCAACGTGAAGGCGACGTCCACGAGGGAGGTCACGTTGATCTCCGCGCGCAGCGGCAGATCCCCGCGGCGTCCCCGGGACCGGCTGTCGTGGCTCAAACGTGCCCCTCCCGCGCGAGCGTTCCGATGAACTCGCTCGAAAACCCCTCGAGCTCACCTGCGACCAGGTTCAACCGCGACACGTAGTAGTTGTAGGCGATGACCGCGGGGATGGCGACGAAGAGCCCGGTCACGGTGGTCACCAGCGCCTCCGCCACCCCCGGGGCCACGGCGGCAATGTTCGCCGAGCCGCTCGCGGTGATTCCCCGGAAGGTGTTCATGATGCCGATCACGGTTCCCATCAGCCCGAGCAGGGGCGAGATGGAGCCGATGACGGCGAGCCAGGTAAGGCCCTGGGCGAGGTCGTCGCGCTCGTCGGATTCCTCCTTCTGCAATACCATCCGAAGCGTCTCCAGCTCAACCTGGGTCAATCCTTCCCTTGCGGACACGCCTCCGCGCAGCGCCCCCGGCCGCAACTCGCTGAAGAAGTTGACCCCGTGTCGAAAGAGGCGGCCGTAGGGGGATTCCGGTAGGGCCAGAATCGCGGTATAGGCCTCTTCGAGCCCCCGCGCATTGGACACCGCGTCCAGGAACTGGTTTCCCTGGGCCCGAACCTTGCGAAACTGGAGGTACTTCCAGCCGATCACGTACCAGCTCGCCAGGGAAAACACGCCGAGCACGGCCAGCACCACCAGGGTAGGGGCGCTCGCCCCGACGACCATTTCCAGCAAGGTTGCCGGCGGACGGCTCTGGAGCGCCAGGATCCCGACCGCGGTCATTTGGGGTTCAGTCCTCCGGCTCTTCAGGGTGACGGGGGCCGGGCATGGACGGCGGCCCGTGCGATGGCGAGATCCGGGACACACTACCCCCGCTCGCTCCACGGGATCCTGGCGTCTCGGGCGCGGCGGTCACGGACCGG
This sequence comes from Gammaproteobacteria bacterium, assembly GCA_009841185.1. Lineage (GTDB taxonomy): Bacteria > Gemmatimonadota > Gemmatimonadetes > Longimicrobiales > Gaopeijiaceae > BD2-11. The sequence goes on from VXMG01000079.1 coordinate 33,500, forward strand.
CAGCCCCTGCCCTCCAGGGACGCAGGTACTCCGGCTCCCACGCGCGCGCGTTATCCACGGGCGGCCCGGGCATGAGCGTGAAGAGGCGGGCGAGCCCCTCGGCGGTGGGCAATCCGACCGGGGGCGGGACGACACGCCAGCCGCGGCGCCCGATCGCCGCGGCGTGGCGAAACGCGCCGTCGCCCGCGAAGATCGCGCCTTCCGGAACGGACGAGGACAGCACTTCGCCCAGGCGCGTGGCGGACGGGGGAACCAGGACATCGACGGAGCCGGGCCCCACCCGGAAACAGCCTGCGTACACCCGGTCCCCGCGCGCGTCAAAGAGGACGTAGCAGGGAGTGCCGGGCTCGGGAGGCTCCACCGCCCGGTCCTCGTGTCCCTTGCGCCACCCGGCCGGTCCGGACCAGCCGGCGGGCAGCCAAACCCCAACCGAAGCCGCGGCGGCGGCCAGGCTGGAGTAGGTCCATATCGGCACCCCGCATCCCTCCGTCAGCCCCTTGGCGGTCGCCGCCGCCACGCGCACGCCGGTAAAGGACCCCGGGCCACTCCCCACCACGATACCCGCCAGATCGCCCAGTTGGGCGCCCGAAGCCACGAGCACGCCGCGAATGGCAGGCAAGAGGCGGGAGGCGTGCCGGCGCGGGCTGCGCAGGAAGGCACGCGCGAGCACCTTGCCGTTCGCGGTCACGATCACGGACCCCAGCCGCGACGACGTGTCAAAGGCGAGAATGGTGCGGCTGCGTCCGTTCATCGATCCGGCAACCCGGGCGGGTTTCCGCTGCAGGAGACGTCAACCGCGCGCACCGTTGCGCCGGGAGCCGGCGCGGTCAGGGATATCTCCCAACGGTCCGGCGGGAGGAGGGCCCGCGCTCTCTCCGGCCATTCGACGATCACGATTTCACCTCTGCCGCCAAGCTCGAACCAGCCCAGTTCCGCCAGTTCGGATTCGTCGTTCAGACGATACAGATCCATGTGTACGATGGTCTTTCCCCTCACGCCCGGATAACGGAACACCAGATTGAAGGTCGGCGACGGCACGGCCCCGCGCACCCCGGCCCCTCGCGCCACCGCCCTCGCCAGCACCGACTTCCCCGCGCCCACGGGTCCGCGCAGCATCAGAAACACCGGAGGCTTGACCGAGGACCCGATGCGCTCGCCCCACTTCGCCAGCTCCTCCTCGCTCAACACCCTCCGCGTCTCCACCGACGCGGTCTCCGCCGTGTCCGGGGGCATCGCGGCCTACCTCTTCGCGCCTTCGCCCTCGAGCGACACCCGCAGCTCAAAGAGCTGGTCCCGCAGCATCGCGGCCCGCTCGAACTCGAGTGCGCCCGACGCCCGGTTCATCTCCTCTTCCAGAATCTTCACGTACTCTTCGCGGTTGACTTCGTCCGAATAGCCGGGCTGCGCTTCCGCCACCAGGGCGACCGGCTTCTCGCGCGCATCCGCCACACGGGTGCTGAACTCGATCTCCTCCACGCTCTTCACGATGGTTTCCGGAGTGATCCGATGTTCCCTGTTGTAGGCCAGCTGAATCTCGCGTCGCCGATTGGTCTCGTCGAGGCACCTCGCCATCGATTCGGTGATGGTGTCGGCATAGAGAATCGCCGTGCCGCGGACGTTGCGGGCGGCCCGGCCGATGGTCTGGATCAGCGAACGGGCATCGCGCAGGAATCCCTCCTTGTCGGCGTCCAGAATGGCGACCAGGGACACCTCCGGCAGATCGAGACCCTCGCGGAGCAGGTTGATGCCCACCAGCACGTCGATGCCGCCGAGCCGCAGGGCGCGCAGGATGTCCACCCGGTCGATGGTGTTGATCTCCGAGTGCATGTAGCGGACGCGCACCCCCAGCGACTGCAGGTACTCCGAGAGATCCTCAGCCATGCGCTTGGTGAGGGTGGTGACCAGGATGCGCTCGCCCCGGGCCGCCCGCTCGTGGATCTCGGCGAGCAGATCGTCGACCTGGCCGCGCACGGGACGCACCTCCACCTCCGGGTCGACCAGCCCCGTGGGGCGGATGATCTGTTCCACCACGACGCCCCGCGACAGCCCCAGCTCCATGTCGCCAGGGGTGGCCGAGACGAAGACCGCCTGATCCAGAACGGACTCCCACTCCTCGTAACGGAGCGGCCGGTTGTCCAGCGCGCTCGGCAGCCGAAAGCCGAACTCGACCAGGGTATCCTTGCGTGCCTTGTCGCCGTTGAACATCCCGCGGATCTGAGGCAGGGACACGTGCGATTCGTCCACGATGGTGAGGAAGCGCTCCGGGAAGTAGTCCAGAAGGCAGGATGGCCTTTCCCCCGCCTCGCGGCGGCTGATGAAGCGCGAGTAGTTCTCGATGCCCGGGCACGTACCCACCTCGAGCATCATCTCGATGTCGAAGTTGGTGCGCGACTCGAGCCGCTGCGCCTCCAGCAGCTTGCCCGCCCTGCGATAGCGGTGCAGCTGATCGGCCAGCTCGTCGCGGATCAGGGGCACCGCCTCCTCCAGGGTGCGGCGGTGTGTGACATAGTGGCTGGCGGGGTAGATGGCGGTGCGGTTCAGGGAAACGATCGCCTCTCCGGTGAGGGGCTCGAACCGGGTGATGCGCTCGATTTCGTCTCCCCACAGTTCGATGCGGATCCCCTGCTCCTCATAGGCGGGGAGAATCTCGACCGTGTCGCCCCGTACCCTGAAGGTGCCGCGCTCGAAGGCGAAATCGTTGCGGCTGTACTGAATGTCGACCAGCCCCCGCAGCAACTCGTCACGCGGCACAACCTCCCCCACCCGCGCTTCCAGCATGAGGGAGCGATAGTCGGCGGGGTTGCCCAGGCCGTAGATGCAGGAAACCGACGCCACCACGATTACGTCGTCCCGCTCGAACAGCGAGGAGGTGGAGCGGAGACGCAGCCGGTCGATGTCCTCGTTGATGCTCGCATCCTTCTCGATGTAGGTGTCGGTGGCCGGGACATAGGCTTCCGGCTGATAGTAGTCGTAGTAGGAGACGAAATACTCGACCGCATTGACGGGAAAAAGCGCCTTCAGTTCCCCGTAGAGCTGAGCCGCAAGGGTCTTGTTGTGGGACATCACCAGCGTGGGACGACCGTGGCGCTGGATCACGTGCGCCATTGAGAGCGTCTTCCCGGTACCGGTCGCCCCCAGCAGGGTCTGGAAGCGGGTTCCGTCTTCCAGCCCGGCCGAGAGCTCCTCGATGGCGGAGGGCTGGTCTCCCGCGGGCTCGAAGGAGGAGTGGATCTCGAACCGGGGCACGAACTCAGGCCTCGATCCTTCCCGTCTCGCCCCTGCCCTCGCGCCGTTCGACCGTGAGCACCCCTTTCACCTGGTTCACGGCCTTGAGCACCTTCTCCAGATGAGACAGGTCCTCCACCTCCACCACGAACTCGCCGCTCATGCCCGCCCTGTCCGATCGGACGTCCGCGTTCTGGATGTTGGTCCCGGTGTTGGCGATGGCCTTGGCGATATCCGACAGGAGCCCCCGGCGATCCACGGCCCGCGCCTGAATCTTCACCATCCGGGTATCTCCCTTCTCCGCCGTCCATCGAATCTCGACCCTGCGCTCCGGATCCTGGGACAGATAGAGCACGTTGGCGCAGTCGCTCCGGTGAATCGAGATGCCGCGCCCGACCGTGATATAGCCGATGACGTCGTCGCCCGGCACCGGCTGGCAGCACTGGGAGTAGCGCACCATCAGGTTGTCCACGCCCTGGATGCGCACGCCTTTGCTGGAAGGACGTATCCTGGCGGCGATGCGCCGCAACGTTGAAGGGCGCTGGGCGCCTGGAGTGGTCTCCTGGTCCGGGAAGAGGGCCTTGAGGGCGGCAGCCGGACCCACGTCCCCCCGCCCCAGCGCCGCCTGCATCTGGTCGAAGTCGGGATAGCCCAACTGCGCGGCCGCATGGATCTTCGCGTCGTCGTCCGGCTTGGGCAGGCGTCGCTTGCGAAGCTCCTGCTTCAGGAAATCCCCACCCAGCTGAAGGGCGGAGGCGAATTCCTCCTTGCGGATCCAGCGGCGGATCTGCCCGCGCGCCCGCGAGGTCTTGACGAACGCAAGCCAGTCGCGGTTGGGCCGCTGCTTCGCGTTCTTGATGATCTCGACGGTGTCGCCGTTCTTGAGCTTGCGTGAAAGCGGGGCGATGCGGCCGTTCACCCGGGCGCCCGCGCAGTGCGACCCGATCTCGCTGTGGACGGAATACGCGAAATCGATCGGAGTCGCGCCGACGGGAAGCTGCTTGACTTCGCCCTTGGGGGTGAAGACGAAGATCTCTCCCTGAAAGAGGTCCATGCGGAGGAACTCCATGAATTCCTCCGGCTCGCTGGTATCCTTCTGCCATTCGAGCACCTGGCGGAACCAGGAGAGAGCTTCTCCGACTTCGTCCTTCCTGGCGTCCCCGCCTTCCTTGTAGCGCCAGTGTGCGGCGATCCCCTGCTCCGCCGTCAGATGCATCGCCTCTGTGCGGATCTGGATCTCGTAGCGGCGGCCGCGCGGACCGAACACGGTCGTGTGCAGGGACTGGTACATGTTGGACTTCGGCGTCGCGATATAGTCGCGGAAGCGCTCCTGCACCGGAGTCCAGCGGTTGTGGATCACCCCGAGCGACGCGTAGCAGTGCTGCACCGAGTCCGTAATCACGCGGAGGGCCAGCAGATCCTGGATTTCCTCGAAGGGCAGGTCGTTGGCGCGGATCTTCTTGTGGATCGACCACAGATGCTTCGGCCTGCCCGTCACGTCCACGAAGGGAATCCCCACTTCCGTCAGCATGTCCACCAGCGGACGCCTCATCTGCATGATCTGCCGCTCCCGCTCCCGCCGGCGCTGCTGAATCTTCTTCTTCAGCCGGTTGTACTCGTCGGGTTCGAGAAACTTGAAAGCCAGATCCTCCAGCTCCCACTTGATGGCCGCCAGCCCCAGGCGATGGGCGATGGGGGCATAGATGTTGCGCGTCTCGAGCGCGATTCGCCGCTGCTTGGGCGGCCGCAGGTGCTCGAGCGTGCGCATGTTGTGGAGCCGGTCGGCGAGCTTGATGAGGATTACCCTGGCGTCCTGGACCATCGACACCAGCAGCTTGCGGTAGTTCTCGACCTGCCGTTCCGCATTCGACCGGAAGCGCACCCGCCCGATCTTCGTCACCCCGTCCACGATCCCCGCCACCTCGGGGCCGAACTGGGCTTCCACATCGGTCAGGTCGACGGCGGTGTCCTCCACGACATCGTGGATCAGGCCCGCGGCAATGGAAGCGGTATCCAGACGGAGTTCCGCCAGGATGGTGGCGACACCGACCGCGTGGGTGACATAGCGTGCGCCGGAAGCGCGCCGCTGGCCCGCGTGTGCTTCCGCTGCGACCCGGTAGGCCCTCTCGATCCGGCCGACGTCCAGGCGGTCGGCGTACGCCTCGATGGCCGGAGCAAGCTGCGCGGGCAGCTTCTGAACCGCGTTCCTGGCAATCGTGGCAGTCGAAGTCGCCATCATGGGGACCCTGCAGGTGAGACAGCGGTGTGCGGACTCGTTCGAGCTGCGCTCGACCAGTGAACATAATCGCCAGCCGGGTTATCCGCAGGGACCGGGCGCGCGCGGCGGGATGCGGCCGGCTACCCCGACGCACGCGCATCGGCAAGGCTCGTTACATCAGGCCGTCCTGGGCCAGCGAGCGAAATGCCTCGCCCGCGATGATCACGTGGTCGAGCACCGGGATCCCGACCGTGCGGCCGGCCGCCGACAGTTGCCGGGTGACCTCGCGGTCCTCGGCGGAGGGTGACGGATTTCCGGATGGGTGGTTGTGCACCAGAATCACCGCCGCCGCGCTCTCCACGATCGCCTCCCGCAACACCTCGCGCGGATGGATGAGGGAGGCGTCCAGGATTCCGCGCGTGATCAGCACCTCGCGCAGCACGCCGTGCTGGCTGTTGAGCAGAAGGGCGTGAAACTCCTCGTGGCGCAGATCGCGCAGCCGGGGAGCCATGCGGGCATAGATGTCGCCGGGACCGCGAATCGGGTCGCGGGTGGAAAGGCGCTCCCTGACGCCCCGGCGACCCAGTTCCAGCGCCGCGAGCACTCTTGCGGCGGTCGCCCCTCCGACGCCCGCGACGCCCTCCAGGACCCCGGCGGGGGCCGATCCCATGCGCGCCAGCGATCCCTCGCAGCGCCGCAGCAGGGCGTCCGCCACGTCCATCGCGCTCGCACCCCTGCTTCCGCTGCCCACCACGAGCGAGAGCAGTTCGCGGGTCGCCAGCCCGTGCACGCCAACTTCCCGCAGGCGTTCGCGCGGACGGTCGCCGCGCGGCCATTCGCGCATCGGACGGGAAGGTGTCAGGCGGCTCGCCCGCGGCAGCACTTCTTGTACTTCTTGCCCGAGCCGCACGGACAGGGGTCGTTACGCCCCGGGCGGGCCTCGACAGTGACCGGCCGGGACTTGCGGGCCTCTCCGCGGTTGGTGGCCAGGGTGGACACGTCGGTCGCGGAACCGACGGCCGCGCGCGCGCTCCGGGCGATGCCGGTCGCGTCGACTCCTCCCGGCACGCCCGCCCGGCGGGAGACCGGAGCAGCCGGCCGTGCGCGGGTGGTTGCGGCCGATGTCTCCTGCGGACCCGTATAGGTGAGGCGCTGGCCTCCCATCGGGCGCCGGCGCATCATCGGCTGCTGCTCGACCTGAGCCCGCAGGATGAGCGACGCCAGCGTCTTGCGCAGATCGTGCATGAGGTCCACGAACATGTCGTAGGCCTCTTTCTTGTATTCGACCAGGGGGTCCTTCTGCCCCCAGCTGCGGTAGGAGATGGACGCCTTGAGGTGGTCGAGGTCGTACAGGTGATCCTTCCACTTCTGGTCGATCACCGACAGCAGGATATAGGAAGTGACGCGTTCCGCGGTCTCGCCGAAGCCCTCCAGCTTGCGCTGAAAGGCGTCCCTTCCGGCCTCGTTGACAAGTGCCGCCAGATCCTCGTGGTCCAGTTCCGGGACCGACTCCTCCCCGTCGGGCAAATCGTTCACGAGCACCAGGAATTCGAGCAGCAGGCGGCGCTTGAGTCCGGCCAGGTCCCATTCCTCCTCGGGGCTGGAGGCGGGCACATACTCGTCCAGCGTGCTCCCGAGGGCGTACTCGATCATCTCCCAGATCTCGCCCTTGAGATCCTCTCCCCCCTCCAGCGCAAACAGGCGCAGGTCGTAGATGACCTCGCGCTGCTGGTTCATGACATCGTCGTAGTCGAGAAGCCGCTTGCGCGCCTCGAAGTTGTTCCCCTCCACGCGCACCTGGGCCCTTCCGATCGAGCGCGTCACCAGGGGATGCGCGATCACCTCGCCTTCCTCGGCGCCGAGTTTTTCCATGGCCCCCGCCACGCGGTCCGACATGAACAGACGCATCAGGTCGTCTTCGAGCGAGAGGAAGAACTGCGAGGTTCCCGGGTCGCCCTGGCGTCCGGCGCGCCCCCGGAGCTGGCGATCGATGCGGCGCGAGTCGTGCCGCGCCGATCCGAGGATGTGGAGGCCGCCGACCTCGACGACGAAGTCGTCCGGCTTCTTCTCCAGGTCCATGGTGACCCGGCGTGGATCGACCGGATAGAGTTCGTCGAGGTCGAGCCCGCGGGCGCGCGCCCACCCCACGGTGCGCGCGTCCCTGACCCCCTCGCCCAGTTTGATGTCGGTGCCGCGGCCGGCCATGTTGGTGGCGATGGTCACCGCCCCCGGGCGCCCCGCCTCGGCCACGATCTCCGCCTCGCGGAGGTGCTGCTTGGCATTGAGCACGTTATGGCGGATGCCACGCCGCTTGAGCATGCGGGAAAGCGTTTCCGAGACATCCACGTTGGTGGTGCCGACCAGCACGGGCAGCTCCAGCCGGTTGAAATGCCCGATCTCGTCCATGAGCGCGTTGTACTTCTCGCGTACGGTGCGGAAGATGAGGTCGTCGCGGTCGTCCCGGATCACCGGCCGGTTGGTGGGGATCACCATCACGTCCAGGCCGTAGATCTGGTGGAATTCGTTCTCCTCCGTCTCCGCGGTTCCGGTCATCCCCGCCAGCTTGTCGTACATGCGGAAATAGTTCTGGATGGTAATGGTGGCGAGCGTCTGGGTCTCGCCCCGCACCTCCACGCCCTCCTTCGCCTCCACCGCCTGGTGCAGCCCGTCGCTCCATCGCCGGCCCGGCATCTGCCGCCCGGTGAACTCGTCCACGATCACCACGGCGCCGTTCTCGCCGAGGATGTACTGCTCGTTGCGATGATAGAGCGCGTATGCCTTCAGCAACTGGTGAATAACGTGGATCTTCTGGCTCTTGGTCGCGTACTCGCCCTCGAGCGCCTGAATGCGTTCCCGCCGGTCGTCCACCGAGAGCGTCTCGTCCTGCTCGAGCTCCCCCATTGCCTCGGAGAGATCCGGCACCACGAAGGCGTCGGGCTCTCCCGGTGACAGGGTGTCCAGGCCCTTGTCCGAGAGGTGCACATTGTGACCCTTCTCATCCATCGCGAACAGCAGGAGTTCGTCGATCTCGTGCAGGCGCTTTTCCCGCATGTAGTCGCCTTCGACCTTCTGCACCAGCTTCTGAATCCCCGGATCCTCGGCGAAGAGCTTTAGCAGGCGCTTGTTCTTCGGCGTCCCCCGCTTGACTGCCAGCAGGCTCTCGCCGGCGCCGTGCTCGTTGCCCGCCTCCAGTTCACGGTGCGCGGCGGCCACCAGCTCGCCCGTGATCTTCGACTGTTGCCGATAGAGCCTTCCCACCAGCGGCGCCATCTGCTTGAACGGCGTCGAGGTGTCGCGCCCGACCGGGCCCGAGATGATCAGCGGCGTTCGAGCCTCGTCGATGAGGATGGAGTCCACCTCGTCGATGATCGCGAAGGGATGCCCGCGCTGTACCCGCTGCGCGAGGTCGTGGACCATGTTGTCGCGCAGGTAGTCGAACCCGAACTCGTTGTTGGTCCCGTAGGTGATGTCCGCGAGGTACGCCTGCCGGCGCTCCTCCGAACCGGGCTGGTGCTCGTCGATCACATCCGTGGTGAGGCCCAGTGATTCGTAGATGTAGCCCATCCACTGGGCGTCCCGGCGGGCCAGGTAGGAGTTGACGGTGACGAGGTGCGCTCCCCGCCCCGCGAGGGAGTTCAGGTAGAGCGGCATCGTCGCCACCAGGGTCTTGCCTTCACCGGTGGCCATCTCGGCGGCCTTGCCCTGGTGGAGCGCAATCGCCCCGATCAACTGGACATCGTAGGGGATCATGTCCCAGACCAGGTCGTGCCCGGTCACCCGCACCGTGGATCCGACGAGCCTCCGGCACGCTTCCTTGACGACGGCAAAAGCCTCTGGGAGGATATCGTCGAGAGCCTCTTCGAGTTCGGCGAGATAATCCTTGTCGAGTTCGGCAATCTGGAGGCCGAGGCTCTCCCGCTCGGACGGATCCTGAGACCGGCTCTTGCGTTCGCGAAGATCCTGCACCTGGTCGAGAACGGGACCCACCCGTTCGTGTATGCGGGCACGGAACTCGTCCGTCTTGCCGCGCAGCTCATCCCGCGAGATCCCGGCCAGTCCCTCCTGGATCTCGTTGATCTCGTCGACCAGGGGCTGGAGCTTTCGCGCTTCCCGGGCGTGCCGATCTCCGAACACCTTCCTGGCGAATGCCTTGATCATCGTTCCGTCCAGCGCGTCGCGCGCGTCATGGCACGGCGGCGACCGGCTCCGGCACCGCCGGAAGCCACTCCCCCGGCCGCGATGTACGGGCGTTCCGCGTACGGGTACAGCCCTTCCTGCTCCACGATCGCGCGGACCGGGTCGGGCACCAGATACCGAAGCCGGCGTTCCTCGCCGAATCGCGTCCGAATCTCGCTCGACGAGACGTCGATCCGGGTGACGGGCAGTTGCTCGTGCTTCACGCCAGGGGACGGAACCCGTCCGAAGGAGCCGCCGCCGGGGACCATGACCACGACCCGCGCCAGGCGCGCGATCTCGGCGGGTTCCCGCCAGCTGTGGAAGGCCGCCGCCTGATCGGGGCCGATCAGCAGGAAGAGGCGGGTCGCGGTACCGGCGGCCACGAGCTCCCGCAGCGTGTCGACTGTATAGGAGGTGCCCTTTCGGCGCACCTCCCGGTCGCTTACCCGGAAGCGTTCGTCGCCGGCCACGGCCGCCCGGGTCATCTCCAGGCGAACCTCGGGGGACGACAGCCGCCACGGGCGCTTGTGGGGAGGATGTCCGCACGGGATCCACACGACGCGGTGCACTGGAAGAGCGTCGTAGGCGTCCTGCGCCACCGTCAGATGCCCGATGTGGGGCGGGTCGAAGGTTCCCCCGAAGAGCGCGACGCCCCCGGGAGCGCGCTCATCCGCCATCACGGACCTCCTCCGCTTCCGGTGAATCCGGATACCGGTCGAGCAGCCTCTGGCGCGCCTCGGTCGCCTCTTCCTCGTACTCCAGGCGCTGGTAGGTGCGATAGATGAAGAGCAGGGCGGCCGGGGCCGCGGTGGTATCGGGAAAGTCCTCGAGCGCCTGCTCGAAGTAGATGAGTCCGGAATCCAGCAGGCTGCGCCGGAAGTAGAACTCGCCCCGGTTGACGTCCTTCCACGCCAGCTTTTCCACCATGACGTTGCGGATCGAATCGGCTTCTGCCGCCTCCTGGGTTCCCGGGTAGTCGAGCGTCACCGCCTGACAGGACGACAGCGCCTGCACGGTGTACTGCTGGTCACGGTCGAGGATAGGGGACAGGCGCGAGTGCGACCGGCACAGCCCCAGGGCCGCGTGGGTCATGAGCTCGTGGGTCGGATACGTGCTGGAGAAGCGAACGAATTCGGAGTTGGCGGTTATGTAGTCCCCCTTGTTGAGATAGGCCTGCGCCAGCAGCATGCGGGCCTCGGCCATCTGATCGAAGCCCGGCGCTCCCTGCACCAGCCTCTCAAGCGCCGTCACGGCTTCATCCCAGTCTTCGCGATCGAACGCCTCCTGTGAATACTCGAGGAGTTGAGAGGCGGTCAATCCAAAATAGGGCGGGGTGGATGAGCAGGCGGCACCCAGGCATACGACCAGTGCGGACAGCACCGAGGTGCGCCCGCTCTTGTACGCGCGACTTCCACTCTTCATCGGCACCGAACTCCCCTGCAAAGCACCAACGCCCGTTCCCCCGGTGAAGGATCGCGAAAGAAGGCGGGCGCGTCCATGAACGGATGACTCATCCTGTCCGGTAAAAGTCCCGAATCGCCCGCGCAACCCCCGCTGCACGTTCCCTCCCCAGCTCCGGGAACACGGGAAGGCTGACCACTTCACGGCATGCGGTCTCGGCCACCGGAAGATCGCCGGGACGATAGCCGAGTTCCGCAAAGCAGGGCTGCAGGTGGAGCGGTCGCGGGTAGTAGAGCCCGGTCTCCAGTCCTCTCTGGTGCAGATGGTCCCGAAGCCTGTCCCTTTCGCGCGCCCGAATGGTGTATTGATGGTAGGTGTGGAAGTTCCCCTCTCGAACCCGGGGGCGGAGGACACCGGAGATCCCGGCCAGCATTTCATCGTAGATCGCAGCGTTCGTCCTGCGGGCCTCCGTCCAGCCGGTCAGCCGGGGCAGTTTCGCGTGCAGCACCGCAGCCTGCAGGGAATCCAGCCGGCTGTTCACCCCGACCGCGACATGGCGCCCGCCGCTCACCCCTCCGTGCGCGCGCAGCCTGCGAAGCCGCCGCGCCAGCGCGCCGTCGTCGGTGACGATCATGCCGCCATCGCCGAATCCTCCCAGGTTCTTGGTGGGAAAGAAGCTGACGGTCCCCGCCGTTCCGGAGGCTCCGGCGAACGCGATCTCACCTCCGGGCGTCCGCTGCCGGGCGCCGAGCGCCTGCGCCGCGTCTTCGACCACCCGGGCACCCCGTTCACGCGCGAGCTCGAGCAATTCGGCCATGGGCGCCATCTGCCCGAACAGATGCACGGGAAGAACGACCCGGGTGCGATCGCTCCAGCACGCGCGCACGGTGTCCGCATCCAGGTTGAAGGTCTCCGGGTCCACGTCGCAGAAGACCGGGCGGAGGCCCGCGTTCCATACCGCTCCGGCGGTCCCGAAGAAGGTAAAGGCGGGCACGATGACTTCGTCGGAGCGACCGAGCTCCAAGGCGCGCAACACGAGCCAGATGGCGTCGGTGCCATTGGCGCATCCGACGGCGTGACGCACCCCGACCCGCTCCGCCACGGCTTTCTCGAACGCCTCGACCGCAGGTCCCAGCACGAATCTCTGGCTTTCGACCACCTCGGTGAGCGCGCGATCGATCTCCGCCCGCATGGTGTCGTACTGTGCCCGCAGGTCGACCAGCGGAGTGCGTGTCAGCACGCCCACTCAAGATCTTCCGGCCATCCCGGAGGCCCGCTGCGCCGCCCCTCCTCCCCCTCCAC
>VXMG01000049.1:0-44882 GCA_009841185.1 Gammaproteobacteria bacterium
CCCCCCCCCGCCCCCCTCTTATTTTTTCACTTCATCCCACCCAAACCCCATTGCCCTGTTCTGTGCGGGCGTGGGACTTTTCATAACGAGAGTGATGCTGGACGGGGACGGAAGAGGGACCGCGACCGCGGTTCGATTCCGGGTCCGGGACATGGACTGCACGCACTGCGTGACCCGCATCGAGGACGGGCTGCGCGGGGTCGACGGGGTGCTCGGGGTGGGGGCCAACCTGGTGGGCCGCACGGTGACCGTCGAGATCGATGCCGGCCGGGTCGAGACCGAGGAGGTGCGGCGGGCGATCGGGCGCCTCGGGCACCTGGCCGAGCCCGATACCGGCGCGCCGCAGCAGCGCGCGTCCGCGACCTGGGCGACGCGGGACGCCCGCATCACGTACGTTTCGGCGGCGCTGTTCGCGGTCGGGCTCGCGCTCCAGTTGGCCGGGGCGGGCCCGCTGCTGTTCACGCTGCCACTGAACGAGGTGCGGATTCCTTCGCTCCTGTTCATCGCCTCGGCGCTGGTGGGCGGATGGAGGTTCATGCCGGACGGGGTGCGCGCGGCGCGCAGGTTCTCGCTGGACATGAACTTCCTGATGACGGTGGCGATCCTGGGCGCGATCGCGATCGGGGAGTACCTGGAGGCCGCGGCCATCGCCTTCCTGTTCTCGACCGCCGAGCTGCTGGAGAGCTACGCGGTGGACCGCGCGCGGGCGTCCATGGAGTCGCTGATGGACCTCGCCCCCAAGACGGCCGTGGTAATGCGGGGCGGGGTGGAGGAGACGGTGCGGGCGTCGGAGGTCGCGGTCGGGGATGTGGTGGTGGTACGCCCCGGCGAGCGGATTCCGGTCGACGGCAGCGTGGTGGAGGGAGGCTCCGCGGTGGACGAGTCACCCCTCACCGGGGAGTCGCTCCCGGTGGAGAAGGAGCGGGGCGACCCGGTATTCGCCGGCACCATCACCCGCGACGGCTACATGCGCGTGCGCACCGACAAGCCCGCCGATTCGAGTTCGCTCGCGCGCATCGTGGAGTTGGTGGAGCGGGCGGGAGCGCAGAAGGCGAAGACGGAACGGGTGGTGACCCGTTTCGCGCGCTGGTACACCCCGGCGGTCACCATCGCGGCCGTGCTGGTGGTGGCGGTGCCGACGCTCGCGGGCGCGGACTTCATCATTTGGCTGGTGCGCGGGCTCACGCTGCTGGTGATCGCGTGCCCGTGCGCGCTGGTGATCTCCACCCCGGTCGCCGTGGTGAGCGGCATCACGGCCGCCGCGCGCCGCGGGGTGCTGATCAAGGGCGGAGTCTACCTGGAGGCGATGAGCGGCGTGCGGGCCATGGCCATGGACAAGACCGGCACGCTCACGGTCGGGCACCTGGAGGTGCGCGAGGTGCGCTCGACCCGGGGGGCGCCACCGGCCACGGTGCTGGCGCGCGCGGCCGCGGTGGAGGCCCGCTCGGAGCATCCCGTCGCGCGCGCGATCCACGAGGAGGCGGCCCGGCGCGACATCCACACCCACTACGCCGTGCGCGACTTCTCCACCCGCCGGGGCGAGGGTGTCGAGGCCCGCCTGGACGGCGTGCGCCACTTCGTCGGCAAGCCGGCGGTCCTGGGGATCGGCGAGGCACCCGGGGGCATGGCCGGCGACGGCCGCACGGTGGTGGTCGTCGCGGACGAGGACGGGCCGCTGGGGTGGATCTCGCTGGAGGACCGGGCCCGCAAGCAGGCGCGGGAGGCGGTGGGGCGGCTGCACGGCATGGGAATCCGCCCCGTCGTGATGCTGACCGGTGACGACGCCGCGACCGGCCGCCGGGTCGCAGGGGAGACCGGGGTGGACGACGTGATGGCCAGGCTGCTCCCGCACGAGAAGGTGAAGGCGCTCAAGGCGCTCGAGCGGGAGCACGGCCGGGTGGCGATGGTGGGCGACGGCGTGAACGACGCGCCCTCGCTCGCGGCCGCCTCGGTGGGCATCGCCATGGGGGCCGCCGGCAGCGACGCCGCCATCGACAGCGCGGACGTGGCGCTGATGGGCGACGACCTCACCCGCCTGCCCTACCTGTTCCGGCTTTCGCGCAAGTCGCGGGCGGTCATCCGCCAGAACATCGCCACCGCCCTGCTGGTGAAGCTCGTGCTGGTGGTGGGCGTCCCCCTGGGGATGGTCTCGCTGATCACCGCCGTCCTGGTGGGCGACGTGGGAGTCTCGCTGCTGGTGACGGGCAACGCGCTCCGGCTCGCGCGGGTGGATGCCTGAGGACCGGGCGCGGCGGGCCGCCGCAAGACTCTCGCGCCGGGGGAAAGCGTTGCCGCTGGCCGCAAGGGCTCTCGCATGCGCCTGCGCCGCTACGGCGGCGAGCATCCTCGCGCCGATTCCTGCCCTCACCCAGCAAATCGCGGACGACTTCCCGTTCCCGCAAAGCCTTGTCGAGGATGTCCTGCCGGGGGCGACCACCTTCGAGGTCCGGGACGGCGACCCGCGGGTGATCGTCGGCTACGCGGCCGACGCCCCGGACGAGGACGCCCTCGTCGGATATGCCTTCCTGACATCCGACGTGCCCCCGGAGGAACTCGGCTACAACGGTCCCATCGAGGTGCTGGTGGGGATGGACCGGGACGGGACCCTCACCGGCGTTCGGGTCACCCACTACGTAGAATCCTATATCCGCACCCGCGGCGACTTCCTGCGCACCCCCGGCTACGAAGCCCAGTTCACGGGCAAGTCCATCTCCGACCCCTTCCGCGCCAAGCGCGACGTCCGCGTGGTGTCGCGGGCGACGATCTCGGTGTCGGCCATGTCGCGCGGCATCCGCGCCTCCGCCCGCCGGGTGTACGCCAACTACCTGGCCACCCGCCCGTCCGCCGAGTCCGGCGGCTCGCTCCTGACCATCGGCATGGACGAGCTGGACGAGCTGTCCTGGTCCGACATGGTGGCGGGAGAGCTGGTGCCGCAGATCCATGTGCTCGAAAACAACGTCACCCGCATCGTGCTTTCCTTCGCGCACATCCGCAGCGACTCGGTCGGCGAGATGATGGTCGGCCGGAGCAGGTTCGCCGAGGTGGCGGAACAGCTCGGGGAGCGCGTGCAGGATGACCCTCTGATGCTCGTGGGCGTCGATGGCGCGCTGGCCCTGCTCTTCTATCCGCGCACGCTCTCGCTGGTGCAGGGCGCCGACACCATCGACATGGACAACCCGGACGTCGTCATACTGGGCGAGCCGCGCAGCGGGATGGTCCAGGGGCAGTTCCGCAACGTCGGGGTGATGGCTGTGCCGGGTTCGCTCGATGTCGAGCAGGCCTTCGACATCCATTTCGATCTCCGCCCGGGCATGGGGCTCTACACGACCGCGTATCCACCTCCGCAGCTGCCGGCGCAGGTTGTCGCGGGGGATGCGCCGGCAGAGGAGGAGCCGGATCCCGCTGAGCCCGTGGCCCAGACTGGCGATCCCGCCGGGGGCGCGGAAACCACCGCGGATGAACCCGAAACCGCTGGGGGCGATCCGTCACCGGCCCCCTCCGATCCAGCGGAAGATCCGGCGGAAGCCGGCGGGGTGGCAGACGATGCCCCCGAAGAGGTTGCCGCGACCGCGGAAGAGGACGATCCCGCGGAGTCAGCTCCGGACGATCCGACGGAAACAGCTCCGGACGATCCCGGAATGACCGGCGACGCCGCTGCCGCCGAAGCAGTTGCCGTGGGTGAATCCTCATCCCCCGATGACCCCACAGCCGCCCCCGTACCTGTCGACCGGCCGGAGGCAGCCGACGCGGCCGCAGGCGATGCCGCGCCATCCGCGAACCAGTCCGAGGCCGAAGCCAGCGAGAATCCTTCCGCGACGGTCCAGCCTGCGGCCCCGCCGGATCTCGATTTCTCCCTCGCCGAGGAACAGACCGTCCTCGAGCGCACGCTGGCGCGCACCTCGCCCGCCGAGGTCGCCTGGATGCTGGGCCTGCTGGCGCTGGTCACGGTGGCCTTCTTCCTGAAACGCGACCGGCTGCGCTGGGTGGCCCTGGTGGCGACCTTCCTGTACCTGGGGTGGTTCGACGGCGGCTTCCTCTCGGTGTCGCACATCACCGCGGTCATCTCCGTGGGGCCGGCGGTATTCCTGGAGGACATCCCGCTGCTCCTGTTCGTGGTCTTCACGGTGGTGACAACGCTTCTGGTGGGGCGTGTCTTCTGCGGGTTCCTGTGTCCGTTCGGGGTCCTGCAGGATTTCCTGGAGAAGGTGGTTCCGAGGAAGTTCAAGCGGGAACTGCCGCGCGCCCTGCACGAGCGCCTGTACCTGGTCAAGTACGTGTGTCTGGCGGCGATTCTGCTTCCGGCGCTGGCGGGGAGCCGGGCCAGCATCTTTTCCTTCTTCGAACCCTTCGGGACGGTCTTCTTCCTGAGTTCGTCCATCGTGCTGTGGGGGATCGCCGGGGGGATTCTGGTGGCGTCGGCGATCGTGCCCCGCTTCTACTGCCGCTACGCCTGCCCGCTGGGGGCCGCGCTCGCTGTCGCCTCCACGGTGTCGCCCTTTCGCATCCGCAGGGTGGAGCACTGCGACCACTGCAAGGTGTGCGAGCAGGCATGTCCCACGGGGGCCATCGAGGGACCGCGCATCGACTTCCGCGAGTGCGTGCGCTGCAACATCTGCGAAGCGAAGCTGATCGAGCAGGCCGGCGTCTGCCGCCACGAAATCGATGAGGTGCGCCGGCGGCTGGTTCAGCTGAAGGTGGCGCCCAGCGCCGGGGTCGAGACCGGTGCCCGGATCGGCACCGGTGCCTGAGCCGGGGTCGATGTCTGAGCCGGGGTCGATGTCTGAGCCGCAGACCCGGTCCAGGCCGCTGCCGGAATCCGAGTTCGGGCCCGCGATGCCCGCCATGAGCGGTGGCCGTCCCGGGAACGGAGGCGTTTCCCGGCGCACGGCGCTCCGGATCGGCGGAGCTGCGGGCCTGCTGCTGGCGATGGGTGGCGGACTCACGGCGGCGATCCTGCGCAGGGCCGGGCTGCACAGCGCGAGCGATACCCGCACCCGCATGGGCACACTGGTCCACGTCACCGTGGTGCACCCGGACGCCGCGCGGGCGCGCGACCTGGCCGGCGGCGCCTTCGACGAGATCGATCGGCTGGAGGCCGTTTTCAGCGGCTACCGGCCCGACACGCCGGTGTCCCGGCTCAACCGGGAGGGCGTCCTCAACGACCCGCCGGCCGAGCTGGCGGCAGTTGTGCGCCGCGCCCTGCACATCGCCGAGCTGACCGGAGGCGCCTTCGATCCTACCGTGGCTCCGCTGATCGAGGTGTACCAGAGCAGCTTCGCGAAGACCGACGCGCCGCCCGCGGCGAATGCCCTGGAGGAGGCCATGTCACGGGTCGGTCACCGGCACGTCGCGGAGGATGAGGGGCGCATCGCGTTCGCGCGCCCGGGCATGTCGCTCTCGCTCGACGGCATCGCGAAGGGGTACATCCTCGACCGGGTGGTCGCGCTGGTCACGGGCGCGGGTGCGGCCGGCGTGCTGGCCGACGGGGGCGGGGACATCTCGGCCGGGGAAGGCGAGGTGGCGGGCAAGGGATGGCCGGTCGGGATCGAGCACCCGCGCGAGCCGGGGACGGTGCTGGGGACGATCGAGGTGCGCCACCAGGGGGTCGCCACCTCGGGCGACTACATGCGGGCGCACACCGCCGACCTCCGCCATCATCACATCGTCGACCCGCGCACGGGCTCCTCGCCCGGCCATGTCAGCGCTACCACGGTGGTAGCCCGGTCCGCCATGGACGCCGACGCGCTCGCCACCGCGGCCATGGTGCTGGGCCCCGTCCACGGAATCGAGCTGCTGGAGCGCGTCGACGGTGCCGAAGGCCTCATCGTCACCAAGGAGCTCGATCTGGTGCGCAGTTCCGGCTTCGGAGCCTGAAGCGCTCGACATCCATGTCCGAGTCGCCCGCTGCGCCCGTGCGCGCATCCCTGTTCGTCACCTGCCTGGGCGACCACTTCTACGCCGAGGCCGCCGCCTCGGCCGTGCGGCTGCTCCGGAAGCTGGGCGTGGACGTCGACTTTCCCGAGGCGCAGACCTGCTGCGGGCAGCCGGCCTTCAACGCGGGCCGCGACGCCGAGACGCGCCGCATGGCTGCGCACACCATCGACGTCTTCCGCGAAAGCGAGTACGTGGTGCTTCCCTCGGGGAGCTGCGCCTGCATGCTCCGGCGCTTCTATGGCCATCTCTTCGACGATGACGACCTGTCGGGGCAGGCGGCCGACCTGGCCGGGCGCACGTTCGAGCTGGCTGAGTTCCTCGTGCGGGTGCTCGGGGTGACGAAGCTCGGGCGCGGCCTGGAGGGACGCCGGATCGCGTACCATCACGGGTGCCACGCCCTGCGCGAGCTGGGGATCCGCGAAGAGCCCCTCAAGCTGCTGGACAACGCCGGGGCCGAAGTGGTCCCCTGGGCGGCTGCGGAGGAATGCTGCGGCTTCGGGGGCCTGTTCTCGGTGAGCTTCCCGCAGGTGTCCGCGGGGATGGCCGACCGCAAGCTGGACACGCTCGCCGACGCGGGCGACATCGACTTCCTGACCTCCGCCGACTGCGGCTGCCTGCTCCAGCTCTCGAGCCGCATGCGGAAGCGCGGGCAGGACCTCGCCGTGCGCCATCTTGCCGACGTTCTCTGGGAGGCGGCCGGTGCAGATTCATAGCCGGGAGTACCCGAAGCGGGCGCGCGAAGGCGGGGATGTCCGCGCCTCGGTGACCGGGGCGACGCTATCGTTCGACGCGCGCCGCCGGGCCGCATTCGCGGGGGTGGCCGCGGAGGAGTGGCGGGTCTGGGCGGAAGGGGTGAAGACGCATCTGCTGACCCATCTGGACCGGTATCTGGAGGAAGCCGAGACGCGGCTCGAAGCCAACGGCGCCGAGGTCCACTGGGCCGGGTCGCAGGAGGACGTGCACCGGATCCTCTCCGGCATCATCGAGCGCCGGGGCGCGATGCGCGCGGTCAAGGGCAAGAGCATGCTCTCCGAGGAGCTCGAGGTGAACGAGCTGCTGGAGAAGCGGGGCGTCGACGTGCTCGAGACCGATCTGGGAGAGTACATCCTGCAACTGCTCGAACAGCCGCCCAGCCACATCGTCGGCCCCGCCATTCACCTGAGCCTGGACGAGATCCGCCGGCTCTACCACGAAACTCACGGGACCGAGCTGGATGCGACGCCCGACGAGCTGGCCGCGGTCTCGCGGCTGATCCTGCGCGAGGCGTTTCTCGCGGCCGACGTGGGCATCACCGGGGGGAACTTCCTGGTGGCGGAAACGGGCACCGTGGCGCTCATCGAGAACGAGGGCAACATCCGGCTGACGACCTCGGCGCCGCCGGTGCACGTGGCGCTGGTGGGCATCGAGAAGCTGCTGCCGCGCTGGAGCGACCTGGCGGTGTTCCTGCAGCTCACGGCGCGGGCGGCGACCGGACAGCCGGTGGGGAACTATGTCTCCATGATCCACGGCCCCAGGACCGCGGAGGACCCCGACGGGCCGGAGGAGGTGCACGTGGTGCTGGTCGACAACGGCCGCACCGACGTGCTCGCCGACCCGGAGGCGTGGGAGGCCCTACGGTGCGTGCGCTGCGGCGCTTGCCTGAACGCGTGCCCGGTGTACCGCCAGACGGGCGGGCACGCCTACGGAGCGGTGTACTCGGGCCCCATCGGGTCGGTGCTGAACCCCGGGCTGGCCGGGCTGCACGCGGCCATGCCGCTCCCCTTCGCGTCCAGCCTGTGCGGCGCCTGCGAGGAGGCCTGCCCCGTGCGCATCCCCATCCCCGAGCTGCTCCTGAGCTGGCGCCGCCGGGCGGTGGAGGCCGGGATGGATTCCCGTGCCAAGGCGGGCCTGCTGAAGGCGTGGACGGCGGTCGCCACCCGGCCGGGGCTGTACCGGGCCGCCGGGGCCATGCTGCACGCGCTCCCCGAACCGGTGCGCCGCGTACCCCTGCCGGTGGTGGGTGGCTGGCGCGAGGTGCGCAAGGATCCCGAGCCGTCGCGGGCCTCGTTCCGCGAGCTCTGGCGGGAGGGCATCGAATGAGGGAGCGGATTCTCGAGCGGGTGCGGCAGGCGCTCCGGGACCGGCCGCGGGCGCCTCATCCGGGCGAGCTTGGCACGGCGGCGCCCGATGCCCCCAAGCCGGTGGAACACTTCGCGGAGTGCTTCCGCGCGGCGGGGGGCGAGGTGCACCGCTTCGCCGACGCGGACGCGGCGCGCCTGTGGCTGCACGGGTTCGCCGCCCGCTTCGCGAGCGTCAGCCACGGGACCGGCGTTCCCAGGGTCCTGGCGTTGCCGGCTCCCGAAGCGCCGCCCCGGGAGGCCGCGCTGGGGGTGTCGGTTGCGCGCGCGGCGGCCGCCCAGTCCGGGTCGCTGGTGCTGAGCAGCCGGGACGGGCGGCGCACCCAGCTGCTCCCGCCGGTGCACGTGGTGCTGGTGGACGCCGGTACGGTCGCCGCCACCCTCGGCGAGGCGCTGGCCGCCTGCCGCGACGACGGTGGCGCCGCGCTGGCGCTGCACTCCGGTCCCAGCAAGTCGGCCGACATCGGCCAGGTCATGGTGACCGGCGTCCACGGGCCCGGCCGCGTGATCGCGCTCCTCCTCGACAGATGGCCGGGGTCCGGACCATGACGAATCCGAACGGTTCCGACGCACAGGTTGAATTCCCGATCCGGCTTGCGTGCGTCGACACGGGGTCGAACGGAATCCGGTTCATGGCCGTGGAGTTCACCTCGCCGGCCAGGTACACCACGCTTCATTCGGAGCGGGTGCCGATTCGGTTGGGGCACCAGGTCTTCCTCACCGGCCGGCTGGCTCCGGAGACCATGGACGCCACGGTCGAGGCCTTCCAGCGCTTCCAGGGATACCTGAAGCAGTTCGACATCGAACACTACCGGGCGGTCGCGACCAGCGCCGTGCGCGAAGCGCGCAACGGGCCTCTCCTCGTCGAGCGCATCGCACGCGAAACCGGGATCCGGCTGAAGGCGATCACCGGATCCGAGGAGGCGAGGCTGGTGCACCTGGCGGTGGCGGCGCGCATCGGCCTGGAAGGCGGCCGCTGGCTGCTCGTGGACCTCGGCGG
Organism: Gammaproteobacteria bacterium; assembly: GCA_009841185.1. Classification (GTDB taxonomy): domain Bacteria; phylum Gemmatimonadota; class Gemmatimonadetes; order Longimicrobiales; family Gaopeijiaceae; genus BD2-11. The sequence continues at coordinate 9,052 of VXMG01000049.1, forward strand.
CGGCAGCGTCGAGCTTTCGCTGGTGGACGACTCGGGCATGCTCTGGAGCGAAACCCACTCGATGGGTTCGGTCCGTCTGCTGGAACGGCTGGCCGAGCCCGGCAACGAGCCCGGGGCGTTTCAGCGACTGCTCTCCGAGTATGTGGCGGTCATGAACATTCCGGCGCCCGCGCAATACTGGCAGCCGACCGGGTTCATCGGTTGTGGAGGCAACATAGAGGCTCTGGCCGCGCTGGCCGCCCCGGGCAAGACGAAGGACGGTGTCAGCAGACTGCCCGTCTCGGGCCTGGATTCCGCCATCGGGCTCCTCGCGCGCCTGTCGTACTCGGAGCGCATCGAACAACTGGGGCTGAGGCACGACCGCGCGGACGTCATATTGCCCGCCGCCGTGGTCTTCAGGCGACTGGCGGAGCTTACCGGCACCCGGGAGATCCTGGTTCCGCACATCGGGGTGAAGGAGGGCGTTACGCTCGACCTCATGGCCGACCTCGATTCCAGGGCCACCAACGACAGTCGGCAGGAGAAGCAACTTACGCAGGCGGCGGTGTCGTTCGGGCGCCGCTACATGTTCGACGAGGCCCATGGCCGTCATGTCGCAAGGCTGGCGGTCAGCGTATTCGACCAGCTCGAGTCCCTGCACGGACAGGGGTCGCATGCACGGCATCTCCTGAAAGTTGCGGCAATCCTGCACGACATCGGCGTGTTCGTCGCGATGAAAAAGCACCACAAGCACACGCTCTATATTCTCGGCAACTCGGAAATACCGGGCCTTTCGCCGCGCGAGATGGCGATTGTGGGAAACGTCGCGCGCTACCATCGCAAGAGCCATCCCAGGTCGCATCACCGGGCATATGCGTCACTGGCCCCGGCGGATCGAGTGCTGGTCGACCACCTGGGCGCGATCCTGCGCCTGGTGGACGGGCTGGACCGGCAGCGCCGTCAGCTTATCCGCTCGGTCACGGCCACCCTCGACGGGCGCAGTCTTCGCTTGAGCGCCGACTGTGCCGGCGACGTGCTGCTGGAGCGCTGGACCGTGGATCAGAAGAAAGGCCTCTTCGAGGAGACCTTCGGGCTCCGGGTCATCATTGATTTCTGAGCCCGGTGACCCCGGGACATCCGTGCGCCGCCGAATCATATTCGCATCAGCACTGACAGATATTGCGTTCCACTTTGTCACACCTTATCGTTCGCGCTGGCAAAGCATGTCTTGGCTGGTTCATCGTTACACGGGAGAGTTGATCGATGGTCGCGACCGATACTGAAGTAATGGGCTGGGTTGAGAAGCAATTGCAGGACAATCCGGAAGTGACGGTAGATGAGCTGTTCGAGGGCGCGAAGATCCTCCAGCCCGATGTGGTCGAACTGAACAAGCGCCAGTTCCACGCGCGCTATCCGCTGCAGGTAAAGCGGCGAGCCAAGAGGGCCGCGGCGGCGGCAGCCGCTGCTGAAGCTGCTTCGGAGGCTGCCGCGGAAGCTGCCGCCGCACCCGCCGAGGCTCCGGCCCCGGCCCCGGCCCCGGCGCCTGCGAAGGGCAAGACGACGACCGACGCCGAAGTCATGAGCTGGGTCGAGGGACAGTTGAAGGACAATCCCGACGTCTCGGTGGACGAACTGCTTGCGGGCGCGGTCAAGTTGAACGCCGGAATCGCGGAGTTGACCAAGCGCCAGTTCCACGCGCGCTATCCCCTTCAAGTGAAACGGGCTGCCCGCCGGGCGGCGGATGCCGCGGCGGGCATCAAGCCCCGCCGCCGCCGCCGCAAGCCTGCGGCCCCCGCGCCCGAGCCCGAGCCGGCTGCTGCAGCACCCGCTCCTGCTCCCGAGCCAGAGCCTGCTCCCCAGCCCGAGCCGGCCCCCGAGCCCGCAGCGGCACCCGCCCCCGAACCGGCCGCCGCGGGCATCGACCGCGAAGCTGTTCGTAAAATGATGTTCGATTTTGCGGCCGACATCACCGCGGCGGAAGACACGTCGGGCGTCGTGAGGGTGCTCGCGGCCGTGGACGACTACATCGACCGCATCGGTTAGCAGTCCACAGGCTGCCGGCGGTTCACATCCGGGGGCTGCCGGCAGTCCGTCACATCCGGGCTGGCGGTCGGGTCGCGGCTACGGTTCGCCCTCTCTGGAGCCTTTGCCGGTGCGCTCAGAGAGCACCATGATGGCTCGCACCGCCACCGCCAGCCCCGACAGCGTGAGGGTGCTCTCGGCGCGCAGTTCCGTGAGCAGCTCGCCGAAGTAGGCCACCTCCCGGCTGCGCAGCGTGGTCAGGACATGCGCAACGCCGCCGGCCTGCGCGTCCCGCCCCGCCGCCGCCGCCGCCGAGAAGTTGGCGATTCGGTGGTGCGCGCGCGTAAGGTCGTCGTTCAGCGCCCGTGCGGCGCGCTGCTCCCAGCGTTCGTCACGCGCGCACTCGTCGATCGCGTGGCGGAGCCAGGGAATCTCCAGCAGCTCCGAAACCGCGTAGTAGGCCCGCGCCGCGTACACGGGCGCCGTGCGCGTGTCCCGCGCGACGCGCAGGATGTCCATCAACTGGTCCAGGAAGCGCAGGGTGGCCAGCGCTGGCGCGATGTCGGCTGCCGGCCCGGCTTCCTGGATCTCCGACACCAGCCGCTCGAAGTTAAGCCGGTCCTCTCCGCTCACCACGTCGGGGAAGATGCGCTGCAGCTCGCGCAGGGTGCGGAAGTTGCCTCCGACCAGGCTGTCGATCTCCTCGCGCTCGGCGTTCCCCAGCACCCAGCGGGTCGTGCGGTCCAGCACGCGGCTGAGTCCCATGTACCACCGATACGCAACCGCCGTCCCCGCCTCGCGCTCGCGCTCGCGCAGGTCGGCGATGAGCTGCCGGTGTCCCGAGAGCCGGGAGGCCACCAGCCAGGCGCGCGCCACCTCGTCCGCGGACGCCCCCGAGTCGCGCATCATGCGATGCACGAATCCGGCGCCCATCAGGTCCACCAGGTCGTTGGTGAGCTGGCTGGCCACGATCTCGCGTCCCAGGCGGTGGGCGGCCAGACCGGATTCGCCCGCGGTGTCGACGGCGACCGGCGGGAAGTAGCGCGCCAGGTAGCCGCTCGCGACCGGGTCGTCGATGAGCGTCCCCTTCAGCAGGCGGCGCATCAGGTGGAGCTTGGCGTGCGCGAGCAGCACGCACAGCTCCGGCCGGGTCAGGCGCGAGCCGGTCTCGTCGCGCTCGAGCAGCTGCTCCCAGGTGGGCAGATGCTCGCGGGAGCGGTCGAAGAAGCCGTCCCTCTCAAGCTCCGAGATGAGCTGGCGAAAGTCGTCGACTCCCTCCCGGGCGCGCATGACATCGAGTGAAACCGCCAGGCTCTGGGAGGCGTTGTCGAGCAGCACCTGGTCGCACACGGGTGCCGCCAGGTCGCGCAGCATGCGGTTGCGCTCCGCTCCCGTCATGCGCCCGGCCTCCACCACCGCGTTGAGCAGGATCTTGAGGTTGACCTCGCGGTCCGACAGGGAAACGCCCCCCGAATTGTCGAGCGCGTCCACGTTCAGGCACCCTCCGGCCAGCGCGAACTCGGTGCGCGCCCTCTGCGTGAGCCCGAGATTGCCGCCCTCGCCCACGACCTTGACGCGCAGTTCGCTCGCATCCACCCGCACCGGGATGTTGGAGGGGTCGGCGACATCGGCGTGGGTCTCGTCCGAGGCCTTCACGTAGGTGCCGATTCCCCCGTTCCAGAGCAGCTCGGCGTCGGCCTGGAGCACGAGCCGGACCAGCTCCTCGCCGCTCACCCTTCCGGGATCCCGCGAAATGCCCAGGGCCGCGCGCACCTCGGGTGAGAGCTCGACCTCCTTGGAGCCGCGCCGCACTATGATGCCGCCGGTGCTCATCGCGCTCGCGTCGTAGTCCGCCCACGAGGAACCGCGCTGGTGGAACAGCCTCTCCCTCTCCTCGAAGGATGCGCGCGGATCGGGGTCGGGATCGATGAAGATGTGCCGGTGGTCGAAGGCCGCGATGAGCCGGATGTGCGGCGAGAGCAGCATGCCGTTGCCGAAGACGTCGCCGCTCATGTCCCCGATGCCCAACACGGTGAAGGGCTCCGACTGAATGTCCTTGCCCATCTCCCGGAAGTGGCGCTTCACGCACTCCCACGCGCCGCGCGCGGTGATCGACAGCTCCTTGTGGTCGTACCCGTTTGAGCCTCCGGAGGCGAAGGCGTCGTCCAGCCAGAAGCCGTAGTCGTCCGCGACCGCGTTCGCGATGTCGGAGAAGCCGGCCGTGCCCTTGTCGGCGGCCACCACCAGGTAGGGATCGGGGTCGTCATGGCAGACCACGCCGTCGGGGGGGACCGGCGTGCCGCCGCGCAGGTTGTCGGTCAGGTCGAGGAGCCCCCGCATGAGGGTACGGTACTGCCGTTCGACTTCGCTGCGGATGGCCACGGAGAGGGACGGCTGGTCGAGGATGACGAACCCGCCCTTGGAGCCGGCGGGCACGATCACCGAGTTCTTGACGATCTGGGTCTCCGCGAGCCCCAGCACCTCGGTGCGGAAGTCGTCCGGGCGGTCGCTGTAACGGATGCCTCCCCGGGCGACGCGCGCCCCGCGCAGGTGCACGCCCTCCATGCGAGCCGAGCGCACCCACGCCTCGAAGACGAGACTGGTCCGGGTCAGCGAGGTCAGCGCGCGAGCCATCACCTTGAACGACATGTACGGAACGCCCCCCGACCGTCGCGTCGGCGTGCTTCCCCCGGTCGCGTAGTAGTTCGTGCGCACGGTGGCTTCGATCAGCGTCAGCAGATGGCGCAGCGCGCGGTCGTCGCTCAGCAGGTAGACGTCGTCCAGGGAGGCGAGCAGCTTCGCGCGCGTTGCTTCCATGCCGGCCTGCCGGCGATCGCGCGCCTGTTCCCGCGGCTGGAAGCGGGTCTCGAACAGGCCGAAGAGCAGCCGGGCGATGCGGGGATAGTTGAGGAGGGCATCGACGATGGAGTCCCGGCTCGGCACCGCGCCGAGCTGGAAGGCGTAGCTGGCGTAGGCCCGCAGCACCTCCGCTTCCCTCCACGCCAGGCGTGCGGTGGGCACCAGGGCGTTGAGCCGGTCGTTGGTGGCATCGCCCGCGCTCACCGCCAGAATGGTGTCCACAAGGACCGGGCCGACCTTCCCGAGATCGAGCGGAGACTTGCCGGAGGTCTGCACGGCGAAGGTATGGACGGCGCCCTCGGGCACTCCGGATCCCCGGAGCTGGGCGGGCTTTTCCGCGATCACGCGCAGCCCCGCGTTCTCGAGGATGGGCATGAAGTGCGACAGGACCAGGCGGGGCCCGAGCCGGTAGAGGCGAAGCTCGGTCACCCGGTCACCCGGCGCCACCGCGCTGTCCTGCGGGTTGGAGAGCGCGATGGACAGGCTGCGCCCGTCGGCGACCATCGCCTCCAGCTGCAGGATGTCGCGCGCGGCGGCGCCGGGGTCGGCGACGGCCCGGTAGTCCGCGCCGAAGCCGGCGGCGTAGCGGTGGGCGAGCCGGCGCGCCTCGTCACGCGGCCTGACCTGTTCCAGCTCGTCGCCCACCCGGTCGGTCCAGTCGCGGGTGAGCTCCTGCACGAGCCGCTTGAGCTCGACATCGGTGACAACGTCCAGCAGCTCGGGGCGCACCCGCAGGTAGAAGTGGAGCCGCGCCTGCTCTCCGCCGCCCATCGCCAGATGATAATTCAGGACTTCGCCGCCGAGGAGGTTGACGAACGCCTTCTCGATCGCTTTGCGCGCCTTGGCGGAGAACTTCTCGCGCGGGATGATGACCATGAACGACGCTCCCCGGCGGAGCCGGTCTTCCCGGCGGGTCACCTGAACCCCGGTGGTGTGGTACGAGGTCAGCGCCGTTCTGACGTCCTTGGCGATTTCCCGTGCCGAACTGAGGAAGAGCTCCTCCTTCGGCATCGAGTTGAAGATCGTGTTGATCTCCTTGTAGTCGTGGGCTCCCTTCTCAGCCCCGGCATCCTCCAGGATCCAGCGCAGCTTCCGGCGCAGGATGGGGATCCGGTCCGCGTGGTCGCCGTACGCCTTCGAGGTGAAGAGCCCGAGAAAGCGCTCCTCTCCCACCTGTCGTCCCGCCCCGTCCAGCTTCTTGACGCCGATGTAGTCCATGTGCGCCAGCCGGTGCACGGTGGAACGGGTGTTGGTTTTGCCGATGAGCAGCAGAGGACCGTCGGCAAGGAGCTGTCGCAGTGTGTCTGGCATGGATGCCAGTGGCACCGGGTTCACGTAGCCCGAACGCCCTTCGTCACGCAGGATGCCGAGGCCGGAGCCGCGCTCCACCATCACGTGGGGCTCGCCGGTGTCCGGGTCGTCGGCGATGTCGTAGCGCCGGTGGCCGAGGAAGACGAAGCCGTCGTCGCGCAGCCAGGCGAGGAAGGCGCGGATCTCGTCGAGTTCGCCGGCAAGGTCCGGCAGCTGGCGGGCGCGGGCCTCCAGCGTCCTCATGGACCGGTCCAGCGCCGCCAGCATGGGCCGGAAGTCGTCGGTGGCGCGCACCACGTCCTCGAGACGCTGCTCGAGTTCCTGCTGAAGCGACTCGAGGACGGCGGGATCGGTCACGCGCGAGATCTCGCAGTGGATGAGCGATTCCCGCTCCTCCGCGTCGGCGGGCGGAACGATGCGCAGGATGCGGCCCTCGTGGCGCACGATCCCCAGGAGGGGGTAGATGAAGTGCTCGATGGTGAGATCGCGCGAGTGCAGGTGCTCGCGGATCGAGTCGACGATGAAGGGGCGCTCGCCCACGTTGGTGCGGATCACGGTCACGGGAGCCCGCCGGCCTTCCGGATCCGCGGCGGGGTTGAAGACCTGCACGTCCACCCGGTCCGGACGGCTTTTCTGCAGGAAGGCGAAGGCGTCCGCCGTCAGCCGCGCGAGCGCCACCGGGCTCCGCTCGCGGAGATAGAGGGCGGGCGCTCTGGCGAGGAAGAGCCCCGCGAAGTCCGCCGCGAGCTCGGCTTCTCCATAGGGGAGGATGCGCCTGAGGCGGCTGCGCACGTCGTCGATGACGGATGATGGGTCCCGCGCGCGGTGCATGACCTGGGTATCTGTGTCGTTCATCTGTATTGTCTCACGGACATCAATCTCTCACGAGCGAGAGTGAAGAACATCTTGGCGCCGGCCTTGAGAGAGCCGCTCAGCGTGCCGCTGATCTTGGAAACACCCCCCGCCCGGCGAGTGTACGGGACGTCGATCTCGACGATGCGCTGGCGGAGCCGGCCGGCACGGATCTGCATCTGCAGGGTCCAGCCCCAGTCGCGGTCATCCATGTGCAGCTCGCACAGGCGATCGTAGCGAATGGCGCGGAAGGGAGGCATGTCGCGGAAGCGAAGGCCGAAGAGGAGGCGCGCGCACATGAGCACGACCTGGTTGCCCATGCGCGCGTGCAGCGGCACCCCGGGCGGGTCGCCGGTGCGCACCCCCAGCACCATGTCGGCCGCGCCCGAGCGGATGGGCTCGATCAGCCGCGCCAGCCCGGAGGGATCGTCGCTTCCGTCGGCGTCCAGGAAGACCACGATGTCCGGAGGCCGCCGGGCCAGGTGCCGCATGCCGGCCAGGCAGGCCGAGCCGTATCCGAGGCGCGGCTCGGTCACCACGACCGCCCCCAGATCGCGCGCGATCCGCGGGGTGGCGTCCCGCGAGCCGTTGTCGGCGACCACGATTTCGTCGACCAGCCCGGCCGGGAGCGCGCGCATCACCGACGCGATGGTCGGCTCCTCGTCGAGCGCGGGGATGAGCACCGCCACGCGACCGGTGACGGGGGGTGCCTGGGGTGGCGGGGAAGGGGTCATGTCGGGCCGGCCGTCAGGAGCGCGGGAACGGTGAGTCGGTTGCGGAGCGGGGGCGCGCGGACGCCGGGTGCAGGCCCACGCACGCTGATCGTGCTGGGCCTTCTGGAACTTGTTTTGCTGACGGCTGCGGGGTGGTGGCCCGAAGCCGGGATTCCGTTTCCACGCCTCGCGCTCCTTGCGGGTGCGTTCGCGGTCTACTGGGGGGCGGCGTCCGCCGCGTTCGACGGGCGTGTCGACATCCGCCTCATCTGGGGCTTCGCCATCCTCTTCCGCGTGGTCCTACTCCCCTGCGTTCCGTTTCTGTCCGACGACATCTACCGCTACCTCTGGGATGGACATGTGCAACTGGCGGGCATCAACCCCTACCTGTACCCCCCGGACGCGCCCGAACTCGAATCGATTCGCACCGCCTGGCACGCGCGCATCAACAATCCGTCCATTTCCACCATCTACCCGCCCTTCGCGCAACTGGTGTTCGCGGCGGGCGGGCTCGCCGGCGGGTCGCTGCTCGCGCTCAAGGTGCTGTGGACGCTCGCCGACCTGGCCGCGTGTCTGCTGCTGGCAAAGATAGCCCACCGAACCGGGCGCTCCGTTCCCGGGACCCTCGTGCTCTTCGCCTGGTCGCCGCTGCTGGTGGTCGAGACGGCCTGGAGCGGCCACTTCGAGTCCGTCGGCATCCTCCTGCTCGTGGTCCTGGTCTTCCTCGCCCTGCCCGCGCGCCGCGCCGGATCCGCCGCCAACACCTGGGCGATGGGTGCCGTGCTTGCCCTGGCGACCCTCACCAAGTTCGCGCCCATCGTCGCGCTTCCGGCGCTCATCCGCCGCTACGGGGTGCGCCTGGCGGCGGCGTGTGCCGTGGTCCTGGTCCTCTTCCATCTCCCCTATCTCGAAGCGGGATCCGCCCTCTGGGCCGGGCTCGCAACCTATGCGGAGCACTGGCGCGCCTACGAGGGGGCCTTTGCCGTCATCGAAGCCGCTGTGCCGGGACCGAGCGCGCCCCGCTACCTGTCCGGAGCGCTCGTGCTCGCGGTCGTGGCGTGGGCGACATTCAGGAACCTCGACGCGGAGCGGGCCCTCTTCTGGATCCTCGGAGCCGGGCTGCTGCTGTCGCCGACCTTCCATCCCTGGTACGCGCTCTGGATCCTGCCCTTCGCGGCCCTGCGCCGCAGCCGCGCCTGGATCCTGCTAAGCGGCCTCGCATTCGTCACGTACCTGGGTCTGGGTCCGTACCTGGAGACCGGTGAGTGGCCGAGGCCCCTCTGGACGGTTCTCCTCCTCTGGCTGCCCTTCTACGCGCTGCTGCTGTGGGATGCGCGGCCCCGGTCCGAAGCGCTTCAGGCCGCCGACCCCCAGGCTCCAGTAGCCCACGGCGAAGAGCATCAGGAACGGGATCGACGCGTATAGCTGAGCCTGCATTGCGGCGCCCACGAAGAGGCTCATCACCATCGCCATGGCCAGTTTGAAGAGGGTGTCCGGAGTCTGGCTTCCCGGGCGTTCGCGAACCATGCCGCCGCTGCCCTTCTTGGGTGTTCGCGCGAAGCTGTCCCTGCGGCCCGCCAGACCGCGCAGCACCGCCCGCGTCGCCGGCGCCGTCAACCCGACGCCGGTTGCCAGGGTCACGGCCACCGAGGGCACCAGGTCGGCCCAGGGGCGGTTCCGCTTTCGGCCCGCGGCCGCGTAGTAGATGACGAAGGGAATGGTGGCCAGGAAGAAGACGACCAGATCGATGAAGAGGAATTCCTCCCCGCCGAGCGCGCGCCGGGCCAGGGCGGAGGGATAGATGAGGAGGCCGAGGAGCAGCGTAAGCGGGTAGGCGATGTGCCCGCACAGGTGGATCACCGCCTCCTTCTTCACCGAGAGCGGCCAGGGCCCGCGCAGCAGTTCGGGGAGGAGCTTGCGCGCCGTCTGGATTCCCCCCTGGGACCACCGCCGCTGCTGGATCTCGAAGGCGCCGGTCTGGTCCGGAAGCTCCGCGGGAACCCCGATGTCCTCGAGGAAGACGAAGCGCCAGCCCCGCATCTGCGCGCGGTAGCTGATGTCGAGGTCCTCGGTGAGGGTGTCGGCCTGCCATCCTCCCGCGTCCTCGAGGCATTCGCGGCGCCACATGCCCGCGGTGCCGTTGAAGTTGAAGAAGAGCCCCCCCCGGTAGCGTCCGCCGTGCTCGAAGAAGAAGTGCCCGTCGAGAAGGAGGCTCTGGGCGCGGGTGAGCCAGTTGGCGTCTTCGTTGAGATGATCCCAGCGGGCCTGCACCATCCCCACCCGGGGCAGCCGGAAGGGCGGCAGCAGCTTCCTGACGAGATCCGGCTCGGGCACGAAATCCGAGTCCAGCACGAGCAGGAACTCGCCCTGGGCACGGCGCACGCCCGCGGCCAGGGCGCCCGCCTTGAAGCCCGAGCGCTCCCGCCGGCGGATGTGGCACACGTTCACGCCCCGCGCCCGCCACCACGCCACCCGCCGGGCGACGAGGTCCACGGTCTCGTCGGTGGAGTCGTCCAGCACCTGGATCTCCAGGGCGCGCGCCGGATAGTCGAGCGAGCACGCGGCGTCGATCACCCTGCGGGCGACGGGAGCCTCGTTGTACAGGGGAAGTTGGACCGTGACCGGTGGCAACCGCCCAGACCACCTGCGCGGCAGCTCCGGGGGCGGGCGGCGGCTGAGCAGCAGCAGATACGTCCGGTGGGCGGCGAACGGCAGCAGCAGGGCCAGCACCGCGAGCGAGAGGCCGATGATCGTCTGCGCGAGCAGCTCAGGCACGGGATCCCTCAGGGGACGCGGGGCAGCAACCGGGGTGTTCCAGGGGGCGCGGACGACCTCGGGGCGTGCTCATCGGGTGTTCGATCACGCCTCGGCGGCGTGCTCGACGATGTCCGCGCTCCAGGTGATGTCGATGGCGTCCCGCAGGCTCGCGGCCGTGGGGCACTTGTCGACATGGCTGGCGAGGGCACGGTCGGTGGGCGCGCGCGACCCCTCGGGGATCGAGAGCCGGTAGTGAACGTGAATGCGCTTGAGCACCGGCAGCCTGCCCGCCATCTCGTTGAAGCCTTCGGCCCGGGCGCTGATCTGGTCCGGGGTGAGGCTGATCCCGCGCACCTCCAGTGCGCCGTTGAGTGTTCCGAGCAGTCACCCGCCCGCGGCGGCGACGACGTAGTCCACGGCGAGGGGCTGATCGGGTTCGGCATCGAGGCGGTAGTGGCTCTTGACCGGCCCGTGGACGCCGAGTTCGACCGTGGCTCCGGCGGGAAGCCGGCCGCGCCTGCGTGCGCCGGCCACTTTCTCGAACTCCACTTTGGACACGTAGAAGGGTTCGCTCATTCTTCGGTTCTCCCGGTTCGGTTTCGTTGCTGGTCTGAGCCATCTGGAGCCTGTGGCTCCTGGTCCTTGCGGTCCTCGTCCATCCGTCCGTCCGCGGCGTGCTCGAATCCCGGGCAGCGAGCCACCGGAAGGCGCGGGTAGCGCCGGAAGCGTGCATCCTCGGCCGAGAGCCGGCAGAGCCAGAAGATGGAGCCTCTCCGGTTTCCCGTCACCCTGCTGTGCGCGCACACTGAGCAAAGCCCCACCGAGGGGTCCGCGCGCAAGTCTTGCAAGGACCGGTCCACTAACGGTCTTCCATGGGCTGCCGGTGCGGCTTCCGGCGATGGTCGTCGAGCCATGCCCCTTCCGGGGGCGCGGAGTTGTCCGGGATAATGCCCAGCACCGCGATCTGGCGTCCGGCGTCCCCGGCTCTGTGCGAGAAGAATGGCGCGTCCGCGCATCGGGTGCAAAACGTGGAAGTCGTCAGTTGTGCGGGATCGGCGCCGGCGGCGAGGGCGCGGTCGGCCAGCACGCGCCGCAGATCGACCGGCTGGCCGGGGGAAGCGGGCCGGGGCAGCCCCAGCGCCGCGTGTACTTCCGGGCCCACCTCGTAGCAGCGCCCGCAGATGGCAGGTCCCATGTGCATGTGGGTCTCGCGTGCATGGGTTCCGAAGTCCCGTTCCAGCATCGCGAGACCCGCTTCCAGGATGCCGCCCGCGACCCCCCGCCAGCCGGCATGCAGCAGCATCACGGCCCGGGCAGGGGGCGCGATCACGAAGACGGGCACGCAGTCCGCCACGGAGACCGCGAGCAATGTGCCGGCCTGCCGCGTGGCGTGTCCGTCGCAGGGCGGGGCCAGGAGGAGACCTTGCGGGGTCGCCTCGTGCAGCGCGACCGAGCACCCGTGGACCTGGCGGGCGTGCACCATGCTGCCGCATCCCGTGTCCTCCGCCAGAGATTCCCACCGCTTCATCACCTCGCCCGTCGGTGCGCCCGTGAACAGTCCGAAGTCGGCGTCGGCGCCGGCGCGGGCGGCGCGGTTGCGGCTCCCGTCGCGGGCTTTGCCACCGCCGCGCACCGTGGTCCCCTGAACGACCCACGGAAAGGCGCGGGCCCACTCGGGGTGCGCACAGAGGGGAGTTCGCCCAGGCCGCATCTCCTCGGTGACCCGCCGTGCGGGTTCGCGGTTCGGGCGGGCGGCTGGCTGCGGGTGAGACAAGCTCTCTCCGGGCGAAGTGATGAGGGCGCGGGCGCCCGCTCCGTACAACTTGAAAGGTGTTCCGGTTATCTTCCACTCCCTCCAACGCTGCTGTCCGCACGGTAAGATGTCGCAACCCATGCCCTCGTCCGAACTATTCAGTGGACCGAACGCCGGATACGTCGAGGAGCTGTTCCAACGTTATCTGGCCGACCCCGACTCGGTGTCCGCCCATTGGGGCTCGGTTTTCGCGAAGGAGGCGACGGCGCGGGGCTTATCGCGACCGGCTGCGCCCGAGGCCGCCCGTCCCGCGGAGCCATCCCGGCGGCCGCGCCGCGGCTCCGAGCCTGCTGCCGCGGTGGACGCGGTTTCCGGCGCCGTCCCGCCACCCGCGCCCGCCCCTCAGCGCAGCGCCACCCTGCGCGCGATGCAGGAGCTCCTCCACCTCGTCGCCCGGGCCACGTCGCTCGTGCAGGCCTTCCGCGACCACGGGCACCAGCTGGCCCGCATCGACCCGCTGGGAAGCGATCCCCCGGGACACCCGCAGCTCGATCCCTCCTTCTTCGGCACCAGCATGGAGCAGCTGGAGGCACTCCCGGCCTCCACCGTCCTCGGTGACGATGGCGATGAACGGGTACCCGACTACCTGAAACGGCTGGAGCGCGCCTGGTGCGGGTCCATCGGATACCAGTTCGAGCACCTGGAGTCGCCGGAGCGGGTGCGCTGGCTCTGGAACCAGGTGGAATCGGGCGCCCACGCCCAGCCGCTGACCCGCGAGGAGCAGGTGGAGCTGCTGACCCGCCTGGCCCGCGTGGAAGGTCTCGAACAGTTCCTGCACCGGGTCTATCCGGGACAGGTGCGGTTCTCGCTCGAGGGCAACGACATGCTCGTGTCCATGGTGGACCTGGTGCTCGAGGTCGCGGCGGCTCGGGGGTGCCGGGAAGTCGTGATGGGGATGGCCCACCGGGGCCGGCTCAACGTGCTCGCGCACAGCGTGGGGGTCGGCTACGACGAGATCCTGCGCCAGTTCGAGGGCGCGGCCCCGGCCCCGGGCGGCATCCTCACCCTCCCCGACGACGAGAGCGGGATCGGGGACGTGAAATACCATCACGGCGCCACCCGCGACCACGTCCTGCGCGACGGAGGCACGGTGCGGGTCACACTGCTCCCCAACCCGAGCCACCTGGAGTTCGTCAACCCGGTGGTGGCCGGGCTTGCCCGGGCGCGCCAGTTCGCGGGTCCCCGGCAGGATGCCGCACAGGACACGGCCGCGGTCGTGCCCCTCCTCATCCACGGCGACGCCGCCTTCGCGGCCGAGGGTGTGGTGGCGGAGTCCCTCAACCTGGCCCGGCTGGCAGGATACGCGACGGGCGGGGTGGTCCATTTGATCGTCAACAACCAGATCGGCTTCACCACCGACCCGGAACAGGGCCGCTCCACCCGCTACGCCTCGGATCTGGCAAAGGGCTACGACATCCCGGTCCTGCGCGTGAACGCCGACGACCCCCCCGCCTGCCTCACCGCGATGCGCCTGGCGATGGCGTATCGGGCGGAATTCCACGACGACATCGTGGTGGACCTGATCGGGTATCGGCGCCACGGGCACAACGAGGGGGACGATCCGGCCTACACCCAGCCGCGCCTGTACCAGCGCATCCGGGCGCATCCCACCGTGTTCACCCTTTATGCCGAGGGGCTGGTGAAGGCCGGGGTCGTGACCGCGGACAAAGTTGCGGCGGCCCGTAGCGGCACCACCGATCGCCTGCGCCAGGCGCTGGTGGCCGCCAGCGCGGCGAAGCCCTCCGGTGACGCCGGGCAGGCCGGGACGGGTTCACCCGAACCGTCCGCGGAAGACGCGGCTGGCCCGGACGCGGATCCGACGGAAGCCTGGGACGGGGATGCCCGCCCGACCGCCGTCCCGTTTGCAACCCTTGCGGAGATCAACGCCGCCTCGATGGCGGTGCCGGAGGACTTCTCCATCAACCCCAAGCTGCGCCGGCAGTTGGACAGGAGCCGGCGCGGCTTCAACAGCGAATCGTCGCTTGACTGGGCCCACGCCGAGGTGCTTGCACTGGGTTCCCTGCTCCGGGAGGGGATTCCCATCCGCTTCAGCGGGCAGGACGCGCAGCGCGGCACCTTCAGCCATCGCCACCTTGTCTTCCACGACGCCGGGACCGGCTCCTCACACGCGCCGCTGGCGGCCATGGGCGGCGCCCGCTTCGAGATCCACAACTCGCCCTTGTCGGAGACGGCGGTGCTGGGCTTCGAGTACGGCTACAGCGTGGGCGCGGACCGCGATCTGGTCATCTGGGAGGCCCAGTTCGGCGACTTCGCCAACGTGGCCCAGCCCATCATCGACCAGTTCGTGGTGTCGGGGCAGGCCAAATGGGGACAGCTTTCGCGCCTCGTGATGCTCCTGCCGCACGGCTACGAAGGGCGCGGTCCGGAGCACTCGAGCGCGCGCCTGGAGCGCTTCCTCCAGATGTGCGCGGCAGGCAACATGCGGATCGCAAACCCCACCTCCGCCGCCCAGTATTTCCACCTGCTGCGCAACCAGGCGCACACCCCCGAGCGTCCGCTCGTGGTCCTGACCCCGAAGAGCCTCCTGCGCCACAAACTGGCCCGCTCGCAGGCCTCGGAACTCGCCGACGGAGGCTTCCGTCCGGTGCTGGCCGAAGACGTGGCGGACGAAGCCCGCCGATCCGCGACCCGGCTCGTCCTCTGCAGCGGCAAGGTCTACTACGATCTGCTCGCGAGCGAAGAGCGCGCCAACGCGAAGGATGCGGTGCTGGCCAGGGTCGAGCAGCTCTATCCGTTCCCGCGGCGCGAGATCGCGGAGCTGCTGGCCGACCTCCCGGCCCTGAGAGAGGTCGTGTGGGCACAGGAGGAGCCCCGCAACATGGGGGCGCGCCCGTATGTCGCACCCCTCCTGCGGGCTCTGATGCCCGAAACCCTGACGTTACGTCAGGCTTCGCGCCCGGAGTGGTCCAGCCCGGCCGAGGGCAAGATGTCCGATCACATGAAGGGCCAGCGGCGCATCATCCGGGAGGCGTTCGCGGCCTAGGCGGACTGCCTTACCAGCCCACCGCGTACGCCACGCGCCGGGGATCCGCTCCGGCCATGAGCGTTCCCGTCCGGGCATCCAGCGTGATTCCCTGGATGCTGCCGAAGGCGTATCCGGGCGCAAGCTCCACGGCGTATCCCAGTCCCTCGAGCGCGTAGACCACGTCGCCGGGCAGTCGATCCTCCAGGCGGAAGTGAATCTCCGCGCCGGGCCGGTAGAAGTTCGGCTCTCCGGCGAGCGCGAAGCGGGGCGCCGCGATGGCCTCCTGGATCGGCATCCCGAAGTCGAGCAGGTTCACGAGCACCTGAAACTGGGTCTGGCCGATCGTCTCGCCGCCCGGCGTTCCCAGCGCCGCATGGAACCGCCCGTCCCGGAGCACGATGATGGGCGAGTTGTTGAGGATGGGAATCTGCCCGCCTCTGACGTAGTTCACGTTGTCGCGGTAGGGCGATGTTGAACCGATGCGGGTGCCGTTGTTGAAGGTGAGGCCCGTGTTGCCGACGACCACCCCCGTGCCGAAGCCTCCGCCGTGCGTGGGCGTGGCCGCGATGACGTTGCCGAACCGGTCCGCGATGGAAAAGCTGGTCGTGCTTCCCTCGTACGACTGCTCGGCAAAGTGGCCACGTGAGCGCTCCGCCAACCCCGCGCCCGCCACCCCTGTGCCAGCCGCGCGCCCGCCCGGCTGGAGTACCTCGACCCGCGCCGGATTCCCGGCCGCCGGGTACATCATCACCTGCGAAGGATCTATGAGGGACCGGCGGGCCGACGCGTAGTCCTTGGAGAGCATTTCGTCGACCGGCACGTCGACCAGAGCCGGATCGGCCACGTAGGCATAGATATCCGCCTTGGCGACCTTGATCGCCTCCGCCAGCAGATGGATGGTCTCGGCGCTTCCGGGGCCGAACGCCCCGAGGTCGAAGCCCTCGACCAGGTTCAACTGCATCGTCACCTCGAGACCGCCCCGGGACGTTGGCGGACTGGTGTACACGTCGTAGCCCCTGTAGGTGGTGTGCACCGGTTCCGCCCAGATGGGCTCGTAGCGCGCGAAGTCCTCCATGGTGAAGTCGCCGCCGTTCTCACTGTAGAAGCCCGCCATCTCCTCGGCGATGTCGCCCCGGTAGAACCGGTCGAAGGCGGCCTGGAGCGCATCCGAGCGGGTCTTGCCGGCCGCCAGCGCCGTCTGTTCCGCCTCGACGACCTTCCGGAGCGTGTTCGCCAGGTCGGGCATGCGGAAGTTCTCGCCCGGCTCCGGCACCCTCCCGAGCGGGAGGAACATCCGCCGGCTCGACGGGAAGCTCTCGAACAGCTCCTTGTGCGACTCGATCGACGCCACCACCGATGGCTCGATGGGATGGCCGTTTTCGGCGTAGTCGATGGCCGGAGCCAGCACCTGCTCCAGGCTCATGGTGCCGAAGCGATCCAGAAGCGCGATCCATCCCCCGAACAGGCCTGGAACGACGCCCGCGTGGATTCCCTTGTTCAACTCTTCGGCCGTGCGGCTCGAGGGATCGATGGCCAGGGGGGCGGCGCCGGTGGCCCCGAGCGAGTACACGCGGTCGGAGACGCGGTCGTAAACGGTCACGAACCCATTCCCGGCCATCCCCGACATCTGGGGCCGCACCACGTTCAGGGTGGCGAGGGTCGCGACGGCGGCATCGGCGGCGTTGCCCCCGGCCATGAGCATGCGCAGACCCGACATGGAGGCCAGCGGATGCCCGGCCGTCACCAGGCCGTTGGGTCCGGGGACCGCGGGACGGTGCGCCGCCCGGTCAAGGTGCCGCGCCAAGCCCCTGTCCTGGGCTGCTGCGCCCGGCGGCAGAAGGAGGGCAGCTGCGGCGAGAAGCGTGATCGTCGGGATCGAAAAGCGACCCATCAGGTCCTTCCTTTGTGAGACGTCAACGAAGTAGCGCGGGCCGGAACTGCGGGGTCCGGTCAGCAACATTGTACACAGTAAGCCGACCGGGGCCACGGAGACACTCCAGGCCCGTGCCCACGGGACCGGGAGCGGGCCGCCGGGTGTTCGGGACGATCCCGTCGCCCACTCCCGGAGGGGTCTGGCGCAACCTGCCCGCCGCCCCCCGCTTCCAGCCCGATCCTATCCGCCCAGATTCGGGTTCGTGGCGCGCATGACCTCGCTGAAGCCCCAGCAGGTGGCGCGGTTCTGCCGCAGCACCGCATCGGCCATGACCGCCGGCAGCGTAGCCTTCACGTTGTCGATCATCTGCTGGATGATGGTGTCGTCGGCTGGTGTGTACCCCCCGGGGAAGAACTGCGAGAGCTGGTTCAGCCTGTAGAATTCTCCACCCCGCCGGGCCTCGAGCCACATGACGATCGCCCTTTCGAGGATCAGCGCCTCGAAAGCCTCCTCCACGCTCATGGCCTCCCACGCCGGCACTCCGATCTCGGCCCGCATGGCGTTGATCATGTCCAGCCCCTGCTGCCACTGGCCGCCCCGGATCAGGGCTTCCGCCTCGATGAGCCGCATCTCGGCGCCCTTGGTCAACGGTACGTCCGACGTGCCGTCGGGGTATTTCTCCACGGAGACCAGAGGTGAGATCCCGTCACCACCGGCGCGGTTCGCGTCCTGCGAGGGAACCCGCGGATCCCCGGTCTCGACGTAGTAGTCCCGGAACCAGGTCAACCCGACCGTAACGTTCCGCCGCGGATGCGTCTCGTGCCACACGGCATTCGTCTGCCGGCCACCCTGGGCAACGTCGTTGAATTCGGCATACCAGGCGAAGTCGGTCGGAACCTGCCCGGCGTCCGCGACGGCTCCGCTCAGGTCCCCCAGGATCAGGCGAACCGAGGCCCGCCCACCGTATCCGGCGTACGTCAGATCGCTGGCGCCGGCGGACATGCCCACCCCGATGGCTTCGGTGAAGTGTTCCTCCGCCCTCTCGTAGTATGCGCTGCGCGGCATCGCGGGGCCGTTGTCGAACACGGCCTCGCAGTGGATGTCGCCCAACAGCCGATTCGAGAATCCGGCCCACAGCCGCGCCTCGGCCATGAGCGCGCTGCTCTCGACCGCCCCGCCGGTTTCCCTCATCCGGCGGATGCCGTCCTCGGCCACCCATCGGGCGGCGTGCGCGTTGTTGGTCCAGTTGTTGTAGTCCGGCCGGTCCGCGGGAAGTATCCCTCTCGCCGCGAAGAGGTCGGCCTCGCCCGAGGTGCCGGCCCAGATTTCCCCGAAGAGGACGGCGAACCGGACCGCTCCGCTGTTCGCCCCGTTCAGGCCCAGGGAGAAGTCCCCCGCCATCCCGTTCACCACCGCCTGGAAGGCGTCCTCCCGGTTCAGGTTCTCGTCGAGGATGTTCCCCGGGTTCGTAACGTCGCATCCGGTCGCGGCCACGATGGCCGCGAACAAGGCAGACACCACGCGGCCGCTCGACCACCGTGGGGTGCCTCGTCTCCCCGGTCCTCTCGCTCCTTCCACTCTGTCTATCTTCATTTTCAACTCTCCTCTGGAATCATCGGTAGTCATTGTGGTCGGCCTCAGAACGACATCCGGAGCGAGAAGTCAAACCGCTGAACCGGTGGCAGCAGGTAGTTCTCGTTCCGGGTCAACTGAGGTTCCCCGGCCGTGTTCCAGGTCTCGGGATCGAGGCCCCAGTAGTCCGTGATCTTGAAGAGGTTGGTTGCCGCGGCGTGCAATGCGAGAGAACTCAATCCTCCGGGCACCAGGCTCTGCGGCAGGTCATAGCTGACCGCAAGACTCCGGAGCCGGAAGAAGTCGGCGTTGGTGGTGAGCGAGCCGCGGTCGGGCCGCCCCTTGCACCGGGACCGCTCAAGGGCGGTGACGTCGCTGAGGTTACCGGCGGCCATCTTCTGCTGTATGTCGAAGCAGGCGGGCCAGGTGCCCCGCTGGGTGTTGGCTTCGGCGGTGCGGCTGAACATGACCTGCCCACCCTTGAACTCGCCGCGGGCGGAGATCTGGAGGTTGTTTCCGATCCGGACCGCGCTGGAGACGGTCCAGTTGAGTTCCGGGAACACCGGCCCGATGAAGACTCTGCGGCCGAAGCGCGGATCCGGATCCTGAGCGTATACGGGCTCGGCGATCTCGTCCGGGTTGGTCACCTGGAAGTCGAAGTAGGACGCCAGCGGGTAGCCCTCGCGGGCCCAGATCCGGCCCCCGATCTGAACCGCGTCGTCATCGCCCAGGTCGATGACCTCGGACTTGTTCGTGGCGAGGCCCAGACCCAGCTGCCACGAGAGGTTGCGGGTGCGCACGGGCTCGGTATCGAGCCCCACTTCGATCCCCTTGTTGTCGATCGTGCCGATGTTCAGGAGCTGTGACCCCTGGAAACCCAGGGTCGGATCCAGCGCAACCGGCACCAGGGCATCCAGAGTCCGCTGGTAGTAGTAGCTGAAGTCCAGGCCCACGCGTCCGTCCCACGCGCTCATCTCGAAGCCGGCCTCGATCTCGCGGGTGCGCTCCGGTCCCAGGGCGGCATTCCCCAGGTTCTGCGGGCTCACGCCGGGCTGGCCGGTCTTGGTCTGGATCGGCGACCACACCCTCTCGGCGTCGAAAAAGCCGGGCGCCTTGCCGGACTCTCCGAAGGCCACCCGAAGCTTCGTCACCTCAAGCGCCGCGGGCCAGAAGGCTTCATCGGAGATGACATAGGAGCCCGAGAGCTTGGGATAGGTCTGGAGGCCGAAGTCGCTGCCGAATGCACTGTTGCCGTCCACGCGCAGACCCCCGGTCAGATAAACCCTGTCCGCAAAGCCGAGCACTTCCTGGACGAAGAAGCCCGCGTTGACCTCCCGGAGCCGGTTTTCGACCACCTGCCGAACCGCTCCGGAGGTGAGGGTGGGCTCCTGCGGACCGGCGAACGTCGTCGAGAGGCCGTGCGTATGCCTGACCAGGTTGTCGAAGACCGCGAATCCGGCCGACGTGTTCGTCGCAATCCCGCCCACATCGGCACGGTACGTGGTGCGGAAGTCGATGGTCTTCGTCTCGGTTCGGAACCCGGCGAGCCCCCGCTCACCCCTCGGGACGAACCAGGAGCCGAATGGCGTATCCGCGATGTGCTCCTGTTCGACGTAGTCGAAGCCCAGGGCCGCTCTCATCTCCAGGGCCGTCGTCGGCTGGTAGCCGAAGTCGATGCCGGAAATCCAGTGAGTCTGGTAGTCGTCGAAGTCGAGTTCGAGGACCAGTTCGTCCTGGTCCTCGGTGTAGTCCCTGCTGCCCCGCAGGACGTTCAGCATGAAGCCTTCCGCCTCGCCCCCGTTGGCGATCCAGTCGACCCGCCGCCGGCTGAGGTGGTTGTTGAAGCCGATGGTGATGGCGGAGCTGGGGGCGAAGGAAGTGTTCGCCCGCACCGTCCATTCCCTGGACTGCTGGTCAGAGGGGAAAACGCCCTCGTCACCGAGCCAGCGGCCCGACAGGAAATAGGTCAGCTCGTCGCGCCGCCCCCGCGCCGACAGGTTGTACTCCTGGAAGTAGCCGTAGTCCAGCCACTGATCGAGGAAGATGCCCTCGGACTCGGGGCCGTAGGTGTTGAACCATGCCTCCGAGGGCCGTCCATGCGGCCCCCATTGAGGCGGCAGGTGCGAGACGCCCTGCGTGATCTTCGCATCCCAGACCGTAACGCCCTGCTGGAGACCCGTCCCGGACTTGGTGAAGATCTGGATGACGCCTCCCGCAGCCTCCGTGCCGTAGAGCGTGGTCGCAGCGGCCCCCTTGATCACCTCGACCCGGGCGACGTCCTCCGGGTTGATGTCGTTCAGGGGCGAACTCCGCTGTCCTGGCGTGCTCGCGGTCGTCAGGCCGGGCAGGGGTCCCGACTTCGGGGGTATGTAGTGCCCGCTGTAGACACGGATGCCGTCCACGTAGATGAGGGGTTCGTTCTCCTGGGTTATGGAGTTCACCCCGCGGATGCGAATGGTGGCCCCCGAGCCGGCATCTCCTCCGGTATAGAGGATGTCCAGGCCGGTCGCACTGGCCGCCAGGACGTCGTCCATCGTCTTGATGGCGCGCCCGCGGACATCCTCGGCGTTGATGGCCGAGATGCTGTTGCCGACCTCCCGGCGGCCGACGGCACCGGCCGTCCCGGTCACGACGATCTCGTCCAGATCGATGGCCCGCGGCGTCAGGGCGAAATCAGCCACCGAGGCCTGGTCGACCTGGACGGTGACCTCCTGGGTCTCGGTCGGGTAGCCGAGCAACATCACCTGAACCTGGTGGGTGCCGGCGGGCACTCCGAGGATCAGGTAGCGGCCCTCGCCGCCGGCAAGGCTTCCGATCTGGGTGCCCACCAGGAAGACCTGGGCCCCGACCAGGCCCCGTCCGGTGGTGGCATCGGTCACCTGCCCCGTCACGGTCCCGGTCTGAGCCGCGCCGTGCGCGGGCACCGCCAGAAGGACCAGTACCGCGGCGCACACCTTGAGCAACGTTCTCAAGGCCTGCGCAGAGAATACTCTGCGATAAACGTCTGTCCAACTCATGAGTCCCTCCTTTCGTGGGTCCTTCCGGGCGCCATGAACCGGTCACGGCGCCGTCACGGGCCGGCTAACCTGCAGCTCCGGTCCGCGCCTCCTCCTCTGACAACTCTTCCACCGCGTCGGCCAGCGAGCTCTCCAATGCCGCGTAGCGCTGCCGGTGGGTTGGGGTGGGTGGGTAGAGGCTTCCCGGCCTCACGCCGTTTCCATTGAATTCAGCCGCGAGCCCGTAGATGTCGCGGAGCAGCGTCTCGAGACGGTCGCGCCCGCTTCCGTCGGCCGGCTCGTCGAGCGCGTCGAAGGCGCGCCGCTGCAGCGCCAGGAGCTCCACGAGAAAGCGCTCCCGCTCCTCGTGGTCTCGTTGCGCGATCGTGGGCATGAGCGGGTCGGGTCTCACGACGACATCGCCGGTGATCCAGGCGTTCCCGGCCTCGAGCGTCACGCGGTAGGTGCCGGGTGCCACGAAGGGTCCCCTCGGGGTCACCGGGTGCGGGAGCACCCCCGGTGGGCCGGGCAGCGGCGGATCCCCCACTTCGACCAGCCCGAGAGCGGCATCGTACGGCGGCGGTTCGTGTCGCAGGTCCCAGGCGATCCGGTGAATGCCGGGGGATGCGGGCCCCTCCAGCGTGCGTACCGTCTCACCCTGGCCGTTCGCGACCGTGACGCGCACGGCAGGCGCGGCGTCGCCCAGGTAGTAGCTGATGACCGCGCCGAAGGGCGGGTTTTCGCCCACGAACTCGTGGTTGCCGCGGTACATGTCGTCCTTTCGGAACTGGAAGATCGTCGCCGGCTGGATGGTGAAGAGGTGTGCGTCGGCGTCCGCGACGGCGGCCGACCACTGCACGAGGGGGGTCAGGTCGTCCAGAATCCAGATGCCGCGCCCGTGGGTGGCCACGACCAGGTCGTCGTCCCGTGGATGAATGACCAGGTCGTCGTAGAGCGTTGTGGGCAGATTCGAGCCGAACCTCACCCAGTTCGCGCCCGCATCGCCGGAGGCGAACAGGGCATGCTCCGTGCCCAGGAACAGCAGATTCGGGTTGCCCGGATGCTCGCGGATGACGTTGACCGACCCCGAGGGCAGATCTCCCGCGAGGGGCTCCCAGGTTCCGCCGAAGTCGCCGGTGCGGAAGACGTAGGGAGCGAAATCGCCTTCGCGGTGCGCGTCGAACGTCGCATAGGCGACGCCCGCCCCCGTGACCGATGCGACGACCCGGCTGACATAGGTTCCGTCCGGGACGCCTTCCACGTTGCGGCCCACTTCCGTCCACGTCTCGGCGCCGTCCCGCGAGACCTGAAGGTTGCCGTCGTCGGTACCGACCCAGAGCACGTTCCGGTCGAGCGGCGACTCGGCGATCGCGACGATCTCCCCGAACGAGCCGGTGCCGTCGTTCCTCGCGAGCGTGATGTCCTCCCCGCGGACATCCATGATGCGCAGGGTGTCACGATCGATCCGGCGGCTCAGATCCTCCGTGCGTTCCCAGGAAATGCCTCTGTCCCGGGAGACGAAGAGGCGGTTGCCTCCGAGGTAGATGAAATCGGAGTCGTGCCGGGAGAGCAGGGTCGGCGTCACCCAGTCGAACCGATACTCCTCCTCGCCCGCCGGCGGATGCGGCTTGAGGGCCAGGATGTCGCCCGTCTCGGCATCCACGCGGGTGAGCCTGCCGTCGTTCGCGTTGGAGTAGATGAAGCGGTGGTTCGTGGGATCGGGCTGGTGGTACATCCCGTCTCCGAACTCGATCTGCGCCCAGTCGTCGCGCAGGATCCCGGACCAGTGGCGCGTGGCGCTGGGGACCATCCAGGAGTGGTTGTCCTGGAGACCTCCGTAAACGAAGTACGGGTCGCGCATGTCGACGCCGACGGCGTAATACTGGGCGATCGGCAGGTTGTCGATCTTCATGTACAGCTCGCCGCGGTCCCAGCTCTCGAAGAGGCCGCCATCGGTGCCCACGTACAGGTGCCGGGTATCGGTGGGATCGATCCACAGCGCGTGCTGATCCGGCTTGACGCCCACGTCGTAGGTGGGCGGCCTCCCGATCTGGGTCCAGGTGCGGCCGCCGTCCTCGCTCCGCCACGAGTACCTGGCCAGGGTGTAGACGCGCTGGTCGTTTTCCGGGTCGATGAAGATCTTGCTGTAGTACATGGGCCGCTCGTTGCGGCTGTGCACCCGCGTCCAGGTTTCGCCGCCGTCCTCGCTGCGATAGACGCCCTGGCCGGCGCTGTCCGCCTGGATGATGGCGTTGAGGACCCGGGGGTTGGAGCGGGAGATGGCGAGACCGATGCGCCCCTTGTCACCTGCAGGCAGACCGTTCGTGAGCAGGCGCCAGGTTCGGCCGCCGTCGGTGGTCTTGTGGATTCCGCTTCCCGGTCCGCCGCCGTTGAAGCCCCAGACGCGGCGTTGCCGCTGGTAGGCGGCGGCGTAGACCGTGTTCGGGTTCGCAGGATCCATGACCAGGTCCACGACACCGGTCACCGTATCGATAAACAACACCTGCTCCCACGTCCGCCCGCCATCCGTGGTCTTGAAGACACCGCGCTCGGCACTCGCCGCCCAGAGGTTGCCGAGGGCCGCGACATAGGCGATGTCCGGATTCTCCGGGTGGACCTCGATCTCCCCGATATGTCGCGTGTTCTCGAGCCCGAGGTGCGACCAGGTGCTCCCGGCATTGGTCGAGCGGTAGACGCCGTTCCCCCACGAGGAACTCTGGCGGTTGTTCTGCTCGCCGGTCCCCGCCCAGACGACGTCCGGATTCGAAGGGGCGATGGCAACGTCGCCGAACGTGCTGACCGGCTGGTCGTCGAAAACCGGGGTCCAGGTCGTCCCCTTGTTCACGGTCTTCCACAGCCCGCCGGACGCGCTGGCCACGTACAGGGTCGAGGGATCGCCGGGCACCCCTTCGATGTCGTGGATGCGGCCGCCGGTGACCGCAGGGCCGATGGAACGGAAGCGAAGTCCTTCCAGCAGCTCGGGCGTAAGCGTGGCAGCAGTGCCGGGAACCCCGGCGTCAGGCTCTCCCCCGCAGGCCAGTCCGGCGAGCAAAAGGATGATCGAGGATACGACGACGGGACGGACCACGGTGAGGCGCATCTTCAACCTCCAAACTGCGATGCACCGCAAAGCGGATACCGGGACACGCGGTCGATCCCGGCAGCCGGGCTACCAGGGAGGGCGGGGAGGGGATGTCCAACAGGGCACTACAGCGAGGGAGATGAAGACCAAGCCGGGGTGTCGCCCGCCTTCCGACACCCGGGTTGGCATCTCCCCTTCCATCCGTTCCTGCATCGAGACGACCAATATTCAAGCTAGGTGTCGAACCTCGACGGCGCGAATCCACGACCTGTGTCGGCGGCGCCGGCCTCCTTCCTTGCGCCTCCGGAGCATCCGTGGGAATCTTGGATGTGGGGGAGCTTCCGCCGTTGTGAAGATCAGCCGGGCGGTCCTGCCCTCCCCCTCCCGCTGGACAAGGAGTGCCCCGATGTCGACCTGCCGAATCTCCCTTTCGTCGTACGCAGTTTCCTTTCTCGGTTTCGTGCTGCTGGCCCTTGCGCCATCGGTCTTGGCGCGGCCCCTTCTCGGCCAGTCTCCGGCCCCCGTCAGCACGGCGGACCTTCAGGCCTTCCAGCCCCGTGCCATCGGGCCCACGGCCGCGGGCGGCCGCATACACGTGGTGCAGGCCCTGCCGGACAATCCATCCACGATCTTCGCGGCCACGGCGTCGGGTGGTCTCTGGAAGACCACGAACCGCGGCCACACCTGGGCGAACGTCTTCGAGGCCATGCCCGTGAGCACCTTCGGCGACGTGGCCATTGCTCCGTCGGATCCCCGGATCGTGTACGCCGGAACGGGAGAACAGAACAACCGGCAGAGCACGTCCTGGGGCAACGGGGTCTACCGCTCCGACGACGGAGGCGACAGCTGGCGGCATCTGGGACTGGAGGAAACCCGCCACATAGGACGGGTCACGGTGCACCCCGACGACCCGGACGTCGCCTGGGTGGCCGCGCAGGGCAACCTCTGGAGGGGGTCCGACGAGCGCGGGGTCTACAAGACAACCGACGGCGGCGACAGCTGGCGCAAGGTGCTCGCCGGAGCGAATCAGTGGACGGGCGGGACGGATCTGGCTCTCGACCCGTCGAACCCCGATGTCCTCTACGCCGCCATGTACCAGCGCCTCCGCCGGACGTGGGGCTTCAACGGCGGAGGGCCGGGAAGCGGAATCTTCAAGAGCGTCGACGGCGGTGAGAGCTGGACCGAGGTCACCCAGGGAATCCCCGCGGGTGACAAGGGACGGATCGGCCTGGCGGTAACCGCGAGCGATCCTTCCGTGGTGATGGCGACCATCGAGCACGGTACGGGCGAGGGGACCGGGACGTACCGCTCGGAAGACGGCGGGGACAGCTGGACCAAGGTGAACGACCTGAATCCCCGGCCCATGTACTACTCGAAGATCTTTATCGACCCTAACGAAGCGGACCGGGTCTACATCCTGGGGGGCAGTGCCTTCAAGAGCGAGGACGCCGGCCGGAGCTTCGAGCTGATCGCGGAGACGTTCACCTACGACGTGGGCGTCCACGGGGACCACCACGCGCTCTGGATCGATCCGAACGACCCGGACCACCTGTACCTGGCGGGGGACGGCGGGTTCTACGAGACCTACGACCGGGGGCAGACTTTTCGCGCGTCCTACAACCTGCCGATCGCCCAGTTCTACGACATCGGCGTGGACATGCAGGACCCCTACCAGGTCTACGGGGGATCGCAGGACAACCACTCGTGGATGGGTCCTTCGCGAACCCGACACTGGATTGGGATCATCGACGACGACTGGAGACAGATCGGCTTCAGCGACGGGATGTACTGGCAGCCGGATCCTACCAGCCCCCGTTACGCCTACGGTAACTCCCAGAACGGCGCCTATACCCGGGTCGATACCGAGACCGGTGACATCCTCGACATCCGTCCCCGCCCGCCCGAGGGCGAGCAATACCGCTTCGACTGGGTCTCGCCGAGCCTGGTGTCCCAGCACGATCCGCAGCGCGTCTACGTAGCGGGGAACCGCCTCTTCATCTCCCCGAACCGGGGCGAGAGCTGGCAGCGGACCGAGGACCTGACCCGGGCCATCGACCCCGACGCCCTGGAACTCATGGGCGTGCGCGGGACGGACATCGGGATTTCGAGGAACGACGGGGCGTCGAACTACAGCTCGATCGTCACCATCGCCGAGTCCCCCCTGGACCCGGATGTCCTCTGGGTGGGCACCGACGACGGCAACGTCCAGGTCTCCCGCGACGGCGGCGATACCTGGACGGAGGTGGGCCGCAACGTGGAGGGTGTCCCGGACGGCACCTATGTGAGCCGGGTGGTGGGTTCGGGCGCTGCGCCCGGCACGGCCTACGCCACCTTCGACGCGCACCGGGACGGGAACTTCGAGGCCTACGTGGCCCGGACCACGGACTTCGGCCGCACCTGGCAGTCGCTGGCCGCCGGTCTGCCGTCGGGCTCGGTGAACATATTGGAGGAGCACCCGGACAACCCGGATGTCCTTTTCATCGGCACCGAGCACGCCGTTTTCGCCAGCACCGACGCGGGCGCCAACTGGGCGAAGGTGCCGAATCTCCCGACGACCCTCTACGACGACCTGCTGATCCACCCCCGGGAGAAGGACCTGGTGCTCGGGACCCACGGACTGAGCGTCCTGATCCTGGACGACACGCGCTACCTGGCGGAATGGACCGCGGACGTTGTCTCCGCACCGCTCCACCTCTTCTCCATCCGCGACGGGACCGTTTTCAGCTACCGGAAGGACACCTCGTACCGGGGCAACGCCGAGTTCCACGGGACCAACCCGGACGACGGGGTCCTCGTCACCTACCGGCTCGGATCCGGGAGCGGCGGAGACGCCACACTGACGGTCAGGGGCCCCGGTGGCGGAGTGGTCCGGGAGATGCGGGTTCCCGGAGAAGCGGGCGTACACAGGGTAAACTGGGATCTTCGCCACGGGCTCCCGTCCGACCCGATGGAGACCTGGGCGCGCCAGGGCTCCCCCGAGCTCCCGCGGACCATCGAGCGACGAGGGCCGTTCGTCTCCGCCGGCACCTACGCAGTCACCATCACGGCCGGGGGCGAGGAGCGGACCCGTGAAGTCGGCGTCGAGCTGGATCCGATGATGGCCGGCCTGATCACCCCGACCCAGCAGCGGGGTCGGGAGACCTTCCTGCTGGGCCTGCTCTCGACCCTGAACCGCATCGAGGAGGCTCGCGAGCGGGCTCCGGACGAGGCGAACGAAGAACTCGCCGCCCTCCATCAGCAGGCGCAGAGCCTCTACGTCGCGCTGAACGGTGAGGCCGTTCGACCCGGCTCCCTCTATCCGCCCACCGAGGGACACCGGGCCCTGAAGCGACGGTTCGAGGGGCGGCTCGACGAGATCCTGCCCCCGGGTCAGTAGCCCGAAGGACTATCTCGGGGAAGGATCGATGAGGGGATCGATGACCGCAGGAAGGACGGCGCTTTTCCTGCTGGCCGGCTGCATCGCCGCGGCGATGGCGGGCTGCTATTCGTATCGCGCCGTGGAGGGAGTGCAGAGCATTGCTCCCGGATCCCGGGCCCGGGCACTGCTCACTCGCTCGGGTCAGGAGAGCTTCGAGATGCGTACGGGCCGGCAGAGTCCGAACCCGGAAGGTGAGGTCGTAGCGGCGGACTCCGACAGCCTCTACGTGGTTGTGGGTTCCGCGGTGCTGGCCCGCGCGGGCCAGGCCTTCGGAACGGGAATCGACACCGTGGGCATCCCGTTGGGCCACATCATCGAGCTGCAGCAGAAGGAGCTGAATTCGCGGATGACCGCGGTCCTCGCAGCGGCTGGAGGAATCGCGATAGGCGCCATCGTCGTCTGGCGATTCAGAGTTGCGGGCGGGTCGACTCCCACGCGTACCGTAGCGCCCCCCGGAGATGCGTTCGTGCCCGGTCCGGTGCCGTGAGTCGGGACGGGCCGACAACCTTTCGGACGATCTGCTGATATCGGAAGTCCGATATTCCTTCGTCGGCTCCCGCCCGCTGGGCGAGCCGATCCGCCGCAAATCTGGCATTCCGGCGTTGCGGCTGCCAGACTCAACGCTTCCCGAATCGGACTCGAGCGGAGCGGCCGCCGGATGTACGGACCCGCGCCGGCGAAACCCCTGGCCCAGCGACCATGGACCTCACCCTCCCCATCAGCCTGGCCCGTCCCGTGGCCTTCCTCGACCTCGAAACCACCGGTCTGAACCGGAGCGAGGACCGCATCGTCGAGCTGGCGCTGCTCATCCTGTATCCGGATGGCCGGGTGGTGGACAGGGTTCGCCGCTTCAACCCGGGAATCCCCATCCCTCCCGAAGCCTCCGCGGTCCACGGCATCAGCGATGCCGACGTTGCCGACGAAGCCCCGTTCCGAAGCCGGGCGCGCAGCCTGGCCGGCTTGCTCGCGGAGTGCGATCTGGCCGGGTTCAACATCCGCGGCTTCGACCTGCACATCCTGCTCGAGGAGTTTCGGCGCGCGGAGATTCCCTTCGACATCAAGGACCGCCGGCTCATCGACGCCCAGGCGATCTTCCACCGGGAAGAGCCGCGCGACCTGGCCGCCGCCGCCCGCTTCTACCTCGACGAGGATCACGACGACGATGCGCACACGGCCCAGGGCGATGTCCGCATGACCGCCCGCGTTCTCGCCGCGCAGCTCGCCCGCTACCCGGATCTTCCGGGCGACATCGACGGCCTCCATGCCTATTGCGACGAGTTCAGGCCCTTTCTGACGGAGTTTCAGAAGTGGTTCTCGGGCAGCAACCTCGAGAGCTACGCCTTCGCCCGCGGAAAGCATCGGGGGAAGCACCTCGCCGAAGTGGCGGCGAACGCGCCCGACTACCTGGACTGGATGCTGACGGCCAGCGACATGCCGGATGACGTGCTTGAAGCGGTAAGCGAGGCCCTCGAGCGGTTCAGCGGGCGCGAACCGTCCGGGGGCGGCGCCGAGCTTCCGGAGTGGGGTTTCTGACGTTCATCAGCTTGCACCGAACCGGCGCGGATACGATTCTTTTCCGGGCCGTCAACAGTGCCGGAAAGGGCGTCTCCCATCTCATCCCTCGCCGTCCGGCCGGGTCTCTTCGTGTCAGGAGAATCAGCATGTCCGTCCATTTGCGGAGAGTCGGCGCAGGCGCTCTCGGGAGCCTGCTGCTTGCGTTATCGCTCCCGTTTTCGGTTGCCGCGCAATCCGCGCCCATCTCCGAAGCACAACTTGAAGCCTTCCGTCCAAGGTCCATAGGCCCCGCAGTCACGGGTGGGCGGGTCCACGACGTGGAGGCGCTCGCGGACGATCCGTCCGTGCTCTGGGTCGCGACCGCCTCCGGCGGCCTCTGGCGCAGCCTCAACCGCGGGCACACCTGGGTGAACGTCTTCGAGGACATGGAGGTCAACACCTTCGGCGACGTGGCCCTCGCGCCCTCCGATCCGCGGGTCGTATACGCGGGCACGGGAGAGCAGAACAATCGGCAGAGCACCTCGTGGGGAAACGGCATCTACCGGAGCGATGACGGCGGGGAGAGCTGGGAGCACCTGGGACTGGAGGCCACCCGGCACATCGCCGAGGTGCAGGTCCATCCGCGCAACCCCGACGTCGTCTACGTGGCGGCCAGCGGAGACCTGTGGAACGCAAGCGAGGAGCGCGGCGTCTACCGCAGCTTCGACGGCGGCCGCAACTGGCGCAAGGTTCTGTACGTGGATGAAGACACCGGCGCCATCGACCTCGTCCTCAACCATGAAAACCCCGATGTCGTCTACGCGGCCATGTACCAGCGGCGCCGCACAGCATGGGGCTTCAACGGAGGCGGCCCCGGCAGCGGCATCTACCGGTCCACGGACGGCGGCGACACCTGGGAGGAGCTGACCGAAGGGGTTCCCGCGGGTGACAAGGGGCGCATCGGCCTGGCCATCTCCCGTTCCAATCCCATGGTGCTCAACGCGCTGATCGAGCACACCGAGGACACGGGGACGTACCGCTCCACGGACGGCGGCGACACCTGGGAGAAGATGAGCGACCTGAACGGCCGCCCCATGTACTACTCCCACATCTACATCGACCCCAACGACGAGAACGTGGTGTACACCCTGGCGACGTCCTCCTACCGCAGCCGCGACGGGGGACGCACCTGGGAGGACATCTCGGCACGCCCGACCTACGACGTGGGCGTACACGCCGACAAGCACACCATGTGGATCAACCCGGCCGATCCCGAGCACTTCTACCTGGCCGGCGACGCAGGGCTGCACGAGACCTATGACGGCGGTGTCAACTACCGCCGCATCAACAACATCCCCATCGCGCAGTTCTACGCCATCGGGGTGGACATGCGAGACCCGTACTGGGTGCACGGGGGGCTCCAGGACAACCACTCCTTCGCGGGGCCGTCGCGCACCCGGCGCTGGGCCGGCATCCTCAACGACGACTGGCGCCAGACCGGCTTCGGCGACGGCATGTACCAGCAGGCGGATCCGCGCGACCCCCGCTACGTCTACGTGAACTCCAACGGGGGCGGCTATGTGCGCGTGGACACCGAGACCGGAGACCAGCTCGACATCCGTCCCCAGCCTCCCGCGGGGGAGGAGCGCTACCGCTTCGACTGGGTGTCGCCCTCGCTCGTTTCCCGGCACACCGAGGGCCTGGTCTACACGGCCGGCAACCGGCTCTTCATCAGCCGCGACCACGGCAACAGCTGGACACGCACGGAGGACCTGACGCGCCAGGTCGACCGGGACGCGCTGGAGATCATGGGCGTACGCGGCACCGACATCCGCCTGTCGCGCAACGACGGCACCAGCGGCTTCAGCGAGATCACCATCATCATGGAGTCGCCCCTCGACGGGGACGTGCTCTGGGTGGGCACGGACGACGGCAACGTACAGTTGTCGCGCGACGGGGGGTCCACCTGGACGGAGCTTTCCGGAAACATCGACGGGGTGGCGGACGGCACCTACGTGAGCCGCATCCTTCCCTCGGTGCGGGGGGAGGACGTCGCCTACGTCGCCTTCGACGCCCACCGCAGCGGCGACTTCGCGCCCTACGTGTTCCGCACGGAGGATGCGGGGGCCACCTGGCTGAACCTGAGCGTCGGGCTCGAGGGGGGCGGTTCGGTCAACTCGCTCGCTGAGCATCCCGACAACCCCGAGCTCATCTTCGCGGGCAGCGAGCACGGACTGTTCGCCTCCACCGACGCGGGCGGCACCTGGGCGAGGATGCCCGCGCCCACCACCGCCTACGACGACCTCGTCATCCATCCGCGCGACAAGGACCTGGTGATGGGCACCCACGGGCGGGGCATCCTGATTCTGGACGACCTCGGGGCGCTCGCCGCGTGGAACGCCCGGGTGGCCTCCGCGCCCGCGCACCTCTTCCCGATCCGGTCCCAGGCCATCTTCCAGTACTGGAAGGACACTTCGTACCGGGCCCAGGAGCCCTATGCGGGTGAGAATCCCGTGGACGGGGCCATCATCACCTACAGCCTCGGCGAGGGAAGCGGCCCGGCGCGCATCGTCATCGAGGACGAGCGCGGGAACTTCGTGCGGGAGCTCTCGGTACCCGGTTCTTCGGGTGTGCACAGGATCAACTGGGATCTCCGGCATCCGCTTCCCGGCAGCTCGACGCAGTGGCGGGCCCACAATGTGGAGGGACTGGCGCGCACCATCGAGGACCGCGGCCATTTCGTGTCTCCCGGCACGTTCCGGGTGCTGCTGGAGGCTCGCGGCGCCACCTCGGAACAAAGCCTGGTGGTCACGGGTGATCCGGAGTTGCCGGTCACCCTGGCCCAGTACCGGGAGCGCGAGCAGTTCATGTCGGAGGTGCTGGCGCTGAGGCAGGAGGTGGAGCGGGTACGGGACGAGCTGAGCGGCAGGGGCGGGGGCGGCGCAAGGGGCGACTGGATCGAGGCCCTCAACCAGGGCCGGGCGGCGCTGGCCGGCATCTACCAGTCGATGAACGGCGGGGGCGTCCGCCAGGGCTCGCTCTATCCGCCTACGGCGACCCACCGCGAGCAGAAGGAGCGCGTCGAGGCCCTCCTCGCAAGCGCCCGCGAGGAACTGGAGGACGCAGGCGGCCTCCGCTGATGTCGAATCCCCGTTTCCAATAACCGACAAGGAGTCCTGCCCCCATGTTCATGGCCCATTCGGGAGTTCGCTACCTGGTTCTGCTGTTTGGCGTGGCGTGCATACTCTACGCCCTCGTGGGAATGGCGACCGGCCGGCGCTACGATCGCCCCATGCGGGTGCTGGCTTCCATGTTCGCGGGATCGCTGCACCTGCAGATCCTGCTCGGGGTGGCGGTCATCCTCACGATACCGGGCAGTTTCAGCACGGCGCTCATGGGGCACATCATGCCCATGGCGATCGCGGCCGCCGTGGCGCAACTGCCGGTTTCGGTGATGCGGCGCCGTCCCGAGGAGGCGCGCACCTACGCACCGCACGCCGTATCCGCCGCGATCGCGCTGGCGCTGATCTGGGCGGGCGTCGCCGCGATCGGCCGCTCGCTGCTCGAGACCACGGGTTAGCCGTTCCGGTGCGAGAATTGCCAGAGCGGATCGCCGACCTGGGACCCGATACTCAACGGAGTCGCGAATGACGTCACGCCCATCCCGGGGCCACGCCAGCGCGCACGAAGCACGCGAGGTGGCGGAGAGCGCGCGGGAAAAGCGCTGGAAGCAGCGAAGCTTCGTCAAGTCGCTGTTCTCGGGCCGCTTTCGCCTGGGCTGGGTCCATCCCCATCCGCTGCCCGAACCCGGGGAGCAGTTTCGGGGGAATCATTTCCTCAGAGAGCTTGAGGAGTTCGCGCGCAACCATATCGACGGCGACGCAGTCGACCGCGAAGCCTGGGTTCCCGAGGAGGTGCTGGACGGGTTGCGCGCCCTGGGCGCCTTCGGGATCAAGATTCCGCGGGAGTACGGAGGCCTCGGACTCTCGCAGATCACCTACAACCGCGCGCTCGAGATCGTGGCAAGCCGCTGCATCTCCACCGCCGCGTTCCTCTCCGCGCACCAGTCCATCGGAGTGCCCCAGCCTCTTGCGTACTTCGGCACCGAGGCGCAGAAGCGGGCCTACCTCCCCAGGCTGGCCGCGGGGGCGCTCTCCGCCTTCGCGTTGACGGAACCGGAAGCCGGCTCCGATCCCGCGAACATGTCGACCACCGCCACGCCCACGGCGGACGGCGGCGCGTACATCCTGAACGGCGAGAAGCTCTGGTGTACGAACGGACCGCGGGCGGAGCTCCTGGTGGTCATGGCGCGCACGCCGGCGCGCGCAGGCGTCAAGGGCAAGCGGCCCATCTCCGCCTTCATCGTGGACAAGGCCTGGCCCGGGGTGGAGGTGGTGCACACCAGCCGCTTCATGGGGCTCAAGGGGCTTTCCAACGGGGTCCTGCGCTTCACCAACGTGCGGGTGCCGCGCGAGAACCTTCTCTGGGGAGAGGGGCTCGGCCTCAAGCTCGCGCTCATCACGCTGAACACGGGCAGGCTGTCGCTTCCGGCCCTGTGCGCGGCGGCCGGCAAGTCCGCGCTGCACATGTGCCGCCGCTGGTGCAGCGACCGGGTCCAGTGGGGCGCCCCGGTGGGCAGGCACGACGCCGTCGCCCAGATGCTGGGCCGGATGGCGGCGAACGCCTTCGCGATGGAGGCGGTCATGGAACTGTCCTCGGTGATGGCCGACGCCGGGACCTTCGACATCCGCATCGAAGCCGCCATGGCCAAGCTCTGGAACAGCGAAACCGCCTGGGCACTGGCTGACGACGCGGTCCAGATGCGGAGCGGCCGCGGGTACGAGACCGCCGATTCGCTGCGCGCCCGGGGCGAGGAAATGCCTGCTCCCGTGGAGCGCCTGCTCCGCGACGTGCGCATCAACCGCATCTTCGAGGGTTCGAGCGAAATCATGCGCCTGTTCATCGCCCGCGAGGCGGTGGATCAGCACCTGAAGCTGGCCGGGGCGCTGGTGGATCCCCGGGCGCCGTTCGGGAAGCGGATGGCCGCGCTGGTGCGCGCCGGGCTCCACTACGCCTGGTGGTATCCCACCCGCTGGGTGGGCTGGAGCCGCTGGCCCAGATTCTCGGAATTCGGGCGTCTCGCGGGCCACATGCGATTCGTCGAGCGGAGTTCACGCAAGCTCGCGCGTTCCCTGTTCTACTGCATGGTCCGGTTCGGGCCCGGGCTCGAGAAGCGCCAAGCCGTGCTGGGCCGCATCGTCGACATCGGATCCGAGCTCTTCGCGATGACCGCCGTCAGCGTTCGCGTCGACATGCTGGCCGCCAAGAACTCCGGCGATTCTTCTCCGGAGGATCTTGCGGACCTGTTTTGCAGGCAGGCGCGACGGCGCATCAAGGCCAACTTCGCCGCCCTCTTCTCCAACGACGATGTCGCGGCCTACGACGTGGCCGCCAGGGCCATGGAGGGAACCTACGGCTGGCTGGAGGAGGGCGTGGTCACGATGGCCGACCTGGAGGCGATGGAAGAGGCCGAGGCCAGTGCCTCCCACGGTCCTACGGCGGCGAAGCAGGCCTGGGAGGCCGCGGTGGCGGCGCGTTAGCGCAGGATGCCGATGAGCGCGCGTCTTCACCACATCGCCCTGGCCACCGTTCTGGGATGGACCCTTGGGCTTCTGCTCCTGGGGAGCATCGTGCACGCGACCGGGTCGAGCCTCGCCTGCCCGGACTGGCCGACCTGCTTCGGCACCATGATGCCCGAGATGACCGGCGGCGTCTTCTGGGAGCACCTGCACCGGCTGGTGGCGGGCGCACTGGTGCTGCTGTTCGCCGCGGCCGCCTGGCTGACCTGGCGCCGGCAGCCGGAGCGCCGGTGGCTGCACCGGGCGGGGCTGGCCGGGATCGCGCTGCTGATCGTCCAGTCGGTGCTCGGCGGCCTCACCGTGCTGATGCGCCTGCCGGACGCCATCTCGTCCTCCCACCTGGCGCTCGCGTTCCTCTTCCTGGGCCTGGCCACGGTCATGACGGTGGTGACGGCGCGGGGATGGGGCGGGGGTGCGCGCCTGGCGGGTGCCGCGCGGGCGACGCTGGGGAGGATGGCGGGAGGG
>VXMG01000043.1:0-43822 GCA_009841185.1 Gammaproteobacteria bacterium
GTATCGGGTTGAGGTGGTCGGGGCGGGGCTCGGCTCCCGTCCCCTGTGCTGCGGCCGCACCTATCTGAACGCGGGACTGGTGGAGGAAGCCCGCACCGAGGCGCGCCGCCTGTTGGACGCGCTGTCGGGGGCCCGCGTCCGCGACGCGTCCATCGTCGGCCTCGAGCCCTCCTGTCTGCTCACCCTGCGCGACGAGATTCCGGCGATGCTTCCGGGCGCCGCATCAGAAGACGTCGCGGGGCGCGCCCTGCTGTTGGAGGAACTCCTCGTCCGCGATGAGGAACGGGTTCGTCCGCGGCTCGATCTACAAAGTTCGCGAGCGGAATCGGCCTTCATTCATGGGCACTGCCATCAGAAGGCTTTCGGCGCCTTCGAGGCCACGCCTGAGGTGCTGGGGTGGATCCCCGGACTCGAACCCCAGGTCATCAAGTCCGGCTGCTGCGGAATGGCCGGGTCCTTCGGCTACGAGGCCGAGCACTACGAGCTGTCGATGAAGATGGCGGAGCTGGATCTGTTGCCCGCCGTGCGCGCGGCGCCGGAAGACGCGCTGGTCGTTGCCGACGGCACCAGTTGCCGGAGCCAGATCGCGCACGGAGGTGGCCGCGAGGTAGTGCATGCGGCGGTGGTGCTGGCCGGGGCGTTGGGGGCCGAGAGCGGCTGAGCCCCCTCACCACGCAAACGTCTGCGAGTACTTCAGCGAGATGGACCGGCCCGTCGACAGCGGCGTCCGCGGGATCAGGTTGGCGTCGCGCTCGGTGTGCAGCCCTTCGTTGTAGACGATCCAGAGGTCGGTGCCTTCGCGGAAGTGATAGCGGATGCGCGAGTTGATGCTGGTCAGGTCATCGACCCCGTTGTACTGGGCGTAGGCGCTCACGGCGAAGTGCGTGTTGAGCGCCACCTCCAGCTTGAGCTGCGCGATGTGCGCGGTGGTGGCCATGTCGCGCTCTGAAAAGTCGATCCGATTCAGCGAATACACAGCCGCCATCTCCAGATAGCGGGACAGGTTCCAGACCGGACCGACCGACATGCTGACGCGGCTGCCGTCGTAGAAGCTTCCTGCCGAGACGCTGTACCTGCCCCGGAAGCTGGCGGTGCGGCCGAGGTCGAGGTTCGCCTTCAGCTCGTGGAACCAGTAGTCGCCCGCCGGCACCACCACGTCGGCGATCGGGAACGGGTCGCGCACGCTCTCGTACTGCGATTCGAGCCCCACATCCACGCGCCCGCCGCTTCTGAACTGGGCCTCGAGCCTGGGATTCACAAGCCGGGTCTCCGCCGTGCGGTCGGAGTTGCGGGTGAACTGCCGCGCGGTCAGCCTCACGCCCTGTGATCGGAACAACGTTTCGGGATCGTCCAGGAACTGCCCGTATGCCACATCGCCACCGACGAAGTTGTAGGCCTTGCGGCGCTGGAACCCGAGGCCCGGGTTGTAGTCTGATCCCACCCGGACGGCGTCGAACGAGTAGGTGAAGCCCACGTCGCGGCGCCGCTCCCAGCGCGCTCTCAACAGTCCCGTCTCCAGGCCGCCCGCGTCCGCCGTCGCCTCGTCGAATGTCTGCGCCCACTGCAGGAGCGCGTATTCGTCGCCGGTCGGCCGCAGCGACGCGTCCAGCCCGTAGGCGATGTTGTCGCCCCCGTAGCTCCCGAGCCGGCTGGTGACCATCGCGCCCACGTTGGAATACGAGTTCAGCACCTGCTGCCGCAGCCGCAGAACACCCATGTTCTCGGAGGAGCGCCCCCCGTGCGCCGCCGTCTGCATGTTCAGGAGCCCGTAGTCGGTGCCCCCGACGCGCCCCACCGCGCGTGCCCCCCCGTAGATCCTGACGATGTCGCCGGCGTCGAGTCCGATCTTCCTGCTGTAGAAGAGCCGATTGAACGGGCCGCCGGTGTTGAAGTCGAAGGTCGCGGAGCGTTCCTGAAAGAACTGGCGCTTCTCGGGGATGAACAGCTCGAAGCGTTCGATGTTCACCTGGACACTGTCCGCCTCCACCTGCGCGAAGTCGGTGTTCGCGGTGACGTTCAGCGAGAGATTCGACGTCGGGGCGTACCTGATGTCGAGCCCCGCCTCCCGGGACCCTTCCCGATCGGTCTCCCAGGCGGACTCCGGGCCGCGGGGACCATCCACGAGCTGCGGCGTCTGCCGCACTCCGCCCAGCGCATAGGGCGTCACGTAGACGGGCGTGGACTGCTGTACGCCCCGCAGCAGGATGCGCTGCGCCTGCGAGGGCTTGGCGAAGGCGATCCCGCCCCAGCGCGGATCGATGTCCGGGAACGTGTGGCGTTCGTTCTTGCGCGCGATGATCCTGTAGAAGATGAACCCCATCGTCACTTCGTCGCCCTCGACCTGGAAGCCGAGGGTGGCGAAGGGGATGCGGAACTCCGCGAACCAGCCCTCCTCGTTCTGGCTGGTGACGACGTCCCAGTACGAGTTCCAGTCCTCGTTCGATGGCATCCCGGCGCGGGGCACGACCTGGGCGTCGTTGAAGACCGTGCGGTCGATGCGGTTTCCCGCGGGGTTGGTGACGAACCAGACGCCGGTCTCGAAGTCGTTGTAGCTGTCGAAGATGACGGCCAGCCCGTCGTCGCCGCTGTAGCGGTCGCGGTAGAAGGTGTTGGTGCGGACGGCCTCAGGCTCGGAGTCGTAGAGCCGGCCGGACACATAGACGTATTCGTCGTCGTGGGCGATGCGAACTTCGGTGGTCTCGGTGGGTGCGGCCCCGTACGTGGGACTGAACACTGTGACGGGGAGAGGATCCACGTCGTCCCACGCCGGCTCGTCCACGATGCCGTCCAGCTCGATGGGGCCGCTGATGCGGGGGATGAGGATGGGCGTGGTGCGGGAGTCGTCCGCCGAAGGGCCGGGCTCGGGCGCCGGAGTCTGGCCCTGGAGTGCTGACGGGGCGAGCAGCGCCGCGAAAACCGCCGCAGCCAGGGATGTTGCGAAGGGGAGGGGGTGGGGCAGGGAGCGGCCGCCCCGCGTGCGAGAGATCGTCATCGTTTCCCGTTTCGTCCTCTTTCACCCAGCCCGTGCCAGACCTCTGCGTCCGCCCCGCGCGCATGCGCCCGGAGGTATCCCGGAACCGACCTCAACGCTCTATCCTCCGGGGGTTTTCCGCAAGCGTTCGGGGCACGGTGGCGGGCGAGCGCTGGTAAGAAGATGCTGAGCGTCGGGCTGATCCGTCACATTTTCCGCGTCCCGGTCGTTTCCTGGACGACAACACTCCATAACAGAGAGCGGGCTCGGGTGGAGCCAGAGGCCTTTCGCGACGTCTTCGACGAGTTGAAGCCGAAGCTGCTGCGCTACTGCACGTACCGGTGCGGAGATCCGGATGCGGCGGAGGACATCGTGCAGGAAGCGATGGTGCGGCTCTGGCGGCGGGACGCCGATGCGCCTCCCGCCGATCCCGCGGCGTGGCTGTTCACGACCGCCCGCCACCTCATCCTCGATGGGGAGAAGGTGGCGGGGAACCGAAAGCGGCTGCTGGCCTCCAATCCGGCGTCCGAGGCTGGGCCGGAGCAGGCGGACCGCGCTCTCGAGCGCGAGCAGGAGCGGCAGCGAGTACGGGAGGTGCTGGGCAAGATGCCTGACCGAAGCCGGGAGATCCTGATGCTCCGCTACTCGGGGTTCAGCTATCGCGAGATCGCCGGGAAGGTCGGCATTGCGCCCGGGTCGGTCGGTACTTTGCTGGCCCGGGCCGAGCGCCGCTTTCTGGAGCTACTGCGGCCGTCCGGGGAGGATGCGGCACGATGATCCATCTGACGGAAGAGATGATTCTCGCGGTGCGCGACCGGGAGCCGGTTGCGGACGAGGTGCTGGCCCACCTGGACGAGTGCGGCGCCTGTGCGCGAGCCCTGGAGGATGCCCGGTCGCGCGCCGAGGCCGTCGAGCAGGCGCTGGCGGCGCTGACGGTGCCCCTGGGGAAGGAAACGGGGGCGCAGGCGGCGTCCGGAGCGGCTCAGGGGGGTGTGGCGGAGGTTGCGGCTGGACCGGAGGTGGGGCGCGGGCTTCAGGACACCGATGCGGGGCGGCTCGTGGCGGAGGTAGCTGCGGGACGCGGGCGCCTGGATGGAGCTGCGGGACCAGGAGCCCAGGTGGTGCCCATCGGGCGCGGGCGCCGGGATGCGGGACGGGGAACGCGGTTACGCGGGAGCGTCTGGTCGGTGCGCTGGCTCGGCCGTGCGGCCGTGCTGGTGCTCATCGGCGCGGGGGCGCTCTCCGCGCTCCCCGGCCCGTTCAACGGGTGGATCCCGCGGGTCTTCTCGGGTGGGTCGCCGCTGGCCACGCCGATCTCCCCTGCGCCCGAACCGGGTCCGCCCGGCCAGGTCGGGGGACGGATGGAGGTCGTGGACGGACCGGTGCTCGTGCGCCTGGAGAACGTCGTGCCCGGCACCGTCATCGATGTCCGCCGGGTTGCCGGCCGGGCCGTCGGGGTGCTGGCGGCGACCGGCAGCGAGTTTTCCTACGGGAGCGGGGAGGTACGGGCCGCCGTCGTGGCCGGCCCGGTCACGGTAGAGCTGCCGGATGGGGTGGTGCCGGCCACGCTGATCGTGAACGGGGCGACCTATCTCGTCGTGGACGCGACCGGGATTGATGTGCCAGGACCGGCCACGGCAGCCGTCGGGGAGAGCCTGGTGACGTTCCAGGTGCCGAATTGAGTATGGTCGGCGTGATCGCGACCTGGGCCATTCCCGCCCTCGCGGGCATCGCCGGCCCTCAGGCCGCCCCGGACAGCGCCGACGCTTCCCTGCACGGAACGGTCACCGGGGTCTTTCGGGAGCGCACCAGCGTGCTCCCGCACGCGCTGTTGGCGGTGGAGACGCCGGCGGGCAGGCGGTGGGTCCAGGCTGGCGAGGACGGGGGCTATTCCCTGGACGGGCTCAGGCCCGGCGTGGTCACGGTGCGCGTGCGCCATCCCGGCTACGAAGCGATCGCGGTCGAGGTCACGCTGGCTTCCGGCGCGTCCGTGCGTGTCGACCTGGAGCTCACCGGCCGGCCGTTGCGCCTCGACCCGGTCGAGGTCCGGGCCGACCGACTGCCGGGCGAGAGCACCGCCGGGGACGACCCCGGACAACCCCGGCCCATACCGGAACTGGAGATCCAGGCGCTCGACCTCACCCCGGGGGTGGGCGACCCGGCGCTGGCCGCGGCGGTGCGCGCGCTGCCCGGCAACGATCCCGCCAGCGCCACCGACGTGCTCTACCTGAGGGGCTCCACCGCCGACATGAAGCTCGTTCTGCTGGATGGCGCGCCGGTCTACACCCCGTTTCACGTGGCGGGGCTGATGCCCGGATTCGAGCCGGCGCTGCTGGGAGCCGCCGCGCTCCACCGGGGCGGGGCACCCGCGCGCTACGACGGCGGCCTGACCCACATCCTCGATCTTCGCACCCGCTCGCCCCGCCGCGACCGGCTGCGCGCCTCGGCGGCTCTCGACCTGCTCACCGCATCGGGCGCGGCGGAGGGCCCGCTGGGCGCGCGCGGCGGCTTTCTCGCCTCGGCGCGCGGGCTCCACGATGTCGGATCGGGCCCGCTGGGCGGCGACCGTCCCTACGGATACTCGGATGTCCTGCTCGCAGCGGAATACGAACCCGGCGACGATCAGCGCTTGGGAGTCACCGCCTTCCGCAATTCCGAGGCGGTGCTGCTCGACTACGAAGCCGCGCCCGACGATGCCACCTGGTCGAACCGCGCCCTTTCACTCAGCTACGAGGGCGCCGCGGGAGGTGCCCGCGTGCGCGCTCTGGCGGCCGCCAGCGACTACGAGGCCTCGCTCCCGCTTCAGCCGGCGAGTACCGATTCGCTGCCTGCGGCCGTCCCGCTGCTCGCGAGCGGCTCCAACCAGCGTACTCGCCTGCTCGCCGAGGTGGAATGGGGAGGCGGCGCCGCGCGCACGGTTGTCGGTGTGTCCCACAACTACATCCAGGCGGAATACGGGGCGCGCGCTCCGGCCGCTGGCGCGCGCACGACCACAAGCGCCACCCACACAACGACCGGCCTCCACCTGGACGCGGTTCGCCTGCTCGCGCCGGAGGTGACGCTGCGCGCGGGCGTGCGCGCCGATCTCTTCCCGGATGGCGAACTGGCCATGGCGCCCCGTGCCCGTCTCGCCTGGGCCTTCGATCCGCGCGCGCTCCTGAGCGTGGCTGTCGGGCGCTACCACCAGCCCACGCGCACCCCGGACGTGGAGGTCGAACGCACCCTCCAGGAGGTCGTGTCCTCCGATCTGTCCGCGCCCCAGCTTCTCCCGGTGGCCCGGGCCGACCACGTGGTCGTCTCGCTCGACCAGTTGCTCGCCGGTCGGGTACGCCTCGGGCTGCACGGCTACTGGAAGGGGTACGCCGGGCTGGCGGCGGCATCGGGCGGAGGGGAATCCATCCGCAGTTCCGGGATGGATCTCCGCCTGAGCAGCGCGGGGGAGCGGGAAGTGATCTGGCTCGGGTACGGGCTGTCGTGGTTCTGGTCCAACCGCGACCTCTCCGGCTACAGCCGGGACTTCGCCGGCCGCCACCTGCTCACGGCCGGGGTGTCGAGCGAGCTCTGGGGACCGGTGCGCGCAGAATTCCGCCTGGCATACGGTGCGGGCCTGCCCTATACCGCGATTCCGTTCCGCTCCTTTGGCCTGGACCAGGAGGCAGCGGCGCCCACCGCACCGGTGGAGCCCACTACAACCCCGCCCCGGCCTCCCGCCGCCGCCGACTCGCCCCTTCTGGAAGGACTGGACGACGACTTCCTCCGCCTGGACTTCGAACTGCACGCCCGGCTTACTGCTCAATGGGGCGGCCATGACTGGAGCGTCCGCCCCTATCTGCGCGTGCTCA
The DNA here is from genome assembly GCA_009841185.1 of Gammaproteobacteria bacterium. Taxonomy (GTDB): domain Bacteria; phylum Gemmatimonadota; class Gemmatimonadetes; order Longimicrobiales; family Gaopeijiaceae; genus BD2-11. The sequence continues at coordinate 6,814 of VXMG01000043.1, forward strand.
ACGCCCTGCAACGCCGCGACGCCCTCTTCTACGCCTTCCAACCCTGGCGCGCGGATTCACTGACCCCGCTCGCGGAGCGTCCCTTCCTGCCCGTGATCGGGGTCGCGGTCACGTTCTGACGTCCCAGCCTCACATTCTCGCGCCCGCGGTCGTTCGAGTCGTCGACGGACCGGGGATTCGCGGTCGAAGCGGAACTTGTCGGCGCTGCCTTCATTTCCGTACCGATCATCCGTCACAAACCGAGCCGCTCGGTCGCTCTCCAGGATGTACGCCGCGGCTGACCCGCGGGCCGATCCATCATCAAGAACGTGGCCGAAAAATGTCTCAGCAAATAATCAACAAGCCCCGGCATCGCATCCCGGCGCCCATCGCCGTCCTGATCGCCTCCCTTCTGACCTTCTCCCCGCTCAGTGCCCAGCTCATCCCCATCCGCACCGTCCCGGTCGCGAGCGGCGACCAGTTTCTCACGGTGCCGTCGGAGACTCTGGGAATGGCCGGCACGACCATCGCCGTGGACGACTCGGTCGCAGACCTGTGGTCGAACCCTGCGAAGGGCGTGTTCATCGACGAGCCCGTCATCATCGGAGCCCCGACCTTCTACGGCGTGTCCGACGATGGCGGCGGTGGGAAGACCTTCCCCTTCACGGGCCTCCTGCGCGACGGTGCCTGGTTCGGAGGGGCATCGGTGGCGCTCCAGCAGCTGAGCGGCAGCGAGCGGGGCCGCTTCTGGCCGGACATCGGCTTCTGGCCGGGTCCGGCCAACCGCCTGTCGGAGCGGTCGGCGCGCAATCTGTACGGGCGCGCGGCTATCGGCCGGAAACTGGCCGATTCGGACTGGTCGGTGGGGCTCGCCGTCTTCCGGGCGGGTCTGAACATGATGACCGGCGTGGATCAGCTCTACGCGGGAGCCGACCGCATCGACCAGCAGGGCGCCGTCACCGACCTGCGCGCGGGTGTCTTCCGCGATGGAGAACGGGACCGCGTCGGCTTCACGCTGATCCACAACCGCGTCTCGATGGAGCATGAGGTGCACTACGCCGACATCGTTGCGCGGGACACGATCACCTGGGAGCCCACGTTCGAGTTCCGGGAGGAACTCAACGAGGACCGGACCCGCACCCTGGGCGGACACTTGGAGTGGGACCGGAAGCTGGGGGCGGAAGGATGGCGCATCGGTGCGACCCTGACTGCGAACCACAAATCGCATCCCAAGATCCCCAACTACGAGATTCAGAACATCCCGCGCGATCCGGGGACGACCTGGGCCTACGAAATGGGTTTCGGCATCGGCCGCCACCGGAAGTCGACCTCCTTCGGCATCGACGTCGCCTACCAGCCCATCTGGAGCCACACCTGGCAGGAGGCCGACCGTCGCATGGAGACGCCCAGGGGCGTCCTCGAAATCGGGGACATGACGATCGAAAACCACTTCACCTTCTCCAACGTCGTCCTGCGGTCCGGGATCTCACAGCGCTTCGACAGATTCGGCTTCCAACTCGGTCTGGAGGCGCGGTCCTACGCCTACCACCTGGAACAGGACGACCATGTCGAAGCCATTTCGCGCGATCAGGACGAGGCGTGGACCGAGTGGACGCCCTCGTTCGGGGTCCAGTTCCGCACCGGCGATTTCGAGCTGCACTCAAGCACCCGCATCACCTCGGGCACCGGCTTTCCGGGCATCGATGACTTCTTCGTCCAGGAGGACATGGCACTTGCGGCCCCTTCGTCCCCGGACTTCATCGCCGCGCCCCGGGGGGCGCTGACTCTCCAGGACGTCACCGTGTTGACCCATCAGATCTGGATCCGGGTGCCGATTCGCTGATTCGACCCGGCCCGCGCCATTGTCACGCTGGACCTGCGCGACTTCGGTGCCGTAAAGTCGTCAGGTCGGCCGGAACTGTGGCCGAGGGATCCATAGGAGCTGCCGGCGAGAGCAACATGATCTCGGTGATCGTCCCCGCACATGACGAAGAGGATTGGCTCCCGGCCACCCTCGACTCCATCCGGACCGCGGCGGATCACGCCTGCGCGCAATCCGGCATAGACGTCGAAACCGTCGTCGTCGACAACGGCAGCACCGACGACACCGCCGCCGTCGCGCGGGACCGGGGCGCGACTGTCGTTCACGAGCCCGTCCGAAGCATCGGCCGCGCGCGTAACACGGGGGCGCGTCACGCGTCGGGCGAGGTGCTGGTCTTCGTGGACGCGGACGTGCACATCCCGCGCACCCTCCTCGAGGTGATCCACGAGACCATGCTCGATCCGCGATGCGTTGGCGGCGGCGTGGACACGGAGCACCATCCGCGGCTCCTCCTCGTCCGTCTGCACCTGCGGGCGTGGCGGGTGCTGGCCGCGGTCATCCCGCTGGTGCAGGGGGCCACCCAGTTCTGCCGCAGGTCGGCGTTCGAGGATGTGGGAGGCTACCCGGAGGACGTCTGGATGGGCGAGGACACCGACTTCTACGCGGAGCTGAGGAGGCTGGCTCGGAAGAAGCAGGGCACGGTCCGGCTGATCCGTGCGCCGCGCGTGAGACCATCCAGTCGCCGCTTCGACAACTGGCCCCTGTGGAAGACGCTCGTCTGGACCAACCCGCTTTTCATCGCGCTATTTCGGCGCTGGAAGGCGGTGTGGGGGGGCTGGTACGCCCGCCCCGTACGGTAGAACGTGCGCGGGGTCCCCACCGGCACTCACTCCAGCAGCTCCTTCGCCTGGTCGAGATCTTCGACTCTGACCAGCAGCCGGGCCGGGTTCGCGAACGCCATGCCGATCTCGGAGCCTCCGGAATCGTCTACCTGAAGCACGCAGGGGATTCCCGCCGCATCGAGGACGGCGCGCGCCACTTCGCCCTGGTAGCGGTAGCTGAAGGTGCGGACCACGACGACGTCGTGATGAAGACTGCGCCGATAGGGAGGCCGCGCTACCACGCCATCTCCGGCAGCACATCGCCTTGCACGCGGAACATCTCGTTGATGACGTTGACCGCGGCGCGGTAGGAATGGGTGGTGGGATCGAGCATCAGTGCCTGGAGCAGGGTCCCTCGTGAGCCTGTGTCGAAGGCATCGACGAGGAGCTGGTGGATGCTGGTCTGGGTGCGGAGCAGCGACAGGATGCCCTCGGGGAGCCGCTGCATTTTCCGTGGATGGAGCCCGCTCGCATCCACGCGCGCCGGCACTTCGACGACGGAGTTCTTCGGGAGGCCCGGGACATGGCCCTGGTTCGGGATGTTGACCGCGTCGAGATAGGTGTCGACCCCGCACAGGATGCCCTCCAGAAGCGGGACGGCCAATTCGCCGGAAGGGGTGAGCGGCCCGGGGAAGTCCAGTCCAGCCGATGAGACGGATCCATTTCCCGGCGATGCGTCGTTCCCGGATCCGCCGGCGTCGTTCCCGGATCCCTCATGCGCGCGCCCGAGGGCTGCGTCCGCTTTCCCGGCCCCGCCTTCCGCGCGCGTGGCCCGTGCCTCGGCCGCCGCTGCCCTTTGCTCGCGGGTCGGCTTCATGCGGGGCACCGGGCCGCCCGGAAACGCGGGCATGTCGGTGGGATGGTCGGCGAGGTTGTAGATCCAGGTCGGCACCTCTCCGGTCTCCCAGGGCGCGCCCTCGACGGGGTCGTAGAAGAACTGCACGACGCTGCTGCCAAGGAATTCCTGCGCCCATCCCAGATACTCGCCGATGTGGTTGGCGCCGGGGCTGGGGAAGCGGCCGAACACGCGGAAGAGGATGCGGCTGAGGGCGATCTCGTCCCAGTCGTGCAGCAGATGGGCCTCGCGCTCGCGCTCCTTCAGGCGGGGATAGAGGTCGTCGCCGGTTTCGCGGTCGCGGACCGACTCGAACCAGGTGAAGTGGTTGATGCCGCTGGCGCGGGCGTCGAGCTGTCCGGTTGGGACGTCGAGGATGCGCGCCATCTGCTCGATGCCGTGAAAGACCCCGTGGCAGAGCCCCACCACGCGCACGTCGGTGAGCCGGGACTGGGCCTCGCACAGCTTGGTGAGGGGGTTGGTGTAGTTGAGGAGCCACGCATCCGGACAATGTCTTTCCATCGCGCGCGCGACGTCCACGCATGGGCCCATGTTGCGGAGCGCATGGAAGAGCCCGCCCGGGCCCCCGTTTTCGCCGTAGATCTGCGGGAAGCCGAAGGTGCGCGGAATGTGGAAGTCCTGGGCCCAGTAGAAGTAGCGGTCCAGTTCGATGGCCATCACGACCGCGTCGGCTCCGGGGAGTGCGTCGGCGAGGCGGGTGGTGATGGACAGGTGGGGCGAGCGGCCCAGGCGCTGCGCGACCGCCTCCGCGTAGCGCTGCATTCGCGGGAGCTCGGAGGCGTCGAGGTCCATGAGGACGATGTCGAGTCCGTTCTCGCAGAGCGGGTCGCTCAGAAGCAGGTCGCGGATGGACGCGGGTCCGAATTCGCGGCTTCCGGCGCCGACCAGGACGACTTTCATTGAGTGGCTTCCTTCATTGAGCTGGTGGGCGTCTCGCCGACGTTGGCGTGGGCGCTTCGCACGGCCAGTGCCCCCGCGCCCAGCGAGACGACAACAAGAAGCGTGCCCGCGATGGCGTTGCCCGTGAGAAGATAACCGACGCCGAGCAGGCTGGCGTAGACGAAGAGCGCCCCGAGCAGGAAGCCGAGCCACATGCGGCCCGCCGATGGGTCGTTCGAGGTGATGCCGGTGCGGCGCGCGACCCGGTCCCACCAGCCTCCGGGGTGCACCCTGCGGTAGAATCCGTCCAGCACTTCGTCGGATTCGGGCTTGGTGGCCAGGGCGACCGCGACCCAGAGCACGGTGCAGACGATCAGGATGACGACGCCGCGAACGAGGTCCATTCCGGGCGCGTACATGGCGTCAACGGCCTGGAGCACGCCGGCGGGGACCACGGGCTCGATCAATCCGAGCAGCACCCGGGTGTTGGCCAGCACCACCGAGCCGGCCATGGCGGCGATCTCGGCCCAGGCGTTGACCCGCCACCAGTACCAACGGAGCAGCCAGACCAGCGCAATGCCGGCGGAGATCTCAATGATGTAGATCCAGCCGCGCTGGATGGAGTCCATCTGCCAGGCCACCAATGCGGCCACGCCGGCGAGCAGCACCACCGCGACCCGCGAAGCGGCGACGTAATGGCGCTCGGAGCGGCCGGGGCGCATGAAGCGCCGATAGACGTCGTTGACCATGTATGACGCGCCCCAGCACAGGTGCGTGTCCATGGTGCTCATGAAAGCCGCCAGGAAGGTCGCGACCATCAGCCCCCTCAGTCCCGCGGGCATCAGCTCGCGGATCATCATGGGGTAGGCGAGTTCGGGGTCGGCGGCGAGCGCGGCGTCCATGGTCGCGGGGGGGAAGACCAGCAGCGATCCGAGACCGACCACGATCCACGGCCATGTAAGGAGGACCGTTCCGGCGAAAGCGAACCAGAGCGACGCCTTCACCGCCTGGCGCTCGTCCCGGGTCGCGAACAGGCGCTGGGCCACGTAGCCGTCACCCTGCCCGCTTCTCAGCCAGAGGATGCCGATGAGACAGATGAAGGAGACGATCTCGAGCGAGGACGCGTTGGCTGCGGTTGGCACCAGGTCGAGGGCGCCGGGAGGGGCCTGTGGGACGTTCCGGACGGCCTCGGCCATGGCGGCCGGGCCCCCGAAGCGGGTCAGCACGATGCCGGCGAGGGTCAGCGCCCCCAGCATGCCGGCGATGAACTGGAGCAGGTCGGTGACCACGACCCCCCAGAGCCCAGAGGCCACGGTGTAGGCGAGCGCCAGGCCGCCGCAGACGGTCAGGGTGAAGGCCGGGTCCCACCCCAGCAGCACGCTGCTGAACTTCACCATCGCCAGCATGACCCAGCCCATCACCACGGCGTTGCGGAGGAATCCCTGGTAGATCGCCGAAAAGCCGCGCAGGATGCGGGCGGGCGCCCCGCCGTAGCGGATCTCGATCACCTCGGCGTCCGTGAGCACCCCGGCGCGGCGCCACAGGCGTGCGTAAAAGAAGGTCAGCATGAGGATGCCGGCCGCCTCGTACCACCACAGCCAGTTGCCGAAAACGCCCTGCTGGCGCACCAGCGCGGCGGTGGCGAGGGGCGCGTCGCTGGCGAACCAGGTCGCGGCGATGGAGGTGCCCGCCAGCCACCAGGGGAGGGAACGGCCCGCGATGAAGTAGTTCTCCACGCTGCCGCTCGCGCGTCGCGCCATGCCGAACCCGATCGCGAGCACAACGGCGCCGTAGACCGCGACGACGATCCAGTCGAGGGAGGTCAGGGCCATGGGTCAGGGCGTGGGCTGGGGGGCGGGGGCGCCAGAGGTGCGGGTGTCACGGGCCGCGGGCGCCGAGGTGTCGATTTGGGACGCTGGGCAGCTCGCGCACTGTTCAGCGACGTGTGCCCGCGGAGAGCACGTTGGAGAGGATGCGGTACGCGCCCGCGACGCCGTAGGGCAGCTGGCGGTGCAGCGCGAGTGCGAGATACGTGTAGTGGCCCTGGCCGATTTCAGCGGTGAGCCAGATCCCCTCCTGCGGGTCCTGCCCCTGGTCGTGGGTCTCCACGAGCGGCGTGTACCCGGCATCCCATTCGGTGAAGAACTTGGATCCGCGCTGCTCGACCCATCCGTCGAAGTCCGCTTCGGTGATGCGGTTGGGCGTCGTCATGAACGGATGGGCCGGCTGTAGGAGGCGCACCGGGGCGTCCTCTTCCGAGACCTCCTCCGCGCCGCGCGGGAGGGAAGCGGGGTAGGGAGCCATCTCGCCGGGCACGAACTCTTGGGTCTGGTAGAGGATCACCAGGTGGCCGCCGGCGCGGGCGTACTCGATCAGGCGCTGGTTGTGCTCCAACAGGTCCTCGCGCACCGCGTACGCCCGCGTGCCGACTACGATGGCGTAGAGGCCGGAGAGCGATGCGGGGTCGGCCAGGGCGGCCGCGTCGAGCATTTCCACCTGGGCGCCCAGGGACTCGATTCCGGCCGGCACCTCGTCGCCCACACCCATCACGTAGCCGACGCGCGCGCCGTCCAGGCGGGCGACCGGTACGGACCGCACGGTCGTGGTCGCGGGGCGCCACAGCCGCGCCAGCCGGAGGTCGCGGTGGTCGATGGTCTGGTAGCCGGTGCGGTATTCGCGTCCCTCCGCCCGCGACACCGCCTCGATGGTGGCCGCCCCCTCCCACCCCTCCGGTGGGGTGACCTGGAAGGCGACTTCGGCCACCTCGCCCGCGCGGGAGAAGTCGTGCGCCACGGTGGCGGGCGCGGCGGTCCAGCCGGCGGGGACTTCCAGGCGGGTCGTGGTGGGGAGGGGGGCGCTGTTGGCGGTCACGCGCACCTGTATGGGAATGGCGACCGCCTGGGGGCTCGCCGAGGCGGCCGGGCGGTCGGATGTGGTGGCGGGGCGGCCCGGCTGTCCGTTCACCGGCGCGGTGGGGCGGTCGGATGTGGCGGCGGGACTGCCCGGTCGCGCGTCGCCGGGTGGCGCGGCCGGCTCCTCCACGGGAACCACCCGCACGGCGGGGTCGACCACGACCGACAGGGCGGGCAGCACCTCGACCGGGCGCGTCACCGACCCGTACGGCAGGCGGGGCACGGAGGCGGTGAGGGGGGCGGTGTACACGATGGTTGTCCCCTCCACGACCAGGTCGATGGCGACCGACAGGGCGGCTTGCCGCCACGGAAGGTGCAGGTCCGCCGAATCCGCCACCTGGTAGTGGTTCTGCGCGATCCCGTCGCGGGCGAAGTAGGGGGCGGCCGCCCTCGCCTCGGCGTCCGCATCGGCATCCACCTCGGGCACGCGCATCTCCGTCTCGGCCGCAAAGGTGTTCCCGGTGCGCGCAAAGCCGGAAGTCCGGCCCAGCACGACTCCCGCCCGGTCGACCACCCGGGCTTCCGAAACGCCGACACCTGCCACTCCGGACAGCTCGACCGCGATTCCGACCGCCAGACTCTGACCGGGCACGACTACGGCGCCGGCCGCTCCACCCGGCAGTCCCGCCTGGACGCGAAAGCCGCCCGCGGCGGCGATGGCGTCTTCGAACTGCCGCTCCTTCAGCCGCAGTTGGAACCGTGTCTCGGACGCGTCCGGCGAGGACGCAATCGCGGACCGCAACAGACCGAGACCCCGCACCAGATCCGGTACGGACTGTCCCGGAGCACGGAAGTCGAACCCCGCGACGACCTCATCGACCAGTCCCTGAAGCTGCGCCAACAACGTACTGGTCTCCGGCGCTGCCGTCTCGCCCAGCAGGGCGGGAAGCCCGTTCAGCGAGGTGTCCAGGCCGGCAAAGAAGGAATCCTCTACCTGACTCGCGGGCAAGGGTTCATCGGCGCGCCCGCGCGCGTCCGTGCTCCCGCCCCCATCCCGCAGCTCATATCGATAAAGCCCGCCCCCGACCCGCACGCGTCCCGCCGTCTGCGAGCGCTGGAGGCCGAGCCCCCGGCTGGCCCATGCCTGAAAGCTGGTGCCGACCCACGGACTCTCCCCGCGGGCGTCCACCTGCACGTGAAATGGCTCGTCCACGCGAATCCCGCCGCGGTAGGTTCGCAGGACCCTCCACGTCCCAAGCCCCTCGTCCTCGATCTGTCCCGGGAACCGCGCCGGATCCGCGGCCGCCTCGACCGCCTCCGGCGTCAGCAATCCCGACGCATGATGGTGCCCGTGCCCATCCCTCCTCGACCCGTGGAACCGGGCCACCACCACCAGCGGACGGTTCAGGCGGATCACCCGCACCATGTCCTCCAGCACGGCCTCCCGGTCCCAGCTCCGGTAGGCCTCCTCCACCGTCTTGGAGTAGCCGTAGTCCACGGCCGTGGTGAAGTAGAGGTCGTCCAGACCGTAGTAGCGGCCAGCCAGGACCAGCTCGCGCGTGCGGATCAACCCGAGGCCGTCGAAGAGTTCGGGGCCGATCGCGTTGGCGCCGGCCTCACCCCGGTTCAGGCTCAGAAGTGCGGTGCGCGCCCCCCAGCCGCGGCTGGCGAGCGTGAGCATGCCCGAGTTTTCGTCGTCGGGATGGGCGGTCACATGGAGGAGGCTCGCGGTGGTGCCGAGCTTGAGGATGCGCTGCCAGGCCCCCATCGCGCCCCGGTCGGGATCGAGCCGCTCCCCGGCCACCGCAGCGGGGAATGCCAGCACTCGATCGAGCCCGGGCGCCCCGTTCGTCGACTGGGCCGCGAGCCCGACGGGGCCAGCCAAAGCCAGGAGCGCAAGACCAGCCGCCGCCGCCCGCCTCGGGATGTCCCGATCAATCATCACAGCGCTCCGTGGACGTAGCCAAACCGGCCATGACTCACGTACCGAGTCATCACGAGTCGAAAACCGAGTCATCATCCCCATCGACCGCTCGCCGCTAACTCCCACCCGCCCCGAGCACAGCGAACTTCTGCGCCCGGAATCCGGCCTGGACGCTGTCCCCCGCGGCGTCGAAGATCCACGGCCCTGCCGCCTCGGCCACAAACATGTTCCCTTGGGGATCTATGGATAGGTTGTGCGGGCGCCCGAGCTCTCCGGGACCCACCCCGGGCCCCCCGAACTCATCCACCACCTCCAGATCCGAGCGCCGCAGGACCAGAATCACATGCGAGCCCCCGTCGGCGACGTAGAGCCAGGTCTGTGCCTCGTCGGGCGAGAAACCGACCGAAAAGGTCGCTGACCCGCCGCAGTCCGGCACCGGATCTCCCTCGGGCGGGCATAGCGGGCGCACGATCCTCTCCATGACGTACTCGCCGCTCTGCCGGAAGACCTGGATCCGGTTGTTGGCCCGGTCCGCGAGGTAGATGAGTCCGTCCCGGGACCCGAAGATCCCGTGCGCGGTCTGGAACTGCTGTGAGGGTTCACCCGACATCGGATCCCACTCGTAGTCGTCGTCCGGCTGCTCCCCGTACGCGCCCCAGTGCCTCAGGTACTCCCCGCTCTCCCCATCGAACACAATCACGCGGCGGTTGCCGTAACCGTCTGCGATGAAGACCTCGTTGTCCTCGGGATCCACCCAGATCTCCGCCGGACGCCCCATCAGCGTCGGGTCGTTGCTGCCCCCCGTTTCATCGAAGCGCCCCAGCGTCATCACGTGCTCCCCGTCACGCGTGAACTTGAGCGTCATCTGGCTCTCCCGCGCGTTCGTCCACACGAAATCGTTGTGGTCCACGAAGAGTCCGTGGATCGTGCTCCAATCGCCTTCCGGCCCCGCCGCGCTCCAAGACTGCACTAGGTTCCCCTCGGTGTCCCATTCCCCTATCTGGCTGCCGCTGGAGGTCCAGACGTGTCCCCGGGCGTCGGCGAAGAGACCGATCACCTGCCCCCACTCGAAGCCCTCCGGCAACTGAAACCACCCCTCCACGGGCTCGAACTGCGGGACTCCGTCCGGCATCCCGGAGGCGGAATCAGCGGCGCCCGAAGAGTCGGCATCGTCCGGGGCCGCGCACGTCATCGTTGTGACGATGAGGACAGCGGCAACGACGGTGATGCCGAGAGACACGACACCCGAGAGCTTCCTGCGGACGATCATGGGGCCACCTCTTCCGGCCGGAATGAAACCGCACCCGCCGGGGCGATGAGATGGCGAGCGGGGAATCCCTCAATCGTGTTCCCGCGCATGGCTCCGGGCAAGAGCGGGTTCCCTTGCAAGTGCGATGCCCGCATGCGCTTTACTGTCCCCGGGGCAACGCGCTCCGTATGTTGCCGGGTTGCCGTCCCGCAGCCGGGACCCGCGGGCGAGTTGAACTCCGAGGACGCCAGAGGGAGGAAGCGCCTTGACCCAGACCAGCGCCGGAGAGCCGAAGCTTACGCCCGTACAGAAGTTCGGTGAGGTCATCGCGGACTTCGTCGAACGATGGATGCCGAACCCGTTCCTGTTCGCCATCATCCTCACCTACGTCGCCGCGGTGACGGCCTGGCTGTCCGAGGGATCGACCCCCGCCGAGATCGCCTTCGCCTGGTACGACGGCTTCTGGGTTCTGCTCACCTTCGCCATGCAGATGGTCATCATCCTAGTGACCGGGTTCGTGGTGGCGTACCACCCGGTCGTGAAGCGGGGCATTCTCTGGCTGGTGCGCCTCCCCCGGAACGGGCGCCAGGCGGTGGTGCTGGTGGGCGTGGGCTCGATGCTGACCGGATGGATCTCGTGGGGTCTCGGGCTCATCTTCGGCGCCATCCTCGCGCGCGAGATGGGAAAGGTGGCGCATCGCAGGAGCATGGCCGTTCACTATCCGCTGCTCGCCGTGGCCGGATACATGGGCATGAGCCTGACCTGGGGATGGGGCATGTCCAGCTCCGCGGGCCTACTGCAGGCGACGGACAACAACGTGTTCATGCAGATGGGCATCGTCGACCGGGTGATCCCGGCCAGCGAGTGGGTCTTCCATCCCTATCCGCTGCTGCTCACGGTGCTCGCGCTGGCCTACGGGTGCCTGATGCTCTACCTGCTCGCCCCGCCGGACCGGAATTGCCGGGGGATCGCGCGCTACGTTCCGGATGCAGCCGATGCGGAGGACGCTCGTCCCCCCGCGCCGGCCATCGCCAAGCCGAGCCCGGCCGACCGCATCAACCACAGCCGCATCCTGGGCGGAATCATCGCGCTGACGGGCGTCGTGATGCTGGTACGGGAATTCGTGACGGATCCGATGGGCGCGCTCGACCTTAACGTCTTCAACTTCGGGTTCCTGATGATCGGGATGCTCCTGTTCATCAGCCCGTCCAAGTACCAGGACGAGTTCACCGACGCGGTGAAGGGAAGCGCCGGCATTATCCTCCAGTTCCCCTTCTACGCGGGGATCGTCGGGATCATGACCGGGACCGGCCTCGTGGAGACGATGACGCAGAGCCTGCTCGACATTTCGGCCGCCAACCCCGACGTCTTCCCGGTGGTGACGTGGATCACGGGCGGCGTCCTGAACGTCTTCGTGCCTTCCGCGGGGAGCGAATGGGCCATCGTCGGAGGACCGATGATGCAGGCAGGGGCGGAACTGGGCGTGCCGCACGGCCAGACCATCGCGGCCTACGCCGTGGGCGACGCACACACCAACCTGTTCAACCCGTTCTGGGCGATCCCGCTGCTCGCCATCACGGGCCTGCGCGCCCGCGACATGTTCGGCTACGGCATCACGATGATGATCCTGCTGGTTCCCTTCATCGCGCTGGCGCTGTTCTTCCTGCCGTATTGAGGGCGGAGGGTCGGTATCACGGTGAACCGAAGACGCGGTGTGCTCGCGTTTCTCGCTATCGCGTTTCTCGCCTGCGGTGACGCGAGGGAAGGCGTTGAGGACGCATCGAACGAACTTATCATCGCCTGGACCGCCTCCCGCGAGCCCGCCTCGCTCGACGGCCACATCGAGCCGTACCAGACGGCATGGCTCATCGACTACAAGATCGCCGATCCGCTGTTGATCCTCGGTCCGGACGGCGAATTCCGTCCGGCGCTGGCCGCGAGTTGGTCTTCGAACGAGGTCGCGGACGAGTGGACGTTCAACCTCCGGAGCGGGGTCGTGTTCCAGGACGGCACCCCCTTCGACGCGGAGGCCGTCAAGTACAACGTGGAGCGCATCCTCGATCCGGCGACGCGCTCGGGGGAGATGGCGGCCCACGTCGGACCGGTCGAGCGGGTTGAGGTCGTCGACGACACCACCGTCACGCTGCACTACGAGGCGCCGTGGGTGACCGTCCTCGACGCCTTCCGCAGGGTCCCGATCTGGTCTCCGACGGCCGCCGAGCAGTGGGGCATCGAGGAGTTCGACCGGCATCTGGTGGGTGCGGGGCCGTTCCTGCTGGAAGAGTGGGTGCCCAACGACCGCGTGACCGTGCGGCGCTGGGACGGCTACGGCGGATGGAACTGGATCAGCAAGGAGCCGGGGCCGGCCAAGGTCGAGCGCGTCACCGTCCGCTTCATCGGCGAGGAGGCGGTCCTGGGCAACATCGTCCGGACCGGGAACGCCCATATCGCCATGAATCTGCCCACGGCCTACATCGACGACTACCGCGATGCGGAGGGCTTCTCGCTGCTGACTGGCTACCAAGCCGGAACCGGGCTCCAGATGGTCATGAACGTGCGGCGCCCACCCTTCAGCGACCTCAGGGTCCGGCAGGCCGTGCTGTACGCAACCGATCAACCCGCGATCAACGACCTGTTGTACGACGGGCACTATCTGTCATCCGATGGCCCCCTGAACACGGTCCATCCGTGCTACTGGGAAGGGAACGCGGACGTCTACCCGCACGACCCCGAGGTCGCGCGCCGCCTTCTGGAGGAGGCGGGGTACACGGATCGGGACGGCGACGGAATCCGCGAGGCCTACGGCATCGCCGGCGTGGACGACGGCACGCCGCTCCGCGTGCGCTGGACCATCCTCGACCGCGAGGAGATGGGAGAAGCGGTTCAGGCCCAATGGCGCGCGATCGGCATCGACGTGGCCATCGAGATCGTGCCCGGCCCGGTGCAGCTCGAAATGGTCAACAACCGCGACTTCGACCTCATGTACGAGCGCCAGCGCAGCCCCGATCCCCTGCTGATGGACATGCTCTGGAACTCGGCCCACGACGTGGTGGGGGGATGGGCGTGGACGGGCTTCGTCGACGAGGAACTGGACCGGCTCGTGGGTCAGCTCCGGACCATCCCGGACACGGAGGCACGGTGCGAGTTGGCACAGGAGGCCCAGCGCATCATCATGGAGAACGCGCTGATGCTGCCCACGCTCAGCGAGCCGATCTTCTACGCGGTCTCAGACGAGGTGCGCGATTTCGAGCTGATGTCGGAGGGGCAGTTCTATTTCGTGCACAATGCGAGATTGGTGCGAGACTAGTCATTCATATATCGGGTGACCGTCCCGCGCGCGCCGAACCTAGTCGAGTCTACTCGTACCTCAGCGACTCCACCGGATCCAGACGCGCCGCCCTGCGCGCAGGCAGAATCCCGGCCACGAGCCCGATCGCCATGAGCATGCCGACGCAGATCGACGCGATCGGGAGCGAGAGTTTCGGGTTCAAGATGTACTCCAAGGCCGGGTTGTCGCTGGGAATGCTGTCAATGCCGACTACCAGCAGCGAGGCGATGGCGAGTCCGAGCAGACCCCCGCCGACCGTGATGACGATCGCTTCCGACAGGAACTGGCTGACGATGTGCCGCCGGCGCGCGCCCACGGCGAGCTTGATGCCGATCTCCCGTGTCCGCTCACGCACCACGACATACATGATGTTCGCGACGCCGACCCCGGCGACCAGCAGCGTGAAGGCGCCTACCAGCCCCAGGAATACCTGGATGCCGTAGCCGATCTGACCCACCACCTTCTCATCCTCGATGAAGTCCCAGATGCTGAGCGCCCGCTCGTCCGCCGGATCGAACCTGTGCCGGCCACCGAGGACCCGGTACATCTCCCGCTTGGCGAACGGGGCGTCCGCGACGGTACGCGGCCGCACGAGGAGGTGGCTCACGAATTCGTTGCCATAGATGGTCCGGAACGTCGAGGCCGGGATGATGGCGCGGTTCTCGTCCGGACCATTGTTGCTCGAATCCTGGAACTTGGATTCCATCACGCCGATCACCCGGAACGAGAGCCCGTCGAGCAGGACGGTCTGTCCCACGGGGGGTGTGTCACCGAACAGGCGCGCCGCGATCTCGTCACCGAGAAAGAGCACGCGCCGCCTCTGATCGACGTCGCGCTGATTGATGAACCGCCCGCCGGGAGCGGGGAACATGCGCCGCAGCTCGGAGAAGATCGGGCTAACGCCCTCCATGTAGGTCGTGGTCTGGTTCTCGCCCGCCTTGAGGTGGATCCTGCCGCGCCCGTAGGACGGGCTGCCGAACTCGAACTCCGGGACCGCGCGCAGGACCAGGTCGAGATCTTCTTCCCGCAGCCGTATCCGGCGTCCCTGCGCGAGACCCTCGTGTTCGATGCTCGTCTGGCCGCCGTAGACCATGAAGATTCGCTCTCCTGCATTGAGCAGGCCCTCCGAAACCTGAGTTCGGAGCCCCCGGCCGAAGGCAAGCAGCAGAACGATGGAGATCGTGCCCCACACCATCGCGAAGATGGTGAGGAAGCTGCGGGTGCGGTTGGCCCGCAGGTCACCGAGAACGTCTGCGAGGAGGATCTTCCACATCGGTCAGACCGCGGGAGCAGGGAGCGCGACCGCAGGGGCAGGGAGCACGACCGCGAGGGCGAGGACCTCCCCGCGCGTGCGGTGCGCCGGTGCTAGTGACGGAGGCATTCGACGGGATCCAGCGCCGCGGCGCGACGAGCGGGCAGCCAGCCGGCGAGCATCGCGACGAACGCGAGCAGCGCCATCGTCACGGCGGCCACCTGGAGCGAGATCACGGGCGTGCCCACGATGTCGTTCATCGGGAACAGAGACACCACCTTCACGAGTCCCGCCGATACAAGGACGCCGAGCGCGGCCCCGACAGCCACGATGAGGACGCTCTCCGCGAGGAACTGCCATAGGATGGACCTTCGCGTCGCACCGACCGAGCGCTTGATCCCGATCTCGCGCGTGCGCTCGTGCACGACGATGTACATGATGTTCGCGACACCGATCCCGCCCACGCTGAGCGTGAAGCTGCCCACGATCGCGAAGAACAGCTTGAACCCGAGGAACAGGAAGCCGAACATGCGCTCCCATTCCGCCGTGTCCCAGACTTGGAGCGCGTCCTCGTCCCGTGGACTGAACCGGTACTTCCTGCCCAGCACTTCGTAGACTCGCCCCTCAACCGCCGCAGTGCGCGAGGCGTCCGCCGTCCGGTAGACCAGGTTCGAGACGAAGCGCGAGCCGAAGAGCGCCGCGTGCGTGCTCGCCGGAATGAACACCCGGTCTTCGTCGCGCGAGTTGTAGGAGCTGTTCTGGATCTTGGGCTGGAGCACGCCGATGACGGTGAAAGGCGAATCCCCGATCCTGACCTGTTCGCCAACGGGATCCGCGTCGCCAAACAGGACGCGCGCGACCTCGTCGCCCAGGAATACGACGCGCCGGCGCTCTTCCAGATCCCGCTCGTTGATGAATCGGCCGCCCGGAAGCGGGATGATGTTGCGCATCTCGCCATACACGGGATGAATGCCGGTGATATTGGGATTCACTCCGTTCCGGCCCCGGCGGACGGGGGCCTCGCGCGTCGAGTACTCCGGGCTGATCATTGTGATGTCGGGGATCTGGCGGGCGAGGATCCGGGCATCCTCTTCGCGCAGCCGGATGGTTCGCCCCTCCCTGAACCCCGCGTGGGCCAGCGTGGTGCGTCCGCCGAAGAGCACGACGATGCGGTCGCCCAGCCCGTGGAACCGTTTGATCGTCTGCCGTTCAAGCCCGACCGAAAAAGCGAGCAGAACGACCACCGCCACCGTGCCCCAGGTGATCCCGAGTATGGTCAGGACCGTGCGCAGACGCTGGGCGGAAAGGTCCGACCACAGTTGCCGGACAGCGTCGACGAGCCTCACGGCGTCTCCTCTGCCCGCGGCCCTAGGTGATCTCGCGCCGGGGCGGCTCCATGACGCGCTCGCCCTCCGTCAGGCCGTCGAGCACCTCGACGCTGATCCCGTCGCTGAGCCCCGTACTGATCTCGCGCTCCTCGGTCTCGTCGGGCCCCGTGCGAACCGTCACGAACGCTCCGCCCTCCTCGAACCTGACCACGCGCTCCGGGATGATCAGGATGTCCGAGCGGCGCTCGATGATCACCTGGGCATTGGCCGAATAGCCGGCTCTCAGCAAGGTGCCCTCCGCGGGCAGGACCGCGATTTCCACGGGAAAGATGGTCGCGTTCTCCTCGTCGCGTCCCGTGAGCGAAATCCTCGTGAGCCGCCCCTCGATGCGCGTGTCCGGAAGCGCCCCGATCGTGACCTCCACCGGCATGCCCTCCGCCAGCCGGCCCACATCGATTTCATCGACGGTTCCGCGAAAGAGCAGTTCGTCCATCTCGGCCATCGTCATCAGGACGGTCCCTTCCTGGAAGGTCGTGAGCGGGACCACGGGATCTCCGATTTCCACCATCTTCTCGAGGATGAAGCCCTGGATGGGGCTCTGGATGACCGTCTCGACGGCCTCGTCTCCGATGGTCACGCGGCCTTCCGAGAGCAGGGCCAGACGCTCCCGGGCGATCTGGAGCTGGAGCGTGACTTCGTTGAGCGAGTATTCGGCGTCCTCGAACTGCTCTTCCGACGCGAGGTCCTGGTCGCGCAACGCAGCCAGCCGATCGCGCCGCCTCTCGAGTTGCTGCAACTCGATCTCGCGCAGTTCGATGTTGCGGCGCGCCTCGACCAGCTCGATCGGCGTCGGGTTGGGCTGGACTTCGAGCAGAGGCTCACCCTGCCGGACGTATTGGCCGGGCTCCTTGAACATCCGGCGCACGACGCCCGCGAGTTGTGACTTCACGCTCACTTCGACGAGCGGTTCGATGCGTCCGACCGCGAGTGCGCGGTCCACGATCTCGCCCCTCTCCACGGCGACGGTGTCCACCTCGGTCTCGCCACCGCCCGCGGCGGCAAGCACTGCGAACACCGAGGCTCCCAGGCCCCCGACCACGATCGTGCCGACAACTACCTTCGCGCCCCTGCCCATGCGACCGGTGCCTCCCGCCTGATTCGCGCCAATGGCGGCCCGCCCGTCCGCTGCAGGGGGGCTCGCTCAGTCTGGAAGGCGTACGGAAGTACCCGTGGGGTTGGTTTCGCTCAGCCCGTCACGGCTGACCCTTCTCCTCCATGATCTGGATCAGGTTGCCGCAGGTATCGTCGAGAACTGCGGTAATGACGGGCCCGAGGTCGGTTGGCGGCTGAACGAAGCGCACGCCGCTTGCCACGAGGCGCTCGTACTCGGCTTCGACATCATCGACTGCGAAGCCGGTAAAGGGGATCCCGTCCTCCACAAGGGCCTTCTTGAACGGACGCGCTGCGGGATGGGCATCGGGCTCGAGCACCAATTCCGTCCCCTCGGGGGCTTCCGCGGATACCACGGTGATCCAGGAGTGCTCTCCGAGAGGGATGTTGTGCTTCAACTGAAACCCCAGCGTTTCCGTGTAGAAGCGAAGCGCCTTCTGCTGGTCGTCTACCATGACGCTGGTCGCGTTGATTCTCATTTCTCGATGTCCTCGTCCGTTGAGTGTGAAGTGTGCGGGTCTGGTGACGTGTCCCGGTCTTGTGAAGTGCCCCGGTCTTGTGAAGCGTCCTGGTCTTGCGATTTGTCCTGGTCTGTCGAGATCGGCCACCGCTCCCCGATGCCCTTCAGCGGCGCGCCCTCGAACCAGTGGAGCTTCGACCTCCCTTCGCGCCTCGTGCGAATGAGGCCGGCGGATTCCAGGACATCCAGGTGTTGGGAGATCGCCTGCCGCGAGGAGCCGATGCCGTGTTTCATGATCAGGCGCGCGCAGAGCTCGAAGAGCGTTTGACCCGAGCGGTCGACGAGTTCATCCAGGATGGCCCGCCTGGTGGGGTCAGCGATCGCGCGATAGATGTCCACGTACCAGGCTTACGCAAGTGTTCGCTTGCATGTCAAGGCCTGATGATACGCAAGCAGGGGCTTGCATGTCAACTGCGCGGCGGCACAAGGGACGATGTTCTCCGTAGGCACCGGGAAAGGCCAGCGTCACGGGAGGACGTGTGAGTAATCTGAGAGTCGAGTATCCGGGTGCGGGCGCGGGCACGGGACCCGCGGTGGCCACGGGACGAGGGGCGGGGACCGGACCTGGGGCCGCCACCGGACCGCAGCCGGCGAACCGGCGCGGCCGGCCGAAACCGCGGCGTTTCCTCCGGAGATTCGTGCGGTTGGCTGTGACGGCCGTCCTGCTCGCGGTGTTCCCGTTCATCCTCCTCGTTCGTGGAGGCGTCTTCGCCTACCAGCAGTGGGGGCTGGGGGCATGGTCCTCGCTGGCCGTCTCGACGGCCGCCACCGCGCTGCTCCTGGCGTGCTACGCGTGGGCCGCGAGTCGGCGCCTGGGGGCAGGGAAGTGGCTCAGGAAGTTCGCGATTCGGGTCGCGGCCCTTGGCGCCGCCGCGTTCGTGCTCTACTCGCTGGTGGTCATCGCGGGCGGCAACGTGAAGTCGGAAGAGGTGCGTGCCGAGTACTCGGCCCTTCATCCTCTGTTGCGAATGGGCGTATCGGTCTTCGTCCTGGCCGACGCCGAGGCCGTGATCACCGACGCCGATCGCACCCCCGATTTCTACGCTCGCGCGGGGCTCCCGGCCAATGAGTCGTCACTCCACTTCCGCCAAGACGACGGATTCGTTCACGCGCTGGATCTTCGCACCATCAACCGGCCCGAATGGCGGAACCTAACGGCCGAACTGGCGTTCCGGGCGATGGGCTTCCGCACGCTCCGCCACGTGGGCACGGCCGACCACCTGCATGTGTCGCTGAGGTTGCCGGGGTAGCAGGGCACGGGGTGATACTACCGCAGAGAGAGAGGTGATACTACGCAGTCTCGTCCGCCTCGCCATCGTCTTCGTCCCAGTCGAGGTAGTAGAGCTCTCCTGGATTCCTCTCCAGGTACTTGGCGGCGACACTTCGAGAGATATCGCCCGTCCGGTATGCCAAGGCTACCAACCGTACAAATCGGTCCGGAAGATCGGGGGGCGGCTCGGTCCAGTGCTTGGGCATGCTTGCTCGGTCCATCCTGCGAAACGACAGGTCATCGAGCCGTTGCCGGACCGCCTCCTCCGACATCAAGTCGAGACTTCGGAGACGCCACAACAACGCTTCGGTTGAGACGCCGTAAGCCCGAGCCATGTTTACGACTTCGAGATGGGAGGCCTCTCTGCCCTCGAATCGAGACTGGAACTCGGCGCGCAGGTCGTCACTGGGCAGGAGCAGTGTGGATGCGAATACGTTCGCAAGCTTCTCGACCCGGTCTGGCCACGTCGTGCGTTGGCTCTCATGTGGCCATGATTCCATTACGGCGTCCCAGGTTACCAAGTGGAAGAGCTCGTGGGCCAGGCTATAGCGCTGTCGCCAGGGCGCTTCATGGCGGTTCAGCAGAACCGCCGCGTCGGAATCTGTCCGCACACATGCGGCTGATCCTCCGCTACCCAGGTCATCGAGAAACAACTTGACGCCAAACCGCTCTTGCAGGGCTTCGGCCAGCGACATGGCAGGCCGTCCTCCAAGGTCCATGCTGCGTCTCGCATTGGACGCCAGCTGTTCCGTTTGGCCGAACGATGTCGATTTGTTCACGGAGAACCGAGGCAGTGGCTGCGTGTCGCAACGGGCATCGGTCAGTTCCTCGACACGCCTGTATCGCTCGTAGCGCTCAAGCAGTCTTGCTTCGTGTCGGCACCGGTCGGCCTCGGGCGCTTCAGAACGCCAGAAGACGTGCCTTTCGGCTTGGCCGGTCCCTTCGAGCTTGAGTAGCGTGGGCAGGCTGGTGTGCAGAGTATCGGCGATTCTGGCCAGTTCCCAGGCCTTGACGTCTCGCTGACCTCGTTCCAATTCGGAGACGA
Organism: Gammaproteobacteria bacterium; assembly: GCA_009841185.1. Taxonomy (GTDB): domain Bacteria; phylum Gemmatimonadota; class Gemmatimonadetes; order Longimicrobiales; family Gaopeijiaceae; genus BD2-11. Next base: position 27,169 of record VXMG01000043.1, read on the forward strand.
TCTGGTGCGAACCAAACCCGACAGCTTCCGCCAGTTCTCGCTGGCTCATGCCCAGGGCCTTCCGGCGGGCACGAACGGAATGCGCAATGATTTCCTGCATGTTGCTCGCCATTTCTCCTCCTGTACAAGTAGGATTCAAGATAATCTTGAACACGGGCGGACACCAGACGACCGACTCACCCGAACACTACGCCATCTACCGCGAGGCGGGATGGGACCGAAGCCGGATCACCGGCGCGCTTCAGGACGCGCTGCTGCTCCCGGGCGACATGCGCTGGATGTGGTGCTGCGGGGGCTGATGTCCGGGGGCGCTTGATGACGGCAGATCGTGCGCGTGCCCGCTAATCCCTGCGCGCGAGTGAATTCAGCGCGGCCACAAACTCCGACCAGGGCACCGGCTCCCCGTGGACTGGCGCTACGGTGGACACCTCCAGCCGCATCCTCTCGATCTGGTTGTAGAAGCTCCGCATCGCCGGAAGCTGCGCCGGCCGAGGGGGCTCGTGCGTGTCGAAGAGATCCGCCTGGAATGCGATGCCCTCCTCCGGCAGATAGGCCATCAGCATCCCCGAGACGTGCCGCAGCGGCTGAACGTAGTAGACCCGGAGGATCCGGGAGTTGTCGGTGATGACATAGTTTTCCTGGACCGCCTCGTAGTTGTAGCCCTCGGCCAACTCCGTGGGAGGCCACATGGAGACGATGTCGGGCTCCACGGTGCGCGGCTCGTAGGCCAGCACGTCGGTGTTCAGGAAATCGAGGTTGATCATGTGCGTGACGACCGTCGACCCGATGTGCAGGTAGGTCCTGAGCCCGCCGATGTGGTCGAAGTGCGCGTGCGAGCTGATGATCCAGCGGATCGGCTTGCCGGGGGCGAGCCGGACGATCTCCTCGATGACCGCGAGGCTCCGCTCCTCATTCCCCGGGGCTTCGAAAACGGCAACGAACTCGTCGAATTCCACCATGTAGCTGTTCGCCGGGCTCCCGCCCAGGAGATAGACGCCGTCGGCCATCTCGGTGACGGTCACTTCCGTTTCGAAGGACGCCTCCGCGACTGCCGGAGGCACGGGGCCCGGATCCGGGCACACGTTGGGCTGCACGTCAGGAAACCGGCCGCCGTAGCCGTTGTGACCCGTGCTCTGGCGGTAGAACTGCCAGTTGTCGTCCCAGCCATGGTGCGAGTGCCATGCGATCGGCCACTTCACGTCGCCGAAGGTTGTCTGCTCCGTCGACTCGTGTTCGATGTTGAAATCGCCGAGCGCGGGTTCGTTGACCGTGGTCTTGATGCGCTGGATCTGGTTCTGCGGGTTGATCGTCGCGTCCACGCGATACTTGCCGAACATCGTGATCGCCACGACGTGCATCTTCTCGGGGCGGACCACGTTCCCGTCCCGGCCCTTCTCGATCTGCTCCCAGCGCCAGAAGGCGACGGGATCGGCCCCGGGCAGGCGCGCGGCCTTGATGAAGCCGGGAGGATTGAGCCAGAGATCGAGCTGGTACAGCTCCGCGAGATCCGGCGGAACCGCCACGGGCGCTCCGTCCCCATCGATGTGCCAGGCATGGTCGCCGCTCACGACATGGGTCTGTCGCCTTTCCCTCTGAGTCGGCGTGCCTCCCTCCCAGCCCAGGCCGTACTTCCACGCGGCCGGACTGATGCCAGGTTCCCGGTCGAAGGTCTCGACGCTGGTCCGGGTCTCCCAGTTGATGCTTCGCGTGTAGTTGAACAGGTTGCCGATCCGCGGCCAGTCCACGTTCACCGCGTTCTCGAACGTCTGACCGACGGCTCCGCTGTACCCGTTGCCCGAAAAGGTGATGCAGCGGAGATTCGCTTCGCCGATTTCCTCGGCGGCAGCAGCCAGGAGGGGCCAGGGGTCGACGTATCCCGGCGGAAACTCCTGGGCCGCCGCCGAGTTCATCCACAGTGGCAGTAGGGCCAACGCCCCAAGAGTTTTCCTGGCCATCTTTCCTCCTTCCGTAGTCAACGTTGTTAATCCTGCTATGGAAAGTTGGATTAGCAACAAGAGGTGACAATTGTCAGCCCGTCCGCGGCCACGCATCTTCACCGTCGTCATGTCCGAGTCCACCACCTACGTCGCCGTCGTGAAGGACGAGTGCGAGACCTGCCACCTCGCGGTGCCCGTCCTCGCCGAGATCCACCAGGTCGGCCATCCGCTGACGGTCTTCTGGCAGGACGACGGCGCATTCCTGGGCCCCGGCCTCGCCGCCGCCGCCGTGGACGACCGCGCCCTCGAGCGCTCCTTCCACCTCGCCGTCGAGACGGTGCCGACGCTGATCCGGCTGGAGGGCGATGCGGAAACCGGGCGGACGGTGGGCTGGAGCCGTGAAGACTGGCGCGCGCTCACGGCCATCCCCACGCTGGGCGCGGGACTGCCGCTCCACCGGCCCGGCTGTGGTTCCCGCTCGGTGGAGCCGGGGGTCGCGGAGGCACTGCGGGTGCGCTTCGGCGACACCGGCATCCGTTCCCGCACGGTCGAGGTCGCGCCCGGCGCCGACGCGATCGAGGCGTGCTACGACCGCGGCTGGAGCGACGGCCTCCCGGTCGTTCCGCCGACGCCGGAGCGCATCCTGCGCATGCTGGGCGGCACGCGCCGCGACCCGCACGAGGTCATCGGCCGGGTCCCCCCCGAGCTGGCCCCCTGCACGGTCGAGAAGGTCGCCATCAATGCCGTCATGGCCGGGTGCCGCCCCGAATACATGCCGGTCGTGCTGACGGCCCTCGAGGCCGCCCTCGACCCCGGGTTCACCCTGCACGGCGTCACCTGCAGCACCTGCTTCTCGAGCCCCGTGATCATCGTCAACGGCCCCATCGCGAAGCGCATCGGCATGAACTCGGGACTCAACGCGCTCGGACAGGGGAACCGGGCCAACGCCACCATCGGCCGCGCCGTGAACCTCGTGGTCCGCAACGTGGGCGGGGGGCGGCCCGGCGAGATCGACCGCGCGACGCTGGGCTCTCCGGGCAAGTACACGTTCTGCTTCGCGGAGGATGAGGGCGACGAGGGCTGGGAGCCGCTGGCCGTCTCGCGCGGAATCGCTCCCGGAAGGAGCGCGGTGACGGTGTTCGCCGGCGACGGAATCCAGGGAGTCACCGACCAGAAGGCGCGCGCGCCAGGCGAACTCACCCGCTCCCTGGCCATGGGACTGCAGGCGGTGGGACACCCCAAGCTGTGCGAGTGGGCCGCCGCCGTTCTGGTCCTGTCGCCCGAACACTACGCCATCTACCGCGAGGCGGGATGGGATCGAAGCCGGATCACCGACGCACTCCAGGACGCGCTGCTGCTCCCGGGCGACAAGGTGGCCGCGGGCGTCGACAGCGTCGCCGAGGGAATGCCCCCTTCCCGCGCGGACCAGCGCATCCCCAAGTTCCATCCCGGCGCCCTTCTGCTGGTGCGAGCGGGAGGTCCCGCCGGGTTGTTCTCGGCCATCCTGTCGGGCTGGCCGGGGGGGCGCCTGTTCGAGGAATCCCACCCCGTCACCAGAGAGATCACCGAATGACCGAATCCACCGTCACCCTGCACGATCCCACCTCCGAGACCGCGCCCGCAACGCGTCCCCGGTGCCAACCCCCGGCGTCGCTGGAGGGCAGGACGGTGGCGCTCTTCGACATCGGCAAGTCCCGCGCCGACGAGTTCCTCGACTGTCTCGAGACACGGCTGCGCGCCCGGGGGATCGCCACCGCGCGCTTCGCGAAGCCGACCAACGCCAAGCCCGCCACGAACGCCATCCTGGACGACATCGCCGCCGGCGCCGACGTGGTCGTGGAGGCGCTCGCCGACTGAGGGTCGTGCGTATCGTGCGGTCTGCACGACATCAAGGCCCTCGACGATCGCGGCCTCCCCGGCCTCCTGATCGCCACCACCGCCTTCCGCGAGGCGGCCTCCTTCCAGATCCCCTCGCTCGGCTTCGAGCCGAAGATCGTGTGGGTGCCCCACCCGGTCCAGAACCGCCGCCCCGAAGAACTCGATCAGCTCGCGGAGGATGCGCTGGAGGCGGTGTTGCGGGGGCTGATGGCTGGGGGCGAGGGGTGATACTATGGGTGAGGGCCAAGTGATACTATTGCTTGGGCCACCGCCCCCGTCCAGCTTCCCGCCATGCGCGACTTCAACACCGCGGGACCGATGCGGCCGCAAGACCACTACTGCGTGCCTCCGCTCGACCGGGTGGGCCTGCAAGACATCCTCTCCCTGGTGCGCGGAAAGGGCTACTTCGTCATTCACGCGCCTCGGCAAACGGGCAAGACATCGGCCCTGCTCGCACTTCGCGACCTGCTGAACGGCGGCGAGGAGGGCGAATACCGCTGCGCCTACATCAACGTCGAGTCCGCGCAGACCGCCCGCGAGGACGTGGGATTGGCCATGAGGGCCATCGCGTCGGAGATCGCCATCGAGGCCGAAGACACGCTGGACGATGCCGCGACGGCCAGGGAGGCGCTGACGTGCGACACGGCGAGCAATCCGCACGGGGTGCTGCGGTCCCTTCTGAGAAAATGGGCGATGGTCTCGTCGTCGCCGCTGGTTCTGCTGATCGACGAAATCGACGCGCTGGTGGGAGACTCGCTGGTGTCGGTGCTGCGGCAACTCCGCACCGGCTACGCCCACCGTCCCGGGCGTTTCCCGCAGACCGTGGTGTTGTGCGGGGTGCGCGACGTGCGCGACTACCGCATCCGCGCGAGCTCCGAGAAGGAGGTGATCACCGGCGGCAGCGCCTTCAACATCAAGGCCAGGTCGCTCCGTCTGGGAGACTTCTCGCGGGACGAGGTCGAGGATCTGCTCGGGCAGCACACGGACGCGACCGGCCAGGCGTTCGCGCCGGACGCCGTGGACGCCGTGTGGGGACAGACTCGGGGGCAGCCCTGGCTGGTCAACGCGCTTGCGCAGGAGATGTGCTTCTCGGCGGGGGCCGTCCGAAGGCGGGACCGGCCGATCTCGGAGCGGGACGTCTTCCGGGCGCGCGAGGCGCTGATCCTGCGGCGCGAGACCCATCTGGACCAGCTCGCCGACAAGCTGCGCGAGCCGCGCGTGAGGCGGGTCATCGAGCCATTGCTCGCGGGGGGTGAGGGTGAATACAGCGACCGCGACTTCGAGTACGTGCGCGACCTGGGGCTGGTGGCTCCCGGGCGCTCGCTGCAGGTGGCGAACCCGATCTACGGCGAGATCCTGCCGCGGGAGCTGACCTGGGTGCTCCAGCACGACATCGAACCGCAGGATGCCGCCTGGTACGTCCGTCCCGGCGGCGGCCTCGACATGGACAAGCTTCTCGCGGCCTTCCAGGACTTCTTCCGGCAGAACTCGGAGCACTGGATCCGGCGCACGCAATACACGGAGGCGGGGCCGCATCTGGTTTTGCAGGCGTTCCTGCACCGGGTAGTGAATGCTACGGGCCGGATCGAGCGGGAGTACGCGCTGGGGAGCCGCCGGGTGGACCTGCTGATCGTCTGGCCGCGCGGGGACGGGAGCGAGGAACGGTTCGTGGTGGAATGCAAGCTGGTCAAGGATGGCCGGTCTGCGGAGCGCGTGATCGAGCGGGGATTGGAGCAGACGGCGGCCTACATGGATACCAGCAGGGCGGCGGCCGGGCACCTGGTCGTCTTCGACCTGCGCGCGGGGAGAAGCTGGGCGGACCGGGTGTACCGGGAGCGGCGCGACTGGAAGGGAACCGGCATCACCGTGTGGGGCGCGTGAGAGGGGAGGACTTCCCTCACCGAACCTCCACCACCGCCCCCGCCTCGGGATCTCCCAGTTGCAGGCGCACATGCCGCAGCGTCTCGGCGTAGAATCGCCCAAGCTCGTCTTCCCGTGCCCGAACGTCGGTTACCATTACACCGAGGTAGATGATCGGGCCGGGCTGGTCCGTGGCCGCGAAGAACTGCGGTTGGATGATCCCCGCGGAAACGATCCGATCGTACTCGTGGAGCGATTCCTGAAGGGAGTACGTGAGGGAGAGAGTCGAGAGAATAGGCAAATCGAAGTGCCGCACGGCTTCGGTCACGCTGGCCAACTCCCACGCCGTACTCCTCAACGGCGTGAGCCCGAGTCCTTCGGGCAGTGCTCCGCTGATCGAGATGCTCTGGCGTTCGCCTCTTTCGGCAGCCCGCTGATTCTCGACGAGCCCCGGCAGGATCCGGTCGTGATAAGCCATGCGGCGGTCGAGGGTTACCGTGTTCTCGGCGATTTCCGCGGCCAGGGCGTAGAGCGTCTCGTTGACGAGTCGGCGGTCGTCGATGGAGGTCATCCACTGATCGAAGCCGAGCGCGACGAGAACGCCAACCACGATCACCACGAACTCGAGCGCAAGACGGCCGAAGGGGATGCGCTGAGTCACGCGGCCCGCACGCCGTGCGTCGTCGGCGGAATCGGGAAGCCCGCTTTCGTCGTCAGCCCCGCGCGGCGTCTGCGTTTCCCTGGAACTGTCGTCCGGCATTTGCTGCAATCCTCTCGGGGGTGGACCTGGAAGCAACGGAACCCGTTTGCACGCTTGATCGTACCGCAGGTATCCTCGGGTGGCATCAATTTCACCACAAGCAGGACGCTCGCCATGTCGCGTTGGAAGAGGGTTATCCGCGGTGTCCTCGGGATGGGGCTGACCTTCGGCGCCATCGGCGCGGCACTCTTCTCTCTGCTCGCCCTGGTGAGTGCGGTGTTCTTCCCCGGCGCCGAGGATGAGTTGGGGTTCATGATCGTCGCGGGTGCCGTTTGGGGCGCCGGGATCGGCACGAGCTTCTCGGCCATCCTGGCGATCGCGGCGCGCGGCCGCTCGCTGGACGAGCTTTCCTACTCACGGGTCGCCTCGGTGGGCGTGCTGGGCGGCCTCCTGCTGGCAGGACTCGTTGTGGGCGGCAGTTGGGGGGACTGGCCCAACGGGGGCGCCATCGTCCCGTTCAGCATTCTGCCACTCCTTGGTGCGGGAGGAGGCGTGGCCAGCCTGCTGGTGGCCCGGAGGGCGGGGCGCGCGTTGCGGTCGGGGGAGGAGACGGGGTCGCTTCTGGAGGGATGAGGAGGGCGACGCGTCCGTTGCGGTAGCCGCCAGTCCGTGGTGGCGGTGGGGGAGTGATTCAGTCGGCTTGAGGGCTTTCCGGCGGGCCGGAAACCGGGAGTACGGCTGCCATGTCGGCTTCTTCATACACGACCACGGCGTGCTCGTATTCTCGGTGGTTATCGGTGCGGTAGCGTGCTGGCTTGCCGAAGAGGCTCTCCGTTTTCAGCGCGGCTGGCTTTCCGCCAGCTAGGATGGTGCCGCCGAACTTGGGGGCTGTCCATTCGACCGTTGAGCCTAACGTCAGTGGTGGCTCAAGTGCCTCTGCGAGTCTCCGGTACCGGTCAATGGACCCGCCCGGCGGTAGGATTACCAGGTCGGTGCGAATCTTCACCGCCCAGCACTGGTGCTCCGTCCACAGCAGGACGGCGTGCTCTGTGTCGGCGGCGGCAGTGTTGAACGCCACGAAGGGTTGGACTAGCCCTTTCTCCGGAGACAGCAACTGTTCGCGGATAGACGTTACCGCTTCACCTTGAGCGTACCGGTATCCCGCCGCCCCCAGCAGGCTGAACACCATCAGGTACGCGCTCTTCAGTAACCCCAACCGGACGGCGTCGGGCCAGGGTTCGGTCTGGCGTAGCGTGAAGGGTCCGTGGCTCTTCCCGACTACATCGCGCCGGGTTCTGATCCTGATTTCATCCTTCCCGATGTCATAGTACTTCGGGTGGACGGTGTAGGGTTGCTTGCCGTCACCTTCAACCGTGATGGGGTATCCGCCGTCATCTTGAGCCCGGTAGAACCGGGCCACGGCTTGGTCCATCATTCTCGTCGCCGGGCCGGTGTTGCACTGCAAACACGTCAGACAGGCGGGCTTGCCGCCCAGCGACTCTTGGGGGGCGTGTTCGAGCGTCACGACTTCGCCAGCCCGTAGGTCGGGTTCAGTGAACTCGGTCAAGCAGATCGGGCAGTGCGTGTTCCCTTGCTCGAAGAGCCGGAGCCGTTTTTCCTGCAGACTGGTTCTGCTCATCGTGCCCCCGCTAGTCGCTTGGTGGCGTCCATGGCTGGAACCGGTACTTGGCCGTGGATGCGCGGCAAGCTCGCGACGAGCGCCAACGCCGCCTCGACTCAATCCCGCAGTAATCGGATGGATCCAGCAGAGATTCTGCAGACGGTGTCTGCGATAATCTGATCGTCTCCGATTCCCTTCCTGAAGCGTCACTGGGGAGGGCATTTGGAGGTGCCTCACTCATCCCATTCGCGGGTGTGCGGATGCGGGTCCGCCAGGTACACGATTTCCATCGGAAGACCATGCGAGTCCATGGGCGGGTGTTCCGGTAGGGTCTTGAGCGCCACCGGATCGGCCGAGGCGGTGATAGCCGCGGCCATGGCGTCCAAGATGTCGTCGTCGGCCACGTCCCAGCATCGGAATTCGGTTCGCATCCGGGCGAACTCCTCACCGACGGATGGACGGAAACCCTCCAGCAACGCCAACCGTTCGTCAAAGCCGCCGCCCGTCTTCTTGCCGTCTCTCAATGGGCTGCGTCCTGCGAGCGCCCAAAAACAGATCTCCGGATGGACCTCTCGGACGATGTGGCGGGCTTTTTCGCTTTTCCGTAGCAGACAGTCCACTTCCCTGACCCTCGGCAGGATCGCGAAGGTCTGCCGCGTCATCCCCCTACCGGTTTCCTCCCGGCTGATCCGGTTCGCGTCCTCGTAGGTGTCCGCAGCCAGCGCTGCGCGCACCGGAGCCGGGAAGACGGCGCTCGCGCGAAGCGCCCCCAGCCTCCTGCGCGCCTCCCTATCGCAGAGGCGCCGCTCGCGACCGTTCGGTAGCCCGATCGGAGTGTCAACGAAGATTCGGTCCGAATCGTCTGCGCCGGAAACCAATTCCTCGATTGCTCCGACTACGCCCCATCCGGGCTCTCCAGAACGAGCCAGGGCCAAGTAAAGCCAACCCGCACGGCAACCGTCGATTCCGTACGCCGTCCCGGACGCCGGGGTCGGTCGGCCAGCTTCAGTATCCCGGTGATTCATGGCACGCCCAACCTATCGCCGTCCGCCATCCCGTGTCATGGGCGCGATGTTAGACTACGTTGCATCCGGCGTTTGGCGTACGCAGCGCCGCGAGATCATGGACCATCCCAAACATCCCCCCAGCACCGGGAGAGCCGCAGGTGGCAGGTGAGATGCTTCTCCGCGAAGGTCGAGTCCTGACCGGTCCCTACTTCAGTGAGCCGATGCTGGTGGAGACGGTGCGGGAGAACGGGAGCGGCGTCTGGATGGTCGGAATGGTCGGTCAGCATTCCGAGCGATTCCGTCGGGTGACGCTGACGGAGGAGGACATCTCAGGGCTGACGATTGCCGAGGCCGTGCTCTCCTACTCCGGAAACGGTCGGCGCTTGCGCTTGGCCTTGCAGGCCTACGCACTGGGCATCGCGCACGAGTTCGATCCATACTTCGGACTTTCGATCTCGCGGGTGGATCCACTGCCTCACCAGCTTGAAGCTGTCTACGATCACCTGCTGAAGCTTCCGAGCGTCCGCTTCCTGCTCGCCGACGACGCCGGCGCGGGGAAGACGATCATGGCCGGGCTGCTCATCCGCGAACTGAAGCTTCGGGGCTTGGTTGAGCGGATTCTCGTGGTATGCCCCGCGAACCTGTCGTTCCAGTGGCAGCGGGAATTGAAGGAGAAGTTCGACGAGCAGTTTCTGGTTCTGAAAGGCGGGGACATCCGCGACCAGTTCGGCGTCAACCAATGGATGGAGCGGAAGCGGGTCATTACGTCGCTCGACCTTGCGAAACGTGAGGAGATCCTGCCCGGGTTGCGGCAGGCGCATTGGGATCTTGTCGTCGTGGACGAGGCGCACCGGATGTCGGCGCGGGACGAGAGTCACAAGAGCCAGCGCTACCGGCTCGGGGAACTGCTCCGGGACAGTTCGGACCACATGCTCCTCCTGACGGCCACCCCGCACAAAGGCGATCCTCAGAACTTTACACTTTTCCTTCAGTTGCTCGACCCGGACGCCTACGGCGACGTGAAATCGATACGGGAGGCGATGGATCAACAGCGTGCGCCGTTCTACCTGAGACGGACCAAGGAGGCGATGGTCTACTTTCCCAAGCGGGAGGCCGACGGAACGTGGACCGCGAGGCCGGTCTTCACGAAGCGCATCGCGCGCACGGCCGACTTCGCCATCGACGGCGCGGAGTTCGAACTCTACCGGGAGATCACGCGGTTCGTGAAGCGGCAAAGTCGGCGCGCCGCCGATGAAAGCGACAACCCTCGTGCGCGGGCGGTCGGGTTCCTGATGTCGCTGTACCAGCGACGCCTCGCTTCGAGCACCCATGCCATGAGGCGGTCGCTTGAGAACCGAGCCAGGCGGCTTGAGGAGGGACTCAAGCAAGCCCGGGAACTTGTACGGACGCTTCCGCCCGATCTACCCGACTGGGACGAACTCGACGAGTTCGAGGATGCCGAGCGGGAGCGTCTGGAGCGCATGCTGGAGGCGGTCACGCTTGCGGGCAACGCCCAGCACGTGCGCGAGGAGATCGTCGAACTGCGGTCGTTCGCGGAGCAGGCCAGAGCCGTCGAGAGTTCGGGCACCGAAGCGAAGCTCAAGCGGCTGCGGCGGATCATGGAGGCCGAAGGGTTCTTCGACCGACCGGATCAGCGGCTGCTCCTGTTCACGGAGTTCAAGGACACGCTCGACTACCTGATGGAGCGGCTGGCGGAGTGGGGCTTCCGCGTGGGCTGCATCCACGGAAGCATGAAGCCCGGTTCCAGGGACGAGCCCGGCACCCGGCTCCACGCCGAACAGCAGTTCCGCGAGGGCGGGATTCAGGTTCTGGTAGCGACCGAGGCGGCGGGCGAGGGGATCAATCTCCAATGCTGCCACATCCTCTTCAACTACGACATACCGTGGAACCCGAACCGCTTGGAGCAGCGGATGGGGCGCATCCACCGCTACGGCCAGCAGCACGACTGCCTGATCTTCAACTTCGTGGCGACGAACACGATCGAGGGCAACGTGCTGCAACGGCTCTTGGACAAACTCCAAGAGATCCGCGACGCGCTCGACGACGACGCCGTGTTCAACGTGGTGGGCGAGGTTCTGCCCTCCGCGCGGGTCGAGCGCGTGCTCCGGGACTACTACGCGGGACGGCTGGGCGACTCCGATCTTGAGGAGCGGATCCTCAGGGATGTGGACGAGGGCCACTTCCGGGCGATCTGCCAGACGGCGCTTGAGGGGCTAGCGGCCAGGAAGCTGAACCTCGACCTGCTCGTCGAGCGCCGCGCCCGCGCGAAGGAGCGCCGAGTCGTCCCGGAGACGATTTCAAGGTTCATGGGCGAGGCGGCCAAGGATGCCGCCCTTGCGCTGAAACCGGTGCGGAGGCTCCCCCACACCTTCCGGCCGGGTAGGACGCCCATCGGGCTGAAACGATACGAGCGCGACGAGGACTGGGGGCTCTCCGAACTCGCGGTGCGGTATCCACGGCTGTCCACCGACCGGAAGACGGCGGAGGCCAACAACTTGGAATGGGTGACGCCGGGCCATCCCCTGTTCGAGGCTCTGCGCCGACACGGCTACGACTCGGGACAGGACGCGTTCGCGAAGGGAGCCTGCTTCCACTCGCTGGCCCACGATGAACCGGCCCGGGTGGACTTCTACCGTGCGCGAGCGGTGGATGGCCTTGGCCAAGTCATCCACGAGCGCCTGTTCGCAGTCGAGTTGAGGGCCGGGAGCGCGCCGCGCCAGCGCGATCCGGGCGTGCTGGCGGACATGCTGCCCGCACGCGAGCGGAACGAGCTTCCCGCCGTGGCAAGGCTGCCGGAAGAGACCTCTTGGCTCAACGAGAACGCGCTGGTTCCTTTCGTGGAGGAAATCCGCTCCGAGCGCCGGGCCGAGGTGGGCCGGGTCGCCGAACACGTCGAGCTCTCGCTGACCGAGATTCTACAGCGGCTCGACGAGGAGATCGGCCGAGCCGCCGACGAAGTGGCTGGCGGGGCTACCGGGGCCGAGGGGCGCTTGGCGCTGGCCGAGAGGCGGCACGCGGAGGTGCTGACGCGGCGCGAACGCCGGCGCGAGGAGCTTGAGCGTCAAGAGGCGGTCACGCTACAGGGGGTGGAGAGACTGGCGAGCGCTCTGGTGCTGCCGCACCCGGAGAGCGATGTGCTCGATCTCCGCCGACTGCGCCCACACCCCGAGACTGAAATGACGGCCATGCGGGTGGTGATGGAGCACGAGGCCGCACAGGACAGGAAGGTCGCCGATGTCCACAAGGAGAATCTCGGCTACGACGTGACCAGCCTCGATCTCCACACCGGCGACTTACGGCTGATCGAGGTGAAAGGGCTCGCTGCGCCAAGCGGGAGCATCCTGTTGACGCCGAACGAGCGGCGCGTGGCCGAGGACCGCCGAGACTGCTACTGGCTGTACGTGGTGACGAACTGCGCGAGCGCGCCCGAGTTGCAGGAGCCGATCCGGGATCCCGCCCGTTTCCCGTGGCACGAAGTGACCAAGGTTCAGCACTACTGGATGGACGTGAAGGCGATGACCGGGCCGATGCCCGCGGCGGGCCGGGGGGACTTGGGCGGCAGCCCGGCGACATGAAAAAGCCCGTGCCATCCACCGGCGAGGCCGCGCGGTACGAGGCGGTCTTCGGGGAGGTCTCCGAGATCGTTGAAGCCGCCCGGCGGTCGGCGGTCCGTTCCGTCAACGCCGTGATGACCGCCGCGTACTGGCTGATCGGGAAGCACATCGTCGAACTCGAACAGGGGGGCCGGATCCGTGCGGAGTACGGCCAGGAGACCGTCGAGCGGCTTGCCACCGATCTGTCGGCGCGCTACGGCCGGGGCTTCTCGGTCCGCAACATCCGGCTCATGCGCGCGTTCTACCGCTCATGGCCGATAGTGCAGACACCGTCTGCCGAATTGGGAGACGAGCAGAATTGGCAGACACCGTCTGCCGAATCTCTGCTGGACGCCCTCCGGTCACGGTTCCCGCTCTCCTGGTCCGCCTATGTTCGGCTGCTCTCGGTGCGGAACGAACGCGCCCGTGCCTTCTATGAGGCCGAAGCGCTTCGCGGAGGCTGGACCGTCCGCCAGCTGGACCGCCAAATCAACACCCAGTTCTACGAGCGGACCGCGCTATCGAGGAACAAGGCCGCACTGCTCGCCCAGGGCGGCAAGGTGGATCCCGGGGACAGCGTTCTGCCGGAGGAGGAAATCAAGGATCCGTTCGTCCTCGAATTCCTCGACCTGAAGGACGAATATTCCGAGAGCGATCTTGAGGAGGCGCTGATCCGCCACCTTGAAACCTTCCTTCTGGAGTTGGGCGGGGACTTCTGCTTCACAGCGCGCCAAAGGCGGCTGCGAGTCGGTGACGAGTGGTACCGCGTCGATCTGCTCTTCTTCCATCGCCGCCTTCGGTGCCTCGTGGTAATCGACCTGAAGATCGGCAAGTTCACCCACGCGGACGCCGGGCAGATGCACCTCTATCTCAACTACGCGCGAGAGCACTGGGTTCGCCGGGACGAGAACCCGCCGGTCGGGTTGATCCTTTGCGCCCAGAAGAATGACGCCGTCGCGCGGTACGCGTTGGATGGATTGCCGAACAAGGTCATGGCGGCCGAGTACCGGACCACGCTGCCAGACGAGGCGCTCCTCGCTTCGGAGATCGAGCGAACGCGGACGATGCTCGTCAAGCGGACTGGATCCAACGCTCCGCATGGCGGGCCCTCCGCGCTCGAACGGGAGCCGTCCTCGTGATCCCGCGCGAATGCAAACGGCTGGCCGAGGTCGATTTCCCAATTGCCGAAGTCTCGCGCCATGCGGTTCGGGAGAAGTCGATCCGGCATGGTCATCCGTCCACGCTCCACCTCTGGTGGGCGCGTCGTCCGCTCGCGTCGTCGCGCGCCGTGCTGATGGCTCTCCTGCTGCCGGATCCGTGCGACCCGCACTGCCCAACCGCATTCAGAAACGAGGCGCGGCGGATCTTGCTCGGCATGGGCGGGCGGCCCTCCGGGTGGACGGGTGAGATCGAGACTGACGAGGGTCTTCGGCGGATCATCCTGAAGTTCATCGCCGACTTCGCCAACTGGGATCATTCGGCGAAGCAACCGTGGCTCGACACGGCCCGGGCCCTTGTGCGGGCCGCCCACGGGGACGAGGCTCCGCTGGTGGTCGATCCGTTCGCGGGCGGCGGTTCGATTCCGCTGGAAGCACTCCGGCTGGGATGCGAGGCGTTCGCAAGCGATCTCAACCCGGTGGCGTGTTTGATCCTCAAGGTCATGCTGGAGGACATCCCCCGCCACGGTCCTGGGCTGGGAGAGGAACTGCGGGAGGCCGGGGAGAACATCAGGCTGCAAGCCCAGCGGGAACTCGCGGATCTCTACCCGACCGATCCCGATGGCGCTACCCCCATCGCATACCTGTGGGCCCGGACTGTGCGCTGCGAGTCCCCTAGATGCGGTGCCGAAATCCCGCTGATGCGGTCGTTCTGGCTGTGCAAGAAACCGAAGAGGAAGTGGGCGCTCCGGCTATCGGTCGAACGATCTGACGGCGCGACGCCGGAAGTCGCCTTCGAGGTGTTCGAGCCGGAGACGGCGAGCGAGGTGCATCCGGGCACGGTGTCCCGCGCGAAGGCCACGTGCCCATGCTGTCGCACGGTCCTGCCACCGGAGCGCGTCCGGGCGCAACTGGCCGCAGTGCGCGGCGGCGCGGACGTGATCTTCGATGAGAACGGGCACCGGATCGGCGGTGCTCGCATGACGGCGGTGGTGACGCTGAGGCCGGGGGACCGAGGACGGCACTATAGGCTGCCGAGGGAGACTGACTACGCGACATGAGCTTTCAGATTCACATGTCGTTGTGATCGTTCAGCTTACGGGATTCGTCGGTCGCGTTCCCGCTGAATGACTCCCGCCGATTGGTTTCGGGTTAGGCGCGGACCCTCGGGCGGCTGTCCAGCGCCTTCCTAAGCTGTACAGCGTCGGCCTGCTGATAGCAGCGCAACACCGTCTGAGCCTCCTTCCAGCCGCCCAGTTCGCACAGCACCTTGAGCGGCAGGTCCATCAGGTCGCTGGCAAACTTCCGCCTCAGCGAGTGCCAGCCCCGCCGCGCCTTCGGCTCCAGTCCCGCAAGCCGCTCGGCCTTGCGCCACCAAACGCCCGTCCGTCCCCTGCCGATGCTCCCCGAGGGATCCTTCGAGGCGGGCAGGATCAGCTTCTCCCCGCTACCGGGGTTCGCTTCCCGCGCCTCCTCCAACACCGCCACCGCTTCGTCCGTCATCGGCGTGACGTGCTCGTAGCCCGTCTTCTCGTGTTCCGCCCGCCACCGCACCTCCCGGCCCTCGAAGTCGATATCTGACCAGCGAAGGTTGCGGATGGCCCCGATCCGGTGCCCCGTCTCGTGGGCGAGCACGAGCGCGACATGGAACCGCCAGTCCACCTGCCGGGACACCCCGAGCATCGCCCGGTACTCCTCCTCGGAGAGAACGACCCTGGCGGGGTTCTTCTCCTTGGGCGTCCTCAGACCCCTCAGCGGGTTCGAGTCGAGAAGGAGCCTCCCCTCCTCGTCTCTGGACTTGGTCGCCCAGTTGAGCACCGCGAGCAGGAACTTCAGGTCCAACTCGATGGTCCGGTTGGACACCGGCTTCCCGCTCGGTCCGATCCTTCCCGCCCGGCGCTCCCGGATGAAGCGGTCCCAGTCCCTCTGAGACAGGGTCTCGGGTCGCCGGTCCCGACCGAGTAGGTCGAGGAACATCCCCGTCGCGATCCTGTCCCGGTGCTGGACACGCCTCGTCTTGGTGGGCGTCACCTCCTCACCGTAGATGTCAAACAGCTTCTCCAGGGTGAGCGGCTCCGGCTCGGCTTCCGCCTTGCCGTTGGGCTGAAGCATCGCGAAGTCCGCGGCGGCTTCGTCCGCCTGCCGCTTCGCTTTCGCCCAATCGCGGTGACCCAGCGACCGGGTGAGCCTTCGCCCGTTCTCGCGCCACTCCATCTGGAACAGGCCGGTCTTCGGGTCTGGAAACACCCTAACCCTGTTCCGGCCCCATTCGCCGGCGCCGTAGCTCCGGCGGCCTTTTCTCGTGCGTGCCATCGTTCGATTCCTCTCGTTCGATGGACTGCACGATCTGCACGAATGAAACTTCGCCCGGAGGGTGCGTCTTGACCAGTGCCGGCACACCCGATAGGCCGACACTCCGGGAACGCGACGGCGAGGCGGGAGCTTACATTTGCACGGCCATTCCTTCGACCACGGGAGAACACGCTGATCGCCCATCTCAAGGGACGCGAGAAGGCTCTGGAGGCGTTCGGCTGGACCGGACGCCGGGCCGAGTGGATCGCGCTTGCCTGCCTGAACGGCGGCGTCTTCACCCGCTTGCAGTGGACGAGCTTCCTGGGTTGCCACCCCGAGAAGGTGCGGCGCGCCGTCCTCGCGCTCGTCGCGCAGGGCCTGGCGGTCGAGGAGGTCCCGGCGGCCGGCATCCACGGCATTGGCCGCGTGTGCCGGATCCAAGCCCGCGGGGTGTTCCGGGCGCTCGGAGCCGAGGAGTTCTTTCGGCGTCGCCGGATCACCTCCCGGGACGTGTTGATGCGTCGGCTACTGGGGCTCGACTACGTCCTTGAGCATCCCCGCCTCCCGTGGCTGGCGACCGAGGCCGAG
>VXMG01000115.1:0-43674 GCA_009841185.1 Gammaproteobacteria bacterium
TATACACCGCCCCTCCCCCCGCCCCCACCCCCCCCCCCCCCTGCCTCCCCCCCCCCCCCCGCGCGGCGCCCCCCCCCCCCGCCGGGGGGGCCCCCCCCCCCCCGCCGGAGAAACTAGAAGACCGCGCGCAGGGAAACCGTGAAGTAGGAAACCGGCGGAAGCGTCTCGTCAATGCCCTTCACCAAGTCGTGGCGGAACTCGCCCGAATCCGTGGTCCAAGGGCTGTTCTCGTTCTGCTCGGGATGCCCGGTCACCAGGTTCTTGTGTGTCCAGAACGCAACGTTCCGTCCCGAAATCACCAGGTCGGCACGGCTCGCCCATGAGGTGAGCGACGGGAGCAGGTTTGAAACCGGAATCGAAAGCGTGACATCACGCAACTCGGCGAAATCCGACTCATGGACGCCGTGCTCGTTGGTTGCCAAGCCGAAGCACTGTCCCACCTCCCAGGCGTACATGTCGGCGGGACGGGTTGCGGGTGCCTGGGGAGGCGGGGCCTCTCCGTACTGGCCGCCGTTTGTCCAGCTCGGATCCACCTTACGGTACGCATCGTAGCACTTCGGATGAGAGATGGTGCGCCAGGTCGCGCCCGTCTCGAAGTAATTGGAGATCCATCCGCCACGGAGATACTCGCCGCGAGCCGAGAGATTCAACCCACCCGGAAGGTCGAAGGACATGCTCCCGGTGAACATGTAGGGTGGGTTCGCGGGACCGTAGATGACGCGGCCGTCCGAATAGATCGGGTCCGCCAACTCGTTGTAGTTCATGATGCGCTGACCCCGAATGACGGGAACCGGCTGGCCTTCGAGAACCCAGCCGTACTCGCCAACGCTGAATTGCGCCGCGTCGCCCAGGTCATGCACCTCGCTGAAGTTCGTGGCGAGCCCCAAGCCCAGGTCCCAGCGCAAGGAGCGCATGTCGAGGAGGGTCGTGTTGGTCTGAATCTCGATGCCCTTGTTCGAGAACTCGCCAACGTTCTGGAGCTGGGAGCCCCAGCCACCCTCGCTCGAAGGGCTTGCCACCCTGAAGAGGGCGTCGGTGGTGGTCTGATGATAGTACGTGATTTCGGCGTTGAAGCGGCCGTTCAACCACGCGCCGTCCATCCCGAACTCGTACTCGATGGTCCGCTCGGGGCCAAGTTCGTCGTTGCCGCGGTTTGAAGGGTAGTAGGCCTGGCCGCCCGGTCCCATCCCGACGGGACTCCACGTTCGCACCTTGTCGAAGGCGCCGGGTGCCCGGCCCGCGAGGCCGTAGGCGCCTCGGAGCTTCACCTGGCCGAACGCTTCGGGCCAGAACTCCTCGTCGGAGACAACGTAGGAGCCGCTGATCTTCGGGTAGATATCGAAGCGGAAATCATCGCCGAGGAGCGCGAAACCGACTTGCTCACCGAACGCGCTGTTTCCATCAACCCGAGCGCCGACGGTCAGGAAGTATTTGTCGGAGATGCCGATCTGGTCCTGCATGAAGAAGCCGCCCGTGATCACGCGCAGGCGGTTGTGGTCGACGTACTGCCTGGTGGCACCGGTCTGCAGGGTGAACTCGCCCGGCCCCGGATAGTGCCGAACCACATACTCGGAGTTCTCGATCTCGTTCTCGACGCCCTGTGCGCCGAACGACAGAGTGCTGCGGATGTTCTCGGCCAGATCAAAACCCCACGTCCCAATGTAGTCGAAGCTGACCACGGTGTTCTGCGACATGCCGCGGCGCTGCTCCCCGCCCTGGATGTAATCGGAGAAATCGCCGTAGCGACCGATGGGGCAGAGCCAGCAGTGCTGCTGATCGTTGTAGTGGTCGTCCTGGGAGTAGTCGTAGCCGAGCGTGAGACGGTGGGTGAAATCGGCGCCCGGTGTGTAGTTGACCGTAAGGCCGCTGACCGCACGCGTGATCTGGTTCCTGTAGTCTTCCTCCAGCAGGAGACGAAGTGTCTCGTAATCGCGCCCGGTATTCGAGAAGCCGGGCATGTAGCTTCTTGGCCCCCGGATGGCGGTCATCATGATGGAGGTAACCGAGTTCCCCATCTGCGCCTGCTGCAGGTCGGTGCGCGTCAACGTGTTGTTGAACTGGATGAGCACGTCCTCATGCGGCCGGAACGTGGTGTTCGCACGGACGTTCAGCTTCTGCTCGCCATCCGTTTCCACCGCGCCGACGTTGTCGTTCCAAGCGGCGGACGCGAAGTATCCTATGTCGCCGGTGCCGCCCCGGACCTGCATGGAATAGCGCTGGCGGTGGCCGTTCTGGAATACGGGATGCAGGAACATGTGGGGCACCTCAGACGTCCCGAACGGACGGAAGTAGGCGACGCCCTGCTGTACCTCGGCCGTCCACTGCGGGGCACCCTGGCCGCCCTGCTTGGTGAAGATCTGGATCACGCCTGCCGCCGCTTCCGTTCCGTAGAGGGTCGTGGCCGCGGGCCCCTTGATGACCTCGATGCGGTCAATGTCGTCCGGGTTGATGTCGGACAGGGGGCTGTAGGGGTCCTCGGCGCCGTTCTGGCTGGAGGTGGGCTCGCTCTTGGCGCGCATCCCGTCGATGTAGATGATGGGCTGGTTGCTGAGCGCGGTGCTCACGTTGCCCCGCAGGCGGATGTCGACCCCGGAGCCGGAGTTGCCCGAGCTGAACTGGATGCGCGCACCCGCGACACGGGCCTGGAGCAGGGCTCCGACATCGTTCACGGGCTCGGCGACCTCGGCGATGTTGATCTGCTCGATCGCGTTGCCGACCTCGCGGCGGCGGGCCTGGCCCGCGGTGCCGGTGACGACGATCTCGTCGAAGTCGATG
Source organism: Gammaproteobacteria bacterium (assembly GCA_009841185.1). Lineage (GTDB taxonomy): Bacteria > Gemmatimonadota > Gemmatimonadetes > Longimicrobiales > Gaopeijiaceae > BD2-11. Next base: position 2,776 of record VXMG01000115.1, read on the forward strand.
ACTTCCTCGTTCAGGCCGAAGTCGGCGGTCGTCGCCTGATCGTCGGCCACGGTCACCTCCTGCGATGCGGCGGTGTAGCCGATGAGTTCGACGCGCAGCGTGTGGGTGCCGGCCGGGACGTTGATAATGAGATACCGTCCCGAGGCGTTGGTGAGGCCGCCGAGGCCGGTGCCCTCGATGAACACCTGGGCCGCGGACAGCGGACGACCGGAGCCGGCGTCGGTCACCAGTCCGGTCAGCGAACCCACGATGGGTGTCGCGTCCGTCACGCGGATTCCCAGGGCGTCGCCAAGAGACCTGGCGGCCCTGTCCACCGCCTGGGCGCCGACATCGCTGTTCGCGGGCACCTGAGCCTCCGCGAACGACCACGACGTGGCCCCGAGCAGCAGAGTAAGGGTTAGTAGCCGGATGACTCTCATAACACTCTCCTTCCTCTGTGGTGGCGTTCCTGCCACCGGTTTGCAATCCCCTCACCCCCCTCCGGGACGGGCAGCGCATGAGCCCGTGCCCTTAAAGCACAGACAGCCCTGCCCGGCGTCCGGGTGCAACCCGATCAGAATGAACCCCTGTTGCGTGACGCGCAAGGGGTATCGGTTTTCGTTGGCGTTCACCCCTCCGTCAAGGCACCGAGATCGAGAAAAGACGCAGGCCAATCATGTTTTCCGGGTTGTCGTCCGGGCTGTCGGTACTACCTCCCGGGACCACGCCCCCCTGGATCATGAGGGCAGCTACGCCCAAGCTCGCGCCGACCGTGACGATGGTGTTGGTGCGGTCGAACTGCCGGATCGCCGCCTCCTGGATCGCGCCGGTTGCGACCTGAGTGCTCAACATCGACGCGCCGGCGCCGCGCAACTGGATGGTGACGTTTTCGGCGGAAATGCCGGCTACCCGGCCGCTGATGCGGTTGCCGGACAGGTTCATCATCTGGACCGGAAACCCCTCCATGGCTGCCTGGTTCATCACTCGTCCAAAGGCTTCCTGGTCGAGGATAAAGCGCGCCTGCTGGTCGGGGGCGATCGTCTCCAGCGGCACCGTCGAGTAGGAAAAGCATCCTCCGACGGCGAGAAGAAGCACCGGCATGCCCGCGAGATTGCGGCGCCGGCGCAGGACACACGTGGTTGCAGTCATTCGTTTTCTCCCTCCCACCATCCGCGGGAGAACTCCTGGGCGGGGCTCCCGGGTCAGCAGGCTACACAGTTGTTGTTGTTGTGGGATCCGAGCGACTCAAGGAGTTCGACCGTGCTCGGGAAGGGCAGGATGCGCTGTACCGGACCGTTCGCCATGTCGGCGGTGGTCTGGCCGCTTCGGCTCACGGCGGTGACGTCGGCGCCCTGGCTGACCAGGTAGAGGATCAGCTCATTGTCTCCCCGGGCGGCGGCGTGGTGCACGGCGGTGTAGCCGTTGCGGTCGCGGGCGTTTACGTCGGCGCCGAGTTCCTCGACCAGATAGCGTACTGCGGGGACCCACGCCTCGGGTACGTGGCGGTGGACGTTGGCGGCGAAGCCTTCGCCGTAGGTGATGCCCGACGCCGCGTGGATGGGCCAGGAACCTGGTCCGCCGATCGGGACGGGGGGCAGCCCGGACATGTCGGTACGGCCGCCGCGGCGGAAGCGCCGGGGGGCGTTTACCGTGGGGATGTGGGGATCGGCGCCGTGCGCGACCAGCAGCTTCATCGCCGTGACGTCCAGCGCGAATGCGGCGCGCCAGAAGGGCGTTGCGCCCATGCGGTCGACGCTCAGGAAGCTGCGTCCGAACTCCGTGTACCACAGGGTCTTGTGGAGGCGCACGTTTGGGTCGGCGCCGGCCTCCAGGAAGGCTTCCATCAACTCCAGGTAGGTGGTCTCCTGCTGGGTGTAGTCGGTCGGCTGCGGATGCCGTGACTTGGGGATCCACTGGGTGTTGAGCACCCCGTACAGGGGGGTCGCGCCGGCGTCGCTCGCCAGGGTGATGTCGGCGCCGCGGTCAAAAAGGACCCGGGCCAGGTCGAAGTGCCCGTTCAGGGTGGCCATGAGGAGCGGGCTGGTACGGTCTCCGGCGCTCATCCGGTCGATGTCGGCGCCCCGGTCGAGGAGCGCCTCGGCGGCGGCGCGCCGGCCGTCGCGCACGGCCATCAGGAGCGCGGTAAGCCCGCCGTAGTGTCCGACCAGGTCCGCGTGAGAGAGCGGCTGGGGCACCGTCCGGTCACGGTCGCGCGCCAGCGACGGCGGGGGCTCGTCCGGGTTCAGGAGGGTGCTGACCGTGGGCTCGAGCTGCGCCTGGGCAGGGCGCCCGCCACCGCTTCCGCCCTGCAACTGCTGGAGCGCCGCTACCCGCTCGTCGCGGCGGCGCTGCGCCTCGCGGTCTTCCCCGTCACGCGCCGCGATGTCGATCACGCGGGCGGTGATGGAGGGATCCGCTCCGCCGTCGATGAGGGCGTGGATGGCTCCGGCGCGGTCGGACGCCGCCGCGAACATGAGGGGCGTCTGCCCCCACGCGGATTCCACCGCGTTCGGGTCTGCGCCGTGGTTGATCAGAACTCTTACGGTTTCACCGCTGCCGGCGGCGGCAGCGAAGTGCAGCGCGGTGGCGCCCCCGGTGGTGGTGGCGGCGCGCGGGTTCGCTCCCGCCGCGAGGAACGCGCGCACGACCTCCGCGCTTCCGGCCTTGGCGGCCAGGTGCAGCGGGGTGTAGCCGCCCAGCCGGGTGACCGCGGACAGGTTCGCTCCGGCGCTGAGCAGCAGTTGGGCGGTGGCGGCGCTGCCGTTCTCGGCCGCCCAGTGCAGCGCGGTCATGCCATCGCCCTGGGCACCGTTGACGTCTGCACCCTGGTTGATCAGCGAGCGCACCGCATCCAGGTCGCCGCGCATGGCGGCGTCCGCGACCGGGGAGTCCGGCGGCGGCGCGGCGGCCAGGACCACGAGGGTCAGAAGCAGCGTGGCAATCGTGCGCGGAAGCTGTGTCATCGCCTTCCTCTCCATCGGAATGCGCTCGTTCTCAGGAATGCCTTGTGCCTTCAAGAGCTGCTTTGTGCGGCCAGCACGCCCGGCATCCCCAGGGGGAACGCGCTGGTGCTGTCGCCGAAGCTGGTCACGTCGTCGTGGCCGAGGGCGTGCAGCAGGCTCAGCATGACGTTGGCCATGGGCGTACCGTCGGGAGCCTTGAGATGCAAGTTGCCCTGGACCTTGCCGTGGGACCCGCCCAGCGTAATCAGCGGGCATCTGCGGTGGTTGTGCAGGTTGCCGTCGGCCATGGGCGAGCCGTAGATGATCATGGTCTTGTCGAGCAGATGTGTGTCGCCCTCCATGTTCTCGCGCAGGCGGTCCATGAGGTAGGGCAGCATGCTCACGTGGTACTTGTTGATGGTGGCGAAGTCGAGCACCCCCTGCGGGTTTCCGCCGTGGTGCGACGCCGGATGGAAAGGCTTGTCGGTGCCGCTCTCGGGATAGACCCGCGAAGAAGCGTCCCGTCCGAGCTTGAAGGAGAAGACGCGCGTCATGTCGGAGGCGAAGGCCAGCGCCTGCAGGTCGAACATCGTCTCGACGTGCTCGGTGAAAGAGTCCGGGACCCCGGCGGGGGCTTCGGGGAGCTCCCTCGCCTCTCCGCTCGTGTTGTGTGCCTCGATGCGCTCGATGCGGCGCTCGATCTCGCGCACGTTCTCCAGGTACTGGTCGATGCGCTGCCGGTCCGAGGGCCGGAGCTCCTGCTTCAACCTGGCCACGTCGCGGGCGATCCAGTCGAGGATGCTGCGGCTGGTGCGGCGCCGGGCGGCGCGCTCCTCCGCGGTTCCGCCCGCGCCGAAGAGCTGGTCGAAGGCGATGCGCGGATCGCGGATCATCGGCAGCGGCTCGGTGGGGGAGGCCCAGCTTATGGTGTCGGTGTAGACGCAGGCGTAGCCGTACGCGCACCCGCCGGCCTGATCCACGTTCTCGATGCAGAGCTGCATGGACGGTATGGGCGTGTCCTGCCCGAAACGCCGGGCGTGCAGCTGGTCGAGCGAGGTGCCGACGTAGACGTCGGACGCCTCGGTCTGCTTGGGGTGCGCCTGCGTGAGGAAGACGGCGCTCGACCGGAAGTGGTCGCCGCCGATCTCCTTGGGCTGGTAGGCCTCGGCGTTCGCGACGTCGGTGTTGCTGAAGATCGTCAGGTAGTCGCGATAGCGCTCCAGCGGGGCGAGCGAACTGGGGCCCAGGTCGAAGTCGCTGCCGGTGGCGGCGGGCGACCAGAGGTTCTGGGTGGCGCCCCACTCGTTGGCGCCGGCCGATCCGTGGACGATCTCGATGGCGATGAGCCGGGTGGGATCTTCGTTGCGTGCCGCCCGCGACCAGGTGCGGCCCGCGGGGATCATGGCGTCGAGCATGGGCAGCGCGACGGTGGCGCCCACGCCCCGCAGGAAGGTGCGCCGGGGGATGTGCTTTCCGGTGATGAAGTGCATCGATGTCTCCACTGGAATGGCGTTTCAGTTTCCTTGGCTCTCCGCGACTGCGGGCTCGGGCCCGCTCATCTGGAAGGCATCGCTTTCGATGACGCCCCGGATGAACGCCGAGATGCGGTAGTCCTGTTGCTCGGCTTCGCGTACGATGGCCCGAATGCGCGGCTGATCGTAGTACTCCACCCGCCGTCCCAGCGCGTAGGCCATGAGGTTGGCGGTGAAGGTGCGGATCAGGGGCTCCGGGCGCTTGAGCAGTGCCTGCCGCAGCTCGGCCGGAGTCGAGACCGGCGTCGTGTCGTAGAACGTGCCCCGGGTGTCGAGGGGCATGCCGTTCTCGCGAATGCGCCACTTCCCGGATACCCCGAAGTTGTCGAGAGCGAGGCCGATGGGGTCCATGAACTGGTGGCAGGCGTTGCACACCGGGTTGGCGGCATGCATCGCCATGCGCTCGCGGGTGGTCAGCATCCGCCCATCCGCCGATTCCTCGGTTTCCTCAAGGTCGGGCACGCCCGGCGGCGGAGGTGGCGGCGGGGTGCCGAGAAGCACCTCCATGACCCATTTGCCCCGCAGCACCGGCGAGGTGCGCCCGGCGTGCGAGGTGAGCGTCAGAATGCTGCCGTGGCCGAACAGCCCACGCCGGTTTTCGTCCGGGTACTCGACCCGGCGGAAATGATCGCCTGCCACATCCGGGATTCCGTAGTGCCGCGCCAGCCGCTCGTCCACGAAGGTGTAGTCCGCGTTGTACAGATCGAAGACGCTGCGGTCCTCCCGAACCAGGTTGTAGAAGAACAGTTCGGTCTCGCGGTACATCGACTCGCGCAACTGCTGGTAGAAGTCTGGCTGCAGGCGCACGTTGGGGTTGATCTTCTCAAGGTCCTGCAGGCGCAGCCACTGGGCGGCGAAACGCGTTCCCAGCGCCTCGGCGCGCGGGTCGGCCAGCATGCGCGTCACCTGGGCGTCGAGCACCCCCGGATCCGACAGCCGGCCCTCCACGGCCTCCTCCATCAGCTCCTCGTCGGGCGCTGTGCCCCACAGGAAGAACGACAGGCGCGCGGCGAGATCGATGTCGCGGATCCGATATCCTCCGTCGGCACGCGTGCTCGAAGGAGGCTCTTCGAACCGGAAGACGAAGTGCGGGCTCGCGAGGATGGCTTCGAGCGCGGTACCGATGCCCGCTTCGAAACCGCCCTCCTCGGCGCCGGTGCGGAAGAACGCCATCAGGGCGGTCATGTCCTCGTCGACCAGCGGCCGGCGGAACGCCTTCTGCCCGAGCCGGGAGATGATCTCGGTCGCGCAGGCGGTCTCCTCGGACGGGCCCGTGGGCCGGCACGTGAAGATGGCCCTGCGGCTGGCGGTCTCCGACACCCCCGTGGGGTTGAAGGGGCCGCCGATGACCAGATCGCGCAGGTGCGGCAGCGCCAGCAGGCCGTAGGTGCCGGCGATGGCCGTGCTCGCGAGCGACCAGTCGTGCGGGGAGATCAGGTCCTGGACCGGGCCTTCCGCGTACTTCAGGAAGGCGGCGGTCACCCGGTGGTTGCCCGAGCGCACGAACACCGGGTCCGTGCGCATCTCGACGCCGTTCGGGTCGGAGACGTGCATCCAGCGGTCGAGTTCTAGGACCGCCACCCGCTCGCCGTCGACGGAGATCTCGAGCTGCTCGGGTGATTCGTCCGTGAGCAGCGCGTTGCGGCCGTTGCCCACGAGGGTGCCGGTGGTTTCATGGTGGAACGAGACCCGGAAGACGTACTCGCCGTCCGCCGGGAAGTTGTGCTCGACGCTGATGCCGCCGCGGGTGCCGTAGGGGGCGCCTTCCACCCGTTCGGTCTGCGAAGCCCAGCGGGAGACCTGGTACTGGGTCTCGCTCGCGGTAGCGGCCGCGTCGCCCAGCGCCAGCCTGGCGATCCCGCTCGCCCCGTTCAGGTAGGCCTCCAGCAGGGTAGGCGAGAGCATCTGGGCGTCGGCGATGTTGTCGAAGTTCGCGCTCTTGGTGTCGAGCGGGAGGTATTCGCCGGCGTCGATGTCGAGATCGAGGAGGTCCTTGACCGAGCGTTCGTATTCCGCGCGGTTCAGGCGCTGGAAGGAACGGGCGCCGGGATTGGGGTTGGCCGCGATCGCGGCGTCCATGCGATCCTCGAGCGTGGTGACCAGGAGTTCGAGCGTGTCGCCGACGGGGCGGGGCATGCCCGGCGGGGGCATCATCCCGGCGCGCAGCTTGAGGATCATCTTCTCCACGGTCTCGGCGCGCGCCGACAGGTTGTCGATGTCAAAGCCGGCGAGCGTCAGGTTGCCCGTCAGGAGCGCGTCGTTGTGGCAGACCTGGCAGTAGCGCTGAACGACCGCGGTGAGGGTGGCGTCGGGCGGATGGGGGACGCCGGACGGGCTGTTGGCCGCAGCGGGCGAGAGCGCTCCGCTGGTGGGTCCTGACACGCCGTGCGCCAGGACTCGCACGACCTCGTCATCCGCATTGCCGGGATGGTAGGTCGAGGTGGCGCTTCCGGAATCGCCTGGGCCTGCAGCCGCCATCCCGATGCCCGCCACCACCGCGATCGATGCGAATACTCTCATGCCATTCGTCCCCGCTTCTCCGCCTGACCCGCCCGTTTGCGGCGGGTGCGGTTTGCCCTGAAGATCCTCCGCCCGCAGGCCCGTCCCTGCGGGACACACGCCAACCCGGGCGGAGGCAACCCCACAGCCTTGATTCTACAGCGAAACCCCGGGCTTCGCCATTAGCGCGTTTCCATTTCCTCTTCGAGGGCCATCCACTCTTCCGTGAGGCGCTCGGCCTGCGTGGCGAGCCGTTCGCGCTCGGCCTGAAGTTCCCGGATTCCCGCCGGATCGGAGTCCTGGTAGAAGGTTGTGTCGGAAAAGGTTGCATCGATCTCGGCAAGCCGGGATTCGATGGCTTCGAGCCGCGCGAGCGCCCGGTCCCGTCGTGCTTCGGTGGCAGGGTCGGGCGCCCGGGTTTTGCTCGAGCGCTGCCTCCAGCGAGGCGGCGCCGTCCCTTCCCGGTCCTTTCGCTTCTCCCGGCGCGCCTTCAGCACGACCGTGTCGACATCCAGGTGATCGTCCCCGCTGGCATAGATGTACTCGTCGTAGGTGCCCGGATAGTCTCGCACGCCCCCCGGCGTGATCTCGAGGATGCGGGTCGCGAGCCGGCTGACGAACCAGCGGTCGTGGGAGACGAAGATGAGCGTGCCCGGGAATCGCTTCAGGGCTTCCACCAGCGCCTCGATGGACTCCAGGTCGAGGTGGTTGGTGGGTTCGTCGAGGACCAGCACGTTGGGCTGCTGGATGGCCAGGCGGCAGAACACCAGGCGCGCGGCCTCTCCTCCCGACAGCGCCGAGAGGGGCTTGGCGGCGTCGTCTCCGCTGAAGAGCACAAGGCCCAGCTGTGCGCGGACGTAGCCGATGTCCCGTCCCGGACAGGCATCCCAGATCCAGTCCTGGGCGGTGCGGCGGGGTTCGTCGAGTTGTTCCTCGTGGTCCTGGGCGAAATACCCGACGTGGGTCTCGTATCCCCAGCGCACGGATCCGGCGTCGGCGGGCATTTCGCCGAGCGCGATCTTGAGCAGGGTGGATTTGCCGATGCCGTTGGGGCCCAGGATGGCCAGGCGATCGCCGCGGCGGACGCTGAAGTCGACGCCGTGGAGCACCTGGTTGTCGCCGAAGGACTTGCACACTCCTCGGGCTTTGAAGACCTCGCGTCCGCTTGCCCGGACGGGCTCGAACCGGAATGCCGGATAGCGCCGGGAGCTGCCGGGGAGCGTCTCGAGCGAGGCCGCCTTCTTCTCGATGAGCCTCAGCTTGCTCTGCGCCTGGCGGGCCTTGCTGGCCTTCGCGCGGAAGCGGTCCACGAACTTCTGGTGGTGCGCGATCTCCCGGTCGCGGCGCACGATCTCCTTCTCGCGGCGTTCGTGTTCGGCCCTCTTGCTCTCCTGAAAGGCGCTGTAGTTCCCCGGATAGGCGAGGACGGTTTCGTAGTCGACGTCCAGGATGTGGGTGACGACGTTGTCGAGGAAGCGGTGATCGTGGGAGATGACCACCAGCGGACCCTTGAAGTCGCGCATGAACTTCTCGAGCCAGCGGATGGAGAGGATGTCGAGGTGGTTGGTGGGTTCGTCGAGCAGGAGTGCGTCGGGGCCGCCGGCGAGCACCTGGGCGAGGAGTACTCGCAGCCTGAATCCCCCGGAGAGCGTGGAGAGAGGATCGCGGTGGCAGGGGGCGGGAAGGCCAAGTCCTTCGAGGATGGCGGCGGCTCTGGCTTCCGCGGTGTAGCCATCGTGGCGCTCGACGACCTCCTCGAGGCGTGAGAAGCGGTCCGCGTCGAATTCCCCGCCCGCCTGCACGTGTGCGAGCAGCGCCTCGCGGGCCGCCAGCGCCTCCCAGAGCACCGGATTGCCGCGCATGGCGACGCGGAGGATCTCTTCTTCCTCGTGCGCGAACTGGTCCTGGCGGAGGACCCCGAGGCGGAGTCCGCGCGGGATGGAGACCGAGCCTTCGGATGGTTCCACGTCGCCGCTCAGGATGTTGAGGAGAGTCGTTTTCCCCGATCCGTTGGCGCCCACGAGCCCGTAGCGCTCGCCGGGCTGGAGGCGCAGGGAGACGTTTCTGAAGAGGGTTCGATCGCCGAAGGCCTTGGCCAGACCGGTGGTGGAGATCACGGCCGGGACGGATGCGTCCTGAGCAAGATGGCCGGTCCCGGTCTAGGCGGCGCGCAGGTCTGCGAGCGCTTCGATGAGGCGGTCGATCTCCGCGGTGGTGTTGTAGACGTGCGTGGAGACGCGAATGGCCTCGTGGCCGTCGCGGCGATGTTCGTCGATGTGGATGGAGGCGCGTTCGGCGATGACCGGCACCGAGGCGACGGCGTCGACGCCCTCGATCTCGAAGATGGTCGACGCGGGACCGTTGGTCTCGGGGGATGCACCGCTGACGAGGCGAACCCCCGGCAGGTCGCCGAGGCGCTCCTTCAGGTAGTCGGAGAGGAAGCGCGTGCGGGCTGCGACGCGGTCGATGCCTACCTGTTCCATGAAGACCAGGGAGGCGGCCAGGGCGGCGCGAACGGGCAGATCGTTGGTGCCGGGAGGCTCGAACGCGGGGTTCTCGGGCGTGGCGTCGTATGCGAAGGCGGAACGGATGTGCTCTCTCGCGCCCGCGCGCACGTAGAGAAAGCCGGTGCCCATGGGGCCCAGGAACCATTTGTGCAGGCTGGCCGAGTAGGTGTCGCACCCCAGATCGTGAAGGTTGATCGGGAACATGCCCACCGCTTGCGCGCCGTCCACGTGAGTGAGGATGTCCCGGTCGCGCGCTAGCGCCGCAAGCCTGCGGACCGGATAGAGGTGGCCGCCGCGCGTGACGTGGCAGAAGGCGATGACCCGGGTGCTGGGAGTGAGCGCGGCCTGGAAGGCCTCGACCACCTCGTCCGCGCCGGAAAGCGGGCTGGGGATGAACACCTCTCGGGTCACGATGCCGTCCCGCTCGGCACGCAGCTGCCAGGGGCGGCGGCCGGCCGGGTGCTCCTGGGTGGTGAAGACGACTTCGTCGCCCGGGCGCAGGTCGAAGCCGGCGGCGCTGAGGTGGAGCGCCTCGGTGGCGTTGCGGGTCAGGGAGAGCTCGTCTTCGTCGGCGCCCAGGAAGGCCGCAAGCCCGGGACGAACCCGCCCGGCGACGAGTTCGCGCAGTTCGCCCGTGGCCCGCCGGGGTTCGCGCGAAACCGCCTGGTAGCCGTCGGCGACCGCTCGCGCGACGCTCCCGGGGGGCATGCCCAGGCCGGCGTTGTTCATGTAGGCGGTGCCGGCTTCGAGGTCGAAGGCGGCCCGCACATGGGCCCACGCGGCGTCGTCGACCCCATCCGGGCGCGCGAGGGGGGTGTCGCCCGGTGGGGCGGGAAGGGTGCCGTCATCGGTCTGCGGCGTGCTCTGCCCACACGCCGCGAGCCAGGCGCCGGCCGCGCCCGCCCCCACGAACGCGCGTCGCGATAGCCCGGCCATGGTCTCCTCCCGCGTTGTGCATCCCGGTTGCGCCCGCCGCCCACCGTCAGCCCAGGCGCGGCGACGGAGCGATGCCGTGGAAGGGATGCTAACGCGAAACGGGCGGTCGCGCGCGCCCGGACGCGGTCAGGTGGAGGAGCGCACCGCGGTGAATTCCCGCCCTCCTCCTCGGCCGCCCGAGACCGTGCCCGTCATCTGATCGCCCTGAATGGTCGCGCTGTAGCTCTGCGTGATCTCGCGATTCCGCAGTGTGCGCGTAACCTGGAAGGTGATCCGGCCATCCTCGAACGCGACGTTCTGAAGCTGGATGGTCCCGTTGCGGGCCGTGGCCGAGCCCGTGAGTTCGTCGCCGTCGGCCACGAAGGTCAGCGTCTGCGTCATGCTGCCGCGCGGAGTGTCGAGCGTCATCTCCCATGCGCCGAGGACGGCGGCGAAGTCGGAGGAAGTTTGGGCCGAAACCTCGATGGCGGGAACGGACGCCAGTGTGAGGGCGAAAGCAAGAATAATCGATCGGGACATCGTGGAATCAACTCCTCTCGGGCGTGATGTTGGTCGGGCGCCCCGCAGTCGGATTGCCCGGATCGGTACACGGTCATGCAGTTTCTTGGACATCCGCTGGCCACGGAGCGTTGTCCGTCCGGATCCAGTGCCCCGACGTCCAAGGTTACTTCACCCGACCACGCTATTACCTTGGGAGGCGCGCTGTCTCCCGTTTCGCCCCGCAGCCCTCGCCCGAGGTGTTCGCCCATGAAGCCCGGCAACCCGGTCCAGCCCTTCCGACGCCGGAGCCTGCAGTGCCGACTCCGGGTGTTGCTCGCGCTCGCGCTGCCGCTCGCGACCGGCTGCTACACCTATACCCAGGTGGGGGTGGAGACCGTGGCACCGGGAGAAGCGGTGCGGCTGCGCGTGTTCGAGCAGGCCGTCGACCGCCTTCCCGCGCAACTGGAGAGGAGAACGCAGGTCGAAGGCACCGTGGTCGACCTGGATGCCGGTCGCCTCAACCTGCTCCCGGAGTTGGGTTCGGTGACGACGGAGCCGGTCGCCTTCGCGTTATCCGACATCGCGGCCATCTCCCGGCGGGAGCTGAACCGCACGCGCACCTGGCTGGCGGCGGGCGTGGGGGCTGCGCTCGGCGTCGGGCTGCTGCTTTCGATCGAGGGCGACCCTGCAGGGACCTCGGGCGGGCCTATCACGGAATTCATGACGGGGTGGTCACTGCCGTTGAGCAGGTAGCGGCGGTCAACCGAAGCGCCGCCGACGCCCCTCCCGGTCCTCAGCCCTCCGCGATCGCCTCCTCCACCGGATCGCCGCGGTGCTCGCGCACGATGTCCATGACCTCGTCGTCGGTGAGCACGCGGTTGGATGACTTGGCGCGAGCCAGAATCGCGGAACACAGTTCGTCGTCGACGGGAATGCGGCGCGAGGCCAGCCAGTAGCTGACGTTGGACAGGCCGCTCATGTGGCCGATCTCGATCTCCTGGTCGCGCCCGAACCAGTTGGCGGGGACGCCGGAGTACACCCGGTCGGCCAGGTTGCGGTCGCCTCGCTTCAGCGCCTTGATGATTGCCGCTGCGTGCACCCCGGTGCCTGTCCGGAAGGCGTCGCGGCCGGCCATGGGGTAGCTCGGGTGGATGTCCACCCGGCAATAGCGCGACACCGCCTGGCAGTAGCGGCCGAGCTTCGACAGGTCGTGGTCCCACTCGCCCAGCAGCTTGAGGTTCAGCAGCATCTGGTCGATGGAGGCGTTTCCGACCCGCTCGCCCACGCCCAATCCCGTGCCGTGGGCCCGGGTGGCGCCGTATTCGATGGCCAGGATGGCGTTGGTGACGCCCAGGCCGCGGTCGTTGTGGCCGTGCCAGTCCAGCTCGACCGGCTCGCCCAGGCCGCGGATGAGCGAGTGGGTCCAGTCGAACAGGTTCTTCATGCCGTCCGGGGTGACGTGTCCCACGGTGTCGCAGAGGCACAGGCGACGCACGCCCAGGCGGACGGCCGCCCGGAACAGCGGATCCAGCACGTCCGGCCGCGAGCGCGTGGTGTCCTCCGTGACCAGGCACACCTCGAGGCCTTCACGCATGGCGAAGGTCACGGTCTCGTCGATGCGGCGGAGAAGCGTGTCGAGGCTCCAGGATTCGACGTAGAGACGGATGGGACTCGAGCCGATAAAGGTGTAGACCTCCATCGGCACCCCGGTCCGCTGGGCGATATCGGCGACCGGCTCCACGTCGCGAACCATGGTGCGGGCGGCGCACATGGGCTTGAGCTTCATGCCGCTGTCGCGGATCTCCTCGACCAGGGCCCGGACATCCTCCTGCGCCCGCCTGCCCGCCCCGGGAAGCCCGACATCCGCCATGCGGATGCCGAGGTCCTCCATGAGGTGGATGAGCTCGATCTTCTGCTCGATGGTGGGATCGGTTACCGAAGGGGACTGAAGACCGTCCCGCAGGGTTTCGTCCACCAGGTCGAAGCGGCCCGGAGCGAGGGGAGCCCGCTTGTACAACTGGTTCCAGTCGAAGATGACGTCCTGCCCGGCGTCGACCGTACCTGTTCGCACAAAACCTCCCGGCGGGCCCCCCGCCCGGGCTTCAGTCAGCTCACGCGATTCAGAGGGTTCGAGTTGGTGTCGATCTCGCTGACCCCGATGGGGAAGCAGTTGCTGCGCCCCGACATGTCCTCCATGGGCGTTGCGCCCGGACTTGACTGAAGGCCCCAGCGGCGCAGGTCGGCGAAACGGCGGTTGTCGAACCACAGCTCGACGCGGCGCTCCTGCTTGAGCGCGGTCCACGCCTCGGTCGCGTTTGAGGCGGTCGCCGGCGGCAGGGCCTCGCCGGTGTGGTCGCTCACCACGCTGGTTCGGACCTGGTTGATGAGATCCATCGCCGCCTGGAAGTTCCCCGGGTTGTTGGCCAGGATCTCCTCCGCCTGAATCAGGACCATCTCCCGTCCCGACGCGAGGGTGTGCGGCGACGTCTTGCTCGTGAACTTGAGCTGCACGTAGAAGGGGAGGTTGTATACCATGGTGACGGCGTCCGCGATCTCATACCACCCCATGCGCGGGTCGCCGGTCTCGGTGTAGTAGCTCTCGGCGAAGGTGCCCCAGATGGTGTACTCCCGCCACGGGTCCGACGCCCCGCGGAAGTAGACCTCGTTGGGATCCGGGAAGTCGTCCAGATCGTAGTGGTGCAACTGGAAGACGAAGTCCTCCGGGATGCCGGTGGCGTCGCTCCGGGCGCCGCTCCAGTCTCCGAGCCACATGCGCACGTCGGCCCGCCCGGCCTGGGCGGCAAGCGCGATGTCGGAGGCTCCGGAGGCGTTGCCGACGCCGATCGCCTCGGTGAAGAACCCCTCCGCGCGCGTCAGAAAGTCGGTGTAGGGCTGCTCCGGACCTCCATCGAACACGGCGATGCACATGTTGTGGCCCAGAGTCCGGTTGGCGAAGCCGGCCAGCACCAGAAGCCTGCCGGCGATCTGGTTCGAGCCGAACTCGCCGCCCAGAGCCTCCTCCAGCCGGCGCACGCCGTCCTCCGCCATCCAGCGGGCCTGCTGGGCCCGCTCCCAGTGATCGTCCACATTCTCGGAGGTGAGCTTCCCGTTGTAGAACTCCGAGTCGACCAGCCCTCCCGGCGTTCCCTCGAAGCTCGTCAGCCCCGAGTCGTAGGCCAGCCGCGTGTACGCGAGCGCGTTCGCGCGCCGAACGCCCTGGAGCACCGACGGGAACGCCTGTTCGTCGTTCAGGAACTCGTCCTGAACGGGGCCGGGGTTGGTTACTTCCAGATCGCACCCGGTGGCGGCCAGGGCGGCCACGGCCACCAGAGGCGCGATCCGGCGCCTGTATGCAGTGGTTCGCTGTATGCGCATCGTCAACGACTCCTTCCTGTTCTCGCTGTCGGCTCTCCCCTCGTTCGCCCGCCGCATCAGAAGCCCATCCTGAGCGAGGCGATGAAGCTCGCGGGCGGCGGCGGATGCTCCCAGATCGCGCGCGTGATTCCCGACTCCATCCCGTTGTTGCCGGCCATCTCCGGATCCATGGCGAGGAAGTCTTCGTTCTTCCACGTCCAGAAATTCTGCACGGAGAGGGTCAGGGTGGCGTTGGTGGTTCCCGGGACGGTGAACGGCACGGGCGCCGACACGGTCAGGTCGCGGATGCGGAAGAAGTCGTTGGGATAAACGAGGTGTGCGCTGAATTCGCCGCTGCATGCGTAGATGTCGAAAGCCGTCAGTTGACCGCGCTGGCCGGCCTGGAGGGCGGGCACGGCGTCGTCGCAAAGCGGACTGACCTGGCCGCGCTGGGCCGAGGTGGTGCTCTGGCGGTCGAAGATGTAGTGCCCGGCCAGGTACTCGCCGCGGGCGGAGACCGTGATGCCGCCGCCCAGGGCGATCGCGGTGTTGGGTGTGATGGTCATCGTCGGCTGGTTCGGGCCGAAGATGTGGTTCCGTTCGACGACGGGCTCCCCGATCTGGTCCGAGTTCGTCAGCCGGTCGTAGCGGACGGCCGGAACCGGGTGTCCCTCCTCGAGCCATCCGCCTCCGCTGACACGGAATCCGGCGTTGCCGCCGAGATCCACCGCCTCGCTCTTGTTCGTGTAGAGCGTGACCCCCAGGTCCCAGCTGAGCGCACGGCTCTGAAGCACCGTGCCGTTCACGTCGAGTTCGATGCCCCTGTTCGACAACACGCCCACGTTGCGGAGCTGCGAGCCCGTGAAGCCGAGGCTCGGGACCAGCTGCACCGGAATGAGCGCGTCGCGGGTTTCCTGGTCGTAGTAGGTGAACCCGATTCTCAGGCGCTCGTCCATGAAGACGCCGTCGATGCCGGCCTCGAGTTCGATGGTGCGCTCGGGTCCCAGGTCCTTGTTGCCCACGTTCAGCGGGTTGAAGGAGGTCTGGCCGAGCCAGGGAATCGGCTGCCAGGTCCGCACGGCGTCGAAGGCCCCGGGGGCGCGTCCCGCGTGTCCCCAGGCGACCCGGACCTTCATCTCGCCAAGGTCTTGCGGCCAGAACCCCTCGTCCGACATCACCCACGAGAAGGTGGCGCGCGGGTAGGGCTGGAGGCCGAAGTCTTCGCCGAAGGCGCTGTTGCCGTCGATGCGCAGCGCCAGGGTCAGGAAGTAGCGGTCGCTGAAGTCGAGCAGGGTCTGGCCGAAAATGCCCGCGTTGACGACGCGCGAGCGAGCCTCCCGGGCCTGATACGATGCGCCGCTGGTAACAGTGTGCTCGCCGGGTCCGGGGAGCGTGTTGGTGCTCGCTCCCAGATCAGTGTCGCGGGCGACGATCGACTGCCCGCCCCAGGAGAGGCTGGTGCGGAAGCTCTCGGTGAGGCGCAGATCGAAGCTCCCCACGTAGTCGGCGGTGAGCTGCTCGGCGGTCCAGGTGCGGTCGGAGACGGAACCCGTGGGATCGTTGACGTAGCCGAAGGGCCGGATGTTGCGCATGTCGCTGGCAAGGCGGTCCAGCCCCAGCGTGAGGCGGTTGGTGAAGCGCGGCATCGGCGTGTAGGTCGTGGTGATGCCGGCCACCACGCGATCGACATCCGTGTCAATCTCGTAGTCGAGCAGCCGCCAGATGACGTCCTCCTCCCACGTCCGCACATAGGTGGCATGGGCCTGACGGGCGGGCGCCCGCTTGTAGCCGTTGTGGGAAATGCTGTAGGGGCTCGATCCGCTGGGCGAGTTCTCCACGTGCTGGCGTGTGATCGACGTATTCACCTGGATGTCGAGGTCGCTCCGGGGCTGGAAGCCGAGGTTGATGCGTCCCAGGTACTTCTCGTCGCGGTCGTTGGGAAGGATGCCCTCGTTGTTGTCCATGCTGCCGGACACGTAGTACGAGATGCTCTCGGTTCCGCCGCGCACGGAGAGCGAGTAACGCTGCTGGTGGCCGTTGCGGAGCCAGGGATCGAGCCTCATGTACGGCGCGTTGGGCGGGCCGAACTCCTGCACCCAGTTGACGCCCTGGTCGACCTGCATGCTCCACTGCGCGTCGCCGCCGGAGCCGCGCTTGGTGAAGATCTGGATGACCCCGCCCGCCGCTTCCGTGCCGTACAGAGCGGTCGCGGCCGGGCCCTTGACGATCTCGATGCGCTCGATATCGCTCGGGTTGATGTCGTTCAGCGGCCCCATCACGTCCTTGGGGCCGAAGGCGACGTGCTGCCCCACGGCGTGATTCAGCGCGAGGCCGTCACTGCGGATGCGCACGCCGTCCACGTAGACGAGCGGCTGGTTCGACATCGCCACGCTTACGTTGCCGCGCAGGCGAATCTGCGAGCCGGAGCCGGACATTCCGGAAGTCCGGACGGCGACCACGCCAGGGGCGCGCGCGGAGAGCAGCTGATCGACCGCGGGCACCGGGTCGGCCAGGGTGGCGACATCCACCTGGGCGACGGAGGTGCCGACCTCGCGGCGTCGCGCCTGCCCGGCGGTGCCGGTCACCACGATCTCGTCGAGCCCGAGCGCCTCCTCCTCCAGCGCCAGGTCGGCCGTGGTGGACTGGCCCCCCTGGACCGTGATCTGCGCCGTTGCCGTGCGCATGCCAATGCGTTCGGCGGTCAGGGTGTAGTTGCCCGCGGGCACGTTAAGGATGAGGAATCGGCCGTCGCCCCGGGTCAGCGTCCCGAAGCCGGTACCCGCCAGGTAGACCTGCACCTGGACCAGGGGACGGCCGGTGGCCTGGTCGGTCACCTGGCCGATGACCTGGCCGTTTTCCTGGGCCTCGAGCGTCGCAGGAGCCGCGAACCCGAGCGCCGCCGCGAGCGGAATCACCGCCGCTGCGGCCAGGGCCGCCCTCCTCAGCCGGGCTATGCCGGCGTGCAGATTCATGTGATCCGACCTTGGATGCACCATGTGGCCTCCTCTGCTGCGAACGAGAGATGGACTGTATGTCAGCCCGAAAGAAGAAGTTGCCTCACCACGTGGGCGGAGCAACGCCCACAATACGCCCCGGATGCGCGGGGATCAAGCGGAGCGGCTTTGCCTCGTCCCGGCTCGTAGCGCCTGAAGTCAGCCTCCGCCCGGGGGTCGGCCGTTGACCAGCGAGTTCCAGAGTTCGATGGTCGGGTTGCGCTGGATGCGGATGCCTTCGCGCTGTTGCTCCGCCATCGCGTGAACGTCGTACGGGTCACCCAGGATGAAGGTGTCGAACATCGCGCTCATGATCTCGAGCGACTGCCTGACGCTCGCGGGGCCCCAGTGGTACCAGCCGTGCGGCTCCTCCCCGTACACGACCCAGTCGTACCAGTTGCCGTGGATCTCGGCCTGGATGCCGTACTGCTCGATCTGCTGGAAGCGGGCCGCCCCGTCCCCCTGCGCGTACAGAAAGAGGAGCGGGACATCGATTTCGTCGGCGTGGTAGATGATGGAGCGCTCGTAGTAGTTGCGCGGGTTCTCCATCGGAGTGCGGCCGATCAGGAAGCGGTTCCATCCCTCCATTCCGCCGTAGGTCGAAAGGGTGACCAGGTCGGTCGAGCCGTACCAGACGATGCCCGCGCGGAAGCGGCCGGGGTCCTTGGTGACCGCGGTGGTGGTGTAGAAGCCCCCGGTCGAGCCCCCGAAGGCGCCCACCCGGCCGGGGTCGACCCAGCCCTGTCCGGCGAGCAGATCCATGCCGATGAAGGCGTCGCGCAGGTCGTGGTCGCCCCCGTGGGTGTGTACCGCCTGCCGGTACGCCTTCCCCCGGCCCGTGCTGCCGCGGAAGTTGGGCGCGAAGACCAGGTAGCCGCGGCTGACGAAGTACTGGATGTAGGGGTGCCACTGCTTCGGGTGCTGTCCGTTGGAGTTGGCGCGGAAGAAGAAGAGTCCCGGGAGGCGATCGCCGGCGCTGGCGCCCTTCGGCTTGTAGATGAGCCCGGCGACTTCGAGGCCGTCGAAGCTGGTGTACTCGATGAACTCCGGCTCGACGAACAGTTCGGGGTCGCCGACGGCGGGATGCTGGTGGTCGGTGATTTGCCGCGGTTCGCCCCCGTCGACCGGGATGATCCAGAGGTCGCCGGTTCGCGAAGGTCCCGAGTGCGTGTAGACGATGTGCTCGCCGTCCGGGTGCCAGAGATGGCCGCCGCGCGTCTGGCCGGTGGCCCGCGAGCCTCCGTTGACCCCGGTCGCGTGCGTGAGCTGCTCCGGCTCGCCGCCCTCGGCGGGGATGCGGAAGATGTGGTAGTCGTAGTCGAGATTGCGGGTGAAGGAGATCCAGCGGCCGTCCGGCGACCAGCGCGGCTCGCTGTGCTCGACATCCTCGGTGAGCAGCATGGTGGCTTCGCCGGTGGCTGCGTCCAGCACCCCCAGGTTGTTGAAGCCGTTGCGGTCGGACACGAAGGCCAGGCGGGTGCCGTCGGGCGACCAGCGCGGCTCGGTGTCGCGCCAGTCGAAGGTATTGGGAGTGAGGGCGCGCGGGTCCCCGCCCGCCGCGGGCACGACCCAGACGTCCTGGTTGCTCTGCGCGTCGTCCCCGGGACGGGTGTTGCGGGTGAAAGCGAACATGGAGCCGTCGGCGGACAGTTGGCCGCTGCCCCCCGGTCCCACCCGCTCGATCTCGCCCGTCTCGATATCCACGGCCGCCACCGAGTTGTCCCAGAACATGCTGGTGTTGAAGTAGACCCTGCGGCTGTCGGGCGCCCACGAGATGCCGGAGTCGTTCAGCGGGTGCTCGGTAAGGCGCCGTGGGTCTCCTCCTCCCGACGGCACCACGTAGATGTCGCGCACGTCGGTTCCGCCGAAGTCGGCCTCGAAGGCGATCCAGCGTCCGTCGGGGCTGAAGCGCGGGGCCATCTCGCGGCCCGCCATCGTGGTGACGTGGGTGGGCTCGCCTCCCGCCGTGGGCACGGTCCAGAGGTCGTAGGACCCCCCCGCGGCGGACTTGAAGACGAGGAGGCCGCCGTCGGGCGAGATGTCGAACTCCTCGATCCACACGGTCTCGGCCAGTGCCTCGATGGGGAGCCCGGGACGGAACTGAGGCGAAGTCGCGCGGGTCGGACCCCAAATCACCAGCGCCGCGACCAGAACGGCCGCGGCGCCGACGAACATCCTCATTGTTTTTCTGGACAATCGTCCCCCTTGAAAGACCTCCAAGCCGTCAGCAGGACACGCAGTTGTCGTTGTTCTTCGAGCCAAGCCGCTCCAGCAGCGCCACGATCTCCGGGAAGACGGTGACCCGCTGAACCGGACCGTTCGCCATGTCGGCGGTGGTCTCGCCCTTGCGGGTGAGCACGGTCACGTCCGCCCCGCGTTCCACGAGGTATTCGATGAGTTCCCGGTCCCCGCGGGCCGCCGCGTTGTGGAGCGGCGAGAACCCGTTGTAGTCACGCGCGTTCACATTCGCGCCCAGTTCCTCGACCAGGTAGCGCACCGACGGCAGCCAGCCGTTGGGGGCGTGCCGGTGGGCATTACCCGCCAGGCCGAGGCCATACCCGACCCCTGAGGCGGCGTGGATGGGCTGCACGCCCGGGCCGCCGATCGGCACCACGGGAAGTCCCGAGGGATCCGGCTTCGGCTCGCCGTCGTCGCGGCCGTTGCCGGTCGAGGGACGCCCCGGCGGGCGGAAGGTCGGCGTGGTGTAGTTGGCGCCATAGGCCACCAGCAGCCGCATCGCGTCCACGTCGGTGCCGTAGGCGGCGCGCCAGAAGGGCGTGGCGCCCCACGTGTCGACTCCGAGGACGTTGTGGTTGAAGGAGGTGTACCAGAGGTGGCGCTTCAGGCGCACGTTGGGGTCGGCGCCGGCGTCGAGCAGAGCCTTCATGAGCTCCAGGTAGGTGGTGTTCTCCTGCTTGATCGCGGTGGGCTGCGGATAGAAGGACTTGGGCACCCACTGCAGGTGGACCGCGGCGTAGAGGGGCGTGGCGCCCGGGTCGCTCTGCAGGTTGGGGTCGGCGCCCCGGTCGAGCAGCCACATGGAAAGATCGAAGTGGCCGTTCAAGGTCGCCATGAGCAGCGCGGAACTCAGGTCGCCGCCGGTGATCTGGTCGATGTCGGCTCCGCCGTCGAGCAGCGTCTTGACGACGTCGTGGTGACCCTCGCGCGCGGCATAGTGGAGTGCCGTGTTGCCGCCCTGCCGGCCCACCAGTTGGTCGTAGGACATCGGCGTCCGGGTCTGTCCGCGGGTGGCGGCTCTCCCGGCCGGCCGCTCCGCTTCCTCTTCGTCCTCCTCCTCGGCTTCGTCCTCTTCGTCGTCATCCTCCCGGGTGCCGTCCACGGGCGTGTCCGAAATGATCTCTTCGCCGAAGAGCGCGGAGAGGCGGGCGTCACGCTGTCTGATGAGCACGCGGTCTTCCCGGGCCATGGCCGGGTAGTCGATCACATGGGTCTGGATCGACGGATCCGCGCCGGCCCCGAGCAGCGAGCGCACCATGTCGGTCCGGCCGTAGGCGGCGGCGAACATGAGCGGCGTCTGCCCGTTGGCGGATTCCTGCGCGTTCACATCGGCGCCCTTGTCCACCAGGGCCACCGCGATCTCGGGGTTGCCCGACCAGGCGGCGTAGTGGAGCGCGGTTTCGCCCGTCTCGGTGGTCGCTTCGAGGTTGGCGCCCGCATCCGCCAGCAGGCGCACGATGCCGGCTTGGCCCGCCCGGCTGGCCACCATCAGGGGCGTGAAGCCGCCCAGCCGGGTGGCCGCCTCCAGGTTCGCGCCCGCGAACACGAGCACGTCGGCCAACTCCTGCTGGCCGTTCTCGGCCGCCCAGTGCAGCGCGGTCATGCCGTCGCCCTGGGCCGCGTTCACATCCGCCCCGGCGCGCAGCAGCTCGCGAACCTCGTCGGCGTCGCCGCGCATGGCGGCGTCGGCTACCGGCGAGTCCGGCGGCACGGCTGCCGAGATCAGCAGCGTCAGACACACCAGGTTGATCTTCCATGCGGCCTTCATCGGCCCTCCTTCATGTGCGCGCACTCTCGTTCCGTGACCGTCGGCGCCGCGGGGATGCTCGTTCGAACGTCTGCCCCCGACTACGAACTCGAGCTGACGTCGTCGGCGTAGGAGGCGGGAAGCCTCATCAGCATCTCAGCCGTGCTGTCGCCGAAGCTGTCGAGGTCGTCCAGCCCCAGCCTGTGGAGCAGCGTGAGCATTGCGTTGGCCAGCGGGGTGCCGTCCGGCGCCTTGACGTGCAGGCCGCCCTCGAGTCCCATGGCCTGTCCGCCCACCACGATGAAGGGCACGCGACGGTGGTTGTGCAGGTTTCCGTCGCCCATGGGCGAACCGTACACGACCATCGTGTTGTCGAGCAGCGTGCCGTCCACTTCCGCCGTGTTGTCGAGCTTCTCGAGCAGGTAGGGGAGCAGGCCGACGTGGTACTTGTTGATCTGATAGAAGCCCAGCACGCCCTCGTCGCCGGAAGCGTGCGACTGCGGGTGGAAGCCCCCTTCGCAGCCGCTCTCGGGGAAGACGCGAGACGACACGTCGCGGCTCATCTTGAGCGAGAAGACCCGCGTCATGTCGGTCTGGAAGGCGAGCGCCTGCAGGTCGAACATCATTTGCACGTGCTCGGTGTAGGAGTCCGGCACGCCCACCGGGGCCTCGGGCAACTCGCGCTCGAACCCGCTGGTGTTGCGGGCCTCGGTGCGCTCGATGCGCCGCTCCAGTTCGCGCACGTCCTCGAGGTAGTGCTCCATGCGGATCCGGTCCTCGGGCGGGAGGGCGGCACGCAGCCGCGCGACCTCCTCGGTGACCCAGTCGAGGATGCTCGCCTGGGTGCGGCGCCGGCGCGCGCGCTCCTCGGGCGTGCCTCCGGCCCCGAAGAGTTGGTCGAAGGCCACGCGGGGATCCCGGGTCATGGGGAGCGGATCGGTGGGCGAGGCCCAACTGATTGAATCCGTGTACGCGCAGGCGTACCCGTACGAGCAGCCGCCCGACTGGTCCACGTTCTCGATGCAGAGCTGCATGGACGGAATCGCGGTCTCCTGGCCGAAACGCTGGGCGAAGAGCTGGTCCATGGAGGTGCCGACGTAGACGTCGGATCCCTCGGTGCGCCGCGGATGCGCCTGGGTGAGGAAGGTGGCGCTGGACCGGAAGTGGTCGGCGCCGATTTCCTTCGGGGCGAAGGCCTCCGCCTGCCGCACATCGGTGTTGCTGATGATGGTCAGGCGATCCTGGAAGCTCTCCAGCGGCTGGAGCGCGCTCGGGCTCAGATCGAAGCCGCGACCGAGCTTCGCGGGAGCCCACAGGTGCTGGGTCGCACCCCACTCGTTGCTCCCCGCGGCTCCGTGCGAGTTCTCGATGGCGATGAGGCGCGGCTTCTGCACTTCGGCGGCCACATCGCCCCAGAGCCTGCCGGCGGGAATCATGCTGTCCAGAAGAGGCAGCGCAAGCGCGGCCCCCGAGCCCCGGAGAAAGGTCCGCCGCGGGATGTGGGTTCCGGTGATGAACTTCATGTCGTGCTCCTGTCGGTGACGGGGTAGCCCTGTCCTGTAGTCTCGTTGTGCGCCTTCAGCGTTGTGCTTCCGTAGCCAGTTCCGCTGCCCTGCGCATGCGGAAGGCGTCGCTCTCGACGATGCCGAGGATGAACTCGGAAGGACGAAAGTCGTTCTCTTCGGCTCGCCGCACGATCCGTCGCACGGCGGGCATGTCGTAGTATTCCACGCGGCGTCCCAGGCCATAGGCCATCAGGTTCACCGTGAAGTTGCGCAGCACCGGTGTCTTCAGCCGCAGCATCGCCTCGTGCAGGTCCGTGGGGCTGGTGAGCGGCGTGCCGTCGTAGAGCTGGCCCCGGGTGTCGAGCGCGATGCCGTTCTCGCGAATGCGCCAGCGGCCGGTCACGTCGAAGTTGTCGAGCGCCAGCCCGATCGGATCCATGAACTGGTGGCAGGCGTTGCAGACCATGTTGGCGCGATGGATTTCCATGCGCTCGCGTGTGGTGAGCATGCGCGTGCCTTCAGTACCCTCGGTTTCGTCGAGGTCGGGTATCCCCGGGGGCGGAGGAGGAGGTGGCGTACCGAGGATGACCTCCATCACCCACTTCCCGCGCAGAACCGGGGAAGTGCGGTTGGCGAGCGAACTCTGGGCGAGCACGCTGCCGTGGCCGAAGACGCCGCGGCGCCGTTCCGACGGGTACTGCACCTTGCGGAACTCCTCGCCGACCACCCCGGGAATCCCGTAGTGGGTGGCCAGGCGTTCGTTCAGGAAAGTGTAGTCCGCGGTGATGAATTCGGTAACCGGCCGGTCTTCACGGAACAGGTGGTCGAAGAAAAGCTCGGTCTCGCGGATGAGTGCATCGCCGAGCTGCTGGTCGTAGTCCGGAAAGAGCACCATATCGGGGTTCAGCTTCTCCAGGTCCGACAGGCGCAGCCACTGCGCCGCGAAACGGCTGCTGAGCGCGCTTGAGCGAGGATCGGCCAGCATGCGCAGCGTCTGTTCGCGCAACGTTCGTCCCGAAAGCCGATTCGTGCGCGCCACGCTCGCCAGCTCCTCGTCCGGAGGCGACGCCCAGAGGAAGAAGGAGAGGCGGGAGGCCAGATCGATGTCGCTGATGCGGTAGGTTTCGCCCGGTTCCACCCCTTCCGGCCATTCCTCGAAGCGGAAGATGAAGTGCGGGCTGGCGAGGATCGCCTCGAGGGCGTAGCGGACGCCCCCTTCGAAGCCCGACTCCTGCTCACCCTGGTCGTAGAAGGCCATCAGCCCGGTCAGGTCTGCCTCATCCACCGGCCGGCGGTAGGCGTCGGTCGCGAGCCGCTCGATGATGGCGCGGGCGCACGGCCGCACCTCTTCCGGTCCGGTGGGACGGCAGGAGAAGATGTTGCGGCGGCTCGGGGTGTCCGAGACGCCGGTCACCCTGGCCGGTCCCTTGATCACCAGGTCGCGGATGTGGGGCGGCATGGTGAGCCCGTATCCGATGCCGATCTGGGTGTCGGCAATGCTGTGCCCGTGCGCGGAGAAGAGATCGTCCACCGGGCCGCGCTCGGTCGGAATAAAGACCGCCGAGATTCGATGTGGGCCCGCGCGCACCTGGATGGGGCCGGTCTCGAGAATCAGCCCCTTGCCGCCGGGGTCGACTTCGCCCATGAAGCGGTCGACCGGAAGCAGCGCGACCTGCTCGCCGTCGATCGAGATGTCCACCGCCTCGCCCGGCTCGTTGCGGCCGAAGAGGTAGCCTTCCGGCGAGTAATGGAAGGAAACGCTGAACTCGTAGGTGCCGTCGGCGGGGAAGTTGTGCACCACCGACGTGCCGCCACGCGATCCGTAGGGCGCCCCGGGCACCCGCTCACGCTGGGAGGCGAGCCGGGGAATGCGGTAGGTGGTCTCCTGGTTACCCGCGAGCGGGTTGCCGACCGCGAGGCGGGAGATCTCGCTGGCCGCCTTCAGATAGGCGCTCAACAGCGTCGGCGAGAGTGCCTGCACGTCGGCGATGTTGTCGAAGTTCGCGCTCTTGGTGTCGAGCGGGAGGAAGTTCGCCGCATCGATCTCGATCTCCAGAAGGTCCCGGACGGACCTCTGGTATTCGGCGCGATTCAGCCGCTGGAAGGTGCGGCCACCCGGGTTGGGGGCCTCGGCGGCCGCCCGGTCCATGTTCGCCTCGAGAGTCTCGACCAGCAGCTGGAGGGTGTCGCCCCCCGGCCGCGGGATGCCCGGCGGCGGCATCATTCCGGCGCGCAGCTTCTGGATCATCTTTTCCGCCGTCTCCGCCGTGCTCGGGGCGGCGGCCACATCGAAGCCGATCAGGGACAGGTTGCCGGTCTGGAGAAAGTCGTTGTGGCAGACCTGGCAGTAGCGGACGACCACGGCCGTGAGGTCTTCGTTGGCAATGGTGGCGGAGCCGTGGCTGGCGATGGCGGCCGGGGGCTGGCCCGGGCGCGTGCCCGGGCCCCGGTCCGGCCCGGCCGCGCCCTGGCCGACGAAGCTGCTTCCGCTCGCAAGCAGAAGTCCCGAGATGAGCCCGGATGCCGCGAGTGCGCGCATGACATTCCTCTCCACGATCCTGAAGACGCCTAACCGTAGACGAATAGCTCGCGTGGACCCTCCGCGCAAGGTTGACGAAACGGCTATTTTGTGGCCATGGTTCCGATCATCTCAGCGCTGCTGGCGCCCCTGGCCGGGGTGCTCATCTACGTCACGATGCACCACCGGGCGCGCACGGTTCGGTTGCTCGATACGGCGGTCATCGTCGCGCTCCCGCTTCTGGTGGCCGCGCAGGTGGTGCCGCATGCGTGGGCCGAACGGAGCCTGGTGCCCGTCGGGGTGGTGGCGCTCGGGGCCGGGCTGGTCGCCATGGTCGAGCGACTGTCCCGCACGCTGGCGCGTTACACCGACGACGAATAGCTCGCGTGGACCCTCCGCGCAAGGTTGACGAAACGGCTATTTTGTGGCCATGGTTCCGATCATCTCAGCGCTGCTGGCGCCCCTGGCCGGGGTGCTCATCTACGTCACGATGCACCACCGGGCGCGCACGGTTCGGTTGCTCGATACGGCGGTCATCGTCGCGCTCCCGCTTCTGGTGGCCGCGCAGGTGGTGCCGCATGCGTGGGCCGAACGGAGCCTGGTGCCCGTCGGGGTGGTGGCGCTCGGGGCCGGGCTGGTCGCCATGGTCGAGCGACTGTCCCGCACGCTGGCGCGTTACACCGACGACGCGACCATCGTCTTCGCCGTGCTGGGCATCTCCGTGCACGCGCTGGTGGAGGGGAGTGCGCTCACGGCCGGCGCGTCCCCGGCCTTCGTCCTCGCGGTGGTGGCTCACCGGGTGACGCTGGGATTGCTCATATGGTGGCTGGTCGTGCCGCGTCACGGCACGCGGGCGGCGGCCGCCGGGGTGGCAGCGATCCTGGCCGCGACCGTGGCGGGGTACGTGGTGGGCACCGGCGTGATGGCCGACCTGCCTTTCGTCGACAGCCATCTCCTGGAGGCCTTCGTGGCGGGCACGCTCCTGCACGTGGTTCTGCACCAGGGACGTGAGGACCACCGGCACTGAGGGCTGGAAACGGGTCCGCCGTGGACTGCACCGAAGACCATCACGCCGACCACTTGATGGCGACCGCACGGAGTCAGGGATCGTCCACCTGAGCCTGGTAGAGGCGGCGTCCCTCCTCGAACGTGGCGAGAACCTCTTCCTTGTGCGCGGGATCGTCCCAGCGGTCCTGGAACCGCAATTCGTACAGCACCTGATCGATCCAGCGCACGAAGAATGCGGCGTCTTCCCGGGAGCGGATGGGCTCGTCGTCGGCGATGACGAAGACCGGGTTGGTGTGCGCGAACAGGTAGCTGTCCATGGCCCCGTGCTGGGGCGGTCCCAGGGCGCGCGCGGCGATCCAGCCTGAGGTTTCGATCGGGATCTCCAGCTCGGCGCTGAGCGATCTGGCGTCGCCGTCGGCTTCGACGGAATACACCACGTGCCCGTCCTGGACGATCTCCAGACGGTGCATGCGGAAGAGCGACTCGGCGGTGGCGTTCACCGTAACCCTTTCGCCCGCGGCGACGTGCAGTTCCTCGCCCATGTCCCTGCCCGAGACATCGAGCGTGAGGATGGGGCCGCTGGTCACGAAGGCGCGTCCAGCCGCCATGGCGTCGGCCCAGGCGTCGTAGTCGAGCCGGTCCTCGCCGGTATGGACATACGTGCGCGTGGTGCCGACTGCGGGGTGCCGCCATATGTCCGACATCACATCCGTGCCCGCCGTCGCGGGAATGCGGGATCCGGTGTTGAGCAGGCGATACCATACCTCGGCCGTTCCCAGCTCGTCGCTCCAGATGCAGGCCACGTCAACGAAATCCGCCAGGCCGAGGATGGCATCCACGGGCAACTCGCGGGCGGAGCCGGCTCCGGCGGCATCCGGGTCGCGGTGCCGGAGCCCGAAGGGATGCACGTAGCCACCGATGCCGCCCTGTTCGTGGACGCGGCGAAGGACGTGCGCGTTGTCGGGATAGAGGGCTTGGTGGGCGGTGCCGATGGAGCCGATGTAGAAGGGCGTGATGAGTTCGACCAGGTTCAGCAGCGAGAGATGGGCGAAGAAACTGGGCCGGTATTCCTCGTTGTAGTAGACGATGGTCCTGGGGTCGTCGTGCGGATGCGGATGAGGGCGGCCGAGGAAGTGTTCCAGATCCTCGACCCGGCTGTTGCCCCAGTAGTTGGCGATCATGCCGTTGGCCACGTTCAGGTCTTCGGCCCGAGCCTTGTCGCCGAGATCGGCGGGAGTGATGAAGTAGTGCCCGCCGTAGTTGGGATGGATGTGGTTGTCGCCCGAGTACCAGCCTTCGGCGGCCATGTCGATCCAGCGATCGAGCTGCAGCTCAACAATGGTGTGCTCGCCCGGCCGCACCTCGACCGGGCGCGAGACGGGCTCGTATTCGAAGCCGCGCCAGGCCTCGAGGCTCGCCTCGCCGGCGGGGAGGGTCACCGTGAAGCTGCCGTCGCTGTGGAAGTAGTAGTCCTCGGTAACGCTGACGACGCGCGGATAGCTGCCGTGGGGGAAGTACGCCCGCCCGTCGGCGCCCGTCAGATAGATGCGCGACGGCAACAGCTCCCCGCCGGAGTCGGTGACGCGCACCCGCAGCTGGCCGGTCGGCTCCGACCACGCGTAGCCGTCGATGCGCACTCGCCGGGGTTGACCGCCGCCTCGCCCGACCGTGTACAGCGCGAAGCCCATCCCGCCGTCGATGGTGCGCGGCTGGTCGTCGGTGCCGCCGTTGCGGGCAAAGACGATGCGCTCGCCATCCGGTGACCATGACGGGAAGTACTCGTCCGTGCGCGTATGCGTGAGGCGCACCGGCTGGATGCCGCGCTGCGATCTCGCGCTGGGGACGGCGTAGAGATCGTTGTTGCCGGACGCGTCGGTGATGTACGCGACGATGCCCCCGTGGGAAGCGACGACCGGAGCCGCCTGGTAGTTGGTCTCGATGCGGATGAGGAGTTCGGCTTCCCCGGTGTCCGCGCGCCAGCGCCAAAGCGAGCCCGAGCCCAGCGCGGCCTCGCCCCGCCGCGACACGAAGACGATGTCGCCGCTCGAACCGACCCAGTCCCCGGCCATGTCGTTCACGTCGGGATCGGCGATCACCGGCTCGGCGGCCGCGCGCGCCAGGTCGTAGGCCCAGAGGTCGAAGGTGCCGTCGCGCTCGGTGGTGAAGAGGATGCGCGAGCCGTCGGGCGACCAGCGCGGCCGGAGGTCCAGAAACGGATGATCGGTCAACTGCCGCGACGCGCCGGTGGCAACGTCCACCACGAAGATGTCGAAGTTGCGGTCGATGTCGGCCGCGTACGCGACCTGTCGCCCGTCGGGCGACCAACTGGGCTGGGAATGATAGCCGGAGCCGCTGGTGAGCTGGCGCGCGGTCCCGCCCTCGACCGGGACGATCCAGATCCTCCCCTGGTACGCAAACGCCAGTTCTTCACCGTCAGGCGACCACGCGGGATATGTGGGGGAAGCCGTCACCGGCGGGGGGAAATAGCTCTCCATGTACATCCGCCCCGCGCCACCGGCACCCGCGAGCGACGGATAGCCTCCGGGGAACGGGTCCGGGTACTCGTAGGCTTGTTGGGCAGCCGCGCCCGGGACCGGCGTGGAGAGCGACGCGGCCGCGGCAAGGCCGGGGGTGAGAAGAAGTGCCGGGCGGAGGAGCGGAACGCGGAGGAAACCGCGCAGCGATGCGATGCGGTTCATCGGTCGATCTCCATTGGGAATGGGCGACAACTAATGCAGGATAGGTGTCTGGTACCTTTGTGACGAACCGGCCGGCGGCTCCCCGGGACAGGGCAGCCGGTTGGGGGACGGGCAGCGCGGTGGGCGCGAAAACGAAGGAGACCGGTTGCCGTCCGCGCCTGTCCGGTGGACTTTGCGCAGGACTTCGCACGTCAACTGAATTCCGTGAGCAAGCCGATGGATGAGAAGAATCGCCCCCTGACAACCCCGCCGCTGGCGGTAGCCGCGTTCGCCGCCGCCCTTCTGGGCGCCCTGGCCGCGGCCCAACCGGTGGCGGCCCAGAACCACTTCGAGCCCATGGACGTCTTTGCGCTTGAGTTCGCGGCCGACCCGCAGATCTCTCCGGATGGCGGCCAGGTCGTCTACGTGCGCAACTCGATGGATATCATGCGCGACCGGCGCCGGTCGGAACTCTGGATCGTGGACGTGGACGGATCCGGGCACCGGCGTCTGGGCGAGGGTGGTTCGCCGCGCTGGTCCCCGGACGGCACCCGGATCGCCTACACTGCGGGTGGACAGATCCACCTGCGCTGGATGGACACCGGCGAGACCGCCACCCTGACCCAGCTGACCGAGTCGCCGGGCAGCATCCGCTGGTCGCCCGACGGTCGCCGAATCGCCTTCAACATGCTGGTGCCCTACCCGGCGCCCAGCCTGGTGGCGTCCCCGCGCCCGCCCGAGGGGGCCGAGTGGGCGGCCCCGCCCATCATGGAGGACCGCTTCAAGAACCGGCAGGACGGGGTCGGCTACCTGGACTTCGGATACAACCACCTGTTCGTCATCCCGGCGGAGGGGGGCACTCCCGTCCAGGTGACCGCGGGCGACTTCCAGCACTCGAGCGCCGCCGCCTGGACGCCCGACGGCCGGAGCCTCGTGTTCTCGTCCAACCGCAACCCGGACTGGGTGCTCGACTACCGGAACTCCGAGCTGTACATCGCGCCCGTCGCGGGCGGGGAGATCCGCGCCCTGACCGACCGGCCCGGTCCCGACCAGAGCCCCGCGGTCTCCCCGGATGGGCGGCAGGTCGCCTTCGTCGGCTACGAGGACCGCACGCGCACCTACCAGGTGAGCAGGCTGCAGATCATGAACCTGGACGGAAGCGGCGGGCGCGTCCTGACCGCCGGGCTGGACCGCAGCGTCGCGAATCCGGTGTGGGCGTCCGACGGCAGCGGCCTCTACTTCCAGTACGACGACGAGGGCAACTCCAAGGTCGCATTCGCCACGCTGGACGGTGAGATCGAGGTGCTGGCGGAGGACCTGGGCGGGACTTCGTACGGCCGTCCCTACGGGGGAGGCTCCTTCTCGGTCGCGGGGGACGGCGGCATCGCGCTCAACCAGACCCGCCCGGACATGCCCGGCGAGGTGGCCGTGCGCCTTCGCGGCGACGACGGACCGCGGCGCATCACCGCGCTCAACGACGATCTGCTCGCAAACCGCACGCTGGGTGAGGTGGAGGAGATCTGGTGGGAATCGTCGTTCGACGGCCGCCCCATCCAGGGCTGGATCGTCAAGCCGCCGGACTTCGACCCGGCGCGGCGCCATCCGCTGATCGTCGAGATCCACGGCGGTCCGGTCTCCAACTACGGGGACCGCTTCTCGGCCGAGATGCAGCTGCTCGCCGCCGCGGGGTACGTCGTCCTCTACCCCAATCCCAGAGGCAGCACCAGCTACGGCGAGGAGTTCGCGGACCTGCTCTACCACAACTATCCCGGCCAGGACTACGACGACATCATCTCCGGCGTCGACGCGGTGATCGACAGGGGGTACATCGACGAGAACAACCTCTTCGTCACCGGGGGCAGCGCGGGCGGGATCATGACCGCGTGGATCGTCGGCAAGACCGATCGGTTCCGCGCCGCGGTGGCGCAGAAGCCGGTCATCAACTGGATCAGCAAGACGCTCACCGCGGACAACTGGTACGGCTACTACTTCAGCCGCTACGACGGCCTGCCCTGGGAGAACCCGGACCCCTACTGGGAATTCTCTCCGCTGTCCCTGGCCGGCGAAATCGACACCCCGACGCTGATCATTACCGGTGAGGAGGACCTGCGCACGCCGCTGTCGGAGTCGTACCAGCTCTTCCATGCCCTGAAGATGCGCGAGATCGACACGGCGGTGATCCGGCTGCCCGGGGCCTCCCACGACATGAGCCGGCGACCCAGCCAGCTCATGGCCAAAATCGCCAACATCGTGGCCTGGTTCGACAAGTACCGAGCGACCCCGAGAGCCAGCTGAGGGCCTGCCGGCGCGCCCCGCAACCCCCTTTCCTTCGCAAACCGGACCGAATCCATGACCAGCCTGCGCATCTCGCTCGCCCTCGTCGTCGCCGTGACCATTGCCAAGGTGGCCGGCGGCATCGTGTCCGGCAGCCTGGCGCTCCTCGCCGACGCCGGCTACGGACTGACCCTGGGCGTGGCCATGGGACCGGCGCTGCTGGCCAGCGGATCGGACGCCTCCGCGGGCGCCGTGCGGCGCACCTCCGGCTACCAGCGCGCCGACATCGTTGCATCTCTGGCAAACGCGCTCCTGCTGTGGGCGGTCGCGTCGTGGATTCTGCTCGAGGCGTGGGGCCGGTTCGGCGAGGTATCCGACGTCGACGGCGGTCTCCTGCTGGGTGTCGCGGTGATCGGGTTGGCGGGGCATCTCATCGTCATGCTCGTGCTGAGACAGCCCGCGCAGAAGCACGAGGGCGGCGCGCACGCCCTGGAGCACACCCTCCCGAGCGTCATGGGTCCAGCGGGCGCGGTCCTGGCGGGCCTGACCATCCAGATGTTCGGATGGCAGGCTGCGGATCTCGCGGCCTCGGCCCTGATCGCCGTCCTGGCGCTCGTGAACACCTGGCGCCTGCTGGCCCACGTCGTCCACGTGCTGCGCGGGGGCACGCCGGAACACATCGATGTCGACCGGCTCTGCCGCCGGATCGAGGACCTGCCCGGGGTGACCCTGATGCACGACGTGCACGTCTGGACGCAGACGCCGGGATCCGACGCCCTCGCCGCTCATGTCCTGGTCGACCCGGAGCGCCGGGGGGAGATGGACTCCCTGCTCGGTCGCATCCGGACCATCGCCAACGAGGAGTTCAACATCCGGCACGTGACCGTGCAACTGGAGACCTCGCCCGCCAACTGGAAGGAAGATCCCCGCGTCGCGGCGCGGCTCGGACGGCGCGGCTAACCATCGCGTGGACCAATTGATCGCCTGTGCGCGGCCGGCGTGAGCCCGTGCGGCGAATCCTCGTCCTGAACTGGCAGGACCGGGAGAACCCGCAGGCCGGGGGCGCCGAGGAGCACGTCCACCAGGTCTTCGGCCGCCTCGCCGGACGGGGCTACGAGGTTACGTTGCTGGCTTCGGGCTTCGAGGGGTGCGAGCCCCGCGTGCGGCTGGACGGCATCGACGTTCACCGGACCGGCGGACGGTACACCTTCTCGGTTGCCGCGCCCTGGTACTACCTGCGAAACCTGCGGCGCGCACGCTGGGACGTGGTGGTGGACAACCTCAACAAGGTGCCCCTCTTCTCGCCGTGGTGGGTGTCGGCGCCAGTCGTTCCGGTGGTGCAGCATCTGTTCGGCGTCACGGCATTCAGGGAGGCGACCTTGCCCCTCGCGGCCATGACCTGGCTGTTGGAGCGGCCGCTTCCGCTGGCGTACCGGGGTCTGCCCGTGATCGCGATCTCGCAGAGCACGCGCGACGACCTGGTGGCACGTGGGCTGCGCGCCAGAATCGAGGTCATCCCGGTCGGCGTCGACACGGACCGCCATACGCCGCATCCGGAGGGCCGAAAGACCCCCGGGGCTTCTCTCCTGTACCTGGGGCGCCTGAAGCGCTACAAGGGTGTGGATCTTCTCGTGCGCGCGGTCGCGAAGCTCGCAAGTGAGGGGCTGCGCGTCGAATTCAAGGTAGCCGGCGCGGGCGACGCCCGCCCCGAACTGGAGCAGCTGGCAGGGGACCTGGGCGTGGAGGATCGGGTCATCTTTCTGGGATTCGTGGATGACCGCACGAAGATCGATCTGCTGCGCACGTCGTGGGTGCACGGCCTCACGTCTGCCAAGGAAGGCTGGGGGATCACCGTCGTGGAAGCCGGCGCCTGCGGCACCCCCTCGGTGGCAAGCAACTCTCCCGGGTTGCGCGAGGCGGTTGTGGACGGCGAAACCGGGTTGCTCGTGCAGCACGGGAATGTCGATGCCCTGGCTGCGGCGATTCGCCGGCTGGTAACGGACCCTCCGCTGCTTGCGCGGTTGGGAGAAGAAGCGCGCCGCTATGCCGAGTCGCTCTCGTGGGAAGCGACCAGCGCCGCCACGGAGCGGGTTCTCCATTCCGTGACCTCCGGGAAGGGTCCGGACTGAACACCGGAACCGCCGAAGGGACGGATCGCCCGGGGCGGAACGTGCAAGCTTGGTACCCACTCTCGGGACAGGCTAACTTGCGCGACTGCCCTGCGGCGACCGGACCGCGGAGTCCGATCGGTGCGAATCCCAACACTTGAGACATACTCGCCATGAGCCACGGAACGGTTGAATCCGATCATGCCGGTGAGGAACCCCGGACCGCCCTCGTCACCGGCATCCTCGGCATGGACGGATCGCACCTGGCGGATCTCCTTCTGCGCAAGGGCTACACCGTATACGGGCTCGCGCGACGGTCGTCGAGGGAGAGCACGAGCAACATCGCGCACCTGGAGGGACACCCGCGCTTCACGATACTGGCCGGCGATCTGACCGATCAGAACTCACTCATTCGGGCGCTCAAGGTCTCCAGTCCGGACGAAATCTACAATCTTGCCGCTCAGAGCTTTGTCGGTGAGAGCTGGAATACGCCCGAGTACACCGGCAACGTCACCGGGCTGGGCGTCCTGCGCATGCTGGAAGCGGTTCGCGAGCATGGTGCCCCCGTTCGGTTCTACCAGGCATCGTCCTCCGAGATGTTCGGCAAGATGGTGCGCAATCCCTGCGACGAGGACACGCCCTTTTACCCGCGTTCCCCCTACGGCGTAGCCAAGCTCTACGGCCACTGGATCACAAAGAACTATCGCGAGTCCTACGGGATGTTCACCGTTTCCGGCATCCTGTTCAACCACGAGTCGGAGCGTCGCGGCATCGAGTTCGTCACCCGCAAGATCACGCGTGCCGTGGCCATGATACACGCCGGGCTGGCCGACCACGTGGCCCTGGGGAACCTGGACGCGAAGCGGGACTGGGGTTACGCACCTGACTACGTGGAAGCCATGTGGATGATGCTGCAGCCCGATGAGCCGCGCGACTATGTGGTTGCCACCGGCGAGACCCGCAGCGTTCGGGACTTTCTCGGTGCCGCCTTCTCCATGATCGACGTGGAGGACTGGACCCCGTTCGTGCGCATCGATCCCAGGTTTTTCAGGCCGGCGGAAGTGGATGTGCTGCGGGGCGACGCGTCGCGAATCGAGAGGGACCTCGGGTGGAGGCCCGGGACGCCATTCGAGGAATGGGTGCGCCGCATGGTGAAGCACGACATCGAGGAGATCGGATAGCGGCGTTTCAGCGGGCGCGTGCGCGGCCTGCCATCGGGCCTGCCTGGACTGGCGGCTGGAACCCGAAGTCCTGCGCGATGGCGTGACACGTCGCCGCGGCCGAGAGCACCACGCCGGGCACACCAGCGCCGGGGTGGGTTCCCGCTCCCGCGAGATACAGCCCGGCGACCTCTTCGCTCCGGTTGTGCGGCCGGAACCACGCCGTCTGGGTCAGCCTGGGCTCGATCCCGAACGCGTTGCCCAGGACCGCGCCGAACTGGGTCGTGAAATCGTCGGGAGTAAAGACCTCCCGCACCTCCACGGCCCCGGTGAGCCCCTCCAGCCCCCAGGCTTCGAGGGCGTCGAGCACGCGAAGCGTCATTCGGGGTGCCTCGATGCCCCAATCGATGCCCGAGGCGCCGTTCGGAACGGGCACCAGAACATACATGCTCTCACATCCCGGAGGCGCCATGGAGGGGTCGGTCCGGGACGGTGTGTGCAGGTACATGCTGAAGTCTCCGGCCAGCGTCTTCCGGTCGAAGATGTCGCGCACCAGGCCCTCGTACCGGGGCCCGACGATGATGGTGTGGTGCATGAGTTGCGGATAGCGCCTGCGCACGCCGAGATAGAGCAGGAAGCAACTCATCGACTGATGCAGGCGAGCGAGCCGGTCGTCGGTCCAGCGGTGCCGGCGCACATGGCCCAGGAGCCGCCCGTAGGTGTGCCCCGGGTCGGCGTTGCTGACGACGATATCGGCGGGAAGGAATGATCGGGGCAGTTCGCGGCCCCCCGTCCCGCCCACGCGAACACCCCGTACCCTTCGCCTGAGCACCTCCACGCGCAGTGCCGGCGTTTCCGTGTACACGACCCCGCCGATCTCGCGGAAGACGGTCTCCAGGGCGGTGACCAGGCTGTACATCCCCCTCCGCGCGTACCAGACGCCGCCTTCCTTCTCCAGGTACGGGATCATGAGGAAGATGGAGGGGGCGCGGAACGGGTTGCCTCCGAGGAACAGGGGATGGAACGAGTACAGGAAGCGGTGGCGCCAGTTGTGGAAGTGCCGCGCCACGGAGCGGGCGACCGGCCTCCAGGCGTTCAGGCGGGCCACCCGGGGCGCGAACCGGACCATGGCGGCCAGCGTGTCGAAGGGGCGGGCGCCAAGCCCCTCGGTGATGACAGCGTCATGGATGGGCCGGAGAGCGGCGAAGAAGTCCTCGAGGCGCGCCGCGTCGCCGGGGTAGTACCTGGCCATCGACGCCTTCATGCGCTCGATGTCCGAGGTGTAGTCGAGCCAGGTGCCGTCGTGAAACCAGACCCGGTAGAAGGGGTCGAGGGGGACCAGGGAGACGTAGTCGCCGAGGCGCCGGCCGGCCGCCGCGAACACGTCCTCGAGGAGCGCGGGAGCCGTGACCAAGCTGGGGCCGGTGTCGAACACGTATCCGTCCCGGCGCAACCGGCCCGCCCGTCCGCCCAGCTGGGCGCGTTGCTCGACAAGGGTCGTTGACACTCCGGCCGCCTGGAGGCGGATGGCCGTGGCGAGGCCGCCGAAGCCGCTCCCGATCACAACGGCGCGGAGCGGCTTGCCCCCGTCGGAGCCGCGCTGCGTTGGACGCGGCGCCGCGCCATTGGTGCGCCCGGCGGACCCGGAAGCCATGGGGCGCCTACCCTGGGGCGGCGGGGTGCCGTTCGAGGCGCCTCCGCCGGCCGGCCCGCAGGCGCCCGTAGCCCCGGCGGGCGAGTACCACCTTTGCCGGCAGGGAGGTGTGGGCGCGGAGGTTCAGATTGTCGTGACCGTTGGCGCGTACCTGGTCGTGGATGCCCTGATAGACCTGCGCGGCCACCGCCACGGCGCGCTGGAAGGAAGCCGGCAGGTGGGGCATGCCTTCGTACGCGTCGGCGTAGGCGGCATCGGCGATGCCGATGAATTCCTCGAGCAGCCCGGAGTACGCGGCTCCCACTCCCCTTCCGTTCCGCGCCCGAGCCCGCGCTTCAAACAGCGACTCCCGGTTGACGCCATGGGCGGCCATGCGGTCGGCCGGGAGGTAGAGCCGCCCGCGCCCGAGGTCCTCTCCGACATCGCGGATGATGTTGGTGAGCTGCATGGCGTGCCCAAGCGCGTGTGCGCGCCCGATCACCCAGCCGTCCCGCACGCCGAACGAATACGTCAGCCAGGCGCCCACCACGGACGCGACCCGATGGGTATAGAGGCGCAGCTCGTCCATGGTCCGATAGACGCGCGGTTCGACATCCATGCGCACGCCTTCGATGAGTTCGGAGGCGAGGTCGAACGGGATGCCCCGGCCTGCCATCTCGCCCATGACCGCGTCGGCGAGGGGGATCCCCGTCGCCTCTCCCTCGTAGGCCGCCCGGCAGATGGCGGCCCAGGCGTCAAGCGCCCGATGCAGCTCGGCGGCGGGCGCTGAAGCCTCGTCCACCAGGTCGTCGGTGAACCGGCACCAGGCGTAGATCTCGCGCACCCTCCGGCGTTCCTCCGGCGCGAAGAGCCGGGCGGCGAATGAGAAGCTGCGGCTGTGGCGGGCGAAGTAGCGCCCCCACTCCCGGCGGGGCCCGAGCGCCTGGGCGCGGGCCGCGATGGCCGCGATGGTTGCGGGGGAAGGCGGGGCGCCGGCCGCGCCCGCCGGCCGGAGGTCGCCGGAGGAGGGGGGTCGGGACCCGCCCTTCGTGATTGGTCCGGCACCGAGCTGTCCGATGCCGGCCCGCGCGGCGCGCTCGCAGCGGCGGATCCATCCGCGGATCAGGTCGACGAGGGCCGGGTCGGCCTGAGCTGCCAGGAGCCTGCCCGCCAACTCCGAGCCGCGGGCGCGCAGACCGTCCAACGCGTCGTGTGCCATGGACGGAACGGCCGGGACATGTTCCGTACCGTTTATCCCCTTCCGGAAGAACTCGCGCAGCGCCTCTTCGGGGGTGAGGTCGAACCACCTGGGTCCGCGGTCGCCGAGCACGGAGGTCCAGACCCGGTTCCTGAAGTCCTGCAGCTTGCGCTTTCCGGTGTCGTCTCCGGGGCAGTAGTCGAGGAAGTCGTCCACCAGTTGATAGAAAGCCCCGAATTCGATCCCGAGCTCGCGGAGTACCCGGGCCGACCGGATGACTTCGCCCTCGCCCGTCCAGCCCGCCAGCCCCGCCGCGGCCCCGAATAGCGCGCCGCTCTTGGCGCGCACCACTTCCAGGTATCCGTCCGCGTGGCATCCGCGCGCCGACACCTCCCCCTGCATCTTCTCGCCCCGGACGGTCGTCTCCACGGCCTCCGTGAAGGCGGTCAGAAACTCCTCCGAACGGGTCATGAGCGCGACCCGGTAGCTCCCCGTCAGGCAGAGGTCCCCCGCCAGGAGGGCGGCGCCCGCGCCCTTCGCATCCAGCAGGGAAGAGGAGTTGCGGCGCTTCGTTCCGCCGTCGAGGACGTCGTCGTGGTGGAGCGAGGCCTCGTGCGCCATCTGCACGGCCAGGCAGCCGAGCCAGAAGCGGTCGGAGAGACGGTCGCGCCGCCCCGGTGGCACGAAGGCCAGCGCGGTCCGCGGGCGCAGCAGCTTGCCGCGCAGGGACGGCACCGCAACTCCCTGCTCGGAGGCTGCCCTGCCTGCCCTTGCGAGCCCCGCCTCGACGAGGCTGCCGGTCGCTAGCGTGCCTCGCGCGCCACCCACCGCTGCCCCCCCTTCACCAGCGCCAGCACGGCCACGGTCGCCATCACCGCTCCCCAGTATCCGCCGACCAGCGTCATCGCCAGCGACAGAGCCAGCACCGTCGCGTAGTACGTCTCCATGAGCGGGACGGGGATGCGCCGGGCCGCTTCGTCCGCCCGCACCAGGTCGAAACCGGCCAGGATCGCCAAGCCCGTTGCGAACCACCCCGCCAGGTTGACGAGCGGCATCCCGTAGTACGGCCCCGGCGTCTCCCATACCCAGTACCGCGTCAGCGAACTCATCGCGGGATCGAGCGTCAGATCCCAGGTCGTCAGCAGAAGCGCCCCGATTCCCCAGCGCGCGGCTCGTGAATCAGCCATGCCGTTCGCGATGACGTAGGAAGGAAACGCCATCATGAACCAGCTGAGCGGAATCAGCAGAGGAACCAGCCCGGCCACGCGGTACCCCAGCAGCTCGGTGTAGCGATAGGCGCTGAACGGAAACCCGGTGGCGGTGCCCAGGAGCTCGGCGCCCAGCGACAGTCCTCCGGCCACCGCCAGTCCCGGGAGCCAGCCCGATCCGGCGCGAGCCGAGAGAGAGATCGCAAGCGCCGAGAACGCCACGAGGATGTGGCCGCGGGCGAAGAACTCGAAGGCCACCGGAAAGAACCCGGCGGACGAAGGGAACGTGGCGAGCAGTTCGGGATGCCGTCCGAAGGTGGCGTACCCGGCGACGGATGCCATGGAGAACAGGGCCAGGCCCGCAAGCCCGATCTGGTCCATTCGCGTCAGTCCGGACATGGGCGGATCAGGCGGAAATCGGTGCGGTCCGTGGAAAATGCCGGTCCATCCAGCGGCGGAACACCGACAGGCTGGCGAACCGCCCGGAGCGGCCGAGCGGCCACGCGCGCACCGCAGAGCCTGCTCGCCGGCTGCCCCCGCCGCCTACCGCCAGCGCGAAAGGCCGCCGCGGATCGGCGAGTTCGCGCGCCACCTCGATGAAGCGGTGCACATCGGCAATGCCCGAGGGGGGCGTCACGGACAGGCACACCAGCGCGGCTCCGTGGGCTCGCTGTGCAGCCACGATTTCCGGGATCGGGAGGCCGGTGCCCAGATACTCGACCGCCCACCCGCGCTGAACCAGGAGCAGGCGGACCATGAGCGCGCCCAGGGCGTGATGGTCGTTCTCGAGAGTGCCGACGACGGCCACCGGCGGTTGCGGACCCCGCAGTCCCCCGGCATGGCCTCGCCCACCGACGAGAGAGAGAATCGTTTCGCTCACCTCGCGGGTGGCGGCGCGCTCGTCGGCGATCCGCAGTTCCCCCCGCTGCCACCCCTCGCCTACCCTGCGCATGAACCCTCCGAGCACGCCGTCCAGAATCCGCGCTTCGACCGGATCCGATGCCGTCACGTGGCGCAGGAAGCGGCGGATCAGGTGCGCCCGCCGAAGCCTGAGCCAACCAACGA
The DNA here is from genome assembly GCA_009841185.1 of Gammaproteobacteria bacterium. Classification (GTDB taxonomy): domain Bacteria; phylum Gemmatimonadota; class Gemmatimonadetes; order Longimicrobiales; family Gaopeijiaceae; genus BD2-11. The sequence continues at coordinate 42,338 of VXMG01000115.1, forward strand.
GCAGGTTTCGCGCCGGCGAGGCGTTGCCGTTCTCCAGTGCCTGCACTGCGGTCCAGACCGCCCCGGCGTCGTCCCCGAACCAGTGCAGATACACCTCGTTGCCGCGCTCCCGCGCCACGCGCAAGGCGGTGTCCAGCGGGATGCGGCGGTGACCCCCGGCGGTGGTCCCGACCCGGGCGCCCGCCGAAGCTGGCTCAGACCGGGCGGCGCTGGATTCACCAGACCCGCGAACCCCCCGGAACCACCGCTTCACGGTGGAGGAATGCACGCCCAGCAGCTCCGCAACTTCGCGTGTGCCGAGCTGCACGGGCTCCGGAGTGGCTGGGGAAACGAGCAAAGCGTTCGTGGGGACGGCACGTGAGCGGTTTGCGATCGGATTCAGGTGCTATGATAACATCAGAGACGTTTATAGGACAACTGATGCACGATATGAAGCCAGGCACACGCCAGCCAATGGCCCTGAATTCGCTCATCGTGGTTCCTCAGGACGGTTTGGTCCGGGGCCGCACGGGCTGGCCCCGGTGATGCGTGTCAGGATGGGCTCTCGCCCCCGGCGGCTACCGTCCGGTCGCCTGCCTCCCCAGCCGGATGGCCTCTTCCGCGCCGCCCACCTGCATGAGCAGCCCGAGGAATCCCTCCGCGACCCGCTGCTCGATGTCGCCGGCGTTGGCGGTGATCATGTCGGCCAGCCCGGCCCGCGCGGCCTCGGCGAGCACGGCCTGGTTGCCCTGCTCGGCCGCGTCGCGGTCTCCGCCGAGGGCGCCGGTGAGGCTGCCGATGCCGCACGCAAGCACGCTGTAGCCGGGCACGTCGGCGATGGCGGCCGCGGCCGCGACCGCATCCGGGTCCTCGACCATGAGCATGGCGATCACCGTCCCGTCCGGGTTGGCGGGCGACCACACGTCCGCGCCCGCATCCTCGAAGAAGCTCACTGCGGCGCGCGCCTCCGCCACGTTGCGCACGTGCGGCAGGACGACCCCGTCGGCACCCAGTTCGAGCGCTTCCCGCACACGGGCACGGGTGGCTTCCTCGCCGTCCTGTTCGATGGAGGGGATGCGCACCAGAAGGGTCTTGCGCCCGATGGCGTCGGGGGCGTTCAGGCCGGTGGCGATAGCCTCTACCGCGGCCGGGTCATAGCTCCGCTCGAGGTTGAGGAAGACGAAGTCCAGGAGGGGATTGCGCGCCAGCTCACGCCCACCTTCGACCGTGTACCGCGGCGGGCCCCTCTGCCCGCGCGCGCCGGCGCCCGCCCCCGGCGCCCCCCCAGGCTCTGAACCACGTGTGACGCGGCCGCCGAAGGTACGAGTGTAGATCGCGGGGGGGGGCGGATGATTAAA
>VXMG01000065.1:0-4500 GCA_009841185.1 Gammaproteobacteria bacterium
GAGGGGGGCTGGGTCACCAACCGCCGCCCGCCGTCCGAGCGCCGCCGAATCTACCGGCCCGCGATCACCATTGCGCGCGGCGAGGAGATCATGGCCTTCCATCTGGGGTCGTGCGTGGTCATGCTGCTCGAGCGCGACAGCCATGAATGGGTGCCCGGCCTGACCGCCGGGCGGGAAATCCGCCTCGGGGAAGCGCTCGCGCGGCCGTTGGCCTGACCGGGTCCGCCCGATCCGCCGAGCGTTTTCGGCAGGCTCTCCGCGCGGTCCCGGCCGGATGCGACGCATGGCACTGCGGGCATCCCGGGATCGGCCCATGTTGACCACGGTCCGCTCGCGGGGCATCCTTCCCGATTCCGACACCCGATCCGCCCCGCAGCCGAGGAGCCTCCGTGGAATTCTTTCAGACACTATCCGACCTGGGGAACCGCTACATCGTAGAGTTGGGCATCTCGGTCGGGGACGAGACGGTTCCCTTCATGGTCATCCTGCTCCTGGGCGTGGGCGTTTTCCTCACCCTGCGCCTCGGGTTCGTGCAGGTGCGCAGGCTGGGCCACGGGTTCGCGGTCACCTCGGGCAAGTACGACGATCCTGACGAGCCGGGCGACGTCTCGCATTTCCAGGCGCTGACCACGGCGCTGTCCGCAACCGTCGGCATCGGCAACATCGCCGGCGTGGCGATCGCGATTCACTGGGGAGGCCCGGGTGCGCTTTTCTGGATGTGGGTCACGGCCGCGCTCGGCATGGCCACCAAGTTCACCGAGGTCACGCTCGCCCAGAAGTACCGGCAGGTCGAAAAGCCCGACCACGACGCTCACAAGTGGGAGGGGACGGTAAGCGGCGGTCCGATGTACTACATCGAGCGCGGACTGGGAGCGCGCTGGAAGTGGATGGCCGTATTCTTCGCCATCATGCTGGGGCTGACCGCCTTCCTCACCGGCAACGCGATTCAGGCCAACACGGTCTCCGATTCGATGCGCACCATCTTCGGCATCCCTGCCACGGTGAGCGGTCTGGTTACCTCCGGAGTGGTCGCACTGGTCATCCTTGGAGGGATTACCCGGATCGGACGGGTTACCGGAATCCTGGCGCCGGTCATGGCCGCGGTCTACTGCCTGGGCGCGCTGGTCATCCTGCTCTTCAACGCGGCCGACATCGTTCCCGCACTCGGTCTCATCTTCCGCGAGGCCTTCAACCCGACCGCGGGCGTGGCCGGGACCGGCGTGGGCGCCTTCCTCGTGACGCTGATGTGGGGTGTCCGCCGCGGCCTCTTCTCCAACGAGGCGGGCCAGGGCTCAGCACCCATCGCGCACGCCGCGGCCAAGACCGACGAGCCGGTGTCGGAGGGCGTCGTCGCGCTGCTCGAGCCCTTCATCGACACGATCGTCATCTGCTCGATGACGGGACTCGTGATCATCACCACCGGCGTATGGAACGCCCGCATCCCCACGGAAGTCACCCTGGGGGGCGGCGATCTGGGGTATGTCACCGTGGATGCCATGGGCAACAACGAGCGCGCGGACGCTCCGGCCGAAATCCGCTTCGAGAACGGAGTCCCCGCAGATCCGGGCGGCGTGCACATCGCGTGGCACGACGCGTACGTCGACATGCTGTATGTGGACGAAGCGCATACCACACCCTTCACCGGAGCCGTCTTGCCGGACGAAGGCCTTGCCCGGACAGACGACGGCCAGACCTACGAGTCCCTCCACGGGGAAGCCTTCGAGAGCGGCGCGCCCCTGACCATGGAAGGCTTCCGCCGAGGATTGAGCGCGCTGGGCGACTGGGGCCACATGATCGTTGTTTTCTCGGTGCTCCTGTTTGCGATATCGACGGCGATCGCGTGGAGCTACTATGGCGACCGCTGTGCGTACTACCTGCTGGGGGCGAACGCCGTCCTGCCATACAAGCTGGTCTTCGTCATCATGCACTTCGTCGGCGCGGTACTGCCCCTGACGGTGATCTGGAACCTGGGCGACATCTTCCTGGCCATCGTTATCGTCCCCAACCTGATTGCGCTCTTCATGCTTGCGCCCAAGGTGGCCGAGGAGGCCAACGGCTACTTTGCGCGCAAGCCCTGGCTGCGGCAGTAGCAGGGTGTTGCAAGCCGTTGCGATATCGCTCAGAAATGTAGTTATTACAACCAGTTAAAGCGCGTACCTGATCGACTTCCCCGTCGCACGGTGTTGCACGGAATTGCACGGAATCGTATCATTATTGTTATGTTGAAAGTGATACGGTGCCCACAGGGCCAAGTGATACGGGGGAAATCGTGGCTCACAATCGACCACTGACGGCGGCTTTCGTCCGGACGGTCAAGCGGCCCGGTCGCTACGGCGACGGGGGCCGAGGATCGTTCGGCCTGTACCTGCGAGTCTGGCATCGACCTAACGGGCGGGTGGGGAAGTCCTGGGGCCAGCGAATCACGATCAACGGACGGCGCACCAACCTGGGCTTGGGACCGGCTGCTTTCGTCACGTTGGCCGAGGCGCGGGCAAAGGCGCGAGAGAATGCGGGCCTCGCCTACCAGGGACGCGATCCTCGTGGCGATGGCGTTCCGACGGTCCAGAGGGCTGCCGAGAAGGTTATCGCCCTGCACGCGAAGGGATGGAAGCCCGGCAGCAACCTGCCGTCGAAGTGGCGGCAGACCTTTCGTGACTATGTGCTTCCGAGGATCGGGAGCAAGCCGGTGGGCGCGGTCACGACCGCCGACGTGATGGCGGTGCTCACGCCGATCTGGACCACCAAGCCAGCCGCGGCGCGGATCGTCCGCCAGCGCCTCGGGGCGGTGATGAAGTGGGCCGTCGCTCAGGGGTTCCGCGAGGACAACCCGGCCGGTGACGCGATTACGGCGGCGCTCCCGAAGAACGGGGGACACAAGCACCACAAGGCCGTCCCGCATTCCGAGGTCGCCGACGTGCTGCGTAAGGTCCGCAACTCTCGTCGGTTTCAGCCATCCGCTCAGCTTGCCTTGGAGTTCTTGGTCTTGACGGCCTGCCGGACTTCCGAGGTCCGGGGCGCGACATGGGACGAGATTGACGGCGACACTTGGACGATCCCCGTGGAGCGCATGAAGGGGAAGCGTGAACACCGGATCCCGTTGTCCGTGCGGGCGCTGGCAGTGCTCCAGGACGCGCGCGAGCTGCACGACGGCGACCTGGTCTTTCCGGGCCGTAGGACAGGCGGCCCCTTGGCGAGTACTCAGTTCTTCGAGATGCTGCGCAAGCTCGGCGTGGCTGGAACCGTCCACGGATTCCGAACCAGCTTCCGCAGTTGGGCGGCTGAGCAGCCGAAGGTCAACCGCCAGGTAGCCGAACTCGCGCTTGCTCACCGGGTGCGGGGCGTTGAAGGCGTGTACCAGCGCAGCGATCTGTTGGCGCGGCGTCGCGACGTGATGGAGCAATGGGCGCGCTACATCGCTTCCTAACCCTGTTGTATACCTATTGCAAACCATTGTGAGGCATGATCTTGAGAGGTTTGACATGCTCACGACGTAGCGAGTAGTTTCAGGTTGTCGCCCTCCGGGGCGTCGCGAGAGCAAAGGAGCACAGATACGCGGCGACCCGGAGGGCATTTCGCGCCCTCCCCGGCCACAACTCAAGCGGGAGGGCGGTCCCATGCCTGCGTTGATCAGCTACAAAGAGGTCTCGGAACGGACCGGGTTGCACCGGGCTTCAATCTGGAGGGCGGTCCGGGCCGGGCGGTTCCCGGCTCCGGTGCGGCTCCGGGGCCAACGCGTGGCCTTTGTGGAGGAGGAGGTCCGGGACTGGATCGCCGCGCGTCCCCGCGTCCGCTATGGGGGCGAGGGGGCGGAATGAGCGTTCCAGCCCGTGCGGACCTGGACGCGCTGGCGGACAAGATCAATGAGGCGATGGGTCGGGCGGAAGCGTCCTACCTGGACACGCTTGACGCGATCCTTGAAGCGGGCGCGGCGGCCAGCAAGGCAAAGGCGTTGCTCAAGGGCGAGCGGGGCGCGTTCGGTCGCTGGCTGGAGGAAAACTGTTCCGTGTCGGCTCGCCAAATGCGGAAGTGGCGGATGGCCGCGCGCTCGGGTGCGACGGCGGAACAAATCGCGGAGGCCGGTGGCCTGGATGCGTTCGTCCAAATCATCGCAAAACGGAAGTCACTTCCGTTTTCGACCGAACGGCGCGCCCGAAACCCGAACCCGGACAAGCCCCGGTCTGCGGTGGCGCGGCTCCGGCAAGAATTGGAGGAGGAGCGCCTCAAGGTGGAAGGGCTCCAGCACAACGCTGACGAGAAGATGGCCACCGAGATGCTGCACCTTCGCCAAGACAACGAGCGGCTGGCGAGCCTGGAGAATCAAGTGGTGACGCTCCGGGGCCAGAATGAGGGACTGCGGGCGAAGCTGACCCGGTTCCGTGCCGCGTTGCGGAAGCTGAACCCGAACCACGCGCTCCTCCGCGAGCGGGGCGCGACGGAAGCGAAGCTGCCTTCCCGCGCGCCCGCGCGTGGGGAGGGAGAACCAAGGGGGGGGACTACAGG
>VXMG01000090.1:0-42319 GCA_009841185.1 Gammaproteobacteria bacterium
TTAGCGGGAGTCAATCGGCGGGACCCGGGCCGCCAAATCGTGTAACTTCAACCGGGGCAAGCGGAATCAATTCCGAAACGTTCTGCCAAAATGGCAGACTCGTCCGCTCGCTCTGCCCCGCCAGGCTGACATTCTGTCATGCCGATCACCCGCAACTTGTTGTCGTCAGACATTTTGGCAGACTCGAGGCTGGCACGCTCCCTGCCACTGCCGGGGCCGAACGCGCATGACACGTCAGGCATCAGGAAGCCAGACGGGCGCGGATTTCAGCCACAAGAACCAATGGAGGACACACATGACGACCATCGCCAGGTATCGTTCGCTTTCGCCCTCGCAGGTGCTGCGGGCCTTCAACGCCGCCCTTCCGAGCGGCCCGGCCTTTCCCTTCGGGGCCTTCATCAACACGGACTGGGTTCCGCCGGTCGACATCGCGGAGACGGCGGACTCGATCCTCGTGACCGCGGAACTCCCCGGCGTGTCGTCCGACGACGTCGAGATCCAGGTCGAGGAGAACGTGCTCACGATCCGCGGCGAGAAGCATGAGGAGCGCGAGCAGGAGGACACCGAGCGCCACATGCACATCTCCGAGCGGATCACGGGGAGCTTCAGCCGCTCCTTCACCCTGCCGCGCAAGGTTGACGTCGAGGGCATCAACGCCGACTTCGGCGCGGGGGTGCTCAAGGTCAGCGTCCCCAAGGCGCCCGAGACCCGCGCCCGCAGGATCGAGGTGAAGGCGCGCGCCTGACGGGCCGAGACGCAGCGGCCCGCGCCCGACCGCGGCGCCGCGCAACGCTGAACCCGATCGGACCCGGTTCCCGCCGGGTCCGATTCTCATGCCGGACCCAGGTTTTGATGGCATCCCGGGGGATGCTAGTTTGATGGCGACGTTTCTCCGTTCCCGGCGGGCGTGAGCCCGTCCTCCGTTCCGGTCCCGCCGGCACCCATCCTCGCAGACGAACTCGCGCATGACCCACGCCAGCACCCGGCCCCCGCCGGGATCGCGCGTCTTCAGCGGAATGCAGCCCAGCGGCGAAGCCCACCTCGGCAACTACCTGGGCGCGCTGCGCCAGTGGGCCGCCATGCAGGACGACTACGACTGCATCTACTGCATCGTGGACCAGCACGCCATCACGGGGCGCTACGATGCCGCGGCGCTTCCCGGAGCGGTCTTCGATCTGGCGATCAGCTTTCTGGCCTCGGGGCTCGATCCCAAGCGCTCCATCATCTTCGTGCAGTCGGACGTCCCTGAGCACACCGAGCTGAGCTGGCTCTTCAACTCGGTGGCGCCCATCGGCGACCTGGAGCGCATGATCCAGTTCAAGGAGAAATCCGAGCGCATGGAGTCGGTGCCGGTCGGCCTTCTCAACTACCCGGTGCTGCAGGCCGCCGACATCCTCATCTACCGCGCCGACGTGGTGCCCGTGGGGGAGGACCAGCGCCAGCACCTCGAGCTGACCCGGGACATCGCGCGCAAGTGGAACGCCCGCTTCGGCAAGTACCTGCCGGAGCCCGAGGCCTACATTCCGCGAGCGGGCCGCATCGTGGGGCTGGACGGCCGGTCCAAGATGAGCAAGTCGCTCGGCAACACGGTGGGCATCCTCGACGAGCCCGACGAGATCGGCCGGCGCGTGCGCACGGCGGTGACCGATCCGGCGCGCATCCGCAAGACCGACCCCGGACGTCCCGAGGTCTGCAACGTCTATTCCCTGCACGAACATTTCGCGGACGACGAGCGCCTCGACGACATCGCCCACCAGTGCCGCACGGCGCAGCGCGGCTGCGTCCAGTGCAAGGGCATGCTGGCCGGGGAGATCGACGAGGCCTTCGCCCCCATGCGCGAGGTGGCCGCGCACTATCGCGCGCACCCGGAAGAGGTGCGGCGGATTCTCGACGATGGAGCGCAGAGGGCCGGAGCCATCGCCCGGGAGACCATGGCGGAGGTCCGGTCGCGCATGGGACTCGACTGGAAACGCACCGCCCGAGCATTGACGGAGGAAACGGAGTCATGAACCTGGCCGGAGTCTTCATCCCCGCGGTTACACCCTTCGACCCCGTGACCGGAGACGTGGACGTTGTCGCGATGCGCGCCAACCTGCGGAGCTGGCTGGCCCATCCGGTGCACGGAATCGTCATCGCCGGATCCACCGGAGAGGCGGTGCTGCTCAGCCGCGGCGAGCGCAGGCGCCTCATCGAGGCGACCGCCGGGGTCATGACCGACGACCGCCTGCTGATTGCCGGAACCGGGATCGAGTCCACACGCGGCACCATCCGTCTCGGCCGGGAGGCGGCCGATGCCGGCGCCGACGCCGTGCTGGTGCAGCCGCCCGCGTATTACCTGGGCGCGATGACCCCGGAAGCGGTGCGCGACCACTACACCGCGGTCGCCGACGCTTCCCCGGTGCCGGTGCTCATCTACCAGGCGCCGCTGCGCTTCAGCACCCTCGACTTTCCTTCCGGGCTGGTGGCCGAACTCTCCCGTCATCCCAACATCGTCGGGATCAAGGATTCACGGGGGAGCCTGGAGAAGGTCGCCGAACTGCTGGACTGCACCGGGCGCGACTTCGCGGTCATCGTCGGCAACGGCGCAGGGCTGTATGCCGCCCTGGAGCTGGGCGCGGCGGGCGGGATTCTGGGGGTCGCCAACCTGGCTCCCGCCGAGAGCGCCGGCATCTTCCAGCGCTTCGCGGAGGGGCGCACCAGTGAGGCGGGCCGTCTCCAGGAGCGGGTCGCGCCGGTCCACAAGAAGCTGGTGGCCGGATTCGGGGTGCCGGGGGTGAAGGCCGGGCTGGATCTGCTGGGCGGGCACGGCGGAACGCCCCGCCCGCCGCTCAGGCCGCTCCCGGGCGGCAAGGTCGGGGAGGCGGAGGCCGTTCTGCGCCGGGCCGGGCTGCTCCGACCGGAGCGCGCGCTTTCCGGTTCCGCCTCCGCATGAGGGCGGGCTCGAACCGCCTCACGCCGCACCCGCCGGGAGCCTGATCTTGTCGACGAACGCCGCCCGAGGCCGCTGCACGGTCGTGGTGGGCTGCCAATGGGGCGACGAGGGCAAGGGCAAGATCGTCGACGTGCTGGCGGAGGCTGCGGACATCGTCGCCCGCTATCAGGGCGGCGCGAACGCCGGTCACACCGTCCATGTGCACGGGGACGAGTTCATCCTGCACCAAATTCCCTCCGGCATCCTCCACCCCGGCAAGCGCTGCCTGCTCGGCAACGGCGTGGTCCTCGATCTGCCGAAGTTTTTCGCGGAGTACGATGCCCTGGTGGAGCGCGGCATCGAGCTGGAGGGGCGGATCGGGATCAGCCAGCGCGCCCATCTGCTGCTGCCCTACCACCGCGCGCTCGACCACGCCGCGGAAGTACGCGCCCGCGAGAAGATCGGCACCACCGGACAGGGAATCGGGCCGGCCTACGTGTCCAAGTCCGGGCGACGCGGGGTCCGCGTCACCGACCTGGGCAATGCCTCGCGCCTGGAGCGCCTGGTGAAACGGGCCGTGGGGGATGCGCTGGAGGAGCTGGAGGTCGGGGAGTTCGCGGCCACGGAGCTCGAGGCCCGGGTGTGGGCGGCGCTCGCACTGGCGGGCCGCACCCTGCCGCTGGCCACCGACACCGGCCGCGAGATCGTGGAGGCGCTCACCGCCGGGCGTTCGGTCCTGATGGAGGGGGCGCAGGGGACGGCGCTCGATCTCGACCACGGCACCTATCCCTTCGTGACGTCCTCCAACACCACCGCGGCGGCGGCCGCCACCGGGCTGGGGATCGGCCCGACCGCCATCAGCGCGGTGCTGGGCGTGGTAAAGGCGTACACGACGCGTGTGGGCAACGGCCCCCTGCCGACCGAGTTCGACGAAGAGATGGGCGAGCGCGTGCGCGAGTTGGGAGGGGAGTTCGGCGCGACCACCGGCCGGCCGCGCCGCTGCGGCTGGTTCGACGCGGTGCAGGCGCGTTACGCGGCCCGGGTGAACGGGCTCACCGGCCTGGCGGTGACCAAGCTGGACGTACTCGACTCCCTGGACGAAATCCAGGTCGCCACCTGCTACCGCGTCGACGGCGACCTCACCACCGAGTTCCCCGCCGATACGTGGTCGCTTTCCCGGGTGGAGCCCGTGCTCGAGCGGCATCCGGGGTGGCGCACGCCGACCACGGAGGCACGCCACATCGCCGACCTCCCGGCCGAAGCGCGCAGCTACCTGGACCGCCTTCAGGAGCTGACCGGAGTCCCCATCGAGATCGTCTCGGTCGGATCCCGGCGCGAGCAGATCATCCACGTCTGAACCGTGTTCGACCGCCTGGGCAAGAGGCTCGACAAGGCCCTGGGGCGCTTTCGCCAGCGGGGCATCCTCACCGAGCCCATGATCCGCAAGGGGCTGCGCGAGGTGCGACGCGCCCTGCTCGAGGCGGACGTCAACTTCAAGGTCACCCGCGACTTCCTGAAGCGGGTGGAGAAGCGGGCGGTGGGCGAGGGGGTCATCCGCTCGATCTCGCCGGGGCAGCAGGTCGTCAAGATCGTGCACGACGAGTTGGCGGGGCTGCTCGGAGAGGAGGTGGCCGACCTGACGTGGGCGCGCAGGCCGCCCACGGTGATCCTCATGGCCGGCCTGCAGGGCTCCGGAAAGACCACCACCGCCGTGAAGCTGGCGCACCTGATCGCGCGCGAGGGGCGCCGTCCGCTGCTCGCCGGCTGCGACGTGTACCGGCCGGCGGCGGGGGAGCAACTGCGCACCCTGTGCGAGCGCGCGGACCTGCCGGTGCTGGCGGGCGCGCGTGGCGACGACCCCGTGGAGGTGGCGCGGGCCGCGCTCGACGACGCCCGCGCGCGCGGGCGCGACGTGTTAATAGTCGACACTGCGGGCCGTCTCCAGATCGACGAGCCCATGATGGCCGAACTCGGGCGCCTGCGGAAGGAGCTGGCGGCGACCGAGGTGCTGCTGGTGGCCGACGCGATGACCGGGCAGGAGGCGGTGAACATCGCCCGGGGGTTCGACCGTGCGCTGGGCCTCACCGGGGTGGTGCTCACCAAGCTCGACGGCGACGCGCGCGGCGGAGCGGCGCTCTCGATCCGCGGGGTCACCGGCAGGCCCATCAAGTTCGTGGGCGTGGGCGAGGGACTGGACGACCTGGAGCGGGTCGATCCCCGCCGGCTGGCGGGGCGCATCCTCCAGATGGGCGACGTGGTGGGGCTGGTGGAGCGGGCCCAGCGCTCCATCGACGCCGAAGCCCAGGCGCAGATCGAGGAGAACGTGCTGCGCAAGGGACGCTTCACCCTCGAAGACTTCCTGGTGGCGCTTCGCCAGGTGCAGGCCATGGGCCCGCTGGAGCAGATCATGAAGATGATCCCCGGGATGAGGCGCAAGCTGCCGCTGGGCAGCGTCGACCCGAAGAAGGTCAGGCATGTGGAGGCCATCATCCTCTCGATGACGCCCGCGGAGCGGAGCGAGCCGCGCCTCCTCGACCGCTCCCGCCGGATCCGCATCGCCCGGGGGAGCGGGCGGCCGGTGTCGGAGGTCAACCGCCTGTTGAAGCAGTTCAAGGAAATGCAGAAATTGATGAAGCAGATGCGGGGGATGACGCCCCCGCTGAACCAGATGCGCTGACCGCCCCGGAGAGGCGGGAAGGCACGAACCCGAGGAGACACATGTCGGTACGAATTCGACTTCGCAGAATGGGCCGGAAGAAGGCTCCCCACTACCGCGTGGTGGTGGCGGACGGCGACTCGCCGCGTGACGGGCGCTTCGTCGAGACCATCGGCTACTACAAGCCACTTTCCACGCCTGCCCGCGTGGTCGTAGACCTGGAGCGCGCCGACTACTGGCTGGGCCGGGGGGCGCAGCCGTCGGCCACCGTGAGGTCGCTGCTGAACAAGGCACGCAAGGGCGGGGACGCCAGCGTGGCCGTGGGCGAGGCGGATACGGCCGCCGAGAAGGCCCGGCGCTCGGAGCGTTTGGCCGCGCGACGCCAGGCGGAAGCCGAAGCCCAGGCGAAGCTGGAGGCGGAGGCGAGAGCCGAGGCGGCGGCAGCGCAGGCCGCGGCTCGCGCGGAAGCCCAGGCCGCAGCCGAGGCTGGCGAAAGCGGAGATTCGGAGTAGTACCGGGGTCCCGAATGGACTCCGCCCATCCTTCGCACCTCGTCGTCGGGCACCTCAACAAGGCCCACGGCACCAAGGGCGAGCTCTTTCTCTGGCCGCTGACGGCCGATCCGGGCGAGGCGTTCGCCGCCGGAGCGGGGTTGCATCTGGCGGACGAAGCCGGGGAGAAGCCGGATCCCGCGTTCGCCGAGGTCCGGGTGCGGGGGGTACGCCCCTTCAAGCGAGGCTTTCTGATCCGGCTGGAGGGCATCGATTCCCGCGACCAGGCCGAGTGGCTCGCAGGCCGCTACGTGCTCCGGCCGCTTGCCGACGTGCCCCCGCTCGAGGATGGGGAAGTCTTCTACCACGACCTGCTGGGCATGCGCGTGGAATCCGGGGAGGGGGAGGCGGTCGGAGAGGTCGTCGAGGTATTCGAACTCAGCCCTGTGCATCTGCTCCAGGTGGCGCGCGAGTCAGGCACCGCGCTGATACCCTTTGCGCGCGACATGGTGCGCCGGCTGGACCGCGAGGGGAAGCGGCTGGTCATGGATCTGCCGGACGGCCTGCTGGACCTTTGAGGAGGTGCGGGCGGTGACGTCGGAAGCCGGTTCGGGCGCGCAGCCCGAGACGCCCATGCGGCTGACCTTCGTGACCATCTTCCCGGAGTTCTTCGAGGTTCCGCTGGCCACCAGCATCCCCGGGCGAGCCGCCCTTGGGGGAGCGGTGCAGTACCAGGTCGTCGACCTGCGCGACTTCACCCGCGACCGCCATCGCACCGTGGACGACGCGCCCTACGGGGGCGGCGGCGGAATGGTGATGAAGCCGGAGCCGTTCTTCGAAGCGGTGGAATCTCTCGACCGGGCCGGCCGGGTGATCCTGCTTTCCCCCCGCGGCCGGCTCTTCACCCACCGCGACGCCGTGCGGCTCTCCCTGGAGCCGGCCCTGACCCTGCTCTGCGGGCACTACAAGGACGTTGACCAGCGCGTCGCCGACCACCTCGCCGACGAGGAGATCTCGATCGGCGACTTCGTGCTGTCGGGGGGCGAGACCGCGGCGCTGGTGGGCGCGGACGCCATCGTCCGGCTGCTGCCGGGGGTGCTTGGTGACCACGACTCGGCGGCTTCGGACTCGTTCTACGACGGCCGCCGGCTGAGCGCGCCCTCCTACACCCGGCCCGCCGAATACCGGGGTCTCCGGGTGCCCGAAGTGCTGCGCAGCGGCGACCACGCGCGCATCGAGGCCTGGCGCGAAGCGGAAGCCGAACGCATCGGCGCCGCGCGCCGGCCCGAACCGCCCGGAAGGGGTGGCCGTTAGCGTCAACGCACGCGCGCGGCGAGGCGCCGGACTGGTAATTCGGATCGAGTTTTTACAACATTACTATCCGCGCATTCTGCGCGCGCGGACGGGGTGGATGTGGGGTGGCGGGGCAACGTTACCCTTCTCAAAGAGGAGCAGCGCATGAAACACAACCAATGTCCAACACGTAGGGTGTGGGGCGCTTTCGCGCTCTCCCTGCTGGCCATCAGCCTGGCCGTCGCGCCCGGCCTGAGCGCCCAGCAGGGTGGAGTCATCACGGGCCGCGTCACGGAGGAAGGCTCCGGTCGCGCCCTTGCCTCCGCCCAGGTGTACGTCGAGGGCTCCGGCATCGGAACCCTCACCAACGCGAACGGGCAGTTTCTGCTGCTCAACGCCCCCGTCGGGGAGCACACGGTCACCGTCGAGTTGGTCGGCTACCGCTCGGCCACGCAGACGGTGACGGTGGCCGCGGGCGAGACCGCCAGCGTCGACTTCGCCATCGCCGTGACCGCGCTCGCCCTCGACGAGATCGTGGTGACCGGAACCGGCGTCGCCACCGAAAAGCGCAGGCTCGGCCATACCATCGCGACGCTCGATGCCGCCGAACTCGAGAACGCCCCCATCTCCGACTTCAGCCAGCTCATCGCCGGCCGGGAGCCGGGCGTGGTGGCGCTGCCTTCCTCGGGCTACACCGGCGAAGGCGCCCGCATCCGCATCCGCGGATCGGCGTCGCTCTCGCAGCTCAACGAGCCCATCGTCTACGTCGACGGGATCCGGGTGGACCGCTCCGCCGTGCAGAACTTCAACGGCCAGGGCAACCCATCCCGCCTGGACGACATCCCTCCGGAGTCCATCGAGCGGGTCGAAATCCTGAAGGGCGCCGCGGCCGCTACCCTGTACGGGACCGAGGCCTCGAACGGCGTGATCCAGATCTTCACCAAGCGGGGCAACGTCGGCGCGCCGCGCTTCACCTTCCAGACGGACCTGACCGGGATCTCGGTGCCCACCAACCGCATCCTGCCGGTCGCGGACTTCGCCGGGCGGGTATGCGCCAGCCCCGGATGCACCGGAGACGGTGACGCCCAGAGGCTGGCCGATGCAGTGAGCCGGATGTCAACGCGCTGGGGACAGTCGGTCTCCCCCTGGGAGCCGGTCGAGCGCGACCTCATCCCCGAGCTCCTCACCACCGGTTTCGGCCAGACCTACTCCGGGTCGGTTCAGGGCGGTTCCAGCGTGTTCCAGTACTTCGCCTCGGCGCGCCTTGCCAGAGAGGACGGTCCCTACGACGCCGCGCGGAATTTCGACGCGGTGGAGGGAGTCGAGCCGGAGAACGACACCAACCGGCGGGCTTCGATCCATTCGAACTTCACGGTGGTCCCGAACGACAATCTCCGCATTGGCGTGACCACGCTCTATTCGGACATGGAGCACCACACGCCCGACAACTCCAACAACATCTACGGGGTGTTCTCGTCCGCGCTGATGTCACAGCCGCGGCTCGCCAACGCCGACCCGAACCTGGGGCAGATCAACTACTACGGCCAGCCGGCCTTCGCCACGCTGCGCGAGAACGCGTACCAGTTGAACGTCGCGCACTCGCAGCACTTCGCGGGTGCCACCAACATCAACTTCACGCCCACCGAGTACTTCCGCCTCGACGGAACCTTCGGCATCGACTTCACCTCTGACGACGCGTTCAACTTCCGGCCCTACCGCTGGAACGTAGACGGCTTCTCGGGCTCAACGCCCGACGGCTTCAGGAACGTCCACGAGAACCGCAGCCGGGAGGTCACGGCGGATGTCAAGGGATCCTACATCTTCAACACCGACCGGATCGAGAACACGTTCCTGTTCGGCGGCCAGGGCTTCCTCCGCCAGCGGCAGTCGGTGGGCGGCAGCGGACGCGATTTCCCCGGCCCGGGTCTGGAGACCCTTTCGGCGCTCGGTTCCGAGTCCTCCTTCGAGAACTGGCTCAGGGTGACGCAGATCGGCGGATACCTGCAGGACCAGGTCGGGTGGGACAACTGGCTCTTCCTGACCGTCGGCGCGCGCTGGGATGCCAACTCGGCATTCGGTGAGGCGTTCAACACGGCATTCTACCCGAAGGCCAACTTCGCGATCGTCCCCAGCGAGATGTGGGAGAGCGAGACCTTCTCCTCGCTGCGCGTCAAGGGCGCCTATGGCACCTCCGGACTGCAGCCGGGCGCCTTCGACAAGTTCACCACCTTCTCGTCGCTGGGAACCGAAGTGGGTCCGGGGGTCCAGCCCTCCAACCTCGGCAACGACCAGTTGAAGCCCGAAGTGTCCACCGAGTGGGAGTTCGGCGCCGACCTGGGGCTCTTCAACGACCTGTGGTCGGTGGAAGCGACCTACTGGGATCGCACGGTCACCGACGCCATGGTGGCGCGCCAGTTCCCGGTGACGGGCGGCTTCACGCAGACGCAGCTCGACAACATCGGCGAGGTCAAGGCTTCCGGCCTGGAGCTCGCCGTGCGCGGTGCCCTGGTCCAGCGGCCGGGTCTCTCGCTGAACGTCTTCGCCAACACCGCCTACCTCAAGGAAGAGATCACCGACATGGGCGGTGCTCCTCCCCTGAAGACCGGCGGCAGCTACCCGCGCTACCGCAACTTCCTGACCGAGGGATACACGCCCGGGGCCTTCTTCGGGGCCAGGGTCGCAGACCTGGCCATCCCGCTGAACATTCTCGCTCCGGTCAACGGCGAGTGCGTAGCTCCCACCCAACAGCAGGCTCTGGACTACTTCAGCGTGCCCCGCAATCCCAACAGCTTCAAGCCGCTGGCGATCGGCAACGAAACCTTCGGTACGCCGAACGGCGGTCTGGCCTCGCACAACTGCGGCGCCGGGCTGCTCGACACCTATCTCGGCAAGCCCACCCCGGACTTCGCCGGTTCCTTCGGATTCAACCTGGCGTTCCTGGGCAATTTCGAGCTCAACTCGCTGCTCGAGTACAAGCTCGGCCACCAGGTGCAGGACCTGTCGGGGATGTTCCGGCGGGCCAACAACTTCATCGGCCGCAACACGCCGCGCTCTGCGGAGCTCTACGCGGCCATGCTGAACCCGAGTTCGTCCGCGCAACAGCGGCTCGATGCCGCGATCGCGTGGGCCCACGAGGTCGAAGGGCTCTCGCCGATGAGCGGGATGAACGGGGTCTACGACGCCGACTGGATCCAGTGGCGCGAGCTGTCGCTCACCTACCGGGTGCCGGCGTCGTTCGTGGAGGGCTGGGGCCTCTCCACCGCCACGGTGAACCTGGGCGTGCGCAACCTGCGGCTCTTCATGCTGGGCGACTACCCGGGCATGGATCCCGAGGGCAACGTGCTCGGCCGCTGCAACGAGGGCCTGAGCTGCAACTTCCTGGACTCGACGGAGGGCTGGGGCATTCCGGTGCCGCGTCGCCTCACGCTGTCCACGCGCTTCACGTTCTGATCCAGGAGAGAGACTCATGAAGAACCGAAACATCAAGTCGTGCGTCGCGCTCCTGGCCGCTTTCGCGCTCGGAGGCTGCGACATCCTGGACGTCAACAACCCCAACAGCCTGGTCGAGGAGGACATCCGCTCCGAAGCCGCCGCCGCCGCCGTCGTCAACGGCGCGCTCACGCTGGTTTCGTCCTCCGTTTCCCAGTCCTGGCAGCCGTATCTGGTCGCTTCCGACGAGATGCGCTGGATCGGATCCAGGGACGCCTGGCTCTCGCTCGACCTCGGGTTCGTGAGCGATCCGCTGAACGAGTTCATCGACGGCCCGTTCCCCGCCATGGGACAGGGGCGCTGGATGAGCGACGAAGCGATCGAAATCCTTACCGAACACCAGGCCAACAACCCTTCCACCGCGATCAAGACCGATCTGGCCCGGGCGTACCTCTACTCGGGCATCATGTACATGGTGATCGGCGAGATTCAGGAGGACTTCGCGTTCTCGGACAAGACCGAGAGCGGTGCGCCCATCGGGCCCGACAACATGTACCAGGTCCTGGATGGGGCGATCGAGAGGTTTTCGACCGCGATTTCCGGCTTCAACGAGGTCGGGGCCACCGACATGGCTCTCCAGGCAAAGGCGCTGCGCGCTCGCGCGAGGCAGTCGAGGGCGATCTGGGACGTGATCAACCCGTCGCCCTCCGGGGATGGGCTGGTTTCTTCCGCCGAAGCCGGCGCGGACGCCAGTGACGTGCTTGCGAACGTCTCCCCCGACTGGACCTACGACCTGACGTTCTCGAGCGCCAGCCGGTCCAACTCCATGGCCTCCTGGGTGAACGACCGCAAGGAGAACCAGATCGACCTGTCGATCGCGACCGTGGACGACCAGAACGACATCAACGGCATCGCGCTGCAGGATCCCATCGATGGCGTCGATGACCCGGCCGTCATCAAGTGGCTGAACCAGTGGAAGGGCGGCAGCTACCTTGACAAGGGCGGCATCTATCCGCCCCTGACGCTTGCATCGGCCAGGATGATGCATCTGATTCTGGCCGAGAACGCGCTCAAGGCCATGGATTCCAGTGGCTTCGCCACCCACATCAACCACATCCGCGCGCTGGACGGCCTGACGCCGTACGACGGCCAGATCTCCGAGATGGAGATGCTCCAGCACACGCGCCGGGTGAACGTGATGCTGCAGGGCCTGCGCCTTGCGGACATGTACCGCTGGGGGCTTACGGATCCGAAGTGGCAGGGCGCCTCCGCCGCTTCGTCCCAACCCGGCACGATGCTGCCGATTTCCATTATCGAAATCAGGGCCAACTGTCACCTGAACGGACTGGGTTGCGGCGGCTGATTACAAGGTTGGGGGTGCCCTCGGTTCGCCGTGGGTGCCCCCACCGCTGCCGCTTTTCGCCGGTGTCACACAAGCCCGCCGTGAGTCGCGCATCCACCGTGAAGAAGCTGTTCGTCGCCGTTGCCCTGGTCGCCATCTCCGGTTGCGAGGCCTTCGAGGACCTTACTCCTCGCAACATCTTCTTCGAGATGAACGGCGAGGCGGGCCAGCAGGTGCGCGTCATCTACTCCACGCAGTTCGTGGCCGGCGTGAACGACATCGGTGTGACCAGGGTCCAGGTCGTCCGGTCGGACACGATCCTCCACGAAATCCCGTTCAGCCGGGCGATCGACATCTCGGTCGACCGGCGCTGGTTCGTGCAGGCGGAGTCGCTGGGCTCCGATACGCTCGAGGTGCACGTGATCGTGGACGTGGACGATCGCAATCTCTTGAACGAATCCGGTGGAATATTCCCGAATGATCCCTGGCATTTCGTCTACGCCTTCAACCAGCTCCTGACACGTGATATCGATGTGGCGTTCTGATCGTGCGGGCACGCTGCGCCCCCTCCTTTTCGCGGCGCTGCTTTGCGGCCTTCCGCTTGTGTCCGGCTGCTACACCTACCGCCTGGTGGAGGAAGCGCCGGTAGGTTCGGTGGCTCGACTGCGTGTACCGATCCAGTCCGCCATCGTCGATCCCAACGCGCCGCCGGAGACGGTGGCCATCGAAGGGCTGATCATCAGCTTCGGGGATACCATCTCGTTCGAAGCCAGCAATCGGCAGGTCATCGGCGCCTTCCGCGAAGTTGTGCAGTACGACACCCTGCAGGTCGCCCGCGACGGGCTCGCGAGCATTGAGGTGCGCGAGTTTTCGAGGGCGCGGAGCGTTGTCCTCGGCGTCGCCGTGGCTGCGGGAACCGTGGGCCTGGCCCTGGCGGCGCTCGGCGTCGAGGGTGGGGAGGCCGGGGAAGTACCCGGGGAGGGAGGCTCGGAGAGCTTCACCGCGGGCATCGCCATCGGCGTGGGCGCGATCGGGAGATTGTTCGGGCGTTAGCGCGAAACATCCATCTCGCGCCGGGGCGTTCGGGACCTGGCGTCCGGACCCCGGCCTTCACGGATGAATCGGCTCGCGTTAGCTTTTAATGCTGCACGGGAGATGCCTCCCCTGTGGCGCAACCGCTACGCAATCGATAACGCTTCTCGGCCGAACGGCGCCTGAGGGGGTGGACCATGGGCGATCTGCTGCAGGAACTCGACAGGGAGCATGTGCGCACCGATCTGCCGGACTTCGCCGCGGGCGACACGGTGCGGGTCCGCTACCGGGTTCGGGAGGGCCGCAAGGAACGAATCCAGGTCTTCGAGGGCGTATGCATCGCCCGGCGCGGCGGGGGCATGGGCGAGACCTTCACCGTGCGCAAGATCTCGGGCGGGATCGGGGTGGAGCGCATCTTTCCCTACCTGTCGCCCTGGATCGAGGGCGTCGACGTGGTGCGGCGGGGGCGTGTGAGGCGGGCGAAGCTCTACTACCTGCGCGGCTTGCGCGGGAAAGCGGCGCGCATCCCGGAGAAGCGCACCCGCTGACACCGTACCGGCGATGACGCCGGGACCAGGCGTTGAATCGGGGCTCCGGATCCCGCTCGACTACGAGCGCGGGTTCTGGGGCCGCGCTCTTTCATGGGTCGCGGGCGTGGACGAAGCGGGCCGGGGGCCGCTGGCGGGTCCGGTGGTGGCCGCGGCCGTGGTTTTGCGGGAAGGAGTCGGCGTGGAGGGAGCGGACGACTCCAAGCGGGTGTCGCGCGAGGAGCGGGAAGAGGTGGCGCGGCGGATCCGGAAGCAGGCGGTCGCCGTCACCGTGGGGGCCGCATCGGCGCGCGAGATCGACGAGATCAACATCCTGCGGGCAACGGCGCGCGCCATGGAGCGGGCGATTCGCCGCCTGCCCCGACACCCCGACCACGTCGTGGTGGACGGTCTTCCGATGCGCGGCCTTGCCTGGGAGCACGACGCGGTGGTTGGCGGCGACGCCCTGGTGCACTCGGTGGCCTGCGCCTCCATCGTGGCCAAGGTGTGCCGGGATCGGCTCATGACCCGCCTCGCCCGCCGTTATCCGGAGTACGGCTGGGAGCGGAACATGGGCTACGGCACGGAGGAGCACCGCGCCGCCATCCGGCGCGTCGGCCCCACGCCGCATCACCGGCTGACGTTCGGGCTGGAGCAGCTGGAACTCCGGATGACGGGAGAGGAAGCGGGGCCGGGCCCCTCGGTGTAGATGGCTCGTAGGGCGGGCTGCCATGTATTATTGCGTCGAGCCGGTAGCTCAGTTGGTAGAGCAACGGACTTTTAATCCGTAGGTCGTGGGTTCGAGACCCACCCGGCTCATGAGAACGCGCCGCGCGCACACCGGGCGCGGGCGGGATGGAGCAGGACGAAACGGGACAAGGGGACGAGGATGGCGATGGCTGCATCCGGACGGAGGAAAAGGCAGCACGCGGGCGTGTGGATCGGGCTCGCGGGCCTGGCGTTGACCGCGGTGGCGGGGTTGCTGTTTTTCAGCTTCCGCGAGCCTCCGCTGCCGGAGCTGGCGCCGGTCGAGGTGAGCTGGGAGCCGGCGCTGCCCATTCAGGGCCATCTCTTCCTCATCCGCGTGACGGCGCCGACGGTGGACGGGATGGTGTCCGCCGCGGGAGAGGCCGGAGGCGAGGAACTGCACTTCCAGCCGCGTGCGACCGATTCGGCAACCCCCGGGGCGGCCACGGCCGGAGGCGAAGAGGGACCCGCCAACACCATGCTGGTGAGCCTGGCGCCGGTCCCGATCGGGGTCACGGACTCTATCGACGCGTGGGTCACGGCGAGCTACGCCGATGGCCGCACCCAGACCGACTCGCTGCGCATCGGGATCGTGGGGGGCGAGTACGAGCACGAGCGCCTGACGGTGGCGCCGCGCTTCGGGTCGCCGCTGGGCGAGGAGGACCAGGCACGGCTGCGGAGCGACCAGGCCAAGGCGAACCAGGTGGCGCGCGAGGCACACGCAACCCCGCGGCTGTGGAGTCCGGAGGTGGTGCTTCCGCGCGACTCCCGCGTGACCAGCGGCTTCGGCACCGGCCGCGTGTTCAACGGGCAGGTTTCCAGCCGCCACATGGGCCTCGATCTGGCGGGGTTCCCCGGTGACACGGTGCGCGCGGCCGCCGACGGAGTGGTGGCGCTGGTGGACGGCTTCCTGCTGGCGGGCAACATCGTCTACCTGAACCACGGCGCCGGGCTGCTGACCGGCTACTTCCACTTGAGTGGACAACTGGTGGAGGCGGGCGACACGGTCATCGCCGGGACCCCCATCGGGCTGGTCGGGGCCACCGGCCGGGTTACCGGCCCGCACCTGCACTGGGTGGTGCGCTACGGCACCACCACCGTCGATCCCCTAAGCCTGCTGGCGCTGTCCGGGATTTGAAGAACCCCGACGTCGTCATCGCCGGCGCCGGCATCATGGGCGCCTCCTGCGCCTGGCACCTGGCCCGCCGCGGGCTGCGCGTGCTGGTGGCCGAGATGGACGTGGCGCCCGCCATGGGCTCGACCGGCAGGAGCGCCGCCGGCGTGCGCGTGCAGTTCACGACCGCCGCGAACATTGGCCTCTCGATGTATTCCCTTCCCGTGTACAGGGAATTCCCGGAGCGCCACGGCCACGAGGTCGGCTACCGGGACATCGGCTACCTGCTGCTGGTCCCCCACGACAAGTGGGAGCGGCACCTGGAGTCGGTCGCGCTGCAGAAGAGCCTGGGAGCGCCCGTCGAGGTGGTCGACCCGGCGGAGGCCCAGCGCTACGTCGACTTCGAGACGGAGGGGCTGGCGGGCACTACGTATGGGCCGTGGGACGGGGTGATCGACCCCCATATGGCCACCCACGCCTGGGTGGCGATGGGGCGGGAGCTGGGGGTGCGCTACCGGTTCTCCTCCCCCGTGACCGGAGTGAGGGCGGAGGGGACGGGCTGGCGGGTCGAGTGCGGCCGCGAAGTCTTCTCGTGCGCCCACTTCGTGAACGCCGGGGGTGCCTGGTCGGGAACGGTCGCGGAGCTGGCCGGGCTGCACCTCCCCGTGGGGCCGAAACGCATCAACATCTTTCTCAGCGCACCCGTGCGCGACACGCGCACCTATCCCCTCACCATCGACCTTGCCACCGGCGTGTACTTGCGCAGCGAAGGCGACCGCGTGCTCTTCGGCCTCGACGATCTCACCCAGGCGTACGGCTTCACCGAGGGAGTGAACTGGGACTGGCTCGAGCACGTTTTTCTCACCGGCGTGGAGCGCTTCCCCTGGTGGGAGGACCTCGGGGTCGACCGCCGCGGGAGCTGGTGGGGGTACTACGGCGTCACCCCGGACAACAGCCCGATCATCGGCTTCAATCCGGGCGCTCGTGGATGGATCGACGCGTGCGGCTTCTCCGGGCACGGGATCATGCACGCCCCGGCCACCGGGCTCGCGGTGTCGGAGCTGATCGCGGACGGCGAGGCGCACACCGTCGACGTGACCGCCTTCCGCCACGGCCGCTTCGGTGAGGACATCCCGGTCGAGGCCAACATCTTTTGAGGGCAGGGCAGGGGCCGTACATTCCCCGGCGGCGGATTCCACCGCCACAACCAACGGGAGAGGACGTGAAACCAACCGTGCGGTGGCTCCGGAGCGCGCTCGCGGTCCTCCCGCTGCTGCTGCCGGTGCCGGCCGACGCCCAGGAAGCCGAAGCGGCGCAGAGCACGGGCAGCGTATTCGGTCGGATCGTGGACCAGGACACCTTCCAGCCGGTCGCGGGAGTGATGGTCCGCATCTCGGTTCCGGACGGAGTGCTGCAGGAGATCTCCGGGGCGAACGGCACCTTTCTCATCGACGATGTCCCCGTGGGCGAGCGGGTGGTGGTCATGGAGCACATCGCCTACGGCGAGTACGCGCAGCATGTGGGTGTCGAGGCGGGCAGGGACCTGAGGATCGAGGCGTTCATGTCGCCGCGCGCCATCCAGTTCCAGCCCCTCGTGGTCGAGGCGCTGAGCGAGGTCGAGCGCCGCCGCATCAGTTCCGGATTCAGCGTCAACGAGATCCCGGTTGAGGAAATCGAGCAGGCCGCGCGCACCGGCCAGCACCTGGGGGATCTGCTGCGCGGCGGCATGTCCGGCATACGCGTGCGCGGCGGCGCCAGGGGCGGTGGCCGGCTGTGCGTGGAGTATCGAGGCAGCGGAGCCGGCGAGTGCGACGAGATCGCGGTGTACCTGGACGGGGTGGCGGTGGCGGATCCCGGACAGATCTACTCGAGCCTCTCCCTGGACGATATCGAACGTGTTGAGGTCCTCTCGCCCCTTGAGGCGGTGATCCGCTACGGCGACCGCGGCGCGCGCGGCGCCCTCCTGGTCGAGTCGCGGCTTCCAAGCCTTCCAGAGCGGCAAAACCCGTTTCGCACCTCTTCCAGGCGGGGCTGGGACTGGTCGCTGGAGGAGGAGTCGCACCCGTCGGCCAAGGTCTTCGGGAGCACGGTTCTGGCCAACGCGCTGGGCGTGGGGCTCGGGTACCTGACCCTGAAGCAGTGCGTGGGGACCGTATCCACCGACCATGGCACGCAGTTCGACACCCAGTGCGGGGCTCTGACGACGATGGCGACCGGCGTGTTCGCGCTGAGCCTGCCCGGCGCCGCGGGGAGCCTGGTGGCGACGCGCTCCGGGAGCACGAGGCGATCGCGTGGCCGCTTCTTTCACGTCGCGATGGCCGGGCTGATCTCGACCACCGCCGGATACGTGATGCTGATGCACGGAGAGGATCCGCAGTATGACAGCAAAGGCCTCCGCATCGGCGGCATCCTCACGATGACCGTGGGCACGCCGTTGCTGCTGACCATTTCCGATCGCTTCTTCCGACACGGCCGCTGAAGCCCATGAATCGCATCTCGATCCGCCGCGCGCTCGTCGTCTGGCTGGCCGCCACCGTTCCGCCCGCCGCGGCGGAAGCCCAATCCCTCCCGCTTTCCGAAGCCACCATCGCGGACATCAACGCGGCTTTCGACGCGGGCTCGCTCACGGCGGAGCGCCTGGTCGAACTCTACCTGGCGCGCATCGAGGCCTACGACGACCAGGGGCCGATGTTGAACGCCGTCCTGACGCTCAACCCGCGGGCGCTCGAGAGGGCACGGGCCCTGGACGAGGAACGGCGCACCCGGGGCGCCCGCTCCCTGCTGCACGGCATCCCGGTGCTGCTCAAGGACAACGTCGACACCGGCGACATGCCCACCACCGCGGGGTCGCTCCTGCTGAAGGGTTCGATTCCGCCCGACGACGCGTTCATCGTGCGCAAGCTCCGGGAGGCGGGAGCCATCATCCTGGCCAAGCTCAACATGAGCGAGTTCGCGTCGGGCGTGCAGCTCAGCTCCATCGATGGGCCCATGCGGAACCCGCACGACCTCACCCGCAACCCGTCCGGTTCCTCCGGCGGGACCGGCGTGGCCGTCGCCGCCTCCTACGGGCAGCTCGGGATCGGCACCGACACCGGAGGCTCCGTGCGCGGCCCCTCCACCGCCAACGGCATTGCCGGGCTCAAGCCCACGCACGGGCTGCTCAGCCGGGACGGCATCGTGCCGCTCGCGCTCTCTTTCGACACCGCCGGCCCCATGGCCCGCCACGTCTACGACGTCGCCGCGATGATGAACGTGATGGTGGGCGTGGACCCAGCCGACGAAGCGACGGTGGCCAGCGACGACCGCTACGAGACCGACTACACCGCGTTCCTGGACGCGGACGCGCTGGATGGCGCCCGCATCGGCGTCGCGCGCGACTTTCTGGGCTACGACGACGAAGTCGACTGGATCATCGAGGCGGGGCTCGACGCCATGCGCGCCGCCGGGGCGACGGTGGTGGACGTGCGCTATCCGCCGTGGCTGCTCGAGGCCAAGGCCCAGTATTACCAGACTATCCGCTGGCGCGAGTTCAAGCCGCAGATCGAGGCATACCTCGCCGACCTGGCGCCCGGATATCCGCGCACGCTCGAGGAGATGATCGAGCGCGCCTCGAAGATCCTCGCGGCCCCGCCCGAGGGCGGCGTGCCCAATCCCACGCGCTGGACCCTCTTCGAGCAGGAGCTGAACACCGGCACTCCGGACGACTACCTGTACAGGGCCATGTACGACCACGGCCTGCCGCTGGTGCGCGCCAACCTGGAGGGGCTGCTGGACGCGAACGACCTCGACGCCATCGTCTATCCCACCTCGCCGACCCGGCCTGGGCAGGCGGGCGTCTACCGGGGTTCCTCGTCACCCAACCCTTCGCCGTCCGCGACCAATCTGGCCAACCTGAGCGGGCTTCCCGACCTGATCGTACCGGCTGGCTACACAAGCAACCGGCTGCCCGTCGGGATCTCGTTCTTCGGCCGGCCCTTCAGCGAGGGCCGGCTGTTCGCCCTGGGCTACGCCTTCGAGCAGGCGACGAAGGTGCGCCGCGATCCGGTGCACGCGCCGGCGCTTCCCGGAGAGACGATCCGGCGCTGAGCGCGGCGATCCTCCCCCTCATTCACCAGCCCACCCGAACTCGACTCCGTCGAGTGACCCGGCTCGACGCAAGAGGCAATCCATGACGCCCGCCCCCGACCGCGAGAAGGTCGCCCGCTGGAACGCCATCCTGAAGCCGTACTGGGGACCGGACACCGGGGCCAGCGTTCGCCAGCTGCTGACCTCGGCGATCCCCTTCGTGATGCTCTGGTACGCGACCCTGCGCAGCCTGGAGGTGAGCTACTGGCTGACCGTCCTGCTCGCGATGCCCACCGCCGGGTTCATGATGCGCCTGTTCATGATCCAGCACGATTGCGGGCACGGGTCGTTCTTCCGCTCGCACGCGGCGCGCCAGTGGTTGGGGCGCTGCATCGGGGTCCTGCTCCTGACCCCCTACGACTACTGGAAGCGCACCCACGCCTACCATCACGCGCATTCGGGCGACCTCGATTTCCGCGGCTTCGGCGACATCGACACCTTCACCGTGCGCGAGTATCTCGCGTGGCCCTGGTATCGCCGTCTGCGCTACCGGCTGTACCGGCATCCGTTCGTGCTCTTCGTGCTGGGCCCCCTGTTCATCTTCCTCATCAAGCACCGGTTCCCGTGGGATGTGCCGGCGCGGTGGAAGCAGGCGTGGCGCGGGGTCTTCTGGACGAACCTGGCGCTGGTGGCCGTGGTGCTGCTGATGGGAGAGACCATCGGATATCAGCGCTTTCTGCTGACCCACGCGCCGGTTCAGCTCTTCGCCACTACGGCCGGCGTCTGGATGTTCTACGTGCAGCACCAGTTCGAGCAGACCTACTGGGACAGGCACGAGGAGTGGGACTACTACGACGCGTCGCTTTACGGAAGCTCGTATCTGGTGCTTCCCGCCCCGCTCCGGTGGCTGTCGGCGAACATTGGCTTCCACCACGTGCACCACATGAGCATGCGCATCCCCAACTACAAGCTCCAGCGGGCGCACGAGGAGAACGAGGAGTTCCACGTGGTGCGCGAGGTCCGCGTTCGGGACACGCTGAAGCTCATCAACCTGGCGCTCTGGGACGAGGACAGCCGCCGGCTGATCCGGTTCCGGGATCTGAAGGAGTTGCAGCCCGCCTGAGGTCGGCTCTTCAGCGCGTGCCGGCCGTCTGCGGCCACGCGGCGCGCCCGGGTGTTCGACGATCGGTCAGCTGGACGAGGAAGCGGCGATGCTGGCCACGACCGCGGCCTGAGTTGCGGCCACCGCCGCCTGGGACGCTGCAACTGCCGCCTTGACCGCTTTCTGAGCGGCGATGGCGGGGTGACCTGCCCCCGCGGTGAAGGGCTCTCCGGCGGCGATGGCCTTCAGGCGCGCCTTGCGCTCCTTGAGTTCCTGGCGCTCGAAATGGATCCTCAGCGAACCGGTGGCGTGGGCCAGGGAAAGCACGACGCCCAATCCGGCTTCGATGTCGCCATCGCCCATGACGGCGTCCCGCATGCCTGCAATGAGCTTGCGCTCGGGCCCCGGATCGATGGTGGGATAGAGCTTGCGCCTGAAGACGAGCAGGATCTGCGATTCCTTCGTGCGCAGGATGCCCCGGCGGCAGAGGCCGAGGGCGGTGCGGTGCCGGAGGCGCTTGAGGTTGCCGAAGGTCGATACCCAGGAAGATGCGCGTCGACGCTTCTTCGAATTGCGAACCCTGTCCAGCGCTTCGGCCATGATCTCGTCCCGGGGACGGCCCGCAACCGGTGTCGCCTCCACGAACGCCTTCTTGCTCTCCTCGATGCGGATGACCCCGGCAAGCGCGAATTCGGCGAGGACGGCTCCGCCCATGGCGAGATTGTAGAAGCCGGCTCGATAGTCCACGGTGCCCTTGCGGTCGCGCAGCACAAGGAGCAGAAGCTGTTCGTGCAGATGGAGGTCGTGGCGGGACGATGACATGGGAGGGTGTCCGGGGTGATGGTCGTCGGGTGCGCTCAGGGCCAATACCTCACACTTTGAACGCCTGTTCGCAAGCTTGGGCGATCTGCTGACGAGGAGGATCAGCCATGACCTGGAACCGTGTTCGCGGCCGGCTGGCGCTGGCGGCGCTGGCCGTTGTCCTTCCGGGGTGCAGCGAGCCTGACGCGGTGGCTGAGTCGCGCGAACCCTACCGGGTCGGCGCCGCCATCGAGGTGGGCGCGGCCCCGCACGGCATCCGCTTCAGCGGCGATGGCGACACCGCGTACGTGGCGCTGAGCGGCGACGGCCAGATCGGGATCGTGGACCTCGCGGCCGGATCCGTGGTCGCGCGCTGGGGGGCGGGGGACACGCCCCTCGACCTTGTGCGGGTTGGCGATGGCTGGCTGGTCAGCCAGTTCCGGGACTCGACCCTCATCAGGCTCGACGCAGAGGGACGAATCGTGGATGGAGCCGCATGGAATGTGGGCTCGGGTCCGTCTCTGTTTTCACCGGGGACGGTTCGAGGGCGTGCCTGGATCACGTCCGAGTTCGCGGACCTGCTATGGGTCGTGGACACGGAGACCGGGGTGCCGGTGCGGTCTCACGCGACCGGCGACCGGCCCTACCCGGCCGACGTGATGTGGGACGGGTCGCACGCCTTCGTGCCCAACCTGGATGCGGGCACGGTGTCCGTGATCGATCTGCTCAACATGGAAACCGACGCCACGGTAGACGTGTGTCCGGGGCCGCCCGGGGGCGCCCTCACGCCCGATCAGGTCACCTACGTTGTGGCGTGCGGCGGCTCGGACGAGCTGGTGTTCATGAATACGGCTTCGTTTGCCGTCACCGGCCGGGTCCCGGGCCTCGGACCGCGGCCCTTTTCGGTGGTCGTGCCGGGCGACGGCCGCTACGCCCTGGTGAACAATGCCGGCGGCAGCACGGTCTCGGTGGTGGACCTGGAGGCGTGGGCGGTCGTGCAGACCATCGAGGTGGGGGAGCAGCCGATCGTGCTGCGGGCGCACCCGGACGGGGAGCGCGTCTTCGTGGCCAACGAGGTGGCGGGCACCCTGGTGGAGCTGGTTCCGTCGCCGTCCGACATCGCCGGTGATGGCGCATTGGCCTCCGGTGAAGCGGCTGCCGGAGAGGCCGGGCCCTCGTTCGTACCCAACGAAGTCGTCGTCCTGGGGATGATCCACGGCGGGCACACCACCAGCGAGGCCTTCAGCCTCGAAGTCGTGCGGAATCTGGTGCGCGAGATCGATCCCGACTACTGGCTCACCGAGATCCCGCCCAACCGCTGGGAGCGGGCGTGGGCCGAGTACCAGGCGTCGGGCATCGTCGAGGAACCCCGCGTGCGCCTCTTCCCCGAGTACATGGAAGCGCTCTTTCCGCTGACGCGCGAGCTGGACTTCGAGGTCATCCCTACGGCTGGCTGGACGGAGCCGATGTCCGATTTCCGCGCGGCGTATCTCGACGCGTACTCGCGGGATCCGGAGCGGGCCGAAGCGTGGGCCGAATACCAGGCTGCGTCCGCGGCTTCGGCCGAGGCGCTGGCCGCCGCCGCCGGGGACGATCCACGCTGGATCCACACCGACGCCTACGACGAGGCATACGATATCCGCATGCAGGTCTACGCCCGTCTGTTCGATGCCGATCTGGGGCCGGGAGGCTGGGACGCCATCAACGCCTCGCACTGGGCAAACATCGAGCGCGCACTCGACCGGCACGGGGGCGAAGGGGCTCGCTTTCTGCTGACCTACGGCGCGGGCCACAAGGGCCCGTTCCTGCGCGAATTGCGGAGGCGCGACGACATCGTGCTGCTCGAGGTGGCGCCATTCCTGGATCGCATGGAGAACAGATGAGTCCCCGGCGGCTCGCTTGAGGAAGGAGGAGGAATGACTTGGAGCGGCAGACGCAACTCGTGGATGGTCATGCTGGCGGCAGGTGCGGTGGCCGGCGCGGTGACCGTCTCGCCGGGCGGAGCCCTGGCCCAGTCCGAACCGGTTCTCATCCGTGCCGGTACCATCTACACCGCGACCAACGGCACGATACAGGACGGCGAGATCCTGATCCGCGGCGGGGTCATCGAGGCGGTGGGTGCGTCGGTGGATGCGCCAGCCGGGGCCCGCGTGTACGAGGCCGAGGTTGTGATCCCGGGGCTGATTGACGCGCACGCCCACATGGCCCTCGACCGCTCCAGCCGGGCGCGCATTCCGGGCCCGGTCACCGCCGAGTGGAAGGCGGTGGAGCATGTGAACCTGGACGACCCCATGATCCAGGTGGCGCTCTCCGGGGGCGTGACCTCTCTGATCACGCGTTCCGGGAGCGGCGTCATCTCCAGTGGCCAGTCGGTGGCGCTGAAGATGAAGAGCACGCCGGGGCCGGAGATGATCTTCAAGCCCTACGTGGACCTGAAGATGGCCGTGCGCCCGCTCATCAATCTGCGCCCGGGCGAGACGCCGCAGACGGTGATGGGCTGGTACGCCACCGCCGACGACTATTTCCGGCGCGCGCAGGCGTACGTGGCGGAGCAGGACGCGCACGCGGCCGGCGAGGGGCCGGCCCCCGAGCGGGACGAGCGCCTGGAGGCCTTCGCCGCCGTGCTCCGGGGCGAGGTGATGGTGCACGTGCACGCGCACTATCCCAGCGAGGTGATGATGGTGTTCCGCCTGGCGCGCACGTACGGCTTCTTCGACCGGCTGGCGCTGGCACACGCGGAGGAGATCTTCCCCCTCACGGAACTGCTCGCCGGGACGAACGTCATGCCGGTGATCGGGCCGATGATGATCGTCCAGTACTACAACGACCCGGAGCCGCTCAACCTGCTGGAAGTGCTGCTGGACGCGGGCGTGTACGCCAGCATCCAGACCGACATGTCCAATCAGCACTTCAAGGACTTCCGCGAGTACGGGGCGTTCCTGGCGCGCCACGGCCTCACCGACCAGCAGGCGCTCGAGGTGATGACCATCAACGGGGCGCGGGCGATGATGCTCGACGACCGCGTGGGGAGCATCGAGACGGGGAAGGACGCGGACCTGGTGCTGCTCGACGGGCACTTCCTGGACCTCGCCGCGGACCGGGTGGAGCGGGTGTTCGTGGACGGGGAGCTGGAGTACGAGCGCGGCCGGGCGCGGCAGCCTGAGCGGCCGCGCAGCGTGGGGCCCTTCGGCCCGGTGAACGGCGCGGTCACCGCCGACGACGGGGCCTTCGCCATCACCGGGGCACACGTGTTCACCGTGAGCGGTGGGGCGATCGAGAACGCGACCCTGGTGGTCGAGGACGGCCGGTTCACCCTGGTGGAGGAGGGAGCAGCCCCGCCTGTGGGCATGGCGGTCATGGATGTGGGGGGGCGGGTGGTGATGCCGGGCACCGTGATCGCGCGCGCCTTCGCCAACGACTGGATCGGCGACCTCAAGTGGCAGGTGCAGAACGACGAGATCACCGCACCGGTGGTGCCGGAGATGAACGCCCTGTACGCCGTCGACCCGTGGTTCCCGTCGTACCGCGTGAACACGACCATCGGAGTGACCGCCATCCACGTCACGCCGGGGACGCGCAATCTGGCGGGCGGCAACGGGGTGGTGGTGAAGACGCCGGGCATCGACTTCGAGAAGATGGTGCGGCGCGAGCCGGCCAGCATGGTGTTCGCGCTCGCCGCCTCGACGCTGCGGGAATGGACGGACGAATCCGGGGCGCCGCTCACGCTTGCGAGCGCCTCGGCGATGATCCGTGAGGCCCTCGACGCGGCGAGGGGCTACGCGCAGGTGGGCGAGACGCGGGAGTACGACGCGCGCATGGAGGCGCTGCTGCCGCTGCTCGCCGGGGAGGTGCCCGCCATGATCCATGCGGACCGGGTGGCCGAGATCGAGGAGGCCATGAGCATCGCGGAGGACTACGGCCTGCGGCTGGTCGTCACCGGCGGCGTGGAGGCGCACCGCCTCGCGGACCGGCTGGCCGCGGCCGATGTGGGTGTCATCCTGGGCAACTCCGGGAGCTACGCGTCGGACATCCGCGGGGGCGGGGAGGGCTGGAGCATGGAAGGGCCGGCGATCCTGAACCGGGCGGGGGTGAAGGTGGCGTTCTATGGTCCGGGAGCGTCGCGTCGCGCGTCACCCATCGGACGGCTGGGCGGCGAGCCCATCCTCAACTCGGCGTGGGCCTTCCGCAACGGCGTGCCCGAGGTGGACGCGCTCCGGATGGCGACGCTCAACGCGGCCGAGCTGCTCGACATGGACGACCGCATCGGCAGCATCGAGGTGGGCAAGGACGCGGATTTCGTCATCCTGGAGGGGCATCCCTTCGACTACCGCGTGCTGCCGGGGTGGGTGTTCGTGGACGGGAAGCTGGAGGCGGGGGGAGGTTGACGAAGGGCGAATTGCACCACTAGCTTGCCCATGTGTCGGCCAACGGTGCATTACCCATGAAGGCGAGCAGCATGTCCCGCATCCACTTCGTTGTGAAGGAGACCGCCAAGATGGCGTATCAGGCGCAGGCCCGACGCGAGGGCAAGTCCCTCGGCGAGTGGCTGCGGGAGGCTGCGGAAGAGAAGCTGGCGACGGCCCGCCCGCGCAAGTTCACGGTCGAGGAGTTGCGGGAGTTCGCGGCCAGGTGCGACGCACGTCACCCGCCCGGCGCGCGGGAGTTGGATTGGCCGGAGATCAAGAAGATCCTCGTCGAGACGCGTTATCCGGACTACGACATCACATGATCTTCGTCGACGCCAACGTCTTCATGTATTTCGTGGGCGCCGACCATCCCCTGCGGAAGGAAGCCACGGAGTTCTTCATCCGGTCACTGGAACGGGACAGGCCCCTCGTCACTTCGGCGGAAGTGCTCCAGGAACTCCTCCATCGCTACCTGCGCCGGGACAGGCGGCCGCTGCTCGACGCGGCCTTTGACCTCGTCGGTTCCACGGTGGACGAAGTCTGGCCCGTCGAGAAGGCCGACGTCGAGCTTGCGCGCAACCTGTCCGCTCGCCACCGTGGCTTGGAGGCCCGCGACCTGGTGCACCTGGCCTGCTGCATCCGGCGAAAGCCGCGTGAACTCATGACGTTCGACCGAGGACTGGCCGCGGCGTGGCGGAGCCGGAGCTAGCGGAACGCGGTGGCCGGTCTGTTGTGATGCCGCTGCTCGACCAGGTCTACTTGTCGCCCCACGCGCCCTTGCGTACCGTGCCTGTGCGGATGCCAGCGCGGCGGCCGAGTTGTCCGCCTGCCGCCGATGACGAGCATCGCCCAACGCCCATTGCTCACCGCATTGACCGGAGACGCAAACCGATGACTGGACGAACGCGCGCCCCGATCGCTACCGGAATCTTCGCCGCCGCGGCTCTCGCCGTCGCGGTTTCGTCACTTCAGGCTCAGTCGGTGACGACCAACCCCTACCGGCCGGTCTACGGCTGGGGCGAGCTCCCGGACGGCAGGGAGTGGGGCTCGACGAGCGCGGTGGAGATCGCGCTGGACGGGAACATCTGGGTCGCGGAGCGCTGCGGCGCCAACACCTGCGTCGGCTCGGACGTCGATCCCATCCTGCTCTTCGACAAGGAGGGGAACCTGCTGCGCAGCTTCGGAGGCGGGATGATCGCGTGGCCGCACGGCATTGACGTCGATCATGAGGGCAACGTGTGGGTGACCGATGCGTGGCGGCCGGGCGCGACCACCACGGGGCACTCGGTGCTCAAGTTCTCCCCGGAGGGCGAGCTGCTGATGACCCTGGGCACGCCGGGAGAGGCTGGCGATCCGCCGACCCACTTCACCCAGCCGTCGGACGTGGTGGTGGCGCCCAACGGACAGATCTACGTTGCCGACGCGCACGACCGCACCCGTGGGCGGATCGTCCGCTTCGCGGCCGACGGCACCTACATGGAGACCTGGGGCGAACTCGGCTACGGGCCGAAGCAGTTCCGGGATCCGCACGCGCTGGCAATGGACTCGCAGGGCCGCATCTTCGTGGGCGACCGCTACAACAACCGCATCCAGCTCTTCGACCAGGAGGGCGAGTTTCTCGCCATCTGGACGCAGTTCGGCCGCCCCAGCGGGCTCTATATCGATGCCGCCGACAACATCTACGTGGCGGACTCCGAGTCGAGCCCGGCGCCGAACCAGTTCACCGGCCAGCGTAACGCCGGCTGGGAGAAAGGCATCCGCATCGGCGACGCGCGGGAGGGCTGGGTACGGCACTTCCTCCCCGACGACATCCCCAACGTGATGGGGTTCAGCGGGCCCGAAGGGGTCGCGGTGGACGACGAGGGGAACGTCTACGGCGCGGAGGTGAGCCAGCGCCGCATCACCAAGTGGATTCGGTTCAGGCCCGGCGGCTGAAACTAGCTGCCGGCTCCGTCCGCCTCAGGCGCTCCGTACCGCCCGCGCCACCAGGTTCTTCACCAGCGGAATCTTGAAGTGGTTGTAGCTGAGCGGCCTGGCGCCCTGCGTGGCCAGTTCGCCCGCCTCCGCAGCAGTGCTCTCGTTCGGCACGCGGCCGCGAACGAGGTCCTCGACGTTCGTAAGGCGTCGGGGGACGCACTCCACCGCGCCCAGGACGATGCGTGAGTCCTCGATGCGCCCGTCGGCTACCCGGAAGGCCGCGGCTACGTTGACCAGGGGGAAGTCCCAGGTCTTGCGGTCCGCGACCTTCTCGAAATGGAAGCGGGCGCCCGCCCACCGGGCCGGGATGCGCACGGCGGTGAGCAGATCGTCGGGGTCGAGCACGGTCATGCGGGTGATGTCCACGCCCGGCGGCATGAAAAACTCCCCGGCGGGGATCACCCGCTCGCCGCGGGCGTT
Organism: Gammaproteobacteria bacterium; assembly: GCA_009841185.1. Classification (GTDB taxonomy): domain Bacteria; phylum Gemmatimonadota; class Gemmatimonadetes; order Longimicrobiales; family Gaopeijiaceae; genus BD2-11. Next base: position 28,314 of record VXMG01000090.1, read on the forward strand.
GCGCACCACCATCTCCGCGTCCAGCGCCACCAGCGCCGGGGCCGAATCCGACGGGGTCACCGCCACGCAGCGGTCCGCGCCGAAGAGAGCGTGCTCGCGGTTCATCGCGTCCGGTGCGCCGGCGTAGCAGACGTTGCCTCCCGCCCGGTAACAGGGCATGCCGTAGCGGTAGTACCAGCAGCGGGTGTCCTGGCAGATGTTGCCTCCGAGCGTCCCGCCGTTCCGGATCTGCGGGCTCGCGACTACGCTCACCGCCTCCGCCAGCAGCCCGTAGCGCTCGCGCACCAAGGGGTCGTTCTCGACGTCGGTCAGGCTGGTGGTGGCGCCAATCTCGATGCCGTCGCCGGTCTCGCGCACGCCCTTCAATTCGTCGAGCCCCTCCAGGTCGACCACCACGGAGGGCTGCTTGCCCCGGTTCTTGAACCAGTCGAAGCTGTCGTACCCGCCTGCGAGCGCCCAGGCGTCGCGGCCGTGCTCCCGCAGCAGATCCAGCGCCGACTCGACGTCGGTCGGCTGAACCAGATCGAAGTGGGGCATCATGTCCTTCATCATGGGGATCCCCCCGGCCTCGGATGATCTCGTTGCGAGCGACTGCGATGCCAACGCGGCATCCCTGTCCCGTCCATATGGACTAATCTTGCGGGTTCAGACTCAGCGGCGCAAAAGGCCGGTGATCCGGCGCGCGAACGCGGACCCCGTGCCTCGCTCAGGCTCGACGCCCGGGCATGCAGTAGCCCACCGCACGCTCGTTGGCGGCCCGCAGCCCGACGGTTCAATCCCTGCCGGGAAACAGGCGCGTGACGACTCCCCGCAAGATGCAGACAAGACCGATCCCGCCGATGGCCAACGTCGCGTCGCGTGGGATCCAGTCCCAGAACCGGTCGAGCAGGCCGCCGGAGGAAGCGACGGCCCCGACGATGAACACCGGCCACCAGGACTTCAAGAACTTCATTGTCGCTCCCTCGGTCCTGTCTTTGCAGACGTGGCCGATACCGATCTCGGCCCGCGGCCGAGGGCTTCTCCGATGCCCGGGCGCCTGCCCTCGATCACTGCGTGTTGACCTGCAGCGGCCGATGCGGCGGGGGCTGCTGGGCCACGGCGTTCACGATCATGTCCGGGACGACCGGGATGCGGTTGAAGTAGTGCCCGCCGAGCGCATCCGAGATGGCGCACAGCAGAGCCGCCCCGGAGCATCCCATGAGGGGTTCGCCCACCCCCTTCGCTCCCACCGGGTTCTGCGGGTCGGTGATGTCGGTGGCGTCCCAGTCCATCTGCGTGGGCACGTCCAGGTATGAGGGCGGTTTGGCCTGGTGGAAGCCGATGTTGCCGGCCACCCCGTAGCGCGTGTCGTAGACGTGGCGCTCCAGGCACGCCATCCCGAACCCCATCACCGCGCCGCCCCTCACCTGGGCCGCCAGCCCCATCGGGTGCACCACGGTGCCGCAGTCGGCCACGCCCAGGTAGTCGATGATCTCGTACATGCCGGTCTCGACATCCAGCTCGATCTCGATGAAGCCGGCGGCGAGCGCGGGCACGACGTCGTGGCGCGGGAGGTTGTCGCGGGCGACGCCGATCAGGCCGCTGCCCGCCAGATTCTGCACGGAACGCCTGGTGATGTCGTTCAGGTCGTCGGAGAACTCCTCGCCGCTGAAGCGCCCGCCCAGTTCGATGGCCCGCGCCGCCGCCCTTGCGTGGCTGATGCGGCGCGAGGGGTTGGCGCGCGCAAAGGTTGCTTCCTCCCCGATGTCGTAGTCCTCCGGCGAGCCGCCGAGCTCCATGGCCGCGATCGCCTTCAGCTTCTCCACGGCGTCCGCTCCCGCCGCCCAGCCGGCGCGGGTCATGGTGAAGGTCGTGTTGCTGCCCACCTGCGCGCTGCTCGAAGCGAGATTGCGCGAAGTGTCGCCGCGCACCAGCTCGACGTTCTCCCAGTCGTACCCGAGCATCTCCGCAGCCACGCGCGAGGTGGCGGCGTAGGAATACGTCCCGAGGTTGCCGACGCCGGTGTGAATGTGCAGCCTGCCGTCCGGTGCGATGCGCAGCAGCCCGTCCTGTCCGCTGTTTCCGGCCCCGTGATAGGCCTGGCCGATGCCCACCCCGGTCACGCGCGATCCCTGGCGCCGGCCGCTGCGGGCGCGCCGCTCCTCCCATCCGAAGCGCTCCGCGCCCTGGGCCAGCGCTTCGCCCAGATGAGCGCTGGTGACCGGCACCTGGCCTCCGCCGTAGAGGGAGTTCGAGTCGGGGGCGTTGATGCTTCGGATGGCAAGCTGATCGATGCCCAGCTCGGCCGCGGCCTTGTCGAGCAGGGGCTCCACCGCACACGCGATCTGGTTCTGGCCCGGACCCCGCTGCGCGCCCCGCGCGGGCGTGTTGGTGAGCACCGGAATGCCGCGGAAGCGCATCGCCAGCGGCGTATAGACGATGGTCACGGCTCCGGCGGCGCTGTTGAAGTCGCCGAAGCCGCTGTTGGGCCCGTTTTCCTGTACGATGAAGAGGTCGACCGCGCTCACGCGCCCATCGGGCCGGAAGGCCATGCGAATGCGGCCCTGGAAGCCGGCCCGCGCGGAGCCGATGGCGTATTCCTCGGCCCGGCTGATGCGCATCATCACCGGCCGGCCCGTCTTGCGGGACATGTGCGCCGGCACCGCCATGATCGGGTAGGCGCTTCCCTTGGAGCCGAACCCGCCGCCGCAGTACTCGCCCACGAACACCACGTCCTCGGGCGGGACGCCGATGTAGCGCGCCAGCCCGTTCAGCGTCGCGCTCTGGCTCTGGCTCGAGCCGAAGACGTGGCACTTGCCGTTCTGCCAGTAGGCCATCGCCGTGCGCGGCTCCATCGAGTGATGCGATGTGCCCGCGGTGACGAAGGTCTCGTCGAGCACCAGCGCGGCGTCGCGGAAGCCGGCTTCGACGTCTCCGTAGGACCACTCGGTGGTGACCTCGCCCATGGGCAGTTCACCGTCGGTGGCGGCGGCGAAGTCCTCCTCGGTCCACTTCACCTCGCGGATCCCCTCTCCCCGCTGCGAAGTGTTGCCCTCCACGCGGGCGTTGGGGCCGCCGGGGCGCAGGCTCTCCAGCGGATCGACCACGAAGGGCAGTGGCTCGAGGTCGAGCTTGACCTTCGCGATGGCGTCCTGGACGGTGGTCTCGTCGACGGCGGCCAGCGCCGCGATCGGCTCGCCCACGAAGTGCGGAGTGTTGGTGAGGATGGGGTTGCCGGGCGCCTCGATCCCGGGCACCTCGTCCGCGGTCAGGATGGCGACCACGCCCTCCATCGCGAGCGCCTCCGACGCATCGATGGAGCGCACCCGCGCGTGGGGCATCGGGCTCGTGATGAGCCGGCAGAAGAGCATGCCGTCGGCGCGGAAATCCTCCGCGTAGCGGGCTCTGCCGGTGACCTTGGCGATGACGTCGGGGGGTGCGAAATCCCTGCCGATGAGCTCAGCCATTGGACACCTCCTCGGCGACCGCCTGCCCGTTTGCGGCGGCGCGCATGACCCCGTTCAGGTAGTGGTCGTAGGCTCCGCACCGGCAGAGATTGCCGGACATCGCCCGGCGCGCCTCCTCGCGGGTGGGATTGGGGTTGGCCTCCAGCAGCGCCGCGGCCGCCATGACTTGTCCCGGCGTGCAGAATCCGCACTGGGGACCCAGCTCGTCGATGAACGCCTGCTGCACCGGATGCAGCGTCCCGTCCGCGCTCTCGAGCCCCTCCACCGTGACCACCTCGCGCGCCCGCACCCGCTGCGTGAGCGTCGAGCAGGAGTAGTGGGCGACGCCGTCGATCATGACGGTGCAGGCGCCGCACTCGGCCCGGTCGCAGCCCAGCTTGGTGCCGGTGAGCCCCAGCTTGTAGCGGAGCGTCATCGCCAGCGTCTCCTGCGGCAGCACGTCGACCCGCCGGGTCTGTCCATTGACGTTGATGGAGACCAGGCGCGGAACGCTGGCACGCGCGGACGTCGCCGCCGGACCCGAGAAGTAGGCGAACGCCGACACCGAAGCGCCGGTCGCGATGACCCCCTTGATGAACTGGCGGCGGGAGACGTTGCCGCGCCCGGGGAGGTTCGCCATAAAGCCTTCCCAGGCGGCATCTTCGGCGGGTGGGACGCCGGGATGCGCGGACGGGTCGATAGTGGATGACCGCTCGGCCATGTGTCCTGCCTCCTGCTCCGGTCCACGGTGGGATGTGCTCTTGATCGTACGCTGGCGCAGGACTCCGGACAACCGCAGTTTGCTCGCGGATTCACGACCGCGCCGAAGCGCGATTCCCGGCCCCTTCCACGAGATTGGAGTCGGTTCGATCCGATGAGGCAAGGTCACGAAACGAGAGGCCCTTAACGCGATGAACACCCGCGCCATCCTCATCGGGCTGGTCCTCGGGCTTGGGCTCGGAATCGCAGCCTCCGCGACCGGATCTCCGGCGCTGCTGCAGGCGGCCGAGGCGGTCGAGCCGCTGGGGGCAGTCTTCCTGCGCGCCATTCAGATGGTCGTCATCCCGCTGGTGGCGGCGGTGGTGTTCGTGGGGGTGGCGCGGATCGGGAACCTGCGCCGGCTGGGCCGCCTCGGGGGGCTGGCGGTGGGCTTCTTCTGGGTCACGACGCTTCCCGCGATCCTGATCGGGATGGGCGTGATGGGGCTGGCCCTCACCTTCACGACGCCGGTGCCGCCGCCGACGCCCGTGACGGAGCTGGACACCGCGACGCCGGGGGTGGTGGACTTTCTCGTCAATCTCGTGCCGAGCAATCCCGTCCAGGCGGCCGCTGACGGGTCACTGCTCTCGGTGCTGATCTTCGTCGTCCTGCTTGCGGCGGCGGCGACAACGCTGCCGGCGGAAAAGCGCGAGGCGCTCACCTCCCTCGCCGAGACGCTCGGGGACGCGCTCATCAAGCTGATGACCTGGATCCTGTGGACGGCGCCCGTAGGCGTATTCGGTCTCGCGGCGCCGGTGGTCGCGCAGACGGGGTTGGCGATGCTCCAGAACCTCGCCGTCTTCATCGTCGCCGTGGTCGTGGGCTTCTTCATCCTGAAGGGCGTCGTGCTGCTGCCGATGGTCTGGCTCTTCGGCGGGATGAAGCCGGGGCGATTCGTGCGCGGGACCGTGGGCACCTACACGGTGGGCTTCACCACGACGACGTCGGTTGGGACGCTGCCGATGATGCTGCAGGAGGCGGAGAAACTGGGTCTCTCGAAGAGCACCTTCTCGCTGGTCCTGCCGCTGGCGGCCTCGATCAACCGCCCGGGCAGCGCGCTCTTCCAGAGCACTTCGCTGGTCTTTCTCGCCGCGATGTACGGGGTGCCGCTCGACGCCGGGCTGATCGCGGCGGCCGTGCTGGCGATCTTCCTCGCCTCGATGACGGTCGCCCCGGTGCCCAGCGCGAGCATCGTGACCATGGCCCCGGCGCTCGACGTGGTGGGCGTGCCGGTCGCCGGGCTCGGCATCCTGCTCGGCATCGACCGCGTGCCGGACGTGTTCCGCTCCGCGACCAACGTGATCGCCCACATGGCGGCGGCGACCACGGTGGATGGTATGACGGGGGGAGGGGGCGTGCGGACGGACGCCTGGTCCTGATGGACATCGAAGGCTCTCCTGCTCACAGTATCGAACTCGGTGCACCCGAGTCCCCGAGGCTCCGGGGCCGCCTGCGGTCCTTGCCGGCCCGGCACCGGGCATGCCTCGAGCGCATGTTGGCCGCGGTCGTTGAGGTCGACGGCGTCGTCGGCCTGGCGGTGGGTGGTTCGTTCATCGCGGGCGAGATCGACGAGTTTTCCGATCTCGACCTCGTGCTGGCGGTGGAACCGGGGGCTTGGCCGGAGATCCTCGACCGACGGCAGGCGATCGCCGCCGAACTCGATCCCTCGTTCCTGGCGGGCTTCACCGGAGAGCACGTCGGCGAGCCGCGCCTGCTCGTATGCCTCTATGGTCCTCCGCTCCTGCACGTGGACCTGAAGTTCGTTTCGCTCGACGACGCGCACGAGCGGGTCGAGGACCCGGTCATCCTGTGGGAGGTCGACGGCTGCCTGAGCGCTGCGTTCGCCCGCGCCGCTCCTTGTTACCCGGCTGCGGATCCGGACTGGATCGAGGCGCGGTTCTGGATCTGGGCGCATTATTTCGCCGATAAGATCGAGCGCGGAGAGATCTTCGAGGCGCTGGATGGGCTGACGTTTCTGAGGGCCGTGGCGCTGGCTCCGCTGGCCTTCCTCGGAGCCGGCGTCGAGGCCACCGGCGTGCGCCGGATCGAGGACCGGCTTCCCGCCGTCGCGACCGATCTCGAACGGACGGTCGGAGGCGTCAACACCGCGGCGTGCGTGGCCGCGCTCGAATCCGCGATCGAACTCTACACTGAGCTTCGGAAGGCTGCCGCAGCGCGGAGCGATGTCGAAGCGAGCCCTGTCGAACGCGAAGTTCGAGCATACGTGGAAGGGCTTCCCGGGAGGCTGGGCCTCAGCGACCGCGGAGCGTAAGCCCGGTTCGGGGAGTCCCTCTCCCCAACATCACTCGTACATCATCCCCGGCACCTTGCCCAGGAGTCGCGCGTACACCGTGAGCGCCCCGCGGTGGTGCGCCGTGTGATCCACGAGGGGCACCACAATGGCGGAACGGGGCGCGCCCGGCATGATGCGGTCGTCGGGGATCGGGGTGGCAAGGTCCTCGTCCGAGGCCGCCTCGAAGGTCGCGATAGCCTTCTCGAATGCGCGGTCGAGCCACGCGACGGCTTCCTCGAGCGTCTCCACCGCCCGGGCCGCGGCGATCAGGCCTTCGAAGTCCATGTTCCACCCCTCCCCGAAGGCACCGTCCACGAACCACTCGACCGAATCCGCGGCGTGCGCGATGTGGCCGGCGACGGTGTAAAGCTCGGGTTGGGGAGCGAACCCGGCGTCTTCCTCATCGAAGATCGAGATCATCTTCCTGATGTACCCGTGGGACGTTTCCAGCTGTGCGACGATCTCGGCGGCCTGCGACATGGGAGTTTCCTCCTGGTGATGTGGGGATTGGCTGTGGAACGGGGCGGCCAAGTCTAGCCTCGCCCTGGAGACTCCTCCAGCCCGAATCCCGTTAGCTTTCCGCCGCCATGAATCCGCACGAGACCCCCAAGCCGCCGCCCGCGCACGAGTCCGAAACCTGGTGGGACGTCCTGGTCCACGCCGTTCGCGGCACCGGGGGCGATCCCACCCACGGCCCCATCCGGCGCGCGGTCATCCTTCTGGCCGTGCCGATGGTGCTGGAGATGTTGATGGAGTCGCTCTTTGCGGTCGTCGACATCTACTTCGTGTCCCGGCTGGGGAACGAGGCCATGGCGGGGGTGGCGCTCACCGAGTCGGTCCTGTCGCTGATCTACACGGTCGCGATAGGGCTGAGCATCGGGGTCACGGCCGTCGTGTCGCGCCGGATCGGCGGAGGCGACAGGGAAGGTGCGTCGCGCGCGGCCGCGCAGGCCGTCCTGCTGGGACTCGCGCTGGCCCTCTTGTTCGGCATCGCCGGGGTGGCGTTCGCGCCGGACATCCTGCGGATCATGGGCGGCGACGAGAGCGTGGTGGCCACGGGGGCGCCCTACACGCGCATCATGCTCGGCGGCAACGTCGTCATCCTGCTGCTGTTCCTGCAGAATGCCGCCTTCCGCGGGGCGGGCGACGCCGCGATCGCGATGCGCGTGCTCTGGATCGCGAACGGGCTCAACATCGTCCTCGATCCCCTGCTCATCTTCGGCCTCGGGCCGTTCCCGGAGATGGGGGTGCAGGGGGCTGCGGTCGCGACGACAATCGGCCGCGGAACGGCGGTGCTGGTGCAGGTCTACACGCTCTTCCGCCTGGGCGGCAAGCTCCGCATCCTGGCTTCGCATCTGCGCATCCAGCCCGCGCTCATGGCTCAACTGGTGCGGCTTTCGGGGACGGGGATGCTCCAGACCTTCATCGCAACCGCGAGCTGGATCGGCCTCATCCGCGTGACGGCGCTGTTCGGTGCCGAGGCGCTGGCCGGCTATGTGATCGCGATCCGGATCATTCTCTTCGCGATTCTTCCCGCCTGGGGACTGTCCAACGCGGCGGCGACCATGGTCGGGCAGGGGCTCGGGGCGGGGGACCCGGAGCGCGCCGAGCGCGCGGCATGGATCTCCTGCAAGATGAACTTCGCCTTCCTCGGGGCGGTCAGCGTGTTCTTCATCGCCTTCGCGCCGGCGATCGTCGGGCTGTTCGGTGGGACCGAGGGGGCGTCCGCCGTCGGCGTGACCGGCCTCCGCATCGTGTCCATTGGCTTCGTCTTCTACGCCTACGGCATGGTGCTCACGGCCGCGTTCAACGGGGCGGGCGCGGTGTGGACGCCTACGATTCTCAACTTCTTCTGCTTCTGGCTGTGGGAGATCCCGCTTGCCTGGGGTCTGTCGCTTCCCGGCGGACTCGAGACCACCGGCGTGTTCATCGCCATGACGGTATCGTTCTCGACGCTGGCGGTGGTGGCTGCGGTGCTGTTCAGGCGCGGGCGGTGGAGGCAGGCGGTGGTGTAGGCGCGGGCTGTCGGTGACAGCGGGCCGCCCGCCGTAGTAGATTCCGCGCCATGCGAGGACTTCTTTCTTCCGGACATCCGGTAATCTCCGAGGCTGGGGCCGAAATCCTCCGTGCCGGGGGAAACGCCTTCGACGCCGTCGTCGCTGCGGCGTTCACCAGCACGTTTGTGGAGCCCACCATGGCGAGCCTCGCGGGAGCGGGTTTCGTGCTGGCGCGCACCTCCTCGGGGGAGGAGATCCTCTTCGACTTCATCGCCGCCACGCCGGGCCGGGCGCACCCCGGCCCCCCGGAGGACGGTGATCGCGACTTCTACCCGGTGGACATTCTCTTCGGGGATATCCCGCAGGAGTTCACCATCGGGCTGGCGTCCGCTGCGGTTCCCGGCACCCTGAAGGGACTGGTGCACGTGCACCAGCGTCTGGGTCGGCTGCCGCTCGCGGAGGTGGTCGCGCCCGCCGTCGCCGCCGCACGGGGCGGCACCGTCATCACTCCGTTCGTGTCGGACTCGCTACAACTGATGTTCCCCGTGCTGCGGGATTCGCCCACGGGCACCGCCCTCTTTCTGGATGACGGAAGGGTCCTGGCCGCGGGCCGGCTGCACCGCAACCCGGAGATGGCCGACTTCCTGGAAGCCCTGCCTCGCGATCCACGGGGGTTCTACGGCGGGGACCATGCCGAGACCATCGAACGCGACATGCTCGAGGGCGGCGGACTCATGACGCGGGCAGATCTCGAACAATTCGAGGTCGTCGAACGCCGTCCGCTCTCGGTGGCCTATCGTGGGCGGCGCGTCCTCACCAACCCGCCCCCGGCGCTGGGTGGATCGCTGATGGCGCTTCGCCTGCTGCTGCAGGAGGAGACGGATTTGTCGCGCTGTACCTGGGGAAGCCGCGCGCACGTCACCGCGACGGCGCGGGCGCTCGAACAGGCGGTCCGCCTCCGGGGAGGAGAGGCGGTCCCGCGCGATCCCGCGCACGCAGAGCTTCTGGAGGGCGTCCATGCCCCGTTGATCCACGCCGTGCATGGCACCACCCATCTCAACGCCTCCGACGCCGAAGGCAACGTCGCCGCGCTCTCGATGTCGAACGGGTCCGGATCGTCGTACTTCCTTCCCGGAACCGGCATTCACTTCAACAACATGATGGGCGAAGTCGATCTTCACCCCGCCGGACTCCACGCCTCGCAGCCGGGGGACCGGGTGGCGTCGATGATGTCGCCGACTCTGCTGCTGGAGGGAGACCAGGTGCTCGCCGCGCTTGGCACCGGGGGCAGCAACCGAATCCCGTCTGCGGTGTTCCAGGTGGTCTCGTCCCTCCTCGACCTGGGACTCACGCCAGACCAGGCATCCAACTTCCCGCGCATGCACTTCGACGGCGAACAGCTCCAGGTCGAGCCGGGGCTTCCGGGTGAGGCGATGGAAGCGCTCGCGCAGGAGTGGGACGTGTCGCTCTGGCCGGAGCAGAGCCTGTATTTCGGCGGGGTGCATGTCGTGGCGCCGCGCGTGGGGCAGTTCGGCGGTGACCGGCGCCGGGAGGGTCACGGAACCCTCGTGGAGTAGAACGGCCCGTCGCACTGCGGTCGATGGGCCGACGGAAGACGAGGTCCGGGGCGGCCCGGATCAGGGATCGGGCAAGAGTTCCATCGTGGTCGTCACGTTCGTCTCCATCGTCATCCCGGCCATGTTCATGTCGAAGCTGGCGCGGGTCGACTGGCTCCGGAATCGGCCCTCGGCGAGGTCCACGATCATGGTGCCGGACATGGTTCCGGTGGCCGTCATGCCTCCGCCCGCCACTTCCATATCCATCTCGATGGGCCCCTCGAACGAGAGGGTTGCGAGGCTTCCGTCCAACCCGACGAAGGTGTACGTCGTTGCGATCCCCATGGACATCGATCCCCCGGGACCCATGGGCAACTCCATCGGCACGTCCTGGGTCCAGGAATCCCCCGGGCTGACCTCCCCCTCGGGAAGTACGAAACTGCCCGACTGCTGGAGGAGGTCCTCCGGGTTGAATCCGGCGATCGCCGGCATGCCTTCGGTGTCAATGACGCCGAGCACCCGGCCGCGTGTATCCATTTCCGTGGTGATGGCACTCCCGGAAAAGTCCGGCATCTCCATCCCGGGCACGGGCATCGGCATTGCCGTGGAGGTCGAGTCGATGGTTGTCCGGAGTCGGATCACCTCGTCCGCCACCCCGACCACGGTTCGCGTCTGATACGTGCGCATGGTCATGACAGGGCTTGACGGCATCATCGGGCTATCCACTTCCGCCTGCGTGGAGTGGGCGTAGCGGGATACCTGTCCCTCGGGTGGCGCCAGCCTCAGCAGGATGGGTGTGTCGAGCGGTTCAGCCGGTGCGGGCGGATCCTGCCCGTATGAGGCGACCGGGGTCGAGAACAGGAAGGCCGCGGCGGCTGCGGCCATGCACCATGCTGATTTCATCGATCCTCCTGATGTTGCAGAGATCGCGACCTGGGGAAGCGCGCCATCGGGAGAAGGCCGGATTCCTCGTTCACCGATGCCAGGGCGTGCACGGAGGCCCGAATCCCCATAGGCGCCCGCACGGTATCTTAATGTCGGTTGCCGGTGTCGGGCATCCGGGTTACGGTTCGCCAATGAGGCTGCCCTTCCACCCGATCGTCGCCGACTGGTTCACCGAGACGCTGGGGCCGCCGCTCCCGGCCCAGGAGCGTGCCTGGGCCGCCATCCGCGACGGCCGCCACACGCTCCTCGCCGCCCCGACCGGGTCCGGCAAGACCCTGGCCGCCTTCCTGAACGCCATCGACGAGCTGCTGCGCGAGGGGTTCGAGCACGGGCTCGAAAACGAGGTCCGCGTCCTCTACATCTCGCCCCTCAAGGCGCTCAGCGCGGACATCCACAAGAACCTGGAGGAGCCGCTCGCCGCCATCCGCGAGCGTGCCGTGGGCGCGGGGCTGCCCGCCGTCCGCATCCGTTCCGCGGTGCGCAGCGGGGATACGCCCTCCTCGCGCCGGGCTGCGATGCTGCGCACGCCCCCGCACATTCTGGTCACCACGCCGGAGTCCCTGTACCTGCTCCTGACCGCCGAGCGCAGCCGCGCGATGCTCGGCACCGTGCGCACGGTGATCGTGGACGAGATCCACGCCGTCATCGATTCGCGCCGGGGATCGCACCTGGCGCTCAGCCTGGAGCGGCTGGGGCATGTGGTGGGCCGGCCCCTGCAGCGCATCGGGCTTTCGGCCACCCAGAAGCCGGTCGGCGAGGTCGCGCGCTTCCTGCTGGGGAGCCAGAACCGGGATGCGGAGATTGATCCGGAGCGCTGCACCATCATCGACGCGGGACACCGGCGTACCATGGACCTGGCCATCGAGGTGCCGCCATCGCCGATGGAGGCGGTAATGTCGCACGAGGTGTGGTCGGAGGTCTACGAACGGCTGACCGAGTCGATCGAGGCCCACAGGACGACGCTCGTCTTCGTCAACACGCGCCGTATGGCAGAGCGGCTCGCGGCCCGGCTCACCGACCGGTTGGGCGAGGAAGCCGTTACCGCCCACCACGGCAGCCTATCCAAGGAGGCGCGCCTGTCCGCGGAGGACCGGCTGCGCGCGGGCAGCCTGAAGGCGCTGGTGGCCACCGCGTCGCTCGAGCTCGGCATCGACATCGGGCACGTGGACCTGGTGTGCCAGATCGGCTCGCCGCGCTGGATCTCGACCTTCCTGCAGCGGGTGGGGCGCTCCGGCCACACCGTGCGCGGCACCCCGAAGGGCCGCCTGTTCCCGCTCTCGCGTGACGACCTGGTGGAGTGCGCGGCGCTCCTGCGCGCGGTGAACGAGGGGGAGTTGGACCGGCTGGTCATGATGCCGCAGCCGCTCGACGTGCTCGCGCAGCAGACCGTGGCCGAGTCGGCGTGCGAGTCCTGGTCGGAGGATGAGCTCTTTCGCCTCTGGCGCGGCGCGTACCCGTACCGGGAGCTGGCGCGCGAGCACTTCGACGAGGTGGTGCAGATGGTGGCGGAGGGCTTCGTCACCCGGCGCGGCCGGCGCGGGGCGCTGGTGCACCGGGACCGGGTCAACGTGCGCGTCAAGGGCCGGCGCGCGGCCCGCCTCACCGCCATCACGGCGGGGGGCGCCATCCCCGACAACGCCGACTACCGGGTGGTGCTCGACCCCGACGAGACCTTCATCGGCACGCTCAACGAGGACTTCGCCATCGAGAGTTCCGCGGGCGACATCTTCCAGTTGGGCAACACCTCCTGGCGCATTCTCCAGGTCAATTCCGGCACCGTTCGGGTGGCGGACGCGCACGGGGAGCCGCCGACGATCCCGTTCTGGCTGGGAGAAGCGCCCGGGCGGAGCGCGGAGCTGTCGACCTCCGTGGCCCGGCTGCGCGCCGACGTCGAGGCGCATCTTGACGGGGAGGACGAGGATGCTGCCGCGAAGTGGCTCGAAGGACTCGGGCTTTCGGATTCTGCCGCGCGCCAGATCCAGCATTATCTGCGGGAGGCGAAGCACATTCTCGGGGCGCTGCCCACGCAGGAAACGCTGGTGCTCGAACGCTTCTTCGACGAGGCCGGGGGCATGCAGATGATCCTGCACGCGCCCTTCGGCTCGCGCGTGAACCGGGCGTGGGGGCTGGCGCTGCGCAAGAAGTTCTGCCGGCAGTTCAACTTCGAGCTCCAGGCCGCGGCCACGGAGGAAGGCGTGCTGCTATCGCTCGGACCCCAGCATTCCTTCCCGCTGGAGGATGTCTTCCGCTACGTGCACCCGGACACGCTCGAGCGGACGCTGGTGCAGGCGCTGATCGACTCGCCGGTCTTCCCGACCCGCTGGCGCTGGAACGCGACCATCTCGCTGGCGGTGTTGCGCAACCGGGCCGGGCGCAAGGTGCCACCCCAGTTGCAGCGCATGGAAGCCGACGACCTGATGGCGGCGGCCTTCCCGGACGCGGCCGCGTGCCTGGAGAACATCGGCGGCGACCGCGAGATCCCCGATCATCCCCTCGTCCGGCAGACGATGCGCGATTGCCTGGAGGAGGCGATGGCGATGAGCGAACTCGACGCCGTGCTGCGGCGGGTCTTCGCCGGCGAGATACGCTACGTCACGCGCGACACCCCCGAGCCCTCGGTGCTCAGCCACGAGATCCTCAACTCGGCCCCCTATTCGTTCCTGGACGATGCCCCGCTGGAGGAGCGGCGCGCGCGGGCGGTGCAGACCCGGCGCGCGTTCGAGCCCTCGTCCGCGGATGAGTTGGGCGCGCTCGACCCGGCGGCGATCCAGCGCGTGCGCGAGGAGGTGTGGCCCGATCCGCGCGATGCGGACGAACTGCACGACGCGCTGTTGACGGCGGGGGTGCTGACGGCCGCGGAAGGGGAGCAGGGGACCCGGGGCGCGGAAGCGGATCGGTGTTCGTGGCAGGGCCTCTTCGAGGAGCTGTCCGCGACCGGGCGGGCGGGGCGGCTGGAGGTGGGTCGGGGGGCCGCCTGGAGGGTGAGCGCCGAACGGCTGCCGGAGGTGCTTGCGGTGGCCGGTGCGGAGGT
>VXMG01000073.1:0-42303 GCA_009841185.1 Gammaproteobacteria bacterium
CCCCCGCCCTGCCTTCCAGGATTCCGCCCAACTCGAAGTCGATGGTTCCGGTCAGCAGGTAGGTCCAGATGATGGCGAGCAGTTGGAAGCCGATCGAGGTGCTGAGCAGGATGCCCAGGTACACGCGCCCCGCCCTCTTCGCCGCGTCGGTGCCCGCGTGCGTGACCAGCGGGAAGGTGGAGAGGGTCAGCGCCTCGTAGAAGATGAAGAGGGTGAACAGGTTGCCCGCGAAGGCGACTCCCATGGTGCATGAGATGGCCAGCGCGAAGAAGATGTAGAACCGGGTCTGGTTCTTCTCGTGATGCCCGCGCATGTAGCCGATGGCGTAGAGCGTGGTCACGATCCAGAGGCTGCCCGCCACCAGGGCGAAGATCATCCCCAGCGGCTCCACCACCAGTTCCAGCGGGAGGCCGGGGAGGGGCTCCGCCAGCACGAAGCGCGGTGTTTCGCCAGCGCTCACGGCCCGGTGGATCTGCATCACCACACCCAGAAGGACGCCGCCCGTGATCAGCGAGGCGGCCTCGCGCAGGTTGGGGCTGGCGCGCAGCAGGCCCACCAGCACCGCCCCGGCCGCGGGGATGACCAGGGCCAGGAGCGCCAGTTCGCCCGGGTTCACGGAGCGCCTCCCAGCAGGGCGCGCGCCGCCTGGCCGGCGACATTGGTGGTCAGTGAGGCGTCGATGCCGAAGTACAGGTTGGCAACGATGAGGGCCCAGGTGGGGACCAGCAGCCGCAGCGGAGCTTCGGACACGGAATCGGTTCGTGCGGACGGCTCACCGAAGTAGACGGCTTCCACCACCCGCCAGATGTAGACCACGGCCAGAGTCGAGGTGACCAGCACCAGCGCCGCGACCGGCCACATCCCCTGCTCGAGCGCGCCCAGCACCAGGTACCACTTGCTCACGAAGCCCACCGTGAGCGGGACGCCGATGAGGCTGAGACCTCCCGCCGTGAAGGCGGCCATGGTCCAGGGCATGCGCCGGCCCAGGCCGCGCAGGGCATCGATGTGGACCGAGCCCACCCGGTACATGACACAGCCGAGGGCGAGGAACAACGCCCCCTTCATGAGCGCGTGGTTGAAGAGGTGGAGCGTGGCCGCGGTCAGTCCGGTGACCGAGGCGAAGCTGATCCCCAGGATGATGTAGCCGATCTGGGCGACGCTCGAGTAGGCCAGCATGCGCTTGATGTTGCGCTGGAATATCGCCACCAGCGACATGGTGAAGATCGCCACCAGCGCGAGCGGCAGCAGCCACATGCCGAGGCTGAGTTCGTCGAAGGAGTAGGTGACTCCGAAGACGGTGAAGAAGAAACGCAGCAGGACGTAGACCGCGACCTTGGTGGAAGTGGCGGCGATGAGCCCCGTAACCGCCGAGGGTGCGAAGGCATACGCGTCCGGCAGCCAGACGTGCAGCGGGAAGAGGGCCAGCTTGAGGCTGGTGCCGACGGTCAGGAAGGCGAAGGCCACCAGGACGGTCCGTTCGCCGGTCAGGGCGGGAAGGCGCTCGGCCAGGTCGGCCAGGTTGAGCGTCCCGGTCTCGACGTAGAGCAGCCCGATGCCGATCACGATGAACGACGCCCCGATGCTCCCCATGATGAGGTAGCGGAACGCCGAGACCAGCGCCCGCCGGTCGGATCCCATGGCGATCAGGGCGTAGGTGCCGAGCGACGAGATCTCCAGGAAGACGAAGATGTTGAAGGCGTCCCCCGTGATGGCGATGCCCAGGAGGCCGCACAGGCAGAGCATCCAGGCGCCGTAGAAGAGCGGGATGCGGCGCTCGTCCACTTCGCGCTCCACGCTGGTGAGCGCGAAGAGGGTGACGACCACGCCGATGCCGGCGACGATGAGAAGCACCAGGCCGTTGACGGCGTCCACCCGGTACTCGATCCCCCAGGGCGCGGCCCAGCCGCCCAGCGCGTAGCGGATGTCCTCGCCGCCGAGCACACGGGACAGAAGCCCCACGGCCGCCGCGAAGGCCGTGACCGCTCCGGCCATCGCGATGCCCCACGAGACGCGCTTCCAGGGGACCAGCACGCACAGGGCCGCGGCCAGAAGCGGGGCTACGATCTGGATGGCGGGAAGGTGCGCCGCGATCATGGCCGCGCGCCCTCGTGCAGCTCGTCGGCGAGCACCTGTTCCTGTATCTCGTCGTCCTCGATGGTGCCGTAGGTCTCCTTGATGCGCACCACGAGCGCGAGCGCCATCGCCATGGTGGCTACGCCCACCACGATCGCGGTGAGCATGAGCACGTGAGGCAGCGGATTGGAGTAGAGCACCTCTGCCGCGCCCTCGACCGCCCCGTGATCATCTTCGATCAGGATGGGGGCGGTGCCGCCCACGATCTTTCCGGTGCTCACGTAGAAGATGATCACCGAGGTCTGGAAGAGATTCAGCCCGACCACCTTCTTGACCAGGTTGCCGCGGGAGATCAGGGCGTAGAAACCGACCATCATCAGGAAGATGACGACCCAGTAGTTGAACAGGCCCAGGAACTCCATCTACCCGCTCCTCCGCCGCCCGGCGAAGCTGTAGAAGAGCGTGACCATGACCCCGAAAACGGTCACGAGAACCCCTGCCTCGACGAGAAGGATGCCGATGTGCTGGGCATGCTCGGCGTCGTGCAGCAGGACTCCGTAGTCCAGGAAGTTCCCGCCCATGAACATCGCCACTACGCCGACGCCCGCGAAGATCAGAACGCCCAGGGTGCCGCACCAGGTCACGATCCCCGTGGGAATCGCGGCCTTTGCGCGGTCGAGCCCGAAGACCAGGGCGTACAGAATGACGCCCGCCGCGAAGATGACGCCCGCCTGGAACCCCCCACCCGGCCCGTAGTCGCCGTGGAACTGGACGTACAGCGCGAAAAGCAGGATCGGGCCGACGAGGATCTTGGCGGCGATGCGCAGAATGATCTGGTCCCTCATGGCGCTCCGCCCTCGCCATCGTCGTCGGCAGGCGACCCTCCCTTGCGGCGCTGACGCCGGCTCCCCACGAACAGGGTCAGCACCCCCACCATGGCCGCGAAGACGACGGTGGTCTCGCCCAGCGTGTCGTAGCCGCGGTAGCTGGCCAGGACGGTGGTGACGATGTTCGGGATGTGCACCTCGAGCACCTCCCCCTCTTCACCCGCGAGGGGCACGTGCATCTCCAGGTACTCGGGAGCAACGTGGCCGTGGACCGGGTTGTCGGGCTGGCCCCACCGTGGCAGATCGTAAGTGCCGTACACCAGCATGCCGCCGGTGACCAGCACGATCAGCAGCGGGATGACGGGCGACTTCGCGTGCCGCTTCTGCCGGGTTCCCACCAGCGCCAGCGTTCCGAGCGCCAGGATGGTGGAGACGCCGGCGCCAACGGCTACTTCGGTGAATGCCACGTCCACGGCATCGAGCACCACGAACAGGGCGGCCGACAGGAAGCTGTAAATTCCCATCAGCATCACCACGGCAACGAGGTTGCGCAGGTGCAGGACGCCGAACGCGGTCACGGCCAGCAGTCCGAGGAGTGCGAGGTCGACGACGGATTCCACTCAGTCTCCTCCCTCGTCGTCGTGCACGACGGGCTCGACCTTGCCGTGCAGGGCGGCCTTGGCGAGCGCATGGGTCGCCACCGGGCTGGTGAACCAGAGAAAGCCCAGAATCATGATCAGCCTCAGCGTCACGCCGCTGATCCCGGCCTGCAGCATGAGCCCGGTGAGGATGAAGAAGCTGCCCATGGTGTCGGTGAGTCCGGCCGCGTGCATGCGCGTGAAGACATCGGGCATGCGCAGGACGCCGATGCCGCCGACGACCACGAAAAAGCTGCCGACCAAGAGGAGCGCGGCGCTGAGGTAGTCGAGAACCATCTCCATCAGCCGGACTCCGTCTCGCCCGGGTGCGGTCCCGAGGCTCCCAGACTACCGAACTGGAAGAACTTCAGCACCGCGATGGTGCCGATGAAGTTGAGAAGCCCGTACGCGAGCGCCAAGTCCAGAAACTCGGGCCGTCCCGTGAAGAAGCCGATGAGCGCGATGGTGAGGACGGTTTTGGTGCCGAACATGTTGACCGCCAGGACCCGGTCGTACACGGTGGGGCCGAGGAGCGCCCGGGCCATGGCCATGGCCATCGTGACCAGGACCGCGATCGAGGCGCCGACGACCATCATGACGCGCCCTCCAGGCGGCACACGCGACGGTCCATCTCGCCTTCCTCGGTGCCGTCCAGGGCCTCGCGGGTGAGGGCGTGGATGCGGAACCCCTCGGCATCGAGGCGCACCGTGATGGTGCCCGGAGTCAGGGTGATGGAGTTGGCGTAGATGAAGCGCCCCAGATCGGTCTTCTGGTGCCCCTGGAAATCCACCACCCGGGGCCGGATGGGAAGTCGGGGCGAGAGGATGACGCGGGCCACGGCGAGGTTCGACCTGAAGACCTCGACGACGAGCCAGGGCAGGTAGAAAAGGAGCCCCGGGACGATGTGGAACGGCGCGCCTTCCCTATCGGGCAGCAACATCCTCGTCACCAGCAGCGCCACGCCCACGACCGACGCCGCGCCCAGGCTGAGAAGCAGCGTCGTGTAGTGTCCCGACATGAGCAGCCACATGGCGTACCACAACAGGCACAGGCCGGCTACGCGCGCGACGGGACGTTGGGTCAAAAGCGAATGCGGGCGGCGGGGAGAGGTCGGGGGTTCGGCGACGGGCAACCTACCAAGTGGACTGTGCTCCGTCAATGATCAACTGGGCGAGGCGCTCGATCGCCTCTTCGCGCGCCACTTCCTCGGTTTCGGACGCCTCCAGGAACTGTCCCTGCGCGCTCAGTCCTCCGTTCTCCCACAGGATCTCGTTGTTGACCACGTCGATCAGCTCGACCTGAAGGCTGATGCTCACCTGGCGCTGCAGCACCTCGGGGCCGGCGCCCCTCTCTCCCGCGCGAAAGTTGGGGGTCCGGAGGTCGTAACGGCTGATGGTGCCGCGCAGGATGGCATCCGCGTTTTCCTCCGCACCCTGGTTGACGCCCAGGCCTCTGGGAACCTCGCGCAGCAGGAACTGGTGGATCTCCTGGGTGATCTCGAAGAGGCCGGTCTCGTTCTCGAAGGGAAGGATCGCAAGGCTCCGGATGTGATCCGGAAAGCTGCCCCCGCGGAAGCTGTAGTTGCAGCCCGACAACAGCACCATGGACAGAAGCGCGGCGCGCGACACCCCGCGCGGGAGAGTCGGCACGAGAGTGGGAATCCCCTGGGTGGGACGTTTCAATCTGGCCGGGATTCGGGGATTCACGCTTACTCCTGGTTGCGGGGGAACCAGATGTCGGACGGATACGGCTCCACGGTCTCGACCGTCTCGAGGGTGAAGGTCAACTCGCGGAAGTCGATGAGATTCCGGTAGGTCGCTTCGGCCGGAAAGCCGTCGCGCAGGGGCAGTGACAGGGAGAGTTGGTCCACCGCCTCTCCGTCGCGCAGGAGCGCGAGGGCGGCCACGTCGCCATTGTCGTCGAGTTCGTACAGGAGGTCCGGCCGGCTGCTGGAGTCATAGGTGAGGCGAAGCGTTCCGTCGTCCGCCTCCCATCCCTGCGCCAGGCGGTAGTCGCCTCCGGGGCGAAAGATGCCGAGCGAGGACCAGAAGAGTGCCGGCGGTGGGACCAGCTCGTCCGACCCGCCGTCGGGAATCCGGAGGTCGTCGCCCACCAGCGCGGCGCGCAGCACGGTCTCGCCCCGCCCCGTGAAGAGATCGAGCCGCGCGCGGTAGGGGGGTTCCAGCCGGGCGACCCCGCGACCGCTCGACCGCAGCCCCGGTTCGCGCACGTTCCAGTCGAAGATGAGCCGGACCGGGGTCGTGAGCTGCGTGCGTGCCTCTACCAGCAGCGCCTGGCGATGGTAGTCCAGGGCCGGCGGGCCGGCGGGCGGGGGCTCCGGTGCCCGGGGCAGCCAGCAACTCGCGGTCAGCGCGGCGCCGGCAAGGACGAACACGCGCCGGAAGCGGGAACAGCTCATTCGGAATCGCGGTTTCAAGGCCGATAAGCTTGCCAGGGTGGAGACCACTGCCTACAACGATAATCGATGTCAGACCGGAAACCGAGACCGAATCCGCGGGCTGCCAGGCCGGCCTACGTGGTGAGCGACGCCCACCTTGGTGCGCAGCCGGGCGCGCGCGCCGCCGATCTCGTGGACTGGTTGCGGCATGTGCGCGAACGTGCGTCGCACGTGGTCCTGAACGGAGACATCTTCGACTTCTGGTTCGAGTACCGGCGCGCGATTCCGCGCGGGCACGTGCGCGTGCTCGGGGCGATCGCGGAGGTGGTGGACGCGGGCGTGCCCGTAACCTTCCTGGGCGGCAACCACGACTGGTGGGGCGGCTCGTGCCTGGCGGAGGAGATCGGGGTGTCGTTCCATCGCGCCCCCATCCGCACGTCCCTCGCCGGTCGCAGCGCCTACATCGCCCACGGCGACGGGCTGGGCCGCGGCGACTACGGCTATCGGGTCGCCAGCGGCGTCCTCAGGTCGCGCATGTTCCGCCGCGCGTTCCGCTGGATCCATCCGGACCTCGGCGTTCGGCTCGCGGCCTTTCTCTCGAGGACCGACAGCCACGAGGGCCGTCCGGGGGAAGGAAGCCATCGGCGCGCCAGGGCGCTGGAGCTGCTTGCGATGCGGGAGCTTGAGCGCGACGAGACCCTCGACATCGTCGTCTTCGGGCATACTCATGTCCCTGCGGTTATTGAGGTTGCGGGCCGCTACTACCTCAACGCGGGCACATGGATGCGCGACCGTTCCTATGCGGTCGTCGAAGCTTCAGGGCCCCCACGGATCGAGCACTGGGAGCGGGGACCGCCTTCCTCCTAGCCGCCCCGCAGGAACTCCGGGGTCCAGGGCAGCGACAGGCCGACCTCGACCGCCGTGCCGGAAGGACCCGCCACCGGTTCCACCGTCAGCGGCGCCGGGAAATCGGCCAGGTGCGCGGAGACGAAGGCGTCGGCGCCCCCGAAGAACGTGAAGAAGACCAGGAGCGCCACCCAGTCCTCCATCTGCTCGTCGCGCGCGGTCGCCAGCAGACGAATGTCCTCGATGCTCTCGTCGGCCGCCAGTTCCGCCTCGATGGCCTCCGGTGCCACGTCGCCACGGAGAAGCTCCGCGGTCTTCGCGGCCTCGAGCATCTGCTGGCGCCGTCTCGCGGTGCCGCGCAGTGAGTTGGTCTTGTAGGCCATCCACACGTTGCCCGCCTGGGCGAGAAAGTAGAAGGCGGCACGGCCGTACGAGCCCGATGCCGCCTGTCCCCAGCCGGGGACGAGGATGCTGCGCAGGAAGGCCCCGCCGGGGGATGGGTGGCCGGTCGATGGTGACGCCTCCACGGAATCGGCCGCTTCGGGCTCGACGTTGGCCTGCGCTTCCTGGGCACGGGCCCCTGCGGGCCGGGCCAGGGCGGCGATGGCGACCGCGGTCGCAACAAGGATCCCCGCGGGAGGGATCCGGCGTGGGAAGGACGGAGTAGGCAATGTCTGCGCGAGAAGGTCCTGCCGGCCGGACGTCGAACGGGCTTGCACCGATGGGCGAACGCGGCTGATACCCGGCAGCTACGGAGACGTTCTGTAGTCGACTCTCTGCCAGGACTCACGTGTGCGGCTGGCCAACACCGAGCAGGATGAGCCATGACTACGCTGAGAACCGATCGGCTGCTTCTGCGCCCGTTCCAACTCACGGACGTCGACGATGTCTACGCCTATGCGCGCGACCCCGAGTGGGGCCGGTACCTCCCGGTTTCCCGCCCGTACGAGTACACGCACGCCGTCGAGTTCGTGGCGCGTTCCGTGCTCGCTCCGTGGGATACGAGTCCTGCCTTCGCGATCTGCCTGAGCGGCCGGTGCGTCGGCGGTATCAACATCAGGGTCGACACGTCCGCGGGGACCGGCGAAATCGGATACAGCATCGCCCGCGCGCACTGGGGCAAGGGCCTCACCGCCGAAGCCGCGGCGGCGGTCATCGACTGGGCGTTCGATGAGTGCGATCTCGCCAAGATCACCGCGATGGCGGACCTTGCGAATACCCGGTCCTCGAGAGTGATGGAAAAGCTGGGGATGAGGCGGGACGGGGTGCTCAGGAGCGAACGTCCAAGCGACGCCGACCCGGGCACGCGGCAGGACATGGTGGTCTACTCCGTCCTGCGCGACGAGTGGCAGGCACGCGCGTCGGGTTAACCAGCCGGCCCCACGACTGCATCTATGGCCAGAGATCCACGTCCCCCTTCACGTGGCGATCCAAAAAGGCCAGCATCCTCGGCATCCACTCGAGCCGCGCGGCCCGGCCCGCAACGTCATCCCACCGCTCATAGGTGACCGGCTTGTAGTAGCGGGCGGCCTCCGTGGCGAACGCCCGCATCTGCACATCGCCCTCGCCGGCGATGATCAGCATGGGCATCCCGACATCCTGCGCGAACAGCGTTGGAGACGCCCGCCGGAAGGTCTCGCGGTTCTCCACCAGCAGGCCGAGCTCGTACTGGTACATGTTGATGTTGGCCAGAGCCGACTCGCTCTCGACCAGTTGAATGCGGTTGGCGTATCCCTCCCGCAGGGGCACGGCTGCCCGGAACGCGTCCGGGGCGAAGGTGCTCGCGGCAAAGCTCAGATAGGCTCCGTAGCTCACACCCGTTACCGCGACCCGGTCGCCGTCGATGTCGGGCAATGTGCCGAGATACCTCGCGCCGGCCACGACATCATCCAGATCACACCGCGCCCAGCACCCGTTGTTCGCCTCCTCGTGCTCCCAGCCGAAGCCTGAGCTCCCCCGGATGTTGGGGGCAAGAACCGCGTATCCGTGTTTGATGAAGTAGTGGGCGTCGGCGTGTCGTCTCCATCCATCCTCGAACTGCGAGGAGGGCCCCCCGTGGACCCAGACGATGGCGGGGTACCCGCCGGGCGGCGGAGGCTCGGCAGGCCGGAACAGGTAGGAGTGGATGGTGAGCCCGTCGTTCTCGTAGCTCACCCGCTCGGGCATGAAGAAAGCGCCGGCGAGCGAAGGATCCGGCAACGAGCGCGTCAGGCGGGTCGGCTCGCCTCCGGCCGCATCCACGACGAACAGGTCCGGGACCTGCGCCGGCGTGTCGAAGGTGAAGGCGATGCGGCTGCCGTCCGGAGACCACGCCGGGTTCGCCACGAGGCCCATCTCCGGCGCGAAGAGGGTTTGGACCGTGCCGTCGTCCACCGAGGCGACCCGCAGAATCTGCCGGCCCCTCAGGTTGGACGTATACACGACCCGGGCGCCGTCGGGAGACCAGCGGGCGTAGCCCCGGAAGGGCTTCTGGGAGCTCTGATCGGCTGCTTCGGGTGCGAGCGGACGAGGCTCTCCGCCCTCCATCGGCGCCAGCCACCAGTTGATCCAGCCGCTGCGGTAGGAGCGGAAGAGCACCAGGTCGCCCCTCGGCGACACCTGGCCGGGCCCGAACTCCTGGCCGGTGCGATAGTCCATCCAGTCGCGGTCGCTCACGATGAGGCGCTCGCCGGCGCCGGTGACGGCGTCGATGGCGATGACGTCGCGGTGGATCCACCACTGGTCCATGCGCACGAATACGATCCTGGAGCCGTCCGGCGTCCAGGTCGGCTGCACGTCGTAGCGCGTGTCGGTGGTGAGCCGCGTCACCTGTCCCCCGGGCACCGAGACCGTGTAGATGTCGTAGTTGCCGCGCAGCGAGTTGGAAAAGGCGATCTGCCCCCCGTCCGGGGACCAGCTCCAGGAGAGCGTGCGGGCGCCGAGATCCGTCAACTGGAGCGCGCGTTGCTCGGGGATGGACCAGAGCCAGAGCTCCTGCCCGTCGCCGGATGCGCTTGACACGTAGCCGATCCACGCGCCGTCCGGGGAGTACGCCGGGCTGGTGACTCCCTCCACCGGGATCGCCTCGGGATCGGCGCCGTCGGCGTCGATGGTCCACAGCGTGTCGCGCCCGAGGAAGAGGATCGTGGAACCGTCGGGGGACCAGTCGGGCACGGCTCCGTCCACGAGGGAGCTCGTGGACACGAACTCCTCGAGGGTGAAGTCGCCGGGGGTGCGGTTGGACGCTGGGGTGTCGCTGGTTTCGGCGCAGGCCGCGCTGGCGAGAGGAACGAGGAATGCCAACAGCGCTCGCTTCATTGGAGCCTCCTTATTCCGGGTCCGGCACCGGCGGGAACGCCCCCTTCCTTAGAAACGCGATCACCGCCTCGGTAGTGAAGCGATCGTTCATCAGGAAGGTATGGGACCGGGGGACCACGATGAACGGCACGTCCTCGATTCTGGTGTTGTCGACGCCGACCATGCCGTCGTCGGGGCCCGGAATGAGAGCCGAACCGATGGGGTTGAAGCTGCGGTTGCCCGCGATGATGCCGACCTCGTACTCCGGAGGAGGCAGGCTGGCGGGGATGCCGGTTTCGCCGGTGCCGAGGCCCATGCCCGCCGGTCCCAGGAGGTGCCCGAGTTCCTGCTCCCGGAACCAGTCCGCCACTTCGCTCCCCTGGTTGGGAGGCGCGAGCAGGACTACCCGTCCCAGGGACTCCGGTGGGGTGTCAGCCAGATAGCGGCGGATCACGAGCCCGCCGAGCGAGTGGCCCACGAAGTGAACGCGCGGAGCCGCGGCACAGCAGGCCGACACCTCGGCAGCGAGCGTTTCGGCGTGTTCGGCGAGGGTTCCGCCGCGCGAGTCGTAGTCCACGTTGGCGACATCGTAGCCGGCCCACTCGAGCCGCTCGGCAAGCAGTGCCATGGACGCCCGGGTGCGGCCGAGCCCGTGCATGAGAACGACGGACTCTTGTGCTGATTCCACTCCGGTCCGAGACCCGAAGACGGCCGCGGCCGCAAGAACAACGCAGCAACCGACGAGCAGGGCATTCGACTGCCGCGGCCCGCGGGGCTTTCGGCCGCTCGCGCCCCGCACGGACTTCACACGGCGATCAGCGGCTTCCCGCCAATCCAGCAACCTCCTTCGGAGTATCTGCCAGACCTCAACCAGCACCGTCGATTCACCCGTGCAGAGCCTCAATGCGCTCGACCATCTCCGTGGATTCCGCCGGCCCGAACCATCCCCCCAGCACCATGGCTGCGGCACTGGCGAAGAGGGCGACCACCACCGGCGCCAGGCCGATGTCGATGACGCCGAACTGCACCAGGATGTAGACGCCCGCGCCCGACACCACCGCCCCGACGCCGCCCGCCAGGTTGGCCTTCTTCCACCACAGCCCGGCGATGGTTGGTACGAACAGGCTCGCGCTCAGGATTCCGACCCCGGCGGTGTAGAACTCGGTGATCAGTTCCGGCGGCGAGAATGCCCACAGGAGCGCCGCGATTCCGATCACCCAGGTCGAGCCGATGCGCACCAGGGTCATCGTCCGGTTGCTGGCCCGGCCCTTGAGCAGGCCTCCGAGGAGGTCGTGCGAGATGGCCGAACTGCACGCCAGCAACAGCGCATCCGTGGTGGACATGACGGCGGCGAGCACGGCCGCGACCGCGATCCCGCGGATGACGGGCGGAAACTGCGTCTCCATCACCCGCAGGAAGAGCTGGTCGGCGTCCTGGAGTCCCGGAAAGTCGATCCTGCCCACCGGCACGATGGCGAGTACCGCCGCGAGGATCATCACGCTGTACACCAGCATCGACAGGTTCAGCGACAGGCGCGCGCTCTCGGCGTCCCGGGCGGTGAAGACCCTCATGACGATGTGGGGAATCACCGGAATGGCCGTGGCCCAGATGATGAAGTAGCCGAGGTAGCTCGACACGGGCCGGTTCGCGACCTGTCCCAGTTCCGGGGCGACGGCCGTCGCCTGGCTCATGATCTCGAAGGGCGACCCCACCCGCCACACGAGCACGAGCGCGGTTCCCATGATCACGAAAAGCATGAGGAATCCCTGAATTACGTCCGTCCACGTGATCGCCACCATGCCCCCGAAAGAGACGTAGATGATGAACACCAGCGTGGCGAGGGCCAGCGCCGTTTCGTACGGGATGCCCAGCAGCGCCTCGGCGGTGATGCCGGCTGCCTTCAGTTGCGCGACGATGTAGATGGTGAAGGCCGCGACGATGAGGACCGGGACCAGGTACCGGACCAGCGCGTGCGGGTACCGGAAGCTCATGAAGTCGGTGATCGTGAACTTGCCGAAGTTGCGGAGGGGCCTGGCGACCAGAATGGACGCCAGCGGAAAGCCGACCACCGCGCCCCCGAAGAGCGCGAGCGTCGCCGGTATTCCCTGGGCGTAGGCCAGGCCCATCACGCCGATGATCGATCCGCCGCTGGCGAGCGCCGCCATGATCGCCATCGAGTTCACGACCGTGCCGATGCGCCGTCCCGCCACCCAGTACTCGTCCCGGGAGCCCAGGACCCTCTTCGACACCGCGATCCCGATGCCGATGCAGGCGGCGAGGTAGACCCCGACCAGGACGCGTTCGAGGAGCATCAGGCGTCTCCCCGGTCCTCTTCCGCGGCTGCATCGGGTGCCGCTCCGCCCGCTCCGGCCCCCGCGCCTCCCGTTCCGTCACGCCGCAGGATGGTGACGAGTGCCAACGCCGGCGAAACGAGCATCAGTGCGGCGATGAGCCAGCCGAAAACGGCCATACCCCCCGCTTCGATGGTGCGCCACTCGGGGATGAACGCGAAGGCGGAGAAGGCGATCAGGAAGACGAGGGTCGCGCCCTCTCCGCGCCGCAGGGGGAAGAAGGATTTCATGATGGGTACGGTGCGCGGTGCGGTTGGATGGCGCAACAGGGAAGCCGCATCCCGCACCGCCCTGGGGGGACGACCGCCGGGCTGGCGAGGGTCAGGTTGAGGAGATCCCGGGCAAACGCACGCCGAGTCTCGGGGCCGCATCGCCTACGGCGAACGCCGGTAATCTCAAGAATCCGGAGTGGCGGGAGCGTGTGAGAATCGAACTCACCAGCCCGGGTTCAAGCCGGGCCAGACGGTTTTGAAGACCGCTGGGGTCACCAGACCCCACCCGCCCCCTCGCTGCTCCGGCGAACGGGTATCGGGAAGCTAACCCGCGTGCAGTCTTGCTGACAGGTTACGGGACGGGTGCCGCTCGCACCCCCCTTTTCTCACGCGTGCCCAGGCACGGGATCGACGCCTGGCCTGGACGCAACCTCAGGGTCGGCTCGTCAACTCAGAACCGGAACGAGGCGTCGGGCGCGACGCGGCCGGCCGCCTCTCCTGCCGCAGTGAACACCGTCAGATCCACCTGCTCCACTTCAGGCAGGAGGTCCGCGAACCGGAGGCTCGCCGGCCCGAGGGGCTCACGGGAACAGGTGAGGGAGGCGAGGAGGTGCACCTCTGCGTGTCCATTGCCCTCATCCTCGGCGTGGTCGTGGTCCTCATCCTCGTCGTGGTCGTGGGCCTCGTCCTCGTCGTGGTCGTGGGCCTCGTCCTCGTCGTGGTCGTGGGCCTCATCCTCGTCAGGCTGCTGGTCCTCGCCGGCAGGGTCACCTTCTACACCTTCGGGCGCGTGCACCTCCGCAGAGTCCAGCGTACACGTCGCTCCGTCCGGAAAGGCGATGAGACGACCGCCACCGGTTCGGAGCCTGTCGAGAGCCTCCGCTACGGTGGCTCGCTCCTCCGCCGAGCGGGGGGCGCGCTCGAAGCCGAACACGGACTCCGCGGGGAGTTCCAGGTCGACGGTGAGCAGGGTGCCATCGACGGCCAGACCCAGTCGAGCGATGCCATGTTCGTGGGCCCCAACCGTCCCCAACCGTTCGCCCTCGACCAGGGGAGGACCAGGAGACGCGGAGGATGAATCGCCGCATGCGACGCACAGCAGGAGACAGGGGATCGTCCACCCGACGAAGAGGGAGCGGACCTGGGGTCGATCGAGTGCAGGGTAGGTCATGGCGAGTGAACCGGTGAGGGTTGCGTCCGTTCCGCGCAGGTGCATTAATGATATTGTATTCTCGTTATCATGTCTTGGTTCCCCGAAGGGTGAGGATCCCTGTCAAGTGCCGAAGCGGCGCTCCCGATTTCCGATTCGCTGGACCCCCCTGCAATTCGCCCTGGTCATCATGGGCTGGCTTGCGCTCACGTCGGGCCCCCGCTCGGTCCTGGCCGATCGGAGTGATGGAGCGAGGATCCGCGCGGCCAGTGTCCCGGGGCACTCCATTGAGGTGAATTGGCAACTGCTGGCCTCCCTGGATTATCGCTCGGGCGAGGTGTCCCGGGAACTCGAGTCGGTCGTGGGGCGAGGAGTGAAGGTGCCCGGATACATGGTCCCCCTGGAGGATTGGGCCGGCGAGGTCTCGGAGTTCCTCCTGGTCCCGTACGTGGGGGCCTGCGTGCACACCCCGCCCCCGCCCCCGAACCAATTGGTCTACGTCAGGATGGAGAACGGTCATCGCGTGCCCGTCTCCTTCTGGAATCCCGTCTGGATCCACGGCACCCTGACCGTGGAGAAGACGACGAACCAGTACGGGTCGGTGTCCTTCAAGATGGCCGGCACCTCGGTTGCGCCGTACGACTGGTGAGGAACCGCAGCCCGGCTGCCATCCCACGCGTACTGTTCGAATGGATGCCGGTGGTGCCGCACAGGGGGTTGAGGTCCAACCCTGACGTTACGTAAGGGTTGTCCGCGCCCCACGGGCATCCGGGATCCATTGCCGCGCGCACCGCTGGATCGCGTGGCCCGCGAGCTAGCTCCATCGCCGCCCGGGTAGCAGATCACCTCCGTCCGGGAATACCTTGGTGCATGCCTGACCACATCACTCCCACCGGATCATCCGCCTTCGCCCGCCGGGGGCGCCGGTCGCCCGCGACCCCGGAAACCGACGATGGACGTCCGTCCCCACACGACATCCCGGTGCCCTCGGACGAGACCGCGCACTCCGACCTCGACCCCTGGAACCCGGGAACGCCCCTCGAGCTTGACTGGCTGCGTCACCTGCGCGTGAACCGGAGCGCCGCCGAGAGGCGGGCTGCTTCCCTGCCCGGCCGCAGGAGCGTGAAGCGCGATTGGCAGGCGGCCTGGCTCCTGCGCGCGGTGACCTGCATCGATCTCACCACCCTCGCTGGCGATGACACCCCCGGGCGCGTGCGCAGGTTCTGCGGCAAGGCCCGAAATCCCGTGCGGGCCGACCTGCTCGAAGCGGCGGGTGCGTCCGGACTGCCCATCCAGGTCGCGTCCGTGTGCGTCTACCCGAGCATGGTCGCCACCGCGGTCGAGGCGCTTGCCGGGTCCGAAATACCCGTGGCGGCGGTGGCGGCGGGCTTTCCCGCCGGCCAGACGCCCTTCCCGGCGCGGCTCGACGAGATCCGGACGGCCGTGGCGGCTGGCGCCTCCGAGATCGATATCGTCATCAGCCGCGAGCACGTGCTGCGCGGGCGCTGGGGCGATCTCTACGACGAGGTCGGCGCCTTCCGCGAGGCGGCCCGGGGCGCCCACCTCAAGACCATCATCGCCACCGGCGAACTCGCAACCCTCACCAACGTCGCGCGCGCGAGCCTGGTGTGCATGATGGCCGGGGCCGACTTCATCAAGACCTCCACGGGGAAGGAGAAGGTCAACGCCACCCTGCCCGTCGGACTCACCATGGTGCGCCAGATCCGCGCCTGGCGCGAGCGCACCGGCTATCGCGTCGGGTTCAAGCCCGCTGGCGGCATCAGCACCGCGAAGCAGGCGCTGGTCTGGCTGGTGCTCATGCGCGAGGAACTGGGACCCCGCTGGATGCAGGCCGGGCTCTTCCGCTTCGGCGCCAGTTCCCTGCTGGGCGACATCGAACGCCAGATCGAGCACTACGTCACGGGCCGTTATTCCGCCACCCACCGGCATCCCACCGCCTGAGCGAGCCCCGCGACATGCCGCAAACCTCCGAGATCTTCGAGACCCTCGAATACGGGCCGGCGCCTGAAAGCGCGGAGCGCGCGCAAGCCTGGCTTGACGAGCGCCGACGCTCCTTCGGCCTGTTCATCGGCGGCGACTGGGTCGAAGGCGCGGGCGGGGAGATGTTCGACACCGTCAACCCGGCGAACGGGACGGCCCTCGCGCGCATCAGCCAGGGTGGGGCCGAGGATGTCGACCGGGCCGTGCGCGCCGCCCGCGCCGCCCAGGAGTCATGGGCGCGGCTCGGCGGTCACGCCCGGGCCCGCATTCTTTACGCGCTCGCCCGCCGCATCCACCGGCACGCGCGCCTCTTGTCGGTTCTCGAGACGCTGGACAACGGCAAGCCCGTGCGCGAATCGCGCGACATCGACATCCCCCTCGTGGTGCGCCATTTCTATCACCACGCGGGATGGGCGCAGTTGATGGAAGCCGAGTTCCCGGACCAGGTCCCCGTGGGCGTCGCCGGCCAGATCATCCCCTGGAACTTCCCGCTGCTGATGCTGGCGTGGAAGATCGCACCCGCGCTGGCCACCGGGAACACGGTCGTGCTCAAGCCCGCCGAGTTCACGCCCCTCACCGCCCTGCTCTTCGCCGAGATCTGCCGGGAGACCGGACTGCCCCCCGGAGTCGTAAACGTGGTGACGGGTGACGGGCGCACCGGGGCGGCGCTGGTGGCGCACCCCGATGTCGACAAGATCGCCTTCACCGGATCCACGGAGGTGGGTCGCCTCATCCGCAGCCGGACGGCGGGCAGCGGCAAGCGCCTCTCGCTCGAGCTGGGGGGCAAGTCGCCTTTCATCGTCTACGAGGATGCGGACCTGGACGCCGTGGTCGAGGGGGTCGTCGACGCCATCTGGTTCAACCAGGGACAGGTGTGCTGCGCGGGTTCGCGCATTCTGGTTCAGGAGAGCGTCGCGGAGGCGCTGGAGCGCAAGCTCAAGGCGCGCATGGAGACACTGCGCATGGGCGATCCGCTGGACAAGGCCATCGACATGGGCGCCATCATCGCGCCCGTGCAGCTCGAGAAGATCCGGCGGCTGGTGGACCAGGGCCGGCGGGACGGCGCCGACATCTGGCAGCCGTCGTGGAGCACCCCGGCAGAGGGGTACTTCTACCCACCGACGCTGTGCACCCGAGTGGCCCCCGCATCCGCCATCGCGCAGGTCGAGATCTTCGGGCCGGTGGTGGTGATGATGACCTTCCGCACACCGGAGGAGTCGGTTCGGCTCGCCAACGACACCCGCTACGGGCTCGCGGCCAGCATCTGGAGCGAGAACATCAACCTGGCGCTGGACATCGCGCCGAAGGTGAAGGCGGGCACGGTGTGGATCAACTGCACCAACGTCTTCGACGCGGCCTCCGGCTTCGGCGGCTACCGCGAGAGCGGCTTCGGGCGCGAGGGCGGACGCGAGGGGCTCCATGAATACCTGAAGCTCGCGTGGCAGGCACGCGACCGGGCATCGACAAGGGAGAACGGGGATGAACGGCCGGCCGTGCCGCCGGACGACGCCGAATCATCCCTTGCGGGCGACGCGATGCCGCGGGTGGACCGAACCGTCAGGATGTACATCGGCGGCCGCCAGGCGCGGCCCGACGGCGGCTACACGATGCTCGTACGCGGGGCTTCGGGCGAGGTGGTGGGGGAGGTGGGCCGCGGCAACCGCAAGGACGTCCGCAACGCGGTCGAGGCGGCGCGGCACGCCGGCGGATGGGCCGACCGCACCGCTCACAACCGCGCGCAGATCCTCTACTTCATCGCCGAGAACCTCGCCGTGCGCGCATCCGAGTTCGCGGCCCGCATCGGGTCACTCACCGGGCAGAGCGCCGGCTACGCGTCCGACGAGGTCGACCTCTCGATCCGTCGCCTCTTCAGCTACGCGGCGCACGCGGACAAGTGGGACGGGCAGGTCCACCGGACGCCCTTCCGCAACGTCACCCTCGCCATGCCCGAGAGCCTGGGGGTGGTCGCCATCGTGTGCCCGGAGCGAAACCCGCTGCTGGGCTTCATCTCGCTGATCGCGCCCGCCATCGCAACCGGCAACACCGTGGTCGCCGTTCCCTCCGAGCGCTGCCCGCTTTCCGCCACCGACCTCTGCCAGGTGCTGGACACCTCCGACCTGCCCGGCGGGGTGGTCAACGTCGTCACGGGCGAGCATGCCGAACTGGCGCCGGTGCTCGCCGCGCACGACGACGTGGACGCCATCTGGTACTTCGGCGCGGACACCGGGGTGGAGGAGGTCGAGCGCCTCTCGACGGGCAACATGAAGCAGACCTGGACGGAAGCCGGCCTGGTCCGACGATGGCGCACGCGCGAGCAGGGGGAAGGCGACGAATTCCTGCGCCGGGCGACGCAGGTCAAGAACATCTGGATCCCGTACGGAGCTTAACCTTTGTGCGACAAGCACTTACCGCACTGATAGCGGGCGCGAACACGCCCGTGTACTACGTGTGCGGGTCCTTCGCCTCCAGTCCGTACAGCTTGTCGATGCGGGTTTGGACCGCGATAAGAGCGTCGGTGGCCTTAACAACAACCATGGTGTCGTCTGACTCCATGTCGGTCTGAAGTCCCCTAATGAGCATCTCGTACCGGGCCACCTGAAGGACGCGCCACCGCTCTATGCGTCCTGCCTCTGGTTCTTCTGGCCCGAGCAACTTGTCGAGACGAGTGAGGACTTCGGTCGCCGCGACGATTTGCTCCACCTCGCCACGCTCAACGGCAGGCACCAACCGCGCCCACTCGGCCTCCACCTTCTCAATCTTCTTGTCGAGCTCTGCTTTGCTCACGTCACCCCCTCGGTTGTGGACTGGGCCGACTACTTCGCAACCTTGAATCTGGATCAGAACCCGGTTACGTGGAGGCCGCGTAGGTCTCTTAGTAGGCCCTCCAAGTCGGTGAGAATGCAGTCCATCTCTTCCTGTGACGGACCGAGCGACTTGGCCGGAACTTCCAGCGCCTCTATCCAGGCGTCGATTCTGTTCCGCAGAAATGTCAGATGCTCCAGCCGCTCGTGCCTGCTCGGGTTGTTGTCACGCTTGTTCACCCGGTTGCGTAAGTCCATCAGGAGGTCTTGCGGTTGTTTGCTCATTCTGATGTTCCCTCGCCGAATCGAAGATGCGCTCAAACTGCCGCAACCAACCTGACACCAATCAGCGAGGTGTCAAGAAGCCCTTCGGCTCCCCCAGGTGAGCGGGCGGCCACGGTGCCCGTCGCTTCGCTCGGCCGCCCTCGCCGAACTCGCGTTCCAGAATTTCCGAACGCGCGGGCCGGGTACTACTCCGGGTTGAAGGGCTTTCGCTGCCCGGATTGCTTAAGAGCGAAGATCCGATCCAGGATCTTCGGCGACCAGATCGCCAACGCCAACAAGGGAAGGGAGAAGCCCCGTCCCGACTCGATGGCCGCCAAGATGATGGATTCTAGAAGCGCAACGTTACCCCACGGCCACAACAACATCGAAAAGGCCGCCAATCCACCTCCAACCAGCAATGCCCTACACAACTGATACCAGAATCGGAAGTAAGGCCCGGCGACCTTGTCGAGGAAGACCCCGGTCCTCTCTATCCGTCCTGGGCTGTCAGGGGGCGCTTTGTCACTCGGTGACCAGTCGTGGATTAAAAATTCAGCCAGGCCGAGAGGTCGTGGAGCAGTAGCGGACGCCTCGTCAGGAGGGTCCTCCGCTGGCCGTTGTTGGGTGGGTGGCTGGTTGGGTTTGTCCATAGAGCAGTTGTTGGAAGTGCTGCCTGATCAGATGATCCTCGATCGGCTGTGGTTGCGTCACGCTCGCTAAAGCGCCGTACTGATCGGTGGCCGGCACGAAATCTGAGGGCGGGAGATTTCCGTATTGGTTCCATGTTCGATTCAGCACCAAGAGCGCCCCACCATCACGTTCGTCCACAGCAGGAAAAACGAACTGGTGCGAGGCGTAGTCGTAGTACGTAGACCATTCGCGGATCACATGCGGGCCGAACCGTTTGAACTCGTGGTAGAGATCGGGAACGACCGGACCCAACCGCCACACCTGAATCGCCTCCGTGAAGAGCCTCCGGTTGAAGATCGCGAGCCCAAATCCGTACGCGATGTAGACGAGCCTCTGCAGCTGTAGATGGGTTAGCAGGGTGTGGTATTTCATCGATCGGCCAATCATGAAGTTGGCGATCGCCCCGACTGGGTATACCTGCGCCTCAACGTTCGTCACCGAGAACAACTCCCTCCGGGCAGTAGATCGTACGTTGCGAGATGATAAGACTTGCCGGAAACAGTGGGCAACCGCTGTTCCTCAGGCTGGTATAGCCCGTGGCGGGGAGCGGCGTTCCCTACTCGGCGTGGCCCGGTGCGATCAGGCTAAGAACCTGAATCATCAGACGACGCCCGCGACGTCGAGCCCGGCGAGCCTCCGCGCCTCGTCTTCCTCCATCGTTTCGCGGAGCTTCCCGTAGGCGTTCGCGCGCGCCACGATATCGTGAGCGTGCAGCCCGTGGAAATCGAGCTGCACGTCCGCGTCCAGCTTCGCCGAAGCCTCGGCCGCGATCCGCCGCGCCATCGGCTGCACGGCCAGCATGACGAACCGCCGGTAATCCTCGCGGAGCTGCGTCCCGTCCGCTCCTACGCTCGCAAGGCTCCCGGGGATACCACAGGCCGCGAGCACCCGCTGAAGCGCGTCCTCGTGGAGCTGACGCAGGTTCTCGGGGATCTCCGGCCCCAGGCGTTGCGCCTTCCAGTCGGCCAGCGTGCCCTTCGCGCGTCCCTCCTCCCAGCCGGCCGCGGTGGACTCCAGGAGGATCGCGCCGCCCTTCGCGTCCCCGATGTCGGTCCGGAGGCTGTCCAGCGTGGTAGCGCCGCCGTCGGTCGGGATCGGGAGAATGAGCGCGGACGGCGCTCCCGCTTCCTCCCCGAGCCGGGTTTCCGTGTTCGCCGCGACCTTCGCCGCGAGCGCGGCCGCGGCCATCGGCGCGATCCCCCGCCACGGTTCGCGCGGGTCGGTCGCCCAGGTGAAGTGACAGACCTTCGCGCGCGGGATCGTGCGGGACACGGCCTTGCCGGGTGGTTCTTGGAGCTGGCAGCGGTAGCGCCAGCCCTCCATGATCTCCCACTCCGCGGCCGGATAGAGCTGCACTCGCGATCCGGAGACGCGGATCTCGAACACCATCTCCCCGTTCCGTACGAGCTGACGTCCTAGGATCGCGAGCGTGTCCGGCGTGAGCGCGTCGGTCCCGGTGACGTCCGCGGCCGCGAGCGCGCCGGCCCACAGTTGCGCGGCCGTCTCCAGCGCGGAAGTCCGGAGCACGTCGCCGGCGGATCCGGAGGCAAGGGACTCCAGCCCCGCCAAGAGCAGGTCCGAATACCCGGCGCGCTCCTCGAGCACGGCCGCCACCCGGCGCTCGATGTACTTGCCGATCATGCCTCGACCTCCAGCCGAAGGAAGCGCCGGCGTCCGATCCCTTCCACGTTGGCGATCCGGTCGTCACGGTCCGGGGACTCCGGCAGGTTGATCTCCAGGCGGATCCCGTCCAGGGACGCCCAGCGCGCGTCATGGCGCACCACGATGGCGGACGGGAAGGTGAGCGTCGTCCCGCTCCCCCCGATGTTCAGCTCGCTCCGGCCGGACTCGACGGCGGCCCACACCGTCACGTCGTCGATAAGCGTGTCGGGATTGCCGGTGAGGGGATTGTTCGGGGGCCCCCAGCGTCGGATCCGCACCAGCGTGTCCAGGTGAACGCGATCCTGCACCCGGCGAGCTTCGCGGCGACCCATGCTACCTCCCGATCAGCCCGGCGCGCCGGACCTTGTACGGCCCCAGGATGGCGGCCGCGCCGGAGGCACGCAGCGGGGACCGCCCGCCCGGATTCGCGCCGGTCGGGTCGGCGTCGTACAGCCAGCCGGCCAGCCGGACGTACGCCTCGTTGTGGATCGCGTCCGGCGCGTTCGGTGCGTAGGCGAGCACCAGCGCCCGCGCGGTGGCGTCGATCCGGCCCAGGACAACGGCGTGCGCCCCGGTTGGTGCGGTCGTGCCGTCCCCGAGCCGGAGATCGCCCGCGAGCTGCACGAGCGTCCGCGTTACAGCCACACGCGCCTCCGGCGCTTGCTCCGGACTTCGGCCGACGTGGAATCGTACTCCGGCCGATCCACCAGCGCGGCCCGAGGCACGAACGCGGACAAGATCTCCCGCACCCCGCCCTGCGTGGTGCGCTCCTCAATCGCCATGAACTCCACGCTCATGTACCGCTTGCCGCCCTCGACGGCCGCGCGGATCGCCGGCGTGGCCTCCGCCTCGACCATGATTCGGCCGTCTCCCTGGCGCACAGGCTGCGAACGGACCTCGACCGCGCCCCGGTGCTCCGTCAGGATCCCCACGCCGTTGCTAGGCCAGTCCACGGATCCAGGCGCGAACACTTCACGGCGTCCCCCGGAGGCCGCCCGGCCTTCCTGGAGCATGACGCCGCGGAGGCGCTTTCCGTGCCGGCCCTCGCGGACCTCGACCTCGAAACTGGATTTCACGATCCCCCTTCGTACCACCTTCGGACAGCGCGATCGCACTCCGCCGACAGAGGCTTGCCGAACACATCCGCGAGCCGCTGGCGCACTGTCGCCTCGCCGGGATCGACCGTGCGGATCAGCGTCTCGGTGCCGTGCTCGTCAGCAATCGAGATCCACCTGGCGGCCTGGCCCCGGCGAGAAGTAGTCACCGCCACGTCCGCGTTCGCCTCCAGCGCCCGCCGCACAGTCACCACCTGGAGATACCTGGCGATGGACAGCGCGGGATCGTAGTCCTCCCGGACCGGATAGCGGCCCTCCTCGTCACGCTCGTAGCCGCCCACGGCCGCCCAGGTGCGCGTGATGTCGGCCACCACCTGGACCGTGCCGGCAGCGACCAGGTCCCGAACAACCTGGCTTTTCCCGCCACCGGCCGGCCCTTGGATCAGGTGGAGCGCCACCGATCAGCTCACCTTGTACTCGACCTGGCTGTACGCGGACGGCTGGACCACCAACACGTCGCCGACCAGGACGTGGAACGAAACGGCCGTCTCCGCCCTGGCCGATCCCGTGTACACGTCGGTGATGGCGAGCCGGCCCCAGTGCGGGGACACGGCCGTCCGCATCCCGCCGCGGCCGGACCGGAACGCGAGCGCCTGCTGCTTCATGCTGGACGTCGCCGGCATCCGCGAGTTTGTGCGGAAGCCGCCCGAGGCCCGCCGCAGGTACTCCGCGAGCGTGATTTCGCCGGTGGCGGCCGTGGTGAGCAGCTTGGCCGCGAGCCGGTAGGTGTCCACCCCGACGATCTGGCGCACCTGCGATACTTCCATGGCCCACAAGCCATCTACGAGCGCCGCCAGCTTCTCCAGGCCGTGCGCGAAGGTGAGCGTGGTCCCGTCCGCGGTCGGATCGCCCAGCGCCTCGAACAGCCCGCGGAGGTTCGCGCCGTTGCCGTTCCCGTTGATGAACTGGTTGTCCAGCTCCGCGGACAGCACCATCGACAGGTTCTCCCGGAGCGCGGACTCGAAGTTGGAGACGCCGGCGGAGGCGACGTCCTCCGCGAGAATCTCCAGCCGGGCCGACACGCGCTTCGGCGTTGCCGTCGCGACGGTGAACTCCGCTTCCGTCGCCGCGATGTCGCCGCCCTTCGCCTTCGCCTCCGCCGTCAGGGACGTGGAGATCCGGGCCTGTCCGAACGTGCCGGACTGGACCTGCGGCATGTCGATGCCCATTGACGCCGCGATGGACGGCGTGAACACGGCCGGCTGAATCGGGGCCATGTTCACGCCCACGGTGCCCGGCGCGTTGGTCACGGCGCGGTCCTCCTCGCGGACCTCGCGGGGATCCGGCTCCCACAGCTCCAGCGGAATGTCGCCGCCCACGCCGGCCGCGGCCGACAGCTCGTGCTCCGCTCCGTCCACCCGGCGGCCCCGGAGCGCGGCCGCGACGTAGGCCGTCACGCTCGCCTTCTTCCGAAGCTCCAGGCGCTCCCGCATCTCCGCGTCGATCACCTGGCCGTCCGCCTTCGCCGCCTCGCGCTCCTCCGCGTCCTCCGCCACGATGGCCGCGCGCCGCTTCGCTTCGACGTCGCGGTACTCGGTGGTGAGCGTGTCCACTTCGGACCGTTGCTCCTCCGTCAACGTCTCCTCGCCGGACAGCTCGTTCAGCTTCTCGCGGATCTCGCTGGAACGGATCGCGAGCCTCTGTGACTCCAACATCGCCTTGACCTCCCGATCAGGGTGAACGCAAAACGGCCCCCCCCGAGACGCCGGGGGAAGCCGTTGCCGTGCTCCTTTGCTCGCGGGAAACCTAGTCGCCGATCAGGCCTCGCACCAGTCGCCGCCACGCGAGCACGGACGGGGACCGGACCGGCCGGTGCCGATCAACGTGACACGTCCTGCACAGTGCACGGAGATTGTCCAGACTGTCGGATCCGCCCCGGTGCAGCGGCCGGATATGATCGACTTCCAGCTTGCCGGCCCGGCCGCACCTGGTGCAGCGCCACCCGTCCCGGTCCAGCACCTCCAGCCGGATCCGCGCCCAGCGCCGGCCGCTCCCGCCGCGCCGCCTCACCGGCCGCTGCCTTGCCGGAGCCCGCGCCGCTCGGCAATGCGCCTGTTCCGGGCAATGCGTGCCAGCACCTCGCGGTTCTTCGCACGGTATTCAGCCGCCTTTTGCCGGAGATACTCCCGGTTGCGGGCGGCCCACGCCTCGCTGTGCTTCCGGCTCCGCTCGGGATGGCGGTAGTAGTAGGCCAGGTAACGGCACCTCGCCTCGCAGTACCTCCGGCGAGGGTTCGCGTCGGCGGGGAGAGGCTTCCCGCACTTCCTGAGCGCGCAGTGCCTCACCGCACCACCGCCGAACGGAGGCCGACCGGCTGGACCTCCTTCCGCTTTCGCCACGCGAGCGCCACCGCCAGGATCGCCGCGGCCGCGGCATCGTCCCGTGCGCCGCGCCGGCGTCCACCCTGTGAGGACTTCGCCAACTTCGCGTTCCCGGCCGGATCCGAGATCGTCCGCGCCTCCGCCATCGCCGCGGTGAGGAGCAGGTTGTCCAACGGCGTGACGTGTCCCCCCAGGACGGCCTTCCGGAAGCCCCTCACGTCCTCGCCGCCGTCCTTGTAGCCCATCCCCCTCACCACCAGCGCCGCCCGAGGCCAGCGCAGCGCCGCGAGCGCGTCACGCAACTCGCCTTCTCTCCATCTGTCGCACACGATCGCGACCGGGGCACCCCAGCGGTCCCAGACCTCCCCGAGCAGCGTCCGGAGATCCGACACCCGGCCCGGTGACGTCACCAGCTCGCCACGCGCCGCACACTCCGAATACAGCCGGCCCACGCCGTCCCGAAGGCCCCGCGTCCGGACGTCCGGATCGTTCCCGAAGCACGCGAGCGCGTCCAGCCGGCCCGTGTCCGGCCAGTAGCCGGCCGCCGCGGACATGGCCTCGGTCTGCCCCAGGTCCAGCCCCAGGACGTACGGCCCCACGGCGGCCGCGCGGCCCATATGGATCCGCCACGTTGCGGCCTCGATCAGCACGTCCTCCACCACATCCGCCACCCCGAGATTCAGCCGGAGCGCCCGGAAGCTCGCCAGCGCGACCGGATCCCGCTTCGCCTCCGCGGCCTCCAGCCGGATCCGCGCCTCGAGGTGCGGCATCGCGTCCAGGGACGGATTCGCCTTGCGCCACGTCCGCCGCCAGCCGATAGGATCGTCCGGCCTGGAGGCGTACACGGTGGCCCCAGGCTCCGCGAGCATCCGCGCGAACCAGTGCTCCCCGTCCGCCGGCCGCGTCCCCAAAGCGATCAGCCGGGACCGGGGATGCTTCCCGAGTCCCGTCCGGAGCGCCGCCAGCGCGGCCTCCGATGTAGTCCGGCCCCACTGTGCCGGTTCATCCGCCAGCACCAGCAACGGCCTCAACCCGTGCATCCTCCGGGGATCCGAGCCGATGGCCTTCAACCTGGCGCGCGTCGGCAGGTGCTCCAGCTCCGCTATCCCCGTGGTGTCCCGCGTCCTCCACGTCCCCCGGTCCGCCAGCGCGTCCCCCAGGAACCGCTTCACGTCCCGGAACATGATCCCGGCCTGCGCGAAGCTGGAGGCCACCAGCACAACCTCCGCATCCGGGATCCGCAGCGGCCCGTCGATCACCGCGGCCGCGATGGCCGCGCACAACGCGCTCTTGCCGTTCCCACGCCCCACGGACAGCGCCAGATCGCCCTCCGTGCGCGCCAGCCTCGACAGGAAACGGCGCTCCCACGGGATCAGCTCCAGGTGCTCCCCGACGTAGGCCACCAGCGCCCGAGCCCGAGCCCGCGCGGTCACGAACCGAGACCCACACCCCGGTACCCCGCTCCAGGGTTCGCCCCGGCCGGTGCCATCATCGGCCGATCAGTTGGCGCGCGCGCTTCGCGACCGCGGCCTGGACCCCGTGTGCGTTCATCGCAGCACGCCGTAGCCAGTCAAACCCGCGCCCGCCTGGCGTGAAGTGCACCGGGCCGGCGTAGTTGGCGCGTCGGTCGCCGAACACCACGGCGCGCGCATTGTTCGGTCGCGCCTCTACCCGGCCGCTTCGCTTGAGCGCGCCAGTGTCAACGGGGACGGTGCGCTTCGCTTCCTCCAGCACGGTCTCCGCCAGGACCTCGACCAGCTCCTCCCCCTCCAAGCGCGCGATCAGCGCGTCAAGCTCCGAAGTGTCCACCTTCACCTCGATCATCCAACCCCCCAACGCGAAACGCCCCCCGGCCAGAGACCGGAAGGCGTGCTGTGCTCCTTTGCTGTGCTAGGCTCGCCCCCGGAGCCGAAGCCCCGGAGGCTCACCCTTCCCGAAAGCCCCGATGCGGGCGACCGGAAAGCGGGGAACTAGAGGAACCCGCTGGCGGTCCGGGCGCTTCGATCCCGCGCCCCACACCCCGAACATACACCGTAGAGGCGGAAGCGCAAACCCCAGCGCCTAAAGCCCCTCGTCGTAGGGACTCGGTCGGTCGTTGAAGCCGGGGAACAGGCCTTGCCTGTCTCCCGCGCGCGGGTCCGTCGGCCTCGCTTCGCTCCCGTCCTTCGTGGTAGTTCCCACCTCCGTAGCTGGTGGAGTTAACACCACCGCGCCCCCGCGCGCGTCCGGGCGCAAGATTCCAAACCGCCCAACATACTCGCGGAGCAGCCGCGCCTTTTCCTCAAGCCGCCGCTCAAGGTCCGCGACCCGCGCCCGAAGGGTTTCGACCTCGCGCGCAAGCTCCGGGTTGCCGTCGGCTTCTTGCTCCAAGACGCGAGCGCGGAGCACGTCGATTTCGTGCCGGTTGGCGTCGATCTCAAGCTCCCGGTGGGCAAGCTCGCGGTCCTTCTCCTCCAACACGTCCCGGAGCGTCTTTCGCCGCGTCATCGAGGGATAGATTTCCCGATGGTCGGTTTGCGACACCGTGTCGTTTTTGCGATCCGTCTTGCGCCGCGACACGCTCCGCGCGAGCGCCCGATACCCGCCCCGCTGGATGAACTGTTCCGCCGTCAGGCCCGACCGCGCGGCCTTCATCATCCGCTGGACGTGGCGGACGGAAAGCCCCCCGCAGTTGTCTGTGATCCAGGCTCCCCATTGGCCCCTTCCGAGCGCGGCCTTTGCCTTGATCGCAGCTGCGCCAGCCTTAACGGCCCCGGCCCAATAGTCGTGCGCGCCTGCCTCCATTTGGCCCGCGCCCTCGATGATCGTCTCGGCCAGCGCGTCTAGGTCCGCACGGGCTGGAACGCTCATTCTGTCCCCTCACCCCCATAGCGGACGCGGGGTCGCGCGGCGATCCAGTCCCGGACCTCCACCGCCACGAAACCCACACGATTGCCCCGGAGCTTGAGCGGAGCCGGGAACCGACCGGCCCGCACCGCCCTGAAGAGCGTCGAGCGGTGCACGCCGATTAGCGCCGCCACCTCCTTGTAACTGAGTATTTCCACAGACATGAGAACGCCCTCCCGCTTGGGTTGTGGCCGGGGAGGGCGCGAAAAACCCTCCGGGTCGTCGCGTGGCTGTGCTCCTTTGCTCGCGACGCCCCGAAGGGCGACAACCTGAAGTTACGCGCTACATCGTGCGCACGTCAACCTCTCAACGTATTACCCCACAACGGTTTGCAATAGGTATGCAACAGGTCTAGGAAGCGATGTAGCGCGACCATCGCTCCATCACGTCGCGACGTCGCGCCAACAGATCGCCGCGCCGGTAGGCGCGCTCCACGTCACCCGCGACGTGGGCGAGACAGGCTTCAGCGACCTCCTGGGCAACGCCCGTTTCGGCGCACCAGTCGCGGAAGGAAGACCTGAAGCCGTGGACCGTGCCGCCCGCCTCAACCCTGCGTAGCGCCTTGCTGCAAACATCTCTCGCAACTGGGTTGCCCGTGGTGTTGCGAAAGATCAATCCGTGCCCGCCGACCCGCTCGCGTTGCTCCCGCAGCAGCGCCAGCGCCGAAGCCGACAAAGGCACCCGGTGTTCCCGTGCCGTGCCCTTGCTACCCTTCATCCTCGCCGCCGGGATCGTCCAGGTCGCCGCGGCCATGTCGATCTCGCTCCACCTCGCTCCCGCCGCTTCGCCGTGCCTCACGGCCGTGAGAGCGACGAAGCGGATAAGTGGGGCTGCCACCAGTCGGGAAGCCGCCAGGCGCTCCATGACGCCCCTCACGGCCCCGTGGGGCACCGCAGCGAAGTGCTGCCGCTGCACCGTCCGCTTCGGGAGCGCCGATTTCGCAACCTTCGCCGGATTGTCCGACCGGAGCTCATGCCCGATGGCCCACTCCGCCGCCAGCCTGATGCAGTCGAGCAGCTTCTTGGCCACGGACGGCTTCGCTGTGTGCAACGGCTCAATGACTCGGAGCACATCCGCGCTCGTCAAGGTGCCAACCGACTTCGCCCCGACGGTGCCGATGTGCGCCAGCGCGCCCCGCCACGCGGCCTCCGTCGCGCCGTTCTTCCATGTCGGCCTGCGCAGCTCGATCACCTTCTCGACTGCCTCAAGCACCGTAGGGCCGGACACCTTCGGCCGGACCGGGGCGATGTTCGGCACGGCATCCACGAGCGCCGCCCGGTTCGCCATCGCCATCCTGCGGGCGTCGGCCAAGCCGACGTAGGGCCACGCGCCCAGCCCGCGCGTAGTGAGCTTGCCGTCGATGCGAAGCATCTGCCGCCAGGACTTGGACAGGTCGCCGCCCTTGGTGCGATGCACCCGAAGCTGCAAGCCGTGCGATCCCCGGCCATCGCCGAAGATGCCCGGCCTGTCGATGCGTCTAACGAAGTCGGCTGTGAGCCGGTACGGCTTCCTCATGGCGTCCCCCTGAACTGATGACTTCTTGTGTACTAGTAGTCACCAATATGGGGCGTTGCATCATGTTGCACAAGGATACCGGTTTATCAGGCGTAAAGCATTGTCACTGCTTCTTGTAGACCGTCGCTTGTTGCCCGTTGTTGCATGGTTTTGCACGCAGAGAGGCGGCTCAAGAACATCTGGATACCGTACGGGGAGTAGACCCCCGCCCGGCCCCGGGCTGCCGCTAGTTGAAGGTGTAGGTGCAGACCAGTTCAGGGACCTGGTCCGACAGGACGGATGCGACCTCGCAGATCGCCTCGTCGCGCACGAACAACTGCAGGCTCACCTGGGGCATCGCCTCCGTCTCCGGTTGTCGGCCGACGCTCACGAAAATGCGGGCTCCGCCGCCCAGCTCGAGATCTGCCCGGTAACCCGGATCGACGGTTGAAGTGTCGGCCGAAACAACCTCTTCCCGGCGGTTGCCGAAGTTGTCCCAGATGTAGACGAACTGGTTCGACGTGACCAGGGTCAGGGGACCCGGGCCCGGGCCGCCGATGACGATGCTCGCGGTGGTGGGGGCTTCGGTGGGCCCGTCCAGGATCGAGCAGGCCGTGAGGGCCGACACGCCGGCGACGACGGCGAACCATCTCATCCGCGCCCGCTTCGCGGCGCATGAACTCATGAAATCACCTCATGGCAGGGGAACGGGGCGCGCGAGCACGATGGAGCCGCACGGGCGCCTCATCCCTAATCGTGTCGGATTCGACAGGGCTCCGCCAGTGCGCCGGAGCAGTTTCCCTCAGGGAAGCAGCGCGATGGCGTCGATTTCGACGCTCACGTTCC
Source organism: Gammaproteobacteria bacterium (assembly GCA_009841185.1). Lineage (GTDB taxonomy): Bacteria > Gemmatimonadota > Gemmatimonadetes > Longimicrobiales > Gaopeijiaceae > BD2-11. The sequence goes on from VXMG01000073.1 coordinate 29,852, forward strand.
TGGGGAGCGCGCCCGCCTGCACGGTCGAGCGCGCGGGGCGGTGGTCGCCGAAGTGCTCGGCGTAGACTTCGTTCATGGCGGCGAACTCGCCCATGTCCGCGAGGAAGACGGTTGTCTTGACGACGGTGGACAGCGACGCCCCGGAGGCCTCCAGCACGGCTGCCAGGTTGCGCAGCACCTGATGCGTCTGTTCCCGGATGTCGCCCCGGAGCAGTTCACCGGTCGCCGGGACCAGCGGGATCTGCCCGGAGGCGAAGAGAAGCCCTCCCGCGGCGATCGCCTGGGAGTAGGGACCGATGGCCCTGGGGGCACTGTCCGTGTGCACGACCATAGTTTCGCTCATCTGGTGTCAGACTCCGTGGCTGAGTTGTTCGGGGACGCGACCCGTCCTCTTCCCTCGATGGGCCAGGTTTCGCAGCGGTCTCCTTCGTGTGCGATGACGCGGTCCTGCAGGTTCACCGAGACGCAGACGTGGTTCGGCAGCAGCCGAACCAGCTCGCCCACCCGCGGACGCCAGTCCGTGCTCGTGATGTCCAGCACGCCGTGCTCTTCCGAGAGGGCGACCACGCGCACCTCCGGCCGCCCGGCCAGGGCGGCGTATCCAGTGCCGGCGGTGTCGTGCAGCTCCTTTGAGAGCGCTTTGGAGCCCGCGTCCACCACCGCCCGCCCGGGGACCGCGGTGCTCACCACCGTGGCGAGGATCGAGTAGGCGCACTCGCGGCCGCGGGCCACGCCCATGCCGGTCATGTCGAGGTCGTTGTAGATGACGGTGCCGGCCCGCACCTCGGTCAGACGGGGAAGAAGGTGACTGTGCCAGAGCGTGGGGCTCGATCCGCCGCTGACGACCTCGGGCGCAAGCCCCGCCCCGTCGAGCGTTGCGCAGCAGGACTCGAGCCGCTCCGCGAGCGCCCCGATCGCCTGCTCCTGCTCCAACACATGCCTGCGGATGTGCCCCGGGTAGAACATGATGCCCCGGTACTCCAGACCCTCCGTGTCGCGGGCGAGCGCCGCCAGCAAGCCGGCCTCGTGCGCCGTCTGCACCCCCGTTCGTCCCAGCCCCACATCCACCTCGACCAGGACACCTACCGCCCTTGCAGCCGCCCGCGCGGCCTCCGCCAGGCCCCGCAGCGCCACCTCCGAATCCAGGGCCACTGTCAGCGCGACCCGTTCGGGAAGCGCCATCAGCCGATTCAGCTTCCTCTTTCCGAGGAGCGGATAGGCGAGCAGCAGATCATCGCAGACCCGAGCCATGACCTCGGCCTCGTGCGGCGTGGCCACGGTGAGCCCCCGCGCACCGGCCTCCAACTGGATGCGGGCGAGCGCGAGGCTCTTGTGGGTCTTCACGTGCGGGCGCCAGACGATTCCGTGGCGCTCCGTGTAGGCGGCCACCCTGGCCGCGTTGGCTCGCGCCCTCGCCAGGTCCACGAGGGCGACGGGGGTCTCCGCGTCCGAGAGACCGGCGGGGATTTCGCTCAACCGAGGGCCGCCTCCAGGGCGTCGAAGAACGCCCGGTCTTCCTCGGACACCGGACCGACACGCACGAAGCGGATCGTCCCTTCCCGGTCGACGAGGTAGGTGGCCGGGAGACCGACGGCGCGGAACGCGTCCATCGAACGCATCTCCGGATCGTGCAGGATCGTGTAGGTCACGCCGTACTCGCCGGCGAACTCGCGCACCACATCCTCGAATCCGGCGTCGTCCACGGAGATGCCCACGATCTCGAAGCCCCGCTCGCGGTGCTCGTCGTAGAGCGACTGCAGGAAGGGCGTCTCGAATCGGCAGGGCGCACACCAGGTGGCCCAGAGGTTGACCAGCAGGACCTGGCCGCGCAGGTCGGAGAGCGCAACCGCGTCGCCGTCCAGCGTGGCGGCCCGCACATCGGGCACCGGGTCCCCCGCGGCCGGAGGTCGATCGACCGGCGCGCACGCCGTGCCGAGCCAGAGGATGGCCAGGACTGCCCGAAACGGACGGGGGGCCGGTCCTGCCGGGCTGAACCATCGAATGAGAGAGCTGATGTCCTTGCTCCTGGTTCGCGGGAAGATGCGTAGCGCGATCACGGGCGCGGGCCGTAAGTTCAACTTCCGTCCCTTCAACCGCAACGATAGCCGCCCGCAAGCGCCCGCGAGCGCGCGCGGACCTTACCCCCCAAGCACCGTGTACTGACGCCATCATCCGCTACGCTCGCCCACGCCTCCAGTCAGCATCCGGCTGCGCGACGACATACGCCAAGGTCAGGCCATGACATCCTCCTCCTCGTCCGCCGTCCGCCGGAGCCTGTGCGCCGGAGTCCTGCCGGCCGTCGTCGCACTGACGGCCCTGCTCCTGCCCGAACCTGCCGAAGCGCAGTACTTCGGGCGAAACAAGGTGCAATACGACTCCTTCGATTTCCGGGTCATGAAGACCCCCCACTTCGACATCCACTACTACGACGAGGCCGCAGTCGCCATCGAGGACGCCGCCCGCATGTCCGAACGCTGGTACGAGCGGCTGGCCCGCACTTTCCAGCACGAGTTCGAGCGGCCCAAGCCGGTCATCCTGTACGCCGATCATCCCGACTTCCAGCAGACCAACACCCTCGCGGGCTTCATCAGCGAGGGCACCGGCGGCGTGACCGAGTCGCTGAAGAATCGCGTCATCATGCCGCTGGCGGGCACCTACTACGACACCGACCACGTGCTCGGCCACGAGCTCGTGCATGCCTTCCAGTACAACATCGCCCAGTCCCGGAGCGGAGGCGGGCTGCGCGGCATGGCCCAGCTGCCGCTGTGGGTGGTGGAGGGGATGGCCGAATACCTCTCGGTCGGCCGCGAAGATCCCCTTACGGGCATGTGGCTGCGCGATGCCCTTCTGCGCGACGACGTGCCGACGCTCGAACAGATGACCCGGGAACGGCGCTTCTTCCCGTACCGCTTCGGTCAGGCTTTCTGGACTTACGTCGGCGGCACCTACGGCGACGAGGCCGTAACCGAGCTGTACCGCCGCTCGCTCCGGGTGGGGTGGGAGAACGCCATCGTGAGCGTGCTGGGCAAGACGCAGGACTCGGTGTCGGCGGACTGGCATCGGGCGATCGAGAGCGAGTATCGCCCGCTCATGGCCGGCCGCTCAGCGCCGGGCGAAGTGGGCGCCCTGTTGCTTGCTCCCTCCACGGGGGCGGGAAGCCAGAACGTGGCGCCCTCGGTCAGCCCCGACGGCCGTTACGTGGCCTTCATCTCCGAGAGGGACCTCTTCTCGGTCGACCTGTTCATGGCCGACGCACGCACCGGGAGAATCATCCGCAGACTGTCGAGCGCCGCCTCGGACGCCCACATGGACGCGCTCCGCTTTCTCGACTCCTCGGGTTCCTGGTCTCCGGACGGGCAGTTGTTCGCCTTTGTGGCCATCGCCGACGGAGACAACCAGCTCGTCATCGTGGATGTCGATAACTCGGACGTGGAGCAGCGCTTCGAGGTGGAGAGCGCCAACATCGGGGCCATCTCCAACCCCGCCTGGTCTCCGGACGGCGGTTCGATCGTGTTCGCGGGACAGTCGGGGGGCATCTCCGACCTGTTCATGCTCAACCTCGAGACGGAACAGATCACCCGCCTCACCAACGACAAGCACGGGGACATGCAGCCGGCGTTCTCACCCGACGGCTCCATGCTCGCCTTCGTCTCCGACCGGGGACCCGAAACGGACTTCACCGACCTCGTCTACAGCCGGCCGCGCATCGCGCTTCTCGACATGGAGACCCGCGAGGTCCGTACGCTCGACCTGTTCGACAACGTCAAGCACCTCAACCCCCAGTTCACGCCGGACGGCCAGGGCCTCTACTTCATCTCCGACCAGGACGGCTTCAGCGACATCTACCGCGTGAACCTTCCCACCGGCGAGATCTATCGGGTGACCAACATCGCGACCGCGGTCAGCGGCATCACGAGCGGTTCGCCGGCCATGAGCGTCGCCTCCCGGACCGGCACACTGGTGTTCTCGGTCTTCGATGAATTCGAGTTCCACATCTACTCGCTGTCCTCGCAGGAAGCGGGCGCGGCCCAGGAACTGGCGCGCGAGGGAACGGAAGTCCCCGAGGGCCGCCTGATTCCGCCCGCGGATCCGCTCGTGCGCAGCCGGGTCGCGAACTACCTGGCCGATCCGCTCACCGGGCTGCCTCCCACGGGGACGTACGTCTCCGAAGAGGCATCCACGTACGACCCTGGCCTGAAGCTCGACTACGTGGGTCAGCCCATGATCGGCATCGGAGCCGGCGACATCTACGGCAACAACCTGCAGGGCGGAGCCGCGGCGTTCTTCAGCGACATGCTGGGAGACCGCACTCTGGGGGTCGCCGTCCAGGCCCAGGGCACCTTCAAGGACGTGGGGGGACAGTTCCTGTACCAGAACATGAAGCGGCGCTGGAACTGGGGCGTCTCGGGAGGACGAATACCCTATCAGCTGGTATGGGCGAGCTTCGAACGTTCTCCGAACGGCATGCCCGCCTACCGGGCCCTGCGGGAGCGGATCTACATCGACTCCGCGATCGGGATGCTGGCGTACCCCTTCTCCACCACACAGCGGGTGGAGAGCCGGTTCGGGCTTACCCGCTACTCCTTCGATCTGGAAGAGGAGTACCTGTTCTACGACCCGCTCGGGCGGCTGATGGATCGCCGCGTCCGCGAGCTGGAAGACCCGCAGGCGCCGCTCACGCTCGCGCACGTGGCGATCGCGCTGGTGGGCGACAATTCCTATTCCGCCTTCACTTCTCCGGTGCGTGGATCCAGGTACCGCTTCGAGTACGAGAACACGGTGGGCACCGCCGACTACCATACCCTGACCGCCGACTACCGCCGGTACTTCAATCCCATGCGCGAGCTCACCATCGCCTTCAGGGGGATGCACTACGGGCGCTACGGGATCACCCCCGACGAGACCCAGTCCGGGCTGCGCCAAATCTTCCTGGGATACGAGAGCCTCATCCGCGGCTACGCGAGAGAGAGCTTCGACTTCACCGGCTGCGGGGGGGAGATCTGCCCGGAAGCCGAGCGTTACCGGCAGCTGTTCGGCCAGCGCATCCAGGTGTTCAACTTCGAATTCCGTGTTCCGATCACCGGCGTGAGCCAGTTCGGCCTGCTCAACCTGCCGTTCCTGCCCATCGAGTTGGTCACCTTCGCCGACGTGGGGCTGGCGTGGGACGACTTCGGGACCGTGGATCTGCGCTTTGACAGATGGACGACGGATCGGGTTCCCGTCTTCAGCACCGGCGTCTCGGCGCGAGCCAACCTGCTCGGGTTCCTGATCCTGGAAAGCTACTACGCCTACCCGTTCCAGCGGCCCGACAAGGGCTGGCACTGGGGCTTCACCCTGGCGCCGGGCTGGTAGACGGCCCGACCCTCAGGCCGTCAGAAGATCGAGAGGCTGATGTACCTGCCGGGATTCTCGCGGATGTCGTCCAGCAGCAGTTGGAGACTCGACGCGCCCGCGGTCAGGTTGTCGTAGAGCGACTCGTCGTGAGACAGCCGTCCCAAGGTGCCCTCCCCGCGCTCCATGCGCCCGAGGATGGCGCGCAGGTCGGCGAGCGCCGGATCGAGGATTTCGAGATTCCGGTTGACCGCCGCGAGCGCGGAATCCGCCCGCATCGCGGCGCTCTCGAGCGCGGGCGCCGTTGACGACGTCGTGCTGCTCACCGAGCGTGCGGCTTCGTTGATCGACTCGACCAGTTGGGTGATCTCGTTCCGCTGCTCGCGAACGATGACCGCAAAGTCCGTGAGCACGGACTCCAGTTCCTGCGCGCTGGTCTGAAATGAAGCCACCGTGGGCTCGTTCAACAGGGCCGCCACACGCTGGATCATGTCTTCGGCATCGTCGCCGATTTCCGATACGATGCCAAAGACGTCGTCACTCACCGTTCCTTGAAGGACATCGCCCCCCTCTGCCATGACGGCGGAGCTTCCGGGCACGATCTCCACGGTGCGACCTCCCATCAAACCGATGCCCACCAGCCGCACCTGGGAGTCGCCGGGAATCTCGTATTCCCCTTCGATCTCGAGCTCGATGCTCACCCCCTGGGGCATCATGACGAAGCTCATCACCCGACCGATGTTGACGCCACGCATCTGCACGGGATCGGATCTTCGCAGTCCGCCCGCGTTCTCCACCACGGCCATGACCGAGTAGCGCCCCCGGAACATGGACGGATCGGTCAGCATGAAGAGCGCGATCAGCGTGGCCAGCACTCCGGCGACGATGAAGATCCCGACGCGCGCCTCGCTCATGAGCGCCCGCGGTGGGACGGCCTGCCCGAGTTCCGCGTCCGAGGGCCCGGAGCTCGTCCGGTAGTCCGTTTCCGCTTCGTTCATGTCGTTGCCACCAGGTCTACCGCCGCCTCGGCCGCGGTTCTGTCCACGAATGCTCTCACGATCGGATCTCCGCTTGCCCGGAAGGCCGTGGGGCTTCCGAGGAACCGCAGCCGCCCGCCCTCCAGCATCGCCACCCGGTTGCACATCTCCAGCCCTCCCTCGATGTCGTGGGTCACGATGACCGAAGTCACGTCCAGTTCGCGGGAGAGGCGCCGGATCTGACGCTGCACTCCCGCCGTGTTGACCGGGTCCAGCCCGGTGGTCGGTTCATCCCAGAGGAGGATGTCCGGCCCTCCCACGATGGCGCGCGCGATCCCCACCCGCTTCTTCATCCCGCCGGAGAGTTCGGCGGGAAGTTTGGTCATCACCTCACGCGGATCCAGGAGAACCCGTTCCAGCGCCTCCCACACCAGGCGCGCGATGCGCATGCTGCCCATGGAGCGAAGGCGCCTGAGAGGCAGTCCCGTCTCCACGTTCTCGAAGACGTTCAGGGAATCGAAGAGCGCCGCATGCTGAAACACGTACCCGACTTTGTCGCGAATGCGCCGCAAGTCCCTGCGATCCCCGAAGAACACCGATTTGCCGTCCACCTCCACGTCGCCCCGGTCGGGCACGATGAGGCCGATGGTGGTCTTGAGCAGGACGCTCTTTCCGGCACCCGAGGCGCCGAAGAGGCCGAACATCTCTCCCTGGAAGATGTCCAGGTCGATGCCCTCCAGCACGGGCAGGTCGAACGCCTTGTGGACCGCGCGATATCGGATGACGGGGCGAGTCTGCATCGCGCCCTAGTCGAGCAGGAGGGGTGGAAAGAGGGCGTCCATGATCAGAACCGCCAACGTCATGAACATGACCGCCTGCGTCGTCGTCTTGCCGACTCCTTCGGCTCCTCCCTCCGTCCGCAGGCCCATGTGGATGGCGACCACTGGGATGGTGAAGCCGAAGACGAGCGCCTTCGTGAGCGAGTAGAACAGATCCCACGACTGCCAGTAGAGGCGAGCCCCGTACAGGAAGCTGTTGGGCCCGAGCCCCACGGTGAGCTGGGCCGAGACCATGCCGGCCAGGATCCCCACCAGGTTCGCGACCGCAACCAGGATGGGGACCACGATGATGCCCGCGACCACCCTGGGAGCAGCCAGAATCGACACCGGATCCCGCCCCACGCTGTAGAAGGCGTCGATCTGCTCGGAGACCTTCATGGTCCCGAGCTCCGCGGTGATGCGGGCACCCACCCGCCCTACCAGGACGATCGCCGTCAGGACGGGCCCCATCTCCAGAACCACCGACTCGGTGACGATGCTGCCCAGCACGTAGAGGGGAATGGCCCCGGTGAACTGATAGCCGCCCTGCTGGCTGGTGACGATGCCGGCGAGCACGGCCGTCAGGATCACGATGGGTAGGCTCTGCACGCCCATCACGTACATCTGCCGCAGGATCGAGCGCAGCGAAACCCGGAGGCCGACGAGCGCAGCGACGATGTCGCGCAACAGGATCGCGATCTCGCCGGAGTGCTGCAGCACGGTGCGGCCGGCGCGCGCCACCTGCGCCAGCCCGCGTTCGGCCCGGGAAGGGGTCTCGGAGGATCCGGGCATGGTTTTCGGGAGGGCTCTCCAACCTGTGGGAGGGTACACGCCCCGGCACGCGAAGCATGTACCGCGTGCGCAGCATCCATGGGCGTGGAAAGCATCTACGATTGCGCAGCCGATGGCAAGGGATCGGGGCGCGCACGAGCGCTTGCGGGCCTATGCGCCGGGTGCTGCGAGGTCGTCGGCGCGGCGGGTCACCTCGTTCAGCAGGAACTCGAGCCGATGCCGGTCCCGCCGATCGGAGTCGTGGTCCGACCCCTTCCGGGTATGGCGGTCGACTTCGAAGCGGCGCACGCACACGCGCACCCGGGCGAATGGCTTTGGGATGCTCATCCGGTCCCAGGAGTCAAGGAGCCAGTGGCGGTCGGAGGCGAGGCCCATCGCCAGGATGGGCGCGCCGGACAGGCGTGCGAGTACGAGGATCCCCCGTTTCAGGCGTCGTGCGGGGCCTCGGGGGCCATCCGGAACCAGGATGGGGCTGGAACCGTGGCGCCGGACAACCGAGCGAAGCGCCCACATCGCCTCGCGCCCGCCCGCGCTCGACGAGCCGCGAACGATGCGCGCGCCCCATTGCTGCATAATGCGCGCCACCAGCTCGCCGTCTCCCGACCGGCTGGTGAGGGCGGTGATGTCCACGCCCTTCCCCCGGGCCAGGCGGGCGCCCGTGAAGTACGCCCCGGGGACGACGCGGTCGTGCCAGAAGGCGAGGATGGCGGGTGCCCCCCCCGCGGCGAGCGCGTCCAGGTGCTCGCGGCCCTCCGCGACCTCGATGCGCCAGGTGCGGCCGAGCGCCTCCACGAACCAGCCCAGCAGAGTGGTGGCGAGGGCCGTGCGCCCGCGCTTGAGCCGCGTTGCGATGTCAGCACGCATGCGGCGCTTCCCCCGGTCCGTGCGTGAGTGCCGGGAGTGGGACTCGAACCCACACGCCCCAACGGGCAAAGGTTTTTGAGACCTTCGCGTCTACCTGTTCCGCCATCCCGGCAGGATGTCGTAAATCGGCAGCTTTCTGTGGGTATTGAACTTACGAGTTTGGCTGGCTGGATTCCAGCCATTTGGTTCCCGCTGATTGCGTCAGGCGCCGACTCTCTGACGGTTGGCAAGCGCCTTCCGAAGCTGAGCTTCGTCCACCTTCTGATAGCACTGGAGCACCGTCTTGGCCGTCTTCCAGCCCCCCAGCTCGCAGAGCACCTTGAGTGGCTCGTCCATCAGATCCGAAGCGAACTTGCGCCGAAGCGAGTGCCAGCCCCGGCCACGCTTCGGCTCCAACCCCGCGCGTGCTTCGGCCTCTTGCCACCAGTCGCGGACGAGCCAACGGTTGACGCATGTGGAGGGATCCCTGGAAGTGGGTAGCAAAGGTAGGTCTCCCGGGCCGGAGATCCTTGGCCGCGCCTCTTCGAGGACCGCGAGCGCCTCCACGGTCAACGGTGTCCGGTGTTCGTAGCCGGACTTGTCGTGCTCGCCCCGCCACCGGACGGTCTTCGACTCCATGCCAATGTCGGACCATCTGAGTTGCCGAATGGCCCCGATGCGATGTCCCGTCTCGTGTGCGAGGACGAGGGCTACGCGGAAGCGCCAGTCCGTCTCCGCCGACACCCCGAGCAGGGCCTCGTACTCCATCTGTGTAAGGAGCACCCGCATCGGATTCTTCTCCTTGGGCGTCCTGAGACCTTTCAGGGGATTCGAGTCGAGCAGGAGTTTTCCGTGCTCGTCCCTCGATTTCGCAGCCCAGTTGAGGACCGCGATCAGGAACTTGAGGTCGTGTTCGATCGTTCGATCGGACACCGGTTTGCCGCTCGGGCCGACCTTGCCCGTCCCCCGCGCCCGGATGAAACGGTCCCAGTCCCTCCGGGACAGCGTAGCCGGATCTCGATCCCGCCCTAGGAAACCGAGAAACATCTTCATCGCGGCCCGGTCGTGGCACCGCGACTGCCAGCCCTTGGTGGGCGTCACCTCCTCACCGTAGATGTCAAAAAGCGTCTCCAGTGTGAGCGGCTCGGGCTCGGCTTCTGCCTTGCCGTTCAGGTCCGGGCCGACGAACCCAGCTGCGAACTGATCCGCCTGCCTCTTCGCGCGCCGCCAATCGCGGTGTCCGAGCGACCGGGTGCGTCTGCGCCCGTTCTCGCGCCACTCAATCTGGAAGTTGCCGGTCTTCGGGTCGGGAAAGATCCTGACCCGGTTACGGCCCCACTCGCCGGCGCCGTAGCTCCGGCGGCTTCTTCTCGTGCGTGCCATCGTTCGATTCCTCCTCGAAGACGGACTGCACGATCTGCGCACACGTAATCTCGCGGAGACAAGGCATCTCCGCCAGCCGTTCGCCGCCCGCGCGGGCCGGGACGCTTGCTTTACAGGTCGCGGAACGCGCGCCAATATCGTGGCGGAATCCCGAACGGCATCGAAATACGGAGAGGTCCCCATGCAACGGCGCACGATCTCCGACGCGGTGCGCGGTGAGATCATTACACGCACTTGGGAGGGCGAGACGTTCGCCCGCATCGCTCGCGATCTCGGCGTGTTCGGCCGTACCAGGTTGGAAGCATCGCGATGCGCGAGGGCGGCTTCCCCACCAGAGCCGAGCTGATCCGATTGCAGGGCGATGCGATCTGCGCGGCCTACCAGCAGAGCGGCAGCATGGCGGAGGTTACGAAGCGGTTCGCGCTCTCGGAACAGGCCGTCTCGAACACGCTGCACGCGCGTGACGTTCGGAGGCGAAAGCCGAAGCGAAGGTAGAGGTGCCAAGCCTGACGAGAACCGTGCTCGCAGCATGGCGGGGTCGTTGTGCACGGGAAACGCGCCCGGACGTGGCACCCGGTTCGTCGGCGAAACGGTGATTCCCTAATCCGCCGATCATGAGGACCCTGATGTCATCGCTCCGCGTCTCCGGAACGGTGGCAGCTTGCTCCCGCCGCCGCCGCGCGTCTTCGTCGCTAGGCGGCATGGGGGCACAGCTTCCAGTTGGGGGAGCCCTCCGGGGTTCGCTCGCGTCGCTCTCCGGGCCGCTCACAGGCTCCGGATCGGTCGGAATGCCTCCAGAAATGCCGGATCCGGCCCGCACGGGCTCCGGAGGGGGTCCGCCGTCCCGAAGGCCAGGAAGGGCCGGGGCTGGTCGCCGTCGCCGGCCTCTAGGCCGTTTCAGGGCCTTCCCGTCCCAGCGCGAGGAACGCCCCGAAGTCGTCTTCCCGCCTTTCTAATCGCAGCAAGGTTGCCGTAACCCGAGATCGTGACCGTGTACTCCCCCCGCCTCAACCGACACGAACGCCCGTGAACGACACCGTTACCGTCTCATCCAGATCCATGCTCACGTCCTGCGACGTGGCCGCGAACTCGTAGCTGCGGGTATCGAAGCCGGAGATGCTGACGGTGTAGTCGCCGGGGCGCAGTTCCTCGAACCTGTACATGCCGTTGGCGTCGGTCATCGTGGTGTAGCTCTCGTCGGCCGGACCGCCGCTCAGGGTAACCGTCACCCCGGCAAGGCCCTCGCCCTCGATGACCACCTGGCCCTCGACCGCGGAGGTGCGGATGAAGTGGCCCGTGAAGTCGGCGCTGCCGACCTCGCCCACCTCGACCTCGACCTCAACGCTCACCGTCTCGAAGGACACGTCCTCCGGATAGTCGCTGATCCTCACAAAGTAGGTGCCCGCCGCCAGCCCCCCGAAGGAGTACTGGCCGTCCGCGTCGGTCGTCGTGCTCGCGTCGACCGCGCCCGAGAGCGTCACCGTCACGCCCGCAAGTCCCATTCCCTCACCCGACACCCGGCCGGCGACACCTGAGGTTCCGAGCGGTACGCCCACGAACGCTACTGTCGCCGTCTCGCCCGGCTCGACACGGACGTTTTCGGAGGTGAAAGCGAATTCGTAGTCGTGGGGGTCGTAGCCGTCGATAGCTACCAAGTAATCGCCAGCGGGTAGCCCCGAGAACGAAGTCAGGCCGTACCCGTCCGTTGTAGCCGTTCGGCGGTCCGCGCCCGAGAGCGTCACCCTTATTCCCGGCAAGCCCTCGTCCTCAACAATGACCGCAACATGAATGGTGGCGGTGGAGCTATCGGGGGGAGCGTCAACCAGCCGCAGAACGAAGCTTTCCGCCACGTCCCACGAGGACCCCTCGCATCGCCGTTCCGGTCGATACGCGACGGAATCGACGGCCCCGTGAAGACGGCACCGCCCGTAGCGGGGATCGGTGTATTCGGTGAGCATCGCGCCGTCCGAATGATTGCCGACGACGATGGCTTCCCATGGATCGACCGGGAGGCTCGCGTCCCCCTGGATGGCCCATGTCCCATGGATGAACCCCCCCAGATCGTAGATTCGGAGCGTGTAGACGACGGAATCGGACGAAGCAGCGTCCGCTCCCGACATTCCGTCGCGGGCAATCGACATGGGGGGGAGAGCTCTAGCCTCCCGCCATGTTCCGGAAGCATCCCAAGTCGTTGGATTCGGGGGGGCCGTCGCGTCGCCCGAACACGCGGCCGCCAGCAACAGCGCCGCCAGTTTCCGCCAGTGTCTCGCCATCGTCGGGGCCTCCAGAGAGGGGAAGGGGGTTGGGG
>VXMG01000091.1:0-4312 GCA_009841185.1 Gammaproteobacteria bacterium
TGGCAACACGTCTGACTCTGGATCAGAAGAGTCCTGGTTCGATCCCAGGCGGGGCAATTTCGGAGGGGTGGCCGAGTGGCTTAAGGCGGCGCCCTGCTAAGGCGTTGACCCGAGAGGGTCTCGTGGGTTCGAATCCCACCCCCTCCGCTCGCGAGCAGGGCTCGCGCCGGAGGGGGTGGGCGTTCGAACCCAGGGTTGAGCCTCCGGTGCTTCGCATCATCGGCTCACCTTCGGCGCCGCTGTCGCGGCGCCTCGGGTGCGAATTCCACCCCGTGTGTCACAACGGGCGCGGGGGCGGTCGCTCGTCCAGCATGGGGTTGAGGCTGCGGGGGACTTCGTCTCCTTGGCTCGCCTTCGGCCCGCTTCTCGGGGCCTCGGCTGCGAATCCCATTGGATCGGGCGGGGGGCTTGCAGCATCGTATCGTCGCGCTGGCACGCACGCTCCGCCGGCGCGCTTCTCTCCTGAGTGGTTTCGCAAAGGTCGACGGATTGCGGTCATGTATGTTCGGACGGGTGGCCGAGTGGCTTAAGGCGCACGATTGGAAATCGTGTGGGCTAACGCCCACGTGGGTTCGAATCCCACCCCGTCCGCTTGCGGGCGAAGCCCGCCATCGGGCGGCGTGGGCTTCGAACCCAGGGTTGAGGTTGCGGGGGCTTCGCCTCCTCACCTCACCTTCGGCGCCGCTGGCGCGGCGCCTCGGTTGCGAATCCCACCCCGTCCGCTTGCGGGCGAAGCTTGGCCCGGGACGGGCGTGGGCCGTCGAACCCAGGGTTGAGCCTCCGGCGCTTCGTGTCCTCGGCTCACCTTCGGCGCCGCTGGCGCGGGGCTCGGTTGCGAATCCCACCCCGTGGTGGTGGCGCCCCGCGGGGGAGTGGCCGTCCAACCCCGGTGGGTGCGGTTACGAACCCGCTCATCCGCCGGGGGTGGCCGCCTTGCTGGGGAGCGGGTGGGGCCGCCAATTGTGTGCATCGCCGCCTGGTGGCGGCAACTGACTTTCGGGGCGTGGCTCAGTCCGGTAGAGCGCTGCGTTCGGGTCGCAGAGGTCCCCGGTTCAAATCCGGGCGCCCCGATTTTTGACAGCAGGTGAAGAGGTTTCCGTCCTCAAGCCGATCGGCCCGGTTTCGTCCGGAGGCGTAGTCTAATTGGTAAGGCACCGCACTCGAAATGCGGCGGGCGAAAGCCCTTGGGGGTTCGAGTCCCCCCGCCTCCGCTCCCATTCCGGTGTCCGATCCCCGAGCCGGCCGTCCGGCGGGATCCGGCAGTTCGCTGATCTCGTGTTCCTGAATGGTGCTGATGCCGGTCGCGGTTCGCTAGCGGGAATCTGATCGACGGGAGACTCGCCATGCCCGGGCTCGATTTCGTCAACCTCCCCCTGGCGGGCACGCCGTTCGGGACCGCGCTCGAGTTGTGTCTGGTGCTCGCGCTGGTGGCTTGGCTCCTGTCCGTAATCACCCGCGAGGTCTCCTGGATCGACAGGCTCTGGTCCATCTGCCCGCCGGTCTACTGCCTGATCGTCGCCGCCTCGGTGGGCTTCGCCTCCCCGCGCGTGATGCTCATGACGGCGCTCGTGGTCGCATGGGGCAGCCGCCTGACGTACAACTTCGCCCGCAAGGGCGGGTACCGGCCGGGCGGCGAGGACTATCGCTGGGCGCACGTCCGCAAGCAATACGGCCCGGTGGGCTTCCAGGTGCTCAGCATCACCTTTGTCCACCCCGGCCAGATGCTGCTCATCTGGCTGTTCACCTCCCCGATCCACCGGGCGTGGCAATTCCCGGACACGCCCCTCGGCTGGCTCGACTTCCTGGCCGCCGCCGTGTTCCTCACCCTGCTGGCCGGCGAGACCATCGCCGATCGGCAGATGTGGGACTTCCAGCAGGACAAGAAGCACCTGCTGGCCGGCGGCGAGGAAATCCGGCGGCCGTTCATGACCCGCGGGCTCTATCGCTACAGCCGGCACCCCAACTACTTCTGCGAGCTCGCCATGTGGTGGGTGTTCTACCTGTTCGCGGTCGCCGCATCCGGTGAATGGGTGCACTGGACGGGTCTCGGCTGCATCGGGCTCTCGCTTCTGTTCGTTCCTTCCCTGCGCATGACCGAGGAGATCTCCGCCGCGAAGTATCCCGGCTATCGCGAGTACCAGGCAGCCGTGCCCGCGCTGATCCCGTTCCTCCGGAAGGAAGGGGCAAAGACCGCGGATTGACTCCAGGGCGCCAGCTCCCGCCCGCGGATCAGCGGAAGCGGAGAGCCGACCCCTGACCCCGTCGTCGGCCTGCCTCGCGCCCCGCACTCGCCCGGCACGCCTTCGTTCGCCCCGCCCCTGCTCGTGGCATAAGTTTCCTGTACGGGTCTATTCGTTACCGGGAGGTGCCTCATGTTCGCGACCGACGACTCCAAGCTTGCCATCAGCCTCACCATGGTCCTCGTGCTCGGAGCATGGGCCTGTACCCCGGCCGACGGCGGAGGCGGCGAATCCGCGGAGGCCGAGATGGCCGATCCGACCGATGTGCCAGATCCCGCCATGGCCGGCGATCTGCCGAACCCCACGTCCGAGGTCGTCATCGGCTTCGGGCCGCTGCCGGATGAGCGGGAATGGGGGTCGACGGCCGGTGTGGACATAGGGCCCGACGGCCAGTTGTGGGCCTACGACCGCTGCGGCGGCAACGCCCTCACCGACGGCTGCGGCACCTCCGACGTGGATCCCATCCTCAAGTTCGACCGGGAGACAGGAGAGGTGCTCACCAGCTTCGGGGCGGGACTCTTCATTCTCCCGCACGGGCTGCACGTGGATCAGGACGGGAACGTCTGGGTCACCGACTCCTCGGGCGACGCGGAGCAGACCAAGGGCCATCAGGTCTTCAAGTTCAGCCCCGAGGGCGAGATCCTCATGACGCTCGGGACGGCCGGCGTCGCCGGGAGCGGTCCGGATCACTTCAACCAGCCTTGCGATGTCATCACCACCCCCGAGGGCTACATCTTCGTCTCCGACGGCCACAGCGGCCAGAACGCAAACGTTCCTCCGGGCGCGACGGGGCGCATCATCAAGTTCAGCCCCGAGGGCGAGTACATGATGGAGTGGGGCCAGATCGGGCCGGGACCCGGGGAATTCCGGACACCGCACGCGTTGGAGCTGGACTCCCAGGGACGCCTCTTCGTGGCGGACCGCGGCAACCACCGCATCCAGATCTTCGACCAGGAAGGGAATCTTCTCGACACCTACTACCAGTTCAGCCGCATCAGCGGGCTCTTCATCGACGACAACGACATGCTGTACGCCATCGACTCGGAGTCGAACCCGAACAACCATCCGGACTGGATGACCGGGATCCGCGTTGGCCACGTCAGCGAAGACCGGGTCACGGCTTTCATTCCACCCCACCCGGTGGAAGACAGGCCCCACGGCGCCGCGGGAGAGGGAGTCGCGGTGGACGCGGACGGCAACGTCTACGCCGCGGAGGGCCCGATCTCTCGTCCGTTTGCGGGCGGAGGGCTCACGAAGTACGTGCGGTCTCCCTGAGACGGAGCCGGCTTCAGCGTCCTCCTGAGCCGGTCCGGTCGGGCGAGACACGTCACGCGCCAACCGCGTGACGGGTCAGCCGCTACCCCCGTCAAGGACAATCGGGATAGGCAGCCTTGCGGGCGGATAGCACCGCTGCGTCACGTCGTTGCAGATCTGGTATCGAAGGCTGGCAGTAGCCTCCGCGTCAGTCTGCGGTGACGGCAGGAGCTGAAACCCGAACTCGGCCCGGCCTCTCAGCACCTGCGCCCTTACCCCGTCGTCTCTCAAGCCGGCAGGGGCGCCTGTCATCTCGACCGCGATGCCCGCTCCCTCGAAATCGGGGAAGGAGAACGAGAACGGAATGAAGAATCCGTCGTCTCCCCTGTCGATGTAGCCGTGATGCTCGCTCGGGACTTCCACCGAGATTCGGAGCGACAAGGCATCCCCGCGCCGCACGACGCTTCCCGGAACCACTTCGGCGGAGACGGAAGGACGACCCGGTGCCGGTCCGTCCAGGCGTATCTGCGCCTCGACCGGCACCGCCGTCAGGACCGGCAGGAGGGCCGCGAGAGTCGGAGCGGCCTTCCTCCGAATCTGCCCGAGCCACAAGGATGCCGCGTCTCTGATCACTTTCCGTTCTCCTGGTTCTCGATCAGGACGCGCAGCTCCGAGACCGACGGCGGTCCCCAGCGCACGAGAAGTACCTCGCCCTCTGAATCGGTAACGACGGCTGCGGGGAGCCCGTCGATGTGCAAGGCCTCTAGTCCCAAAACAAGCGAGTCGGGTTCTCGGGGGTTGTCGGGGTGTGCGGATCA
>VXMG01000133.1:0-4307 GCA_009841185.1 Gammaproteobacteria bacterium
TCCTGAAACCGCCCAAGTTGCCAGTCGATATGGTCCATTGCCATCACTGTGGCCGGATGCCGGCCGCCTCGACGAGTCCGTGGCGTTCGAGAAACTCCACCATGGCGGAGACGCATTCCTCCGGGTTCTCAAGCTGCAGGTAGTGGGTGGCCCCGGGAACAAAGTCGTAGTGGAACGAAGTCAATCCGCTCACGTCGAGGCTGGGGAGGAACGAAAAGGCGAGCGTCGGATCCCCTCCGATCACCTGGACGGGACATCCGATCTCCGCGGGATCGGGCGTGAAGTTGTACGCGAAGATGTACTGGAAGATGCGCGCCTCGTATTCGGGCGGGCAGCAAAGCTGATAGCCGTCTCCTTCGCGTGCCGGACGGAGCAGCACCCGGGAGGCAAGATCCGCCACGCCGGGGCGCAGCCGCGCGAACATGGGGGACCGGGCCATCAAGTCCGCGAACTGCCCGCGGCTCGCGTAGCGCTCCGGGCGGAGCCGGGCGGCTATTCGCATTTTCTGCCATCGGGCGTCGATCTCCAGGGGCTCTCCCGAGGGCGGCAGGATGGGTGGATCGAAGAGCACCAGGGCGGCTGCAGCGCCGCCGGGCGGCTCCTGGTTCAGGGCCGTCACGGCGGACAGGGAGTGAAACACGCCGATCCAGGGCTTCTTGCCAAAGTGCCGGTCGATGCCCCGCGCGATATGATCGTTGTCCGAAACGAAGGTCGCGACGTTGTGAGAGCGGGGGTCGCCC
The DNA here is from genome assembly GCA_009841185.1 of Gammaproteobacteria bacterium. Lineage (GTDB taxonomy): Bacteria > Gemmatimonadota > Gemmatimonadetes > Longimicrobiales > Gaopeijiaceae > BD2-11. The sequence goes on from VXMG01000133.1 coordinate 741, forward strand.
GGGACATTCCATCCGTGGTTGCGGAAGTCGTACAGAACCAGATCGAAACGGTCGGTGAGCAGCGACCAGAACGGATAGTAGAGGTCGATCGCCAGCCCATTGCCGTGGCTGAGAACGAGCCGGGGCCCATCGGGATTGCCGTGGCGGCGCAGAGCGATTCCCGTCCCGTCGGGCATGCAAACCTCGGCGATGGCCCGCGGCTCGGGCACGTCCAGTATGTCTTGCAATGGTCTTTGGTCTGAAGAAAGCCGTAGCGTGCACGCCCGTCCACGAGCGCGGGGTCCGCATCGCGTGCGGGCCGAGCGGACGGCCCCGCTGACTACTTGTACCGATACGTGATGCGGCCCTTCGACAGGTCGTAGGGGATCAGCGCGCACTTGACTCGGTCGCGAGCACCCGGAATGTAGTTCTGTCGCATCTTGCCGGCGAGATACGCGAGAATCCGGTGGCCGTTCTTCAGCCGGACCCGGAAGGTGCCGTCGGGAAACACCTCGGTAATGGTCCCGTCAATAAGATGATCACTTTCCGCCCGTGACTGGACGGAACGGTCGACTATATGGGAAAACACCATGGAAAAGTGGAAAAACTGGCACCGAGCGAGCGATTTGGCGACAGAATTGTGACGACGGCAGTGCGTGAGCGTTCCCGACCGGCGGTGGGCGTTCACCGGGTCTCGCGGGCAACGGTGGCCAATATTGGAGGAAAAGCGGCCGCCGATTACCGATGCTACATCGCGCACTGGAATGCACCCTAAGCGGATTCAAGTGACCCGACACTCCCGAAACATCCTTGAGGGCAGACTCACCGATGCCCACCTGACAAACTCGTTGCGTGCCAGCATCCCGGCCAGCCACGGATCCGCAATCCTGCCACGCCGACTCGCGTGCTGGATGACCGACATGGCTCCCGTGACCCGTCCGGCCGCGCCTGAGCTCTCGTCCTTGCAACGGGATGGTTCCGGCGGGCGTCCCAATCAAAGGACTGTGGGCCGCCCAGCCGGGGCGAGCGGATGGAGCGTGATCCCGGGAGCGACGGAATGAACGGCATCGAGCTGGAGAAGGTCGGCCCCCTGACGCTACGCGCGTGGGGGCTCGCGACGGCGCTCGTGGTGTGGGGTCTCTACCTGCTCACCCTCGCGCCGACGGTCGGTTTCTGGGACAGTTCGGAGTATGTGACCACGGCGCACATCCTCGGGTTGCCACATCCGCCGGGAAACCCGCTCTTCGTCCTTGTCGGCCGCGTGTGGAACCTGCTGCTCGGATTCACGGGTCTTCCGGTCGCGCTGCGGATCAACGCCCTCGGAGCCACACTGTCGGCCGGCGCGAGCTTCTTCTGGTTTCTGGCGGTCGCACGGATCGTCGGGAGGTTCCGCGAGAACCGGCACGAGGTGCTCGTGGCCGCAATCGTCGGCGTGTGGGTCGGCGCCACCACCTTTACGGTGTGGACCCAGTCGAACCTCAACGAGAAGGTCTATCCGCTCTCGATGTTGATCGTCGCCCTGGTGAGCTATCTGGCCATGGCGTGGATGGACGAGGCGGATACGGCGCGCGGCAACCGGCTGCTCCTGCTCATCGCACTGGTGCTCGGTCTCGGGTGGGCGAATCACACCATGTCCCTGTTGCCGGGGCTGGCCCTCGCGGCCTTCGTGCTCGTCCACCGCTGGCGGACGGCGCTGAATCCGCGCGTTCTCGGGCTCGGGGTCCTGCTGCTCGCGGTCGGCTATTCCATGCAGTTCCTCTTCGTTCCCATCCGTTCGGCGCAGAACCCAATCATCGATGAGGCCGATCCGGAGTGTCCCACGCTCGTCTCCGCCATCACTCCGAAGCGGATCACGGATCGCTACGGGCAAAGCAAGCTCGCCGTGGCGTGCGAGCCGCTCGCGCTGTCGCTGATCCGCGACCAGTACGCCCCGCCGCCGATCACGCAGCGCCAGGCGCCGCTCCCGGCGCAGATGGCGAACTACTGGCAGTACTTCGACTGGCAGTGGGCGCGGTCGCTACCCCCGGGAGGGCGGCTCGCCGCGAGCATCCTCTTCCTCTTCCTCGCCCTCGTCGGCCTCTGGGCTCACTTGCGGAGCGACCGAAAGACGTTCGTATACGTCGGGACGCTGCTGTTCACGGTCACCCTGCTTCTCGTTTACTACCTCAATTTCAAGTACGGCTACTCGATCTACCGGGAAGGGGTGCCCGGCATCGCGGCTCACGAGGTTCGCGAGCGAGACTACTTCTTCGTAATCGGTTTCCAATTGTGGGGGATCTACGCCGGGCTTGGGCTCGTCGCGCTCTGGGGCCGGTGGGCCGTGTCTGCGCCGGCCGGCGTCCCGAAGGGTCGGCCCTCGGGATTCAGCGCTCGGCACCGGAAGGCGGCCGCGCTCCTCGCCGTTGGACTAATCCCCTTCGCCTTCAATTTCGCCCGCGCGGATCGCAGCGACGAGCTGGCGGCCCGCAACTGGGCGCACAACATGCTGCAGTCCGTCGAACCGTACGGCGTGCTGTTCACCTACGGCGACAACGACACCTTCCCGCTGTGGTATCTGCAGGAGGTGGAGGGAATCCGCCGCGACGTGACGGTCATCGTCCAGACCTATCTGGGAACCGGCTGGTATCATCGCCAGCTTCGTCGCTTGACGAAGCCATGCGAGCCGGGCGAGTCCCCGGAAGATTCTCCGACGACGATCGTCTGCCAGCGTCCGTTCGATCCGACGACCGCGCCGAGTCTCTATGCGGAGACGGACGCGAAGCCGCCCACCCGCTCGGCCGTCCCTCCGCCCGGTTCGGGAATCGACGATCTCCAGCGGTCGTTGCGGGTCCCCGAGGACTCGACATACCGGCTCTCGGTTTGGGTCACCGGGAGCGTGCGCGGGGGTGATGTCGTGTCACCGGGGGACATTCGCGTGTTCCAGATTGCGAGACAGTCGCTGGGGGACCGGCCGGTCTACTTCGCTGCCACCGCCGCGCAGGTCTGGGACAAGTGGCAGCTCAAGCCCCACCTCGTGCGGCACGGGCTCGCCTTCAAGCTCGTGGACGCTCCGCTCGAGGTATCGGAGACCCTGGTCGACCTGACCGGGCATGTTGCGGCGCCGTGGGTACCCAGCTGGAACGATCGGGCGCGGACAGGAGCGCTGCTGGAGGATGTGTATCTCGTCGACGACCTCCTCGAAATGGAGGAGTGGCCCGAGCCGTCGTCGAGGTCGAGTGTCCCCTCCGCGTACTCCATGGCGCACGCCTTCCAGGGAGTCTCCGAGGAGCTGCACGGGAACGTGGAAGCCGCGGCACGGGCGTACCGGCGCGCGAACCACTTCGGGCGACTGGCCACCGGCGGCGACTAGCCACCGACGCCGGAAACGGACAATGACATTATCGCCACCGACACCCTGCCATGTATGGCAGACTCACCGGTCGCGACCTGACAAAATGGCAGAACGTCTCGGAATTGATTTCCGCTTATCCCGGTTGAAGTTACACGATTTGGCGGCGCGGCTCCCGCCAATTGACTCCCGCTAACTGGCGGAAGGGTGGACCCGCCGCTCCGCGAGCGCCTTCTTGAGCCGGTCCTCGTCGGGTCTCT
>VXMG01000087.1:0-4234 GCA_009841185.1 Gammaproteobacteria bacterium
TGGTGGGAGGGGTGGTCGCCACCACCTACTTCGCTGCCGGCGGGCTCATGGTGGCCGCGTGGGTCAACCTGGTGCAGCTGGTCGTCATGGTGGCCGGGTTCGGGATCGCGCTTCCCTGGGCGATGTCCGCCGCGGGCGGCTGGGAGGCGGTGGTCGCCGCCGCGCCCACCGACGGTCTGAACTTCTGGCAGGGTGGTGAATCCGGCTGGATCTACCTCGCCCTGGTGGCGCCCGGCTTCGTCATCTCCCCGGGCCTCATCCAGAAGGCCTACGGCGCGATCGACGCCCGTGCGATCCGCATCGGCCTCGCCGCCACCGCGGTGGCCCTCCTGGTCTTCGCCGCCGTCCCGCCGCTCCTGGGAATGGTCGCGCGCGTCTACGACCCGGCGCTGGCCGACCACGAGTTCGCCCTTCCGCTCGTCCTCACTGTGGGCGTCCCCCTGTGGCTCGGCACCCTCGGCCTCGCCGCCGTCTTTTCGGCGGAACTCAGCTCCTCGGACGCCATCCTGTTCATGCTCTCGACGTCGCTTTCCCGCGATCTCTACCGCCGATTCGTCCGCCCGGACGCCTCCGACACCTCCGTCCTGCGGGTGGCCCGCGTCGCGGCGCTCACCGGCGGCGCGCTGGGCATCCTCCTGGCGGCCGTGCTCCCCGGCGTCATCGAGGCCCTTACGATCTTCTACGCGCTGCTCGCCGTCAGCCTGTTCGTACCCGTCCTCGGCGGCCTCTACACGCGCCGCGCCGGCTCACCCGAGGCTCTCGCCGCGATCGCATTCGGGGTGATGCTCTGGGTCGCGGTCCGCACCGGCCTCATCGACAACCTCCCGCCGCTGTTCACCGCCAGCGTCGTCGGCCTGCTCGGCTCCGCCGCCGGGTTCGGCGTGGTGCTGGGCGCACGGGCGATCCTCCGTCGCGACCCGCATAGCAGCCGGTAACCCGCGGCCCGCGCCAGGCATTCCGCCCCGCGCCCGAACCGGTCCCTCGCCCGCCACTCCATCCCGCCGCCCCTCGCCCTCCGACCGGGCTGCCGTTCTACAGCCCGAACCTCTGCCCTTCCGTCGCCACCGAGAACCCGCGGCTCGCGATCTCCCGGGCCTCCGGCGAAGCCTCGTCCAACGCCGGATTGGTGTTGTTCAGGTGGATGAACGCGACCTCGCTCCCGCCCCGCGCGACCTCCTGCAGCAGATCCATCGTGTGCGGCACCATGGGATGTGGGATGTCCTCGATGTTGCGTCCCGGAACCTCCCCCGGGCTGTAGAAGGTGGCGTCCAGCAAGGCCACGTCCACGCCGCGCACGACCTCTACGACGTCCCGGTCCCACTCCTCCCAGCTGTCGATGTCCGGAAGATAGAGGAGCGACCGGCTCGGACCCCGGAAGGTCCAGCCGACCGTGTCCGAGAACTCGGGACGATGGGGGACGGGGGTGGCCATGGCGGAAAGGCTGTCGTCGATTTCGTACCAGCGGTCGAACTCGACCGGGCGCAGATCGAGACGGCCCTCGTCCACGAGCAGGCTCCAGGGGCCGTTGGATGCGAGAAAGCCCGCCATCTCGGGGGTGCAATAGCAGGGAGTGGGGGCGATGCCCAGGCCTTCCCGCCCCAGGTGGGCGAGTCCCAGATAGTGTCCCATGTGTGCGTGGGTCAGGAAGATCCCGTCGAAGGGCCGCCGTTCCTGGGCGCGCGCCCTGAAGCCGGGAGCGTCGATCAGGTCCATCTGCTGGCGGAGATCGGGAGAGGCGTCCACAAGGTAGTACCGGCCCGCGTCGGGCTCCACGATGGCGAGAGAGCACACGTAGCGGGGCCGGTCGCGTTCGCGGGCACGATCGCACCGGGGCGCGTAGCACCCGGTTTGGGGCATGCCGCCGTCCTGGGCTACCCCGAGCACCAGCACGTAGGGATCCACCCGGCGCCGCGACGACAAGCCGGGACCGAGGAGGGCGGCCCCGGCCGCCGCACCCAGGAATTCCCGGCGGGAGACGCCCGCCCCACCTTGCCCGCGCACCCTCCGCTCCTGCAACGACCCGTCCATTTCGCATGCTCCTGTGTTTGCCGCGGCGGTCCCGGGACGACCCAGTGAGCGCCCCTGTTGCCGACCGGCTGTCGAGCCGCAGTTTGGATTGACAGGAATCCGCCACGCAACCCGGGGAGCAGGCGAAGACCGCGATGGCGCACGAGATCGAACGCAAGTTTCTGGTGCGGTCCGATACATGGAGAACCGCTGCATCGAGGTCCGGCGCGACCGGGGTCCGCATCCGGCAGGGCTACCTGTCCACCTCCAGCAACCGCTCCGTGCGCGTGCGCACGGCCGGTGAACACGCCACGCTGAACGTGAAGGGCAACAAGGTCGGCCCGCGCGCCTCCGAGTTCGAATACCCGATTCCGCTCGCGGACGCGACTGAGATGCTCAGCGCACTATGCCGGCGCCCGTTCATCGAAAAGACCCGCTACGACATCCCCGGGCCCGACGGACACATCTGGGAAGTCGACGAGTTTCACGCCGAGAACGCCGGCCTGGTGGTCGCCGAGATCGAGCTGTCCCATGAGGACCAGACATTCGCCCATCCCCGATGGCTGGGTGAGGAGGTCACCGACGATCCGCGCTACCTGAACACCAACTTGGTAGAGCGTCCCTTCACCACCTGGGACCGGGACGAGGGCTCGCGGGATTAGCTCAAAACCGCATCGCGCCGCACCGACCTCGCGGCGGATCCACTGCGGGCGGGTCGAGCGCCTGCACTTCCACCCGCGCGGTTCCCCTGTCGGCGATTCCCAGCCTCACCGCTGCGATATAGGAGAGGTCGATGACCCGGCCCTCCACGAACGGCCCCCGGTCGTTCACCCGCACCACCACCCGGTTGCCAGTGTCGAGGTCGGTGACGCGCACGTAGGTGGGGAGCGGGAGCGTATTGTGCGCCGCCGTCATGGCGTACATGTCGTAGGTTTCGCCCGTCGAGGTCGCCCGGCCGTGGAAGGGATCGCCGTACCAGGAAGCGATCCCGCGCTGCACGAAATCCTTGCTGGTCTCCAGCACGCGGTAGCGAACGCCGAGTTCGTCGTAGAACGCGGGATTGCCCAGACACGACTTGTACTCCTGCCGCGGCTCCGCGTCGTGGGGGAGAGCGGCACGCGCCGCGCGCGGGGTGTTCACACGGAAACATCCCGTCGCCCCCAGCAGCACCAGAAGCAGCGCCAACCGTCCCGCGAACCGGCGTCCGCCGCCGAGGCGCCATATCACCAGTAATTCACCAGCAGACATCATATAATGTCAGTAACCTACGCCCGCACCAGCTCCACCCGCGCCTGCCCCAACACCTCCCGCAGCGCCCGCAAGGTCCCGGGCCCCGGATCCACCCTCAGCGTCGTCGAGCGCAACCGCCGGTCGCGTTCGCCGTTGCCCGAGCGCCAAAGCACCTCCACCGGGGCGTCTCCCGGATGCCCCGCGAGCAGCTTTTTCGCCCTCGCGAAGGCGTCCTCCGGGACGTCGGCCTCCCCATCCAGCGCAATGCACAGCGCCAGCCGCCCGGACGTGAGGACGTCGTTCAGAACCTCCACCTCGTCGAGGAAGATCGGCGGGTCGTCCTCGTCGCGCTCCCTGCCCGACACCTTGCCCCGGATGAGCACCACCGCATCCTGCTGCAGGGTCTCCCTGCCGGCCGCCCAGGCGTCGCGGAAGGCCAGCACCTGCGCGGTGCCGTGGAAGTCCTCGATGGTGATCCGCCCCCACTCCGAGCTGTCCCTGCGCGAGATCTGCCGCTGCACCTGGGTCACGACGCAGGGTATCTCCACGGAGGCGTTCGCGTGCCGGCCCAGCGTCGAGGTGTTCACGTCCCGGAAGACCTGTACGGCGTCGCTGAAGCGGTCCAGCGGATGGCCGGAGATGAAGAAGCCCAGCGCCTCCTTCTCCTGAGCCAGCCGCTCTCGTTCCGGCCACTCGCGGACGGCGGGAAGCTCCGGCGCCGGATCGTCGACCTCCTCCAGCCCTCCGAAGAGCGATTCCTGGCCGGCCTCCCGATCCGCCTGGCGCGCGTTCACATCGGCGTAGGCGATGTCCAGTCCGGCCACAAGCTGGGCCCGGTGTCCGAAGGCGTCGAGCGCCCCCGCCGCGATCAGCGCCTCGCAGGCCCGCTTGTTGAGCGCGCGCGTGTCGATGCGATCCAGGAAATCGAACAGCGTCTCGAAACGCCCGCCCTCCGCCCGCGCCGCGAGCACCGACTCGACGGCAGCCGCCCCGACCC
>VXMG01000106.1:0-41551 GCA_009841185.1 Gammaproteobacteria bacterium
CTTTGTGAATAAGAGAGTGGGGTGGCGGGGGCACAGGCCAGGGCGCCGAGGCCTGCCAGGGCGAAGAGCGTAGTCGAGGTGCCGGCGGGCCGTCTGGAATACACGCTGATGTCCTCCGGGGCGGCGGGCGACCTTCGGCCCACCGCCTGAATTGCGGGCATGATCGGTTGTGGCCCAATATCACGGATGCCGTCGGTTGCCGCCAACGGCCGAGCCATGGACCCGACCGCGGACCGGTCCGGCAGCCTCGCGACCCGACGGAATGGCCATTCAGCGAGACTACCTGCCGAGGGGGCCCTCAGATGCGATATCCGCCCCGGTTTTCCAGCCGCCTTTCGTTCTTTCCGGCCACGGTTCTCGTTGCCTTCGCGATCCTCTCCGCCCTGGCCCCGGGCCTCGCCCTCTCGCAGGAGCTTCCGCGCGCCGCTCCCGCCGAGACAGGCTTTCTGCCCGGGCGCCTGGAGCGCATCGGCGTGCTGCTGGACGACTATGCCGCCGACAACCGCCTCCCGGGCGCCGTCGTGACCGTTCTGCGCGACGGAGCCGTGGCGTACGAGCACGCGGCGGGGTACTCCGACCTCGAGGCCCGGCGGCCGATGACCCGGGACGCGATCTTCCGCATCGCCTCACAGACCAAGCCGGTGGTCAGCGTGGCCGTGATGATGCTTCACGAGGAGGGCGCGCTGCTGCTCTCGGATCCGATCGGCAAGTACCTTCCGGCATTTGCGCGCACGCAGGTGGCGGAACTCCTTCCGGGCGGCTTCGAGGTGGTGCCGGCGGAGCGGGCGATCACGATCCGCGATCTGCTGACCCACACCTCGGGGATCGCGTACGGATCCGGGCCGGCCGGTGAGCGCTGGAGCGAGGCCGGGGTCACCGGATGGTACTTCGCCCACCGTAGCGAACCCATTCGCGCAACGGTGGACCGCATGGGATCGCTGCCCTTCGCGGCGCAGCCCGGCACCCGGTTCATCCACGGCTACTCCACCGACATCCTGGGCGCCCTCGTGGAGGAGCTTTCGGGCGAGGCGCTCGACGACTTCCTGCGGTCCCGCATCTTCGAGCCGCTCGACATGCGCGACACCCATTTCTTCCTTCCGCTGGAGAAACGCGGCCGGCTCACCACCGTCTACAACGAGGAGATACCCGGACGGTTGATCCGCGCCGCCGACGGCGGCGGCATGACCGAGCAGGGACAGTACGTGGACGGGCCGCGAGCCAGCTTCTCGGGCGGGGCGGGGCTGCTCTCCACCGCGCGCGACTACGCCCGCTTTCTGCAGATGATGCTGAACGGGGGCTCGCTCGGCGATGCGCGCATCCTCTCGCCGTCGAGCGTCGCACTCATGACCGCCAACCACATCGGCGACATGTTCCCCGAGCCGGGGATGGGCTTCGGGTTCGGCTTTCGCATCCGCCTGGACCTGGGAGAGGCCGGACAGCCGGGCTCGATCGGCGACTACGGTTGGAGCGGGGCGTACCACACCGACTTCTGGGTCGACCCGGCCGAACGGCTCGTGGTCGTCTATTTGACCCAGGTGATCCCCGCCTCGGGTCTCGATGAGCATCAGAAGCTGCGGGCGATCGTGTACGGGGCTATGGGAGGAGACTGAGATGGGTGCGTGGCGCATCATGAATCGTAGCGGCCGTCGCGACGCAAGACCTCGCGCGCCTGGAGCGGCGACGCTCCTCGGGGCGCTGATCCTCGGTGGGCTGGCTCCTCCGGCAGCGCACGCCCAGGAGCTTCCGCGCGCCACCCCGGCCGAGGCGGGCTTCGTCAGCGGCCGCCTCGAGCGCATCGGCACGCTGCTGGACGACTACGTGGCCGGCGGCCGCCTGCCCGGCGCCGTCGTGACCGTGCTTCGGGACGGCGCCGTGGTCTACGAGCACGCAACCGGGTTCGCCGACCTGGAGGCGCGCACGACGCTGGAAACGGATGCGATCTTCCGCATCGCCTCGCAGACCAAGGCCATCGTGAGCGTGGCCGTGATGATCCTGCAGGAGGACGGCGCGCTGCTGATTTCCGATCCGGTCGGGCGGTACCTGCCGGCGTTCGCCGAGACCACCGTGGCCGAACCGCTGCCGGACGGCGGCTACGACGTCGTGGCGGCCCGGCGGCCGATCACGGTTCGCGACCTGCTCACCCACACGGCGGGGATCGGGTACGGCTGGGGCGGGCCGGGAGCGGATCGCTGGAGGGAGGCGGAGATCACCGGGTGGTATTTCGCCCACCGCGAGGAACCCGTGCGCGCGACCGTGGACCGCATGGGGTCGCTGCCCTTCCAGGCCCAGCCCGGGGAGCGCTTCGTTTACGGCTACAACACCGACATCCTGGGGGCGCTGGTCGAGGCGGTCTCGGGCCAGACTCTCGAGGCCTTCCTGCACTCGCGCATCTTTGAACCCCTGGACATGCGCGACACCCACTTCTACCTGCCGCCGGAGAAGCGGGACCGGCTTGCCACGGTCTACAATCGCAGGACTCCGGGGGCGCTGGCCCGGGCCCGCGACGGCGAGGGCATGGACGCACAGGGGCAGTACGTCGACGGGCCGCGGGCGAGCTTCTCGGGCGGCGCCGGCTTGCTCTCCACCGCGCGCGACTACGCCCGCTTTCTGCAGATGATGCTCGACGGCGGAACCCTCGGCGACGCGCGCATCCTGTCTCCCGCGAGCGTGGCGCTGATGACCAGCAACCACGTGGGCGACCTCTACGCGCCGGGGATGGGATTCGGCCTGGGCTTCAGCGTGCGTCTCGACCTGGGCGAGGCCGGTGAGCCCGGCTCGCTCGGAGACTACGGCTGGGGCGGCGCCTACCACACCACCTACTGGGTGGATCCGGTGGAGCGGCTGGTGATGGTCTACTTCACCCAGGTCATTCCCGCCGCCGGCCTGGACGACCACCGGAAGCTGCGGGTGCTGGTGTACGGGGCGCTCCGCTAGCCTCGGCTTGCCGCCGGTAATGCAGCATGCGCGCAGCGTGCGAAAAACCGTAGAAATATCGCCGCAACCCCTCCGCGGATTCCGGCGGTACGTCGGGGTCGAAGAAGAGACGGCAGAACTCCTCGCGTGCGCGAAGGACTTCCTGGCAGCGGTGACCGTGCCAGCGCGGGTCGGCGGCGGTCAGGTCGAAGAGCTCGAGCGCACGCTCCAAGGCACCCTCGAACCTGCTCCGCTTGCGGGCCCTGTGGAACCGGATGGCGCGCTCCACCTCGCTGCCCACGTTCCCGAGCTGCTCCACGAGTTCAAGACGGCCCCAGGCGCCCGCGGCGGCCCGCTTGTGCAACGTTCGGGTCATGTCCGGCAGGTCACTCTGCCACGATGAGTGATTCGACCACGCTGCGGATACGCGCGCGAATTCGTTGGTCGTCCACGCCGCGAGAGCGGTTCCCGTCCCGCGGGCGGATGTTGATCATGGAGTCGAACTCGATCCAGTCGCGGCCATCGTCTGCCGGATAGAGATTGATTCCCCAGAGGTCCCGCTGCACGGAACCACTTGCCAGGAGAACGCCCTCATCGTCCGCATGCAGATCTCCGCCGATGACCATGATGCCACGTGATACGTCGACAACGGCCTTGATCCAGTCGCCGAACTGCTCGTCGGCCCATTCCTGGAGCTTCCCGCGGGAGATGGGGGTCGAGACCACCCGTCCGGTCGTCAATTCATCGATTCCTGGTTGCGGGGGCAGCCGGTGCCCGCGTGGTGTTCCGGACGCGACGAAGCGTGAAATATAAGCCAGTCGCCGGTAGCCGCGCGCGGGTCCAATGCCTCACTCCCGCTCCGGCTCGGGCAACCTGGCCCAAACCATCCATCCCATGCACAGCACCGCGACCGCCCCGATGACGGTGTTGCCGGCGAATCCCAGGTTGGCATAGGAGTATCCCGCCAACGTCGCACCCAGCGCGAATCCCACCTGTCCGAGCGCGACCGTCAGGCTCATGAGAGAACCGCGCCGATTGGCGGGTACGAGCGCCGTCAGGAGTGCCGAATACGGGCTCGTGCGCATCGCGATCAGCACCATCATCACGGCATAGAGTGGATAGGCCACCCAGAAGCTGGTGATGAGGGGCACCGTCGCGAGCATGACCACCGAGAGGCCGAGGCACGAGGAGATCACCATCACCTTGCGGCCCACCCGGTCAGACAGCCGGCCCGCCTGGGGACCGGCGATGACGTTGGCGACGCCCGCCACCAGGAACAGCGACGCGATTTGTTCGGAGGTGGCGTCGTGGAAGGCCTCCAGCCAGGTCGGGAAGTAGACCACGAAGAGGGCGACCCCGAGCGAAACCGTGAAGAAGGCGAGCGCGGCAAAGGCGATCTCCGGGCGGCGCAGCATGACGGCGTAGCCCGCGATCGCCCGGTTGACCGTCAGCCGCGATCGCCGGCGCTTTACCGGAGGCTGCGGCACCCGCGTGTACACCAGCAGGAAGGTCAGCGCCATCATGACGCCGAAGAAATAGAAGGGGCTGCGGAAGCCGAATTCACCCGCCAGCAGGACGCCCACCGGGATGCCGATGATGAGGCCGACGGCCGATCCGCTCATGACCCAGCCGGTCGCCCATCCGCGCCTCTTGTAGGGGAAATAGTCGCCGACGTAGGACACCGCCGCGCCGGAGAGCACGCCGCCCGCGGCGCCCGCGAGCACGCGCACCACAAGGAACTCCGGAAAGGAGTCCACGAAGGTGTGCAGGGCCAGCGCGCAGGTCATCGCCCCTGCTCCCAGCAGCAGGATGCGGCGCCGGCCGATGCGGTCGGAGATCGGGCCGGAGATCACGGCCATGATCCCCACCATCAGGCTGTAGACCGTCACCAGGGTGCCCAGCAAAGCGTCGGCGATGCCCAGTTCTTCCCGGATCAGGGGCAGGATCGGGGCGATCACCATGGTCTGGCAGCTCGCCGAGAACACGAGCAGCCAGAGGGCGAAGACGACGAGGTAGGGGTGGGTCGGTGCGGTATGCTCCTTCACGAACAGCGTCCGGGTTGTCCCGCGAAGCGCATCCCGGACCTCTTTGGCCGCTCCTGCCGGAGGAGAGCCGCCGTCAGCTGCCCGACGGTGCCGCCGCCCCTCCGTCCGGGCTGCGCGGGTCGGGCGCGCCGATGAACTCGCCGGTCTCCGGATCGACCCCGATCGAACTGGCCCGCCCCTGGCTGCCCCTCACCTGGACCTCGTGGCCCATCGCCTCCAGCGCCGTGACGTCCCCGTCCGAAATGCCGCCTTCCTCGATGCGCACGTTGTTCGGGAGCCACTGGTGGTGGATCCGGGGTGCGGCCACGGCTTCCTCGATGGTCATCCCGTGGTCGACGATGTTGAGCACCAGCTGCATCACGGTATTGATGATGGTGCGCCCGCCCGGAGTGCCGATGACCGCCACCAGTTCGCCGTCGCGCGACAGCACGGACGGGCTCATGCTCGACAGCATGCGCTGCTCGGGCCGGGCCAGGTTGGCCTCGGTGCCGATCAGTCCGCGCTCGTTGGTGAGGCCGGGCTTGCCGTTGAAGTCGCCCATCTCGTTGTTGAGGAGGAAGCCCGCCCCGGGCACCGTGATCTTCGAGCCGTAACCCTGCTCCAGCGTGTAGGTGACCGAGACCGCCATCCCGTCACGGTCCACCACCGAATAGTGGGTGGTCTCGGTGCTCTCCTCCGCCATGACCAGCTGGGACGGCTCGGAGTGGCCGGCCTGGTCGGCGTGGATCCCGCCCCTTAGCTCGTCCGCGTAGTCCTTGCTGGTAAGCCGGTCCAGCGGCACGTCGACGAAATCGGTGTCGGCCAGATGCTGGGCCCGGTCGCGGTAGGCGAGGCGCATCGCCTCGGTGAGATGATGGACGTAGGCGGCCGAATTGTGCCCCAGCGCCGCCAGGTCGAAGCCTTCCAGGATGTTGAGCATCTGCACGATGGCGGTGCCGCCGCTCGAGGGGGGCGGCATCGACACGAGGTCGTAGCCGCGGTAGGTCCCGTGGATGGGAGCTCGCTCCTGTGCCTGGTAGCGGGCCAGGTCCTCCTCCGTGATCATGCCGCCGCCGCGCACCATCTCCTCGGCCAGGAGGCGCGCGGTCTCACCGCTGTAGAAGCCGTCGTGGCCCTGGTCGCGGATGCGTGCCAGCGTGCGCGCCAAATCCGGCTGCCGGAACAGCTCTCCCTCGTCGTAGGGAACGCCGTCCTTCGAGAACTGCGCGAGGCTGGCGGGATAGGGCTCCATGCGCGGGAGGACGTTGGCCAGCGAGCGCGCCAGCGCAGGGCTGAGGGTGAAGCCGTCGCCGGCCAGGCCTACGGCGGGCTCCACGAGATCCGCCCAGGGCGTTGCGCTGCCGTACCGCTCGTGGGCGAGGGCGAAGCCTGCCACCGTGCCCGGAACGCCGACGGCCAGGTAGCTGCCGTGGTGGATCTCGAAGGAGTACTCGCCGTCCTCGTCGGTGAACATCTCGGGATGGGCGGCGAGGGGCGCCTTCTCACGGAAGTCGATGGCCGTTGCGGCGCCGTCGGGGCTGCGGATGACCATGAAGCCCCCGCCCCCGATGTTCCCCGCGGTCGGGTGGACCACCGCCAGGGCGAGGCCGGTGGCGATGGCGGCGTCCACCGCGTTCCCTCCGCGGGCCAGCACTTCGGCGCCCACCTCGCTGGCGATCAGGTTGGCGGACGACACCATCCCGTGCTGTGAGCGCAGGCCCAGGGTCGTGGGGGCGCCATCCTCCGCCCGGGGGGGCACTTCGCCCCCCTGGCAGGCGGTCACGGCAACGAGCAGCGGGACGATCCAGCGCGACGTCGAATTCATCATCCGGTTCTCCAGTCTCGATTCGGATTACGAACCCGGAATATGCACGGGTGCGCCGCCGAATTACCAGACCCGGCGCGCGAATCCCGGAACCAGCCGCGCCGGGCGCTGGTACTGATGGCGCGGGCGCGGCTCCATGGCAGCCAGCCCACGCCGCTCCGCCTCCAACCCCTCACGAGACCGCGGACGGAAGGGCCGGCCCGAGATGACACCGTGGGTAAGACGACTGATCACCGCCAACGTGGTGGTCTTTCTGCTTTTTGCGGTCGCGGGGCCGCGATCCGACGGCTTCTGGGCCCTCACCCTGGTGCCGCAGTTGGCCTATCTGCGGCCGTGGACGCTCCTCACCTACATGTTCCTCCATGCGGGCTTCTGGCATCTCGCCCTCAACATGCTGGGGCTCTACTTCTTCGGTCCGCGGCTGGAGCTGCGCATGGGGTCGGCGCACTTCCTCAGGCTCTACCTGTTGGGCGGCCTCGGCGGCGCGCTCTTCTCGTTCCTGCCTCCCATGGCGCCTGTCGTGGGGGCCTCGGGCGCCGTCTTCGCGGTCCTGCTGGGGTTCGCCCGCTTCTGGCCCCGCGAGCCGGTCTACATCTGGGGCATCCTGCCGATCCGCGCGCGTTGGCTGGTCCTGTTTCTGGCGGGCTTCAGCCTGTTTGCGGGCATCACCCAGGTCAACGATGGCGTGGCGCACTTCGCGCACCTGGGCGGGTTCGCCGGCGCGCTGGCCTACCTCTGGGCCCGGGAACGCCGCCGGCGGATGGTGCGGCGGCGCATGCAGGGGGTGGTCAAGGCCCGCCCTGAAGCGGAGATGCGGCGCAAGTGGGACCTCATCCCCGTGGACGAGCTGCACGAACTCAACCGCGCCGAGGTCGTCGCGCTGCTCCGCAAGGTGCAGGCGTTCGGTGCCCGCAGCCTCACCGTGGACGAGCGCGCGTTTCTGGACCGCATGGTGCCCTGAAGCTACCGTCCCCATCCTTGCCCGGAGGTCCCATGAGCAAGCTGTCCCCGGTTGTTCCGCTCACGCGATCGGCGTTCCTGCTGGGTGTCCTGCTCGCCGCCTGCCAGCCCGGCGGCACCGAGTACGCGGATCTGGTGCTGACGGGCGGCAAGGTGGTGACCGTGGACGACGCCCTGCCGGAGGCGGAGGCACTCGCGGTGACCGGGTACACCATCACGGCCGTGGGCACCAACGAGGAGATCGCCGGCCATGTCGGGCCCTCGACCGAGGTCGTCGAGCTCGACGGCCGGCTGGTGATCCCCGGCTTCATCGAGGGCCACGGCCACTACATGGCGCTCGGCGAGTCCAAGTTGACGCTCGACCTCAACAGCGCGGCCAGTTGGGAGGATATCGTTCAGATGGTGGCGGATGCCGTCGCGCAGGCCGCCCCGGGCGAGTGGATTCTCGGCCGTGGCTGGCATCAGGAGAAGTGGACCGCGACGCCCGAGGGGAGCGTGGAGGGGGTGCCGGTGCATGCTTCGCTCTCGGCGGTCAGCCCGGAGAATCCGGTCGACCTGGAGCATTCGAGCGGCCACGCCTCCTTCGCGAACGCCCTGGCCATGGAGCTTGCCGGGATTGACGACGACACCCCGGACCCGCCGGGCGGCACCATCGTCCGCGACGCCTCGGGCGCGGCGACCGGTCTGATGCGCGAGACCGCCCAGCGGCTGGTGGGCGCGGCCCGCGCGCGCTCGGAGGCGGAACGCTCCGCCGAGGACCTGGATGCCGAGTTCCGGCGCGAGGTGGAGCTGGCGGGCGCAGAGTCGCTCATGTACGGCGTGACCACCTTCCACGACGCCGGAAGCAGCTTTGAGACCATCGACCGCCTGCGGGCGCTGGCGGAAGAGGGGGCGCTGCCGATTCGCCTGTACGTGATGGTGCGTGGCGCGTCGAACGAGGAAATGGACGAGAAGCTTGCCGACTACCGCACCATTCCCGAGGGCAACGACTTCCTGGCGGTCCGGTCCATCAAGCGCCAGATCGACGGCGCGCTGGGCTCGCACGGTGCGTGGCTGCTCGGCAGCTACGCGGACATGGACACCGAGGGGCTGGTGCTGGAGACGGTCGAGGACATCACCGGCACCGCCGAGGTGGCCATCCGGCACGGCTTCCAGGTCAACACCCACGCCATCGGCGACCGCGCCAACCGCGAGGTGCTCGACATCTACGAGAAGATCTTCGCGGCCAACCCCGACGCCACCGATTTGCGCTGGCGCATCGAGCACGCCCAGCACCTCCATCCGGACGATGTCGGCCGGTTCGCCGAGCTGGATGTGGTCGCCGCGATGCAGGGGGTGCACGCCACATCGGACGGACCCTGGCTGGCGGATCGCCTTGGGCAGCTCCGGATGATGGAGACTTCCTACGTGTGGCGGGACGTGTTGGATGCCGGGGTCGTGATCGCGAACGGCACCGACGTGCCCGTAGAGCATATTTCGCCGATCGCGAGCTTCTACTCATCGGTGAGCAGGCGCATGAACAACGGGGAAGTCCTCTCGGGCCAGCACCGCATGACGCGCGAAGAGGCGCTGGAGAGCTACACCATCAACAACGCCTACGCGGCCTTCGAGGAGCACCTGAAGGGCTCGCTCACCCCCGGCAAGCTGGCCGACATCGTGGTGCTCTCGCAGGACATCATGACGATCCCCGAGGACGACATTCCCGCCACAGAGGTCGTGTACACGATCGTCGGCGGCGAGGTGAGGTACTCGGCCCCGGAGGGCTGAATCAGGGCTTGGATTTCTCGTACTAAGGGCCTGGATTTCTCGTACTAACTCGCGGGCACCGCGATTGAAGCGCGCTCAGGTCCCGGGCGCGGCCTCCTCCATGCGGGCGCGGTAGATGGCGCGCGCCTCGTCGAACTGGGCGTACACGTGCTCCTTTTCGGCGTCCGAGCGCCAGCCGGGCCACAGCTCGGCCATCGTCTGAAGCTTGTCGATCCAGCGCAGCGCATAGTCGGCAGCGCTGCGGCTGCGCACGGGCGTCCCGCCCACCGTGACCCATACGGGGTTGGTCAGCGCGAGGGGGTAGGAGGTGTCGAGCGGGAAGCGGTCCTCGGGGTCTCCCTGGACGCGGACGTGGATCCAGCTGCTCCGGTCCACCCGCAGGGTGCGCTCCACCTCAAGCGAACGCCGGTCCCCCCCGAAGGGAATCTCCTCCACGACCTCGCCGTTCATCACGACGGTCGCCGTGCGCATGGGCACGATCCCCCAGGCCCGGATCGCCACCGTCACCTCGCGCCCGCCGGCGGGCAGCGCCAGCTCTTCTCCGGGGATGCGGCCGTCGACCCTGACGTCGAGCAGGGGACCGCTGGAGACGAAGGCGTGGCCGGCGCGCATCCCGTCGAACCACCCCTCCATCGACAGCTTGCCGTCCGGCGTGCGCACGTAGGTCCGCATCGATCCCACCAGCGGGGTTGCCTGCAGATTGGAGATGGAGTCCTCGCCGCCGACCACTGCGGCACGTATGTCGTTGCTCCAAACGGCATAGAGGGGCGGGTAGCCGTCCTGCGGCGTGGACCACTCCACCGCGTCGGCGGCCTCCAGGGCGGCGTCGACGATGAACCCCTTGGCGCCTCCCAGCGTCCCCTCCAGCGGATCCCCGTTGAAAAAGGAGTGCACGTAGCCGGTGATGGCGCCCTGCGCCTTCGCCTTTCTGAACATGTCGGTGTTGGAGGGATAGAGGCTCTCGATGGCCGTCTGCTCGTAGCCGGTCACGAAGGGGGAGATGAGGTGGTCGGTCATGCCGAACATGAAGACGTGTCCGTAGAAGGGCGGACGGTATTCCTGGCCCACCACCAGCACCATGTCGTCGCGCGAGAGGGGATGGGCCCCGCCCCCGGGCACGAAGAACTGGTGGTCCAGAATGCGGTTGTCCTTGTTGGCCACCTGCTCGGCCACCACGTCCTGGTCCTCGGCCTCCGACATCATCATGAGGTTCTCGAGGGTGTTGTGCAGGTTGCCGCCGTAGTTCATGTGCACATGGGTGGAGCCCGAGTACCAGCCCTCGTCGCTCAGGTCGGAGATCTCCCGCAGGTGCACGCCGATGCGATGGTTCTCGCCCGCCTCGATGTTCAGGTCGAACTCCTGCGGCTCGTGCTCGAATCCTCGCGTCACCAGCATGCGCGCGGGCCCGGGAGGCAGCTCCACCTGGAACACGCCGGCGTGGTGGAAGATGCGGTCTCCGGCGCGGCTGACCCGCGAGTACTCGTGGGCGGGGGTGTAGTGCTTGCCGTCGGAGGCGGTGAGATGGACGCGGGCGCCCACGGGTTCCCCGTTGTCGCCCAGGGTCGTGACCGTGAGGGTGCCCATGGGCTCCATCCAGCGGCGCTCCTGGATGGTCACCGTGCGGAGCGCCCCGCCGTAGGTCTCGAGCAGGGTGAGCTGGGGCAGCCCGCCCTCGTTGCTGATGAAGGCGATCCACTCGCCGTCCGGCGACCAGCGCGGGTGGAAGGCGTCGTGCTCGAAGAAGGTGAGCTTGTAGGGCTCGCCGCCCGTCGTGGGCTGAACGTACAGGTTGTTGAACTGGTCGGCCGCGCCGGCCGTGGACGAGTAGACGAAGCGGCGGCCGTCGAGCGATACGTCCGGCTGGGTGCGGTAGAGGCTCTGCTCCTGCAACACCGCGACCCGCTCGTCGATACCGTTCTCGCGCGCCGGAATACGGTACACGTTGCCGCTCCCCAGCGGCACGTCCCGGTTGGAGACGATGAGGAGCTCGTCGCCTGAGGGCAGCCACGCGGGCGAGATGTGCATGTCCCATGCCCCGAAGTAGAGGCGGTCCCGTCCGAAGCTGTTGTCGTAGCTGACCGCGACCTCCTCGCCTGCCCAGGACCCGTTGGCGATCTCGCGGATGTAGATGTCGAAATAGCCGTTGGACTGGGTGGAGACGTAGGCGAGCCGGCGGCCGTCGGGCGAGAAGCGCGGGTCGACGTAGATCTGGTCGTCGTCGGTGAGCCGCCGGGTCTCGCCGGTGTGCGTGTCGAGGATCTCGAGCTGGATGGGGCCGCCGCCCGGATCGGCGGTGTAGACCAGCCAGCGCCCGTCCGGCGACCAGTTGGGGGAGGAGAGATAGTCCCCGGAACGGGCCAGTTCGGTTGCGATCCCCGTCTCCGGGTCCACGCTCCAGATCGAGCCGCTCATGCCCACCGCGATCCGCTCGCCGTCCGGAGACCACGCCGGATACCAGGGGGTGGAGCTGGGGGCGGGGGGAAAGTAGAAGTTGTGCATGTAGTTGCCCCCGTGTGCGGCTGCGGCGTACTGGCGCTGGGCGCTGGCGGCCGAGGGCCCGGCCACGGCCGCCAGCACGCCGAGCACGGCGAGCAGTCCGTGGATGAATCCGCCCGTGCACCGAGAGCGGCGAGGCGCCGGGCTGGCAAGGCGCTTTGAAGGCCGAATAGCAGACATCGGGTTGCTCCTTGGGTTGTCGGTGGGCTTGCCGGGCGACCGCGGATGGCTCGGTCGGGCGCGGCGTCCATGCCTCCGCCAGTGTAGGCCTCGGGCGCGCTGCGGGCTACCGCTCCGGCATCGGGGGCAGTTGCGCCGGAGCCCCGCGCGGCAGACGGTGTACGGCGCAACGGGGAAGCGAGCCATGTCCACACCAGCGAGGTGACCGCCGGTGCCGCAATCAAGCGCGATGTGCCGAACGAGCCTGTTCCTGGCGGCTTGCCTGGCGGCATGCGCGGTCCGGGCCGCCCCGGCGGCAGCGCATCCGGCCGCGCCGGTGTCGGCGGAGGCCGCGGATCAGGAGGCGGCTCCCGAGGATCAGGGACTCCCGGAGCCGGAACCCAGCTCCGGATTGCGCGTCTCGCTCATTACCGTCGGCGCCGGACCCGTGGTCTACGAGATGTTCGGCCACAACGCCATCCGCATCCAGGATCCGGCGCGCGGCGTGGACGTGTCGTACAACTGGGGCATGTTCAACACCGGCGAGGAGGGCTTCTTCTGGCGCTTCCTGCTGGGCGACTGGCAGTACTGGATGGCCGGCCTGTCCTCCGAGGGAATGATCGCACACTACGTGGCCTCGGATCGCGGCGTGGTGGAGCAGGAGCTGGACCTGACCCCGGATCAGCGCCTGACGCTTCTCGGCATGGCCGAATTAAACGCGCGCCTGGAAAACGCCTACTACCGGTACCAGTACTTCCTCGACAACTGCTCGACGCGCGTGCGCGACGCACTGGACATGGTCCTGGGCGGGCGCCTGCGCGATCGCTTCGGCGCGGTGCCGGGCGAGACTTTCCGCTTCCACACCCGGCGGCTCACGGCAGACAATGCGCTGGTCTACGTGTCGCTCGACTTCTTCATGGGCGGTCGCGGCGATCGTCCCATCACCGCCTGGGACGAGATGTTCATTCCGATGATGATGCGCGACTTCCTGGGTGACACGGACCTGGTCACATCCGCAGCCGTATTGGACGAGCCGGCCCGCATCCCCCCGGCCGAGCCGCCCTCGCGCTTCGTCTGGTTCGCCGTGGCCGGCGTGATGCTCGCCGCATGGCTCGCCGGAGCGGCGGCAGTGGTCGCCTCTCCGCGGCTGCGCACCGCCGGACCGACCTTGATGGCCTTCCTCAGGGCGGAGTTCGTGCTGCTCGCCGGTGTGTGGTCTCTCGCCGCCGGTCTGTCGGGGCTGGTGATGATCGTCTCGCACTTCACCGCCCACGAGTTCATGCACTGGAACGAGAACTTCCTGCAGGCGAACCCGGTGTCGCTGGTGCTGGCGGTTGCGCTCGGCCCGGCGGTCTTCGCGGGCAGGTGGCGCCGGCTGGCGGCACGAACGGCGCTGCTGGCGGCCGGGGTGTCGGTCATCGGCCTCGTGATGCAGGTTGTTCCCGGGATCGATCAGGTGAACGGGTACCACCTGGCGGTTGCGGTGCCGGCGCACCTGGCGGTTGCGTGGGGCGTGCGGGAAGTGGTGCGCGTCGACACGGAGCGGTCTGCGGCAAGCTGATCGCGCGGCCCTGATCCCTCGACGCAAAGCATACACCGTCACCAACCGGGACCGACTCGATGAGGGAGTCCGCATGACACGTCGCAGCGAGGAAGCCCGGTGAGCCCGGGTGTCGAACGCCAGGACGTCCGCTACGAACCCGACGAGCGTCCTCCCCTGCCGATCACGGTCGGGCTGGGCATCCAGTACGCCATCCTCTGCATCGCGAGCGTCATCCTGACGCCCACCGTAATGATCACGGTCGCCGGCATGGGCGACGACTACCTGTCGTGGGCGGTGTGCGCGGCGCTGGTGATCAGCGGGGTGACGACGGCGATCCAGGCGCGCAAGATCGGGCGCATCGGTGCGGGCTACATCCTCGTGATGGGGAGCACGAGCGCGTTCCTCGCGGTGAGCGTGACGGCCCTGCAGCAGGGCGGACCGGGCATGCTCGCGACCCTGATCATCGCGTCCGCCCTGGTTCAGTTCGTCCTGGCGGCGAGGATGGCGCTCCTGCGGCGCATCTTCACGCCCACGGTGGCCGGCACCGTGCTGCTGCTCATCCCGGTGACGCTCTCGCCCCTCATCGTCAACAAGCTGGGCGAGGTGCCCGCGGACGTTTCACCTGCCGCGGGCCCGGTCATCGCGGGAGTGACGCTGCTGGTGATGATCCTGGTTCCGCTTCGGTCCTCCGGGGTGCTGCGCCTGTGGGCCCCGGCCATCGGCATCGTCGCGGGCTGCCTCACCGCCAGGCTGGGGTTCGGCATGTACGATACGTCGTCGGTCGCGGATGCCGCCTGGATCGGGCTCCCGCAACTCGCGTATCCCGGGGTCGACCTGAGCTTCCGGCCGGAGTTCTGGGCTCTCCTGCCGTCCTTCATCATGGTGACCCTGGTGGGCGCGCTGGACACGCTCGGGGACGCCATCGCCATTCAGCGGGTCTCGTGGCGCAGGATGCGCGCGATCGACTTTCGCTCCATCCAGGGCGCGATCTCGGCCGACGGCGTGGGCAATCTGCTCTCCGGCCTCGCCGGGACGGTTCCGAACACCACCTACGGCATGAGCATCAGCGTCGCGGAACTCACAGGAGTCGCCGCCCGCCGGATCGGGATCTGCGTCGGCATCGTGTTCGTCTCGCTCGCGTTCCTGCCGAAGTTCATCAACCTGATCATCGCGATCCCGGGACCCGTCGTCGCGGCCTACTTCATCATCATCGTGGCCCTGATCTTCGTCTTCGGGATGAGGATTCTGCTCCAGGAGGGCCTGGACTACCGCAAGGGCCTGGTGGTCGGCGTCGCATTCTGGATCGGGCTCGCGTTCCAGTTCGACTGGATCTATCCGGAGTACTTCCAGGGCATCTGGGCCGAGCTGCTTGGCAACGGCATGACCGTCGGCGGTTTCACCGTCATCCTGCTGGCGATGTTCGAGGAACTGGTCGGGGGGCGCCGGGCGCGCCTGAAGACAAGGCTTACGCCCGGGGCCTGGTCAGAGATCGATGAGTTCATGGTGACGTTCG
The DNA here is from genome assembly GCA_009841185.1 of Gammaproteobacteria bacterium. Taxonomy (GTDB): domain Bacteria; phylum Gemmatimonadota; class Gemmatimonadetes; order Longimicrobiales; family Gaopeijiaceae; genus BD2-11. Next base: position 15,201 of record VXMG01000106.1, read on the forward strand.
CCGCGCGCAAGGGCTGGAACGAGGACATGGAGCGGCGCCTGCGTGCCGTGGGCGAGGAGACTGCGCACATCCTCATGCGCGGAGCGGATGACGATGAGGAGACGGACGCATCGGAGCGTCGCCTGCTCCTCATCGCCGGAAGCGACGGCGACGCAGCCGACCTCGAGTTCATCGCGACCACCGACGAGACCAACATCGAGGACCAGTTGGTGATGCTCAGCGAAGGAGCCCCGAGCGGCGGGTCGGAAATCCCGCTGAGGCTCCTGCGCCACTACGCCTCGGCCATCCGCCACCAGCAGTACCACGACATCGACATCCTGTCGATTCGAGTGGAGAGCGCCGCGCAGCCGGGCGGGGGGATCGACTAGGTCCTGCCTCGCGGGGAGGCGCCAAGGGCCCGACATCCTGAGTCTCGCGGGATTCAGGGATGCGGATCCGGGGGACACGGAATAGCATCGAGCGAGCGAAAGTTATTGCGATGGCATTCATCGTGGCTTATCGTGACTGATCGTTGCTTATCGTGATAAACTCGTGTAACATCGCTATAAATGGACCGACGAACGAACCCCTATGCCCCAGGGGCCGGCACTCCCCCTCCCGAACTCGTGGGCCGGGATCTCGTGCTCGAGGACGCCGAGGTCGCTCTCCACCGGCTGCGCAACGGTCTGGCCGCGAAGGGTCTTCTCATGGTTGGCCTGCGGGGCGTCGGTAAGACGGTACTCCTCAACCAGATGCTCCTCGACGCGGATGAACGCGGATACGAGTGTGTCCTGATCGAAGCGCCCGAGGACAGATCCCTTCCGGCCACCCTGGCAGGGCCGCTCAACTCCGCGCTCATCCGCTTGAGTCGCAGCGTCGCCGCGGCGCAGCTGGCGAGGAGGGCACGCAGATCGCTCGCAGGGTTTGTCCGCGCGATGAAGGTCAGCTATGAGGACATCAGCTTCTCCCTCGATCTGGACGGGGAGGAAGGGGTTGCGGACAGCGGCGATCTCGACACCGACCTAACCTCGCTACTCGCGGTGGCGGGAGAGGCGGCTCGCGCCCGCGGCACGGTGCTGGCACTGTTCATCGACGAATTGCAATACGTGGAGGAGCGTCAGCTTGGCGCCCTCATAACGGCCCTCCACCGGGCCGCGCAACGACGCTTGCCGGTCACGCTCATCGGATCCGGGCTGCCGCAACTCGTGGGCCATGTCGGATCCGCCAAGTCCTACGCCGAGCGGATGTTCTCCTTCCCGCAGATCGGACCGCTCACCGGGGAAGCAGCGCGAAGAGCCCTCGAGGCACCGGCGGGCCGCCTGGGCGTTACGTATTCCGGTGAAGCGTTGGACGAGATTCTCCGGATCACGGAGGGATACCCCTATTTCCTCCAGGAATGGGGTAGCGCGTGCTGGATGATCGCCGATGGACCCGTCGTCACGCGGAGCGACGTGGATGCCGCGTCGCCGGTGGCCATCGACGAACTCGACACGACGTTCTTCAGGGTTCGCTTCGAGCGAACGACTCCCTTCGAACGGCGATACCTCCGGGCCATGGCCGAGCTGGGACCGGGTCCGCACAGGTCAGGAGAGGTCGCGCAGGCTCTGGCGCGAAAGGTGCAAAGCGTCGCTCCCACCCGTTCCACGCTGATCCGGAAGGGGATGATCTACAGTCCGGCGCACGGCGACACGGCCTTCACCGTACCGTTGTTCGACCAATATCTGAAGCGCGTCCTGCCGGAATGGCCATGAGCGCCATCCCCCGTCACGTCGTAGCTCGGAACCGCTGACCCGTCGACGGCGATCCGGCGGTCTGTGTCTTGCCGGATCTCAGCCCGTAGCCACCTTCCGCGCCGGCTTCGCCCCCTTCCCCTCGTCTTCCGCGCCGCCGTCTCCCGCGATGCTCGCTTTCAGCGCCGCCATGAGGTCGATGATCTGGGCCTGGGGCTCGGCGGAGGGTGCCACCGTGATCTGTTCGCCGTCGATCTTCTGTTGGATCAGCTCGAGCTGGCGCTCGCGCACTTCGTCCTTGTAGTCGTCGGGCTGGAATTCCTCCGCGGTCCGCTGCTCGATCATCTGGACCGCCAGGTCGAGTTCCGCGGGGTTGATCTCGCCCTCGTCGACAGGGACCTCGTCCCACGACCGGACCTCGGCCTCGTAGCGCAACTGCTCGAGCATCAGGCCGTCCCTGTACGGGCGAACCATCACCAGGTACTGCTTGCCGCGGGTGGCGAAGCGCGCGACCGCGACGCGTCCCGTCTGCTCCAGCGCGGCCGCGAGCAGGCGATAGGCGCGGGCGCCGCCCCGGTCCGGTCCCAGGTAGTAGGCCCGGTCGAAGTACACGCGCTCCACCTGCTCGGCGGGGACGAACTCGGCGATCTCGATGGCGTCGGTCTTGGGCTGTTCCAGCACCTTGAGCTCATCGGGCTCGAAGACCACGAACTGGTTCTTCGCAAACTGGTATCCCTTGACCATGTCGTCCTTGGGCACGACTTGGTTGTTGTCGGGGTTGAAGTACTGCTGACGCACCCGGACGCCGGTCTTGCGGTCGATCCAGTTGAAGCTGACGCGCGCGCCCGACTTGCTGGTCGCGAACAGCTTGACCGGAATCGTGACGAGACCGAAGGAGATGCTGGAGGTTCCGATCGCTCGTGCGGCCATGATGTCCCCGGGGAATCGGTATCCGTAAACGGCAGGGGAGCTTACATGATGGTTGCGAGGGTCGGCAAAGGGAAGGCCGATGCCTGATCGCGCATCCCGCGACAAGCTCGCCGAATACCGGGCCAAGCGGCAGGCCTCCCGCACCCCTGAGCCGTTCGGCGGAGCGGCGCTGGCCGGGAGCCGTCTCTTCGTGGTGCAGCAGCACGATGCCACGCGGCTGCACTGGGATTTCCGGCTGGAGCTGGACGGGGTGCTGCTCTCGTGGGCCGTTCCCAAGGGGCCGTCGCCCAACCCGCAGGACAAGCGCATGGCTGTCCACGTGGAGGACCATCCGCTGGACTACGCGGAGTTCGAGGGGGTGATCCCGGAGGGCAACTACGGGGCCGGCTCGGTCATCCTGTGGGACAAGGGCGTGTGGGTGCCGGTTGAGGATCCGCGCGCGGGGCTCGAGAGCGGCAAGCTGCTCTTCGATCTGCGCGGCTTCAAGCTGAACGGCCGCTGGACGCTGGTGAAGACGCGCCAGTCCGAGAACTCGTGGCTCCTGATCAAGGAGTCCGATGCGTGGGTGGACGAGCGCGGCACCGGCGCCTACCCGGTCGAGTCGGTCTATTCGGGGCTCGCGGTGGACGAGGTTGCGCATCCGGAGCGGCGCCAGGCCGCCGTGGAGGAGCGGGCCCGGGAGCTGGGGGCACGCGAGGGACGGGTCGAGTCCCGCACGGTGCGGCCGATGCTCGCGACCTCGCGCGACGCTGCCTTCACGCGCCCGGGATGGGTCTTCGAGATCAAGTATGATGGCTATCGCATCATTGCAGCCCGCGAGGGGGGCGAGGCGGTGCTCTGGTCGAGGAACGGGAACGATCTCACGGCGACCTTCCCGGAGATCGCCCGGGCGGTGCGCGGCCTCCCGTTCGGCCATGTGATCGTCGACGGCGAGGTGGTAGTCCACGACGCCGCCGGGCTCCCCAGCTTCGGCCGCCTGCAGAGGCGCGGCCGCCTGCAGAACCACGCCGACATCCAGAGGGCGGCGGTCGAGTTGCCCGCGCGCATGTACGTCTTCGACCTGCTGGCGGTGGGCGGCCTCGACCTGCGCGGAATGCCGTTGCTGGCGCGCAAGCAGGTGCTGCGCGAGGTGCTGCCGCCCGCGGGACCGCTGCACTACTGCGATCACATCCCGGAGGCGGGCGAGGTGATGTACGAACACGTCACCCAGATGCGCCTCGAGGGCATCGTCGCCAAAAAGGCGGACAGCATCTACGTGTCGGCGCGCTCGGGCTCGTGGATGAAGATCCGGGCGGTCGAGACCGGCGACTTCGTCGTCGTCGGATGGTCGGAGCCGCCGGGCGAGCGACAGGGGCTGAGTTCGCTGCACCTGGGCTGCTACCAGGGCGACACGCTGGTGCACGCGGGCAGCGTCGGCACGGGGTTCACGACTGAACAGCTCGGCGAAATCCGCGAGATGCTCCTCGAGATCGAGGTCGACGAGTGTCCGGCCACCGGAGAGGGAGTCTTCATGCCCGGCCGCGTGCAGCGCTGGGTCCGCCCGGAACTGGTCGCGGAAGTGCGCTACAGGGAGTGGACCGAGGCGGGTCTGCTGCGCCATCCCTCCTTTGTCCGCTTTCGCGACGACAAGCGGCCGCGTGAGTGCTTCCTCGAGGACGATGCGGCAGCCCGCGAGGCGCTGGCCGAGCCCCTGCCGGTGCGCGCCCCGAGCATCGCGCGCGAGGTGCATTTCACCAACCTGGACAAGGTGTTCTGGCCGGCGGAGGGCTACACCAAGGGCGACCTCATCGACTACTACCGGGCCATCTCGCCCTGGCTGGTCCCGTATCTCGCGGACCGGGCGCTGGTCATGACCCGCTACCCCGACGGCATCGACGGCAAGTCGTTCTACCAGAAGGACGCGCCCGAATGGGCGCCGGATTGGCTGCGCACCGAGACCGTCTTCTCGGAGAGCTCCGGGCGCGATCTGAACTACTTCGTCGCCGATTCGCCGGAGGCCATCCTCTACATCGCGAACATGGGCACGATCCCGCTGCACATCTGGCACAGCCGCCTGGAGACGCCTTCCCGCCCGGACTGGTGCGTGCTGGACCTTGATCCCAAGGAGGCTTCGTTCAGCGATGTCATCCGGGTGGCCCGGTGCATCCGCAGGGTGTGCGAAGAGGCGGGCCTGCCCTGCTACGTGAAGACGAGCGGGTCATCCGGGCTGCATGTACTGATCCCCCTGGGGCGACGCTGCACCTACGAGCAGTCCCAGCTCTTCGGCGGCGTGATGAGCCGTGTGATCGCGGTCGAACTGCCGGAGATCGCCACGGTGGAGCGGCGGGTGAGCCGGCGCGAGGGCAAGGTCTACCTGGACTACCTGCAGAACGGCCACGGCAAGCTGATCGCAGCTCCCTTCTGCGTGCGGCCCAAGCCGGGCGCCCCGGTGTCCATGCCGCTCGAGTGGAGCGAGGTGAAGGACGGGCTGGCCATCGAGCAGCACACCATCCGCACGGCGCCCGCGCGCATGACCGCGTTAGGAAGGGACCCGCTGGCCGCGGTGCTCGAAGAGGAGCCCGACCTGGTGGCCGCGCTGGAGCGGCTGATGGGGTGGTTGAGCTAGGTGGCCGGACCGTGGGCCGGCTCCCACTGCATTCGGCTGATGGCGGCTACCGCCCCGGGGCATGATAGCCGCGAGCGATAGGACCCTCTGTAGCGAGAGAGATGCATCCCGCTCCACGAGCCTCTTCCGCGCGAGATGCATGTCGGTCCCGGGGCCCTCTGCACGGTGTTGCATGCTTCGATTGGCAACAATCTGTTGCATTTGTCGATTGGCAACAATTTGTTGCATCTACGGTTTTGCAACACTCTGGCGAGGGGTTTCGTGGGGTTCAATGCTGGGCATGGCCCGGATCCACCCTGCCACCGCGTCCGCCACCTCCGCCATCACTTCCTCGGGGGTGCGGCCGCTTCTCTTGAGCACCTTGAACGAGTGGTCCCCGCCCTCGACCACGTGCAGCGTCGCGCGGGACCCCAGCCGCTCGACCACCGGGCGCAGGAAGTCCAGGTTGGCCAACCGGTCGCGCGTGCCCTGGACGAACAGCAGGGGCAGCTCGACCCGGTGGAGATGCTCGCTCCGCTCGATGCCGGGCGGCTTGCCGATGCCGTGCAGGGGGAAGCCCAGGAAGGCGATCCCGCGCACGTCCGCGAGCGGGGCGTCCGCCGCGGCCAGCGAGGTCATGCGGCCGCCCATGGACTTGCCTCCCGCGAACAGGGACAGGTCGGGCGCGACCTCGTGCGCCGCCGCCACCGCCCGCCGCACTGTGGCCGTGAGGAGGCGCTGCGGGTTGGGGTACCGCCGGCCCGCCTCCATGTAGGGGAACTGGTAGCGAAAGGTGGCGACCCCGCGGTCCGCCAGCAGCCCCGCGATCTCCTCCATGAAGACGTGGCGCATGCCCGCGCCCGCGCCGTGCCCGAGGACCAGCAGCGCGCTCGCGTCGGTAGGCCGCACCAGCAGCGCCGAGACCGGGCCGCCGGCGACCTCGAAGGAGAGCGCGCTCTTCATCCGGTGAGCCTCCTCATCCGCCGCTGATCGCGGGAAGCACGAAGATCTCGCTGCCCGCCCCGACCCGCGTCCCGAGCCCGCCCGTGAAGCGGATGTTCTCGCCGTCCACGAAGATGTTCACATGGGGCCGCAGCACACCCTGTTCGGTCATCAGGCGGTCATAAAGGCCGGGGTGGGAAGCGTTCAACGCGCCGAGCACCCCGCCGACCGAATGCCGGACCCCCACCTCCACCACCGCCCGCCCGCCGGCCAGCTCGCGCAGCGCCTCCGGGAGCACGATCCTCACGCCACGCACGCCTTCACGCACACCACCGGCGGGAGCCCGTCGCGCACCAGCTCCCAGGAATCGCCGTCGTCGCGCGAGGCGTACACCTTGCCGCTGCGCGTCCCGAAGAACACCTGACCGGGCGCCAGCGTCGCGAGCGCATCGCGCAGCACCGTCTCGTACGCGTTCTCCTGCGGAAGCCCCTCGGTGAGCGGGTGCCAGCTCGCTCCGCCGTCGCGCGTCCGGTACACCCGCAGCTTCGCGTCCGGCGTGCAGCGGAACCCGTCCGACTCTATGGGCACGATGTAGACGGTGTCGGGATCTCCCGGATGCATCGCCATGGCGAAGCCGAAATCCGAGGGGACCCCGTTGGCGATGTCGACCCAGGTATCCCCCCAGTCCTCGCTCCTGTAGAGCCCCCAGTGGTTCTGCAGGAAGAGCCGACCCGGGTTCGTGGGATGATGCGCGATCTTGTGCACGCACTGGCCGAACTCGGGGTGCTTGTCGGGGAGGAACTCCGCGCGCACGCCATGGTTGCGCGCCTCCCACGTGGCCCCGCCGTCGTCGCTCCGGTAGGCGCCCGCCGCCGAGATGGCGATCATCATGCGCCCGCCCGGCTCCCCGTCCCCGACGATGGTGTGCAGGCAGAGCCCGCCCGCGCCCGGCTGCCAGCGCTCGCGGTGGGGATGGTTCAACAGCCCCTCCACCGGCTGCCACGAGTCCCCGGCGTCGCGCGACTCGAAGAGGCACGCGGGCTCGACCCCAAGGCGGATCACATCGGCCTCGGCGTCCGACCCCGGCCGGATCTGCCAGATGCGCTTGAGCGAGAGCTCCGAATCCTCCGGGAACCTGACCCGGCGTTCATCCTTCCCGGACCAGCTCGCCCCGAAGTCGTCGGAGAAGCGGAGCGTCGTCCCCCAGAAGGGGCTGCCTGGCGCCGCCCACAGGCGTGACCGGCCGGCGCGGCCGTCGTACGCCATCGCATAGACTTCCTCGCCGGGAAAGTGCGGCCCGTCCAAGTCCCAGCCGCCGCCACCGCGCGCGCGGGCCAGGAAGGCTCCCTTTGTCGTGCCGAGGAGCAGGACCGTTTCTCCCTCGGAGACCGTGAAGCCAGTCGATGTCTTCATTTCCACATCCCCGTCATCCTTTTCCACATCATTTGGCATCCCTTGCACAATCCCGCCGGCAACCCGTTGAAGACTATCGCGAACCTGAGCGGACACAAGACGTAACGGCCGCGCGACCCGGCGCCGGGAGTGATGCCTTCTGGCGCATCCCCCGGATCCCGTGCATCATTCCGCCATGCGCATCTGGACGGGAACCAGCGGCTTCGCCTACAAGGAGTGGAAGGGCCGTTTCTATCCGGAGAAGCTCCCGCAGCGGGCCTTTCTCTCGCACTACGCCGGCGAGCTTCCCGCCGTCGAGATCAACAACACCTTCTATCGGCTGCCGAAGGTCGATCTGCTGACGAAGTGGGCCGAGCAGGTCCCCGAGCGCTTCCGTTTCTCGATCAAGGCGTCGCGCCGGATCACGCATTTCAAGCGCCTCGGCCTTTCGAGCACCGACGAGACCAGCTACCTGGTCGAGACCTGCGCCGCCCTCGGACCGCGGCTGGGCGTCATTCTCTTCCAAATGCCGCCCAAGATGAAGAAGGATGCGGGGCGTCTGGCTGCGTTTCTCGATCTGCTCCCCGACGGCACGCGCGCCGCGTTCGAGTTCCGCAACCCGTCCTGGTTCGACGACGAAGTCCGAACCCTGCTCGCCGGTCGCGACTTCTCCCTGGTGCACGCGGACGTCGACGATCCTCTGCCGGGCGTGCCCGCCGACCGGCCCCTGCCCTCCGGCACCTGGGGCTACCTGCGCATGCGCCGGCTCGGCTACACCCAGGGTGAACTGGAGCGGTGGATGGAGCGCGTCCAGGGGCAGGACTGGAACGAGGCCTTCGTCTTCTTCAAGCACGAGGACGAAGCCGCCGGGCCCGCGATGGCAAAGGACTTCCTGTCGCTGGCCGGGGCGCCAGCGTTCCGGCGCTCCCGGGGATGAGCGCGCCGCCTCGACGCCGACAAGAGCTGTCGACGCCGCCGACCTCAGATGGAACCGGAGATCCGGAGTAGCGCGTCCCGCCCCCGCCGCGTGAGCCGATACTTCTGATTCTTCGCCCGCGGCGCGTCGGGGCGAGTCATTTCCACGAGGCCGGACGACATCGCCGGACGCAAATAGTTCTTCCGGAATGATGGCCGGTGCGAGAGACCCATCTCGGCCATGAGCGCGCTGGCAGCCTTCGCGCCTGTCTTCAGTGATGCCAGCAGCCGGACAACTTGGTCGCTTACTTGGTCGCTTACTTGGTCGCTCGATGATACCGAGCGGGCTGCCTCCAGGATCACGCCGAGCATGAACTCGATGAACGATGTGCTTTCGCCCGCTTCAGAACTCCGCCGGATCGCCCTGTAGTAGTCGTTCTGATGGGCATGAATCAGGCTCTCCACCGGAATGCCGGCAAACAGCGCCTTCCAGCGCGTCAGCATGAGCGTCTGCCAGAGGCGGCCCAGTCGCCCGTTGCCATCCTCGAAGGGGTGAATGAACTCGAACTCGTAGTGGAAGACCGAGCTTGCCACCAGGGGATGCTCATTCGTCGTCCCGACCCAGGCCAGCAGGTTGGCCATGAGTCTCGGCACGCGCCGGGCGGGCGGACCGAGATGCTCGACTCCCTCCTCGCCCATCACTGCCACCGGCCCGGAACGATAGCGCCCCGGAGCCCGCAAGAGACCCGCCATCAGGATCTCGTGCGCCGCCAGGAGGTCGCGCTCATTCGCCGGGTCCCATTTCGGATAGCGATCGTAGGCAGCGATGGCGTTGCGAACCTCCTGCAGATCACGTAAAGGTCCGGCTACCGGCTCTCCATCCAGAATCGTCGCAACCTGCTCCTCGCTCAGGGTGTTGCCCTCGATCGCAAGCGATCCCCGGATCGTTCGGATGCGGTTGATGCGCCTGAGCGTCAGGTCACGCGCGGCGCCCGTGGCCTTCGCCCTTCCGATCGCTTCGCCGATCTCTTCGATGCGGGCGAGGATGGTTGGCGTGATGGTGTAGGGAGGAGGGTCGATGGCTTCGATCCGATCCATTTCAAGGTTGGCTGGATGGTAGGAATCTGATGCGACACCTGTCGGGATACGTGAAGTTCCGCTGCCTCGTCTGCGGTTTGACGCGCAGCAAGCCTTGCTGTTCCATCGGCTTCAGCACCCCTGGCTTCTGAACCCCCTTTACCTGGCCGCTGTGGTAGATGGTCGCATCGGAGCTGACGAACTCAACGACCTTCTTGACGGGCACCCAGCCATCGGTGGAGAACCGGTCTTGTAACGCTCGTCGAAGTGGGGTGAAGTCTGGTTGAGCGAGGCCCGATAGTACGATCTGCTCATTCTCTCCGCCCCGGAAGCTGAACTCGCCGAAGGGGTCGATCTTCCAAATGGCTCTCTTCATGCAATCGGAGCCCTTTGTATGGCCAGTGCCAAAGAAGATGGAGTACTTGAGACGATTCCTCCGAAACAGGTGGAAGTGTACGACCTGCTTCGCACCGGCCCTTTTCAACTGGCTCTTGTACAGCGCGTAGAGACGGCGACGGCGTTCCTCCCCTGCGAAGTTCTTGGCTCTCTTCCAGGTATCGGTGCCGAACAAGGCGGTCAGGTGAGGTGCGAATTCGTCGGTTGAGAGATGACGGTTGATCGACTCCCACATGAACGTGACGTACACCTCACATTGCGGGTTGCCGAGAATCCGGCTCATCAGATGCATCGGGATGTCCCTGATGCCAAACGGGTCAACCATGACAAGGGCAGGCGCCATACGCTGCTTCTGCCGGTCAAGCTGATCGAGAACTTGAGACATCCTGGACGAGAACGAACCCGCGAGTACGAAGGGCTTGGCGTTGGGTGGCTTGTCGGTCCATCCGGCGACCAACCTCTCGAGATGCTGAGCTCGTGTTGGATCCTTTTCGATGAACACAAACACTACCTCGGCTCTGATTCGCGACCGGGAGGAATGCTGAGACAGCACTCGCATGGCCACGAGCGGTGATCCCTCTTCGCCCCCTTGGTACTCCCCGGGTCCCGCAAACCCGTCGATGAACAGGATTCGCTGGTTTCTTCTCCCCATACCCAGGATCGGAAACCAAGCCTCGAAGTAGTGCTGCAGCACCAAGTGCTTGCCTTCCGTGTGATCGCCGCGTCTCCAGAGCGTCGCCTTAGGCGGTGCCATTCATCCGCCTTTCATACCGACTCAGCGGGTCAGCCTCCGGATACTCATCCCAAGTATGCCCGTCGAGTTCGCGGCCACCTGCCTTCGGCGTCCGCCCACCCCACTGCTTGAAGAAGAAAGGAACACCACCCCGGCTGCACTGGTCGCGGAGGTCTCGTGCCCATCGGGGATGCATCGGCCTGGCGTTCGAGCCACTTTCCCCGCCAGCAATTACCCAATGAAGACGACTACTCTGTTCCTGATCGTTCATGAAGGCTGTCAGGTCGAGCGGGCCAATGAGTGGTTCGCAGCTCAAGAACCGGACGGACGCTGGTACGGCCAAGAGATGTCGAATACGGTAGTCCACCGCTTGATCTTCCACGGAGGTGCCGATCCAGATGTGGTTGGGCAGCCCTCCGGAAAACATGTAGTCATGCTGTCCCACGAACTTGGCGGCCCTCGCCGGACGCTTGGTGAGTACTTGGTAGACGTGACGATCCACGCGCAACATGACCTCGAAGCAACGTAAGACGAATCCTTCGGGTACGTCTTTATGAAAGAGGTCCGACATGGAGTTGACGAAGACTCGCCGAGGTGCCTTCCACGACGCGGGAATGCGGAGCCGCTCGGGCCAGGTCCTCACGGCAAAGGGGTCGCGCCGGTTGTCCGGTGTGTCAACCACGGGAAGGCGTGAGCAATAGGTCTTGGTGAGGAGCCGCCGCGACAGCTCTTCGGCGTAGCAGTGATCACAGCCGGCGGAAACCCGGGTACAACCGGTCGTCGGGTTCCACGTGGCATCGGTCCACTCGATTGCGCTACGGTCAGCCATCACATCCCTTCCGAACGTTGACGGTCGTTGGGCACGACTCAATCTAGTAATTTCGGTTTTTGTTCGCTATGGAGAAACCGGCCCCGCGGATGCGAATGTGTTCCGGCAGGTCCGACAGCTCTTGTGAACCCCGTGCGGGCTTTCCCGGGCGGGTTTGGCCAGAGCGCTGCGTCGAACCTACTCTGTCCCGAGCACGCTGGCCTCTCAAGCGGCTGCGTGACCGCCGATGCCACACGCACCTGGACCGGGAGACGAAGCCGATGGCCGAGTCACGCAGAACCTTTCTGAAGCAGTCCGCGGCGACGGTAGCCGTGGTTTCCTTGCCGAGTTGCGCGCCCACCGCTACGGAGAGCCCGGACGCGCTCGCTCCAGCCACGCTTCGGGCCGTCGGCGAGGCGGTGCTGCCGGAAGAGCTGGGCGCGGACGGCCGCGAGCGGGCGGTGGCCGCCTTCGAGCTCTGGTCGGAAGAACTCGAGCCGGTGGCCGAGATGCCCCATCCCTACCTGGTGCCCGAGACGGTGTACACGGGGCCGGATCCACGGCCCGGCTGGGCCGCCCAGTTGAGTGGGCTGGACATCGAGAGCGGCAAGCGCTTCCGGGCCTCGTTCGGCGAACTCGGGGTGCCCGAGCGGCGGCGGATCCTCGAGCCGCACGTGCGGCGGGCCGGTCCCGACTTCGGTCGGCCAGGGAATACCGCACACATCGCGGTCGCGCTCGCGGCCCACTTCTTCGCCTCCCCGATCGCGACCGATCTCTGCTACGGACGGGCCATCGCCAGGCAGCAGTGCAGGGGCCTGGCGGGAGCCGGAGACGAGCCCGCCCCGCTGCCGGGAGCCGCGTCATGAGCCAGGTCATCGAGAGCGACGTCTGCATCATCGGAGGCGGCATCAGCGCGGCCATGGTCGCGGAACGTCTCGCGGAGCACACGGAGGCGTCCATCACGGTCGTCGAGGCGGGCGGGCGCACTGCTTCTCTGGAAGAGAGAACGGCGACCCGGGCGCGCATGCTCGCGTACGGCGAGAACCCCTACCCGAACGACCACATCCCCGGCCAGACCGGCACGGGCGAGATGTACCAGTCGATGGTGCTCGGGGGCGCCGCGATGCACTGGGGGGGCGCCGTGCCCCGGTATTCGCCGGAGGATTTCCGGGTGCGCTCCCTCTATGGGGTCGGGTACGACTGGCCCATCACCTTCGACGATTTGGAGCCCTACTATCAGGAGGCCGAGGAGCGCATGGGCGTCGCCGGGGAGCAGGGCCCGCCCGAGTACGATCCCCGGTCCAGGCCTTATCCGATGCCGCCCTTGCCGCTCTCCTGGAACCTCGAGCGCATGCGCGAGTGGACGGACGCGGCGGGCATCCCCTTCTGGACCCAGCCGTGGGCGCGAAACACCGAGCCGTGGCAGGGACGCAACGTGTGCCAGCGCTGCGACACCTGCGCGGTCTGCCCGACGGGCGCCAAGTACACCCCGGATTTCGCCTTCGACCGCCTGCTCGCCGCGGGGCGAATCCGGCTTCACGACCGCACCCTGGTTCGCTCGCTTGACCTCGCATCGGACTCGGACCGCATCGAGTCGGCCACGGGCTTTCATCAGGACGCCCCCGACCGGCCGGTCGAATTCCGGGCACGAACCTTCGTGCTGGCTGCGGGCCACAGCTGGAGTTCGCATCTTCTCCTGCTGTCCGCCAACAGCCGCTTCCCCAACGGTTTGGCCAACAGCACGGACAACGTGGGCCGCTACATGACCGGGCACTGGTTCGCCAGCGGCTTCATCGAGCTGCCCATGAAGCTCTACCCGGGGATCTTTCCCAACAACAGCCTGCTGTCGCACCGTTTTGCGAGTCCGGGGCCGCTGGACCGCTACCTGCGCCACGACATCCGCCTGTGGGAATCGACCGTGGGCCGCGAAGCCCGTCTGGCGACGGACGACGGGCGGGTCCTCTGGGGCGACGAGGTGATGGCCGACTGGCGGGCGCGCACCCGGTCAACCGCTACCGCGCGCATCCGGTCGTACTACGACGTGATTCCCACCCCGGAGAGCCGTCTCACGCTCGACCCGGGCAAGCGCAATGCGCACGGGGATCCGATGCCGCGCATCGACTACGCGGCGGGCCAGGCCACCCTCGACCTGGAGCCGCACACCCACGAGACGCTGCTGGGCCGTTTCAGCGAACTCGCGCGCGCGGCGGGCGGGCGCATGATGAACACGCGGGCGTCACGCCTGTTCGAACATCCGGGCGGCGGGTGCCGCATGGGCGACGATCCCGCCACCAGCGTGGTCGACCGCTGGGGACGCACACACGACCACGAGAACCTGTTCGTGGTGGGCGCGCCCACGATCGTCTCCAGCGGCTGCGCCAACGGGACCCTCACCTTCTGCGCGCTGTCGCTGATGGCCGCGGAGGAGATCGCGAAGGATTAGCCGCGAAGTCCCGCCGGAACATTCTCGCGCCCGGGGCCCGCGTGCTCTTCGAGCCAATCCGCGAACCTGCGTTCGGGCCGGCCTTCCCAGGCCCGGCGATGCCAAGCGTCGCTCGCGAGCAGGGGAAACGCGAGCGTGGCTTCGCAGAACACCATCTGTTCGCGCGCGCTCTCCACCTTTCCCCAGCTCGTGGCCTCGCGCAGGGTGGACCCGGACAGGGCTCCGTCACGGCTGTCCGCCACCGTGAGCTGCACGGCGTATCGGTGCATCGACACCTCCGCGGGCATTGCTGCCCCTGCCCCATCCTCCGTGGCCGCCGCTGCCCCTGTCCCACCCGCTGCAGCCGACGCCCGCCCCGACGACGCAGCCTCCTCATGCAGCATCTCCGCCGCCACCACGATGTCCTGGGCGAAGTTCTTCGGGACCCCTCCGCCGAGCATGAGCAGCCCCGTAGCGCGGGAAGCGAGCTTGATGCGGGCGAGCTCGAGGAAGTCCCTCCCCGAGTCCAGCGACACCGATTCGCGCCCCTCGCGCGCGGCCGTGGCCTGGTGCAGCACGATGCCGAACCCGGCGGAGGAGTCGCTGAGGGCAGGCACGAAGACTGGAACCCCCTTCCGGTACGCCGAAAGCACAACGGATTCCGACTCGGGGAAGCTCACATCGAGGAAGCGACCCATTTCGGTCAGTATCTCACGCGACGAGAAAGGGCACGCGGGAAGCCGATCGAAGATGCGCCTCATCGTCCGGTCGCAGACGCGCAATTCCCGCTCGTCGATATACGTGTCGTAGATGCGGTCGATGGCGAGTTCGCGCAGACGTTCATCCGGCACCACCGCATGCTCGGGCGATCCGGGCGCCATGTAGTGTCGGAACCCCAGGGCCTCGAAGAAGTCCTGATCCACCATGTTGGCGCCCGTCGACACCACCACGTCCACCATGCCGGAGTCGATCAGCGTCACCAGCGCCTTCTTGAGGCCGGCGGACACGAGCGATCCGGCGAGCGTGAGGATGGCGGTGCACTCCCGGTCGGCGAGCATCTCCGAACAGATGTCCGCCGCGCGCGCCAGGTTGCGGGCCTGGATGGCCGTCGGCCGGAACTGGTCGATGACCGGGCGGGCGTCGAACGCGCGGATGTCGACGTGCTCCACCGGGCGGCAAAGAAGATCGCGTCTGGCAGGATCGGTCACGAAGCCTCCACATGCGGAAAGCGGTTGAACGGACCGGTAATCTGCCGGAATCGGCGGCATTCCTCCATTCCCGGTACCGCTGGGGGTGTACGAGATTTGTCCGGGGCACTCCTCGCCCGCGGCCAGCGCCGGCAGGGGTTGACGATTCCGCAGAACTGCATATCATGTGCATATCATTGCTAGTATGCCATCCTGTCATGTGACGTCTGCCAAAATGTCAGACCGACGACAGATTTCCCTGCGATCCTCTGCCAGAATGTCAGACCGACGAACAGCCCCTGCGCAGCGCCGGATGGTGATCGCGAGCATCCTGGAGAACCGCGAGGTCGCCAGCCAGGAGGAACTCGTGCGCCTGCTGGGAGAACGCGGGATCGTCGTGACCCAATCCTGCATCAGCCGGGACCTGGCCCGGTTGGGAGCGATGAAGGGCGCGGGCGGCTACAGCCTCCGGCCTCTCAACCTCTCGGAGGAGGATCGCCGGACGCTCTCCAGCTACGCGCGCGCCGTGCACGCGGCCGGTCCGAATCTGACCGTTGTGCGCACCGCGACCGGGGCCGCCCAGCGCATCGCACTCTTCCTCGACCGGATGGGCTGGAAGGAGGTGCTGGCGACGCTGTCGGGCGACGACACCATCTTTATCGCAACCCGAAACCGCAGCGAGCAGCGTGCGCTGGTGGGCCGGCTGCGCCGCGAAGCCGGCCTGACGGGCTCACGGAACGAAGGCAATGCGTAGCATCGTCATCGACAAACTGGCGTCCGTGGCCTCGGACCTGGGTGCCGACCGTGAGATTCGCGTCGGCGACCGCATTCCCAGTGAGGAGGGCGTGATGGTGGCGGTCGAGGTGCTGAACGAGAAGTCCTCCTACAACCAGTTGGAACTGGCCAGCGGACGCATGGCGCGCGTGCGCCGCGGGGATGTCGTCGTGGGCGCCCTGGGCCACCGCAAGGCGCTGTTCGGCTACTCCGGCCACGTGCCCGCAACCACCAGCCCGGGCGACACCGTGCAGATACTGAACATGGGCGGCGTGCTGGGAATATGCGACGCCGTCAACGCCTCGCTGGGACAGCCCTTCGACGCGCGTGTGCTCGGGGTGGTTCTCGAGTTCCCCTATCTCGGCGAGCGCGTGGGTGTCCCGGCCCGGGTGGGCGGCGACCCACTCGATACCGGGGCGCGACTGGAATTGGGTGGAGTGCCCGTGGTGGCCCTCGCCGGCACCTGCATGAACTCCGGCAAAACGGCGGCAGCCTGCGCGGTGATCGGGCGCCTCCGGCACAGGGGTCACGTGGTCGACGCCTTCAAGGCGACCGGTGTCTCGCTGCGGCGCGACATCCTGGCGATGGAGGACGCGGGTGCGCGCAACACGTCCATCTTCACCGACTTCGGCGTCGTCAGCACCGGGCCCGGCAATGCGCCGGACCTGGCGCGCACGATGCTGCGCCGCCTGGCGGCTGAGCGTCCCGACGCGATCGTCTTCGAGCTGGGCGACGGAATCCTGGGCGCTTACGGCGTGGAAGCCATCCTGCGGGACGACGCGGTGCGCGCAAACATCTCGTGCCTGCTCCTGTGCGCGTCCGATCCGGTCGCTGCCTGGGGCGGCGCGAGGCTGCTCGAAGAGGAGTTCGGGATGACCCCAGCCTTCATCACGGGGCCCGCGACCGACAACCAGGTCGGGCTCGACATCATCCGGGAAAGAACCGGGCTGGAAGGGGTGAATGCGGTCACCCACGGCGCCCGGCTCGGAGACGCCGTAGCCACCCGCATCGGGCTGGGGGCGCATGCCTGAGTCGATCCCCGCCATCGTGTTGGGCGGATCCGGGTACGTGGGCGGCGAGCTGCTTCGCCTGCTTGCGTCCCACCCCTGCATGCACCCGGCCGCGGTCGTGTCGCGAAGCCGGAGGCACGAGGCGGTGGAAGCCGTCTTCCCGAACCTGCGTGGTGTGTGGCCGGACCTGTGCTTCTCCGGCATTGACGACCTGCCCGCCAAGCTCGGCGACCGCTGCGCCATCTTCTCGACAGCCGCCCACGGAGCCAGCGCCCAACTGATCGACCGGGCGCTCGGCGCCTGTGCGGAGCGGCAGTGCGTCCCGAGCGTGGTCGACGTATCCGCGGACTTTCGCTTTCGCGACGCCGGGGCCTACGAAGCCGTCTACGGCGTCGAGCACGGTGCCCCGGATCGCATGCCGATGTTCCGGAGCCTGCTGCCGGAGCACGCGACCATACGCAAGCCCCGCCACGTCGGCCATCCCGGGTGCTTCGCCACCGGGATGCTGCTCGCCGCCATGCCGCTGATGCGCCCCCAGGCAAGGGGCCGCCCGGCCGGACGCAGTCGGAGCGCGCTCGTCGATCCCCGCCTGATGGTCAGCGCGGTGACGGGGAGTACCGGGGCGGGCCGCGCTCCCAGGCCCACGACCCACCATCCGACCCGGCACGCCAACATGTTCGCATACAAGCCGCTCGCGCACCGCCATGTGCCGGAAGTGGAGGGGATCCTGCGGGCATCGAGCGGCCGGGGCGCACAACTGCACTTCGTTCCCACGTCCGGCCCGTTCGCGCGCGGCATCTACATGGTGTTGCATGCGCGGCTACTCGACGGCGTTGACGCGACCCACGTGCGCGACGCCTATGCCGATCACTATGCGAAGGCGCCCTTCGTGCACCTGGTCAATGCGCCGCCGAGGCTGAAGGACGTGGTGGGCAGCAATCATGCGCACCTGGCCACGGCCGTGAACCGGGGCACGCTGGCGGTGACGGTGGCGCTCGACAACCTGGTAAAGGGCGCGGCCGGAGGGGCGATCCAATGGATGAATGTGCTGCACGGGCTTCCCGAAACCACCGGGCTGACCACCCCGGCAGTGTCATGGATGTGAACGAGTGGCCCACGGCGAGCGTCTCCGGCTCCAGCGGGCCGCGCCGGGCGCCGATGAACGCACCAACTCCGACACTCGTTCCGGACGCGCGCCAGGCCGAAGCGCGGCATCTGGCCCATGTGTACGGCCAGTTGCCTTTGGAGCCGGTATCGGGCCGGGGCGCATTCCTGAGGTGCGCCGACGGGCGCCGGCTTCTCGATCTCTACGGCGGGCACGCGGTGTGCGCGCTCGGCTACGGTCACCCGCGGGTCCTTGAGGCCGTCCGCAGACAGGCGGGCGAACTGATGTTCACCAGCAACGTGAACGCGCTGAGGGTGCGGGCGCGGGCCGCCGACAAGCTGGCCGAGTTCGCGCCGGACGGCCTCGACTGCGTCTTCTTCGTCAATTCCGGAGCGGAGGCCAACGAGAACGCTCTCAGGCTGGCCTGCAAATCGACGGGCCGCAGGCGCGTGGTCGCTCTGGAACACGGATTCCACGGCCGTTCGGCCGCCGCCGCCGCTGTGACCTGGCGGGCCCGCGAGCGCTGGTACGGATTCCCGGACACCCCGTTCGACGTGACCTTCGTTCCGCGCGACGACGCGGCCGCAGCGGTTGCGGCCATCGACGACGAGACCGCAGCCGTCATCATCGAGCCCATCCAGGGCATCGCGGGCGCGTATGTGCTCCAATCGGATTATGTGCGCGCCTTGCGTGCGGCCTGCGACCAGCATGGTGCCTTCCTGATCGCGGACGAGGTGCAATGCGGCATGGGACGGAGCGGGAAACCCTTCGCGATCGAGCACACCGGCGTGGCGCCGGACATGCTGACCACCGCGAAGGCGCTCGGCGCCGGGTTCCCCTGCAGCGCCCTGATCATGTCACGAGCCTTGGGCGATCAGCTGCGAATCGGGGACATGGGCAGTACCTTCGGGGGCGGTCCGCTCGCGTGTGCGGTCATCGAAGCGGTGCTGGACACCATCCGCGACGAGGGGCTTCTGCAGCAGGCGGCGACGCGCGAAGGGGAGATACGCGCCAACTGCGTCACGGGGCCCGTACTCGGCATCCGCGGCCGAGGCATGCTGCTCGGACTCGAGTGCAGGACCCCCGCGCGCGAAGTTCGCGACGCGCTCCTGGACCGGGACATCCTCACCGGAACCAGCTCGCACGCGTCATGGCTGCGCGTCATGCCTCCGCTCACGCTGCGGGCGTCCGAAGCGGCGCAACTCGCCGAAGCTCTGGGCGCCATTGGCCAGGAGGGAGCGTGAAGCGCTCGCGCGCCGCCGACCGGAGGTTTGCCGGCCTGCGCGCCGCGGCGCCTTACGTGCGTCTCTTCCGCGAACGCATCTTCGTTCTGAAGGTGGGCGGCGAGGTCCTGCAGAGCGCGGGGCGCATCGATGCTCTGATGGAACAGGTGGGGATTCTCAACTCCCTGGGGGTGCGCCTGGTGCTCGTGCACGGCGGCGGACCCCAGTCCACCGAACTCGCCCGCCGCCTGGGCCACGAGCCCCGCATGGTGGCGGGCCGCCGGGTCACGCGTTCCGAGGATCTGCGCGTCGCCGCCCGGGTCCTGAGCGGCGAGGTTAACACGGCGCTGCTCGGCGCGTGCCGGAAGGAAGGGATTCACGCCGTCGGCGTCTCGGGGGTCGACGCCGGTCTGGTCACGGCCACGCGCCGCCCTCCCGTGCATATGGAAGGGGAGGGCCCCGATCCCGTGGACTTCGGATTCGTGGGAGACATCGAGGCCGTCGATCCCTCTTCGCTGCACGTCTTCCTGGACCAGGGGTGGGTGCCCGTCGTGAGCCCGCTTTCGGCGGATGCGGAGGGGCGGTTGCTCAACATCAATGCGGACACCGTGGCGAGCGCACTCGCCCGGGCGCTCGAGGCCACGAAGCTCGTTTTCACCATGTCCGCGCCCGGCATCCTCCGCGACCTTGAGGATCCGGCGACGCTGATCTCCTACCTTGATCTGGCGGGGCTCCGCGAGTTGCGCGAGCAGGGCGTGCTCGCCCAAGGAATGCTCGCCAAGGCGACGGCCATAGAGAGCGCCATCGAGGGCGGCGTCCCCCGCGTGCACCTTATTTCCGGCAGCGCACGGGACAGCCTGCTGCGCGAGATCTTCACAAACGAAGGCTCCGGCACCCTCATCGTGCGGAGCGTCGGAACGCTGTCGAGCGACGAGCAGCAGGCGGGGTTGGGGGATAAGGAAGCCTAACCCTCCGGTCCCTCGAACATCCCTGCCGGCAACTCCAGCGACGCCTCCATGTTCTCGAAGTTGACGCGCGAGTAGCCCGTCGAATCCGGACGGCCTGCGGACAGGAGCAACGGGCCGTGCCGCGTCCACTCCGTCCAGGCCAGCGTGAAGGCGGGCTCCGGGTCACTGGCGGTGCGCCAGTGCTGCCAGTAGGCCATCAGCCCCGTCTCCGGGTCGACCCAGCCGCGGTACCTGTTCTGGGGGGTGCGCCCGACGGCGTCGAAAGTGAGTTCTGCCACTTCGTAGGGCCGTCCGTCCATCGCCATTTCTCCCAGATAGACGGTGTTGACTCCGGGGTCGGCCCACTTGTAGGGCATCAGAAACCAGTACGTGTCGTTGATGAAGCTGCCGTGCGCACGATCCGCGAGCGAATCGGAAACAGCCGCGTCGGTGACGAGTTCGCCATCGAGCCAGATGCGTTCGCCCTCGGCGGGGTTGTTGGTGTCGATCACGGCCACGATCTCCTGGTCCCCCGAGCTTCCCGCCATGCGGTACATCCCGCCCCAGACGTCCCATCGGTGCGAGCGGCGATCGAGGACGGGGCCTCCGCGGTCCACGACCCGGTCGAAAGCGATGTAGCGCACCCGCTCCCATCCCCGGTCAGGCGCCATCTCCTCCATCATGCGGCTGTAGATGCGCTGGAGGTCCGGATCCTCGAAGTACGCGCGGGGTCCGTCGTCCGCCGGAGAGCATGCCGATGTCCAGAGGGCCGCGGCGACAAGGACGGCGGGAACACGACGATTGACGTGGAAAGAGATGAAACGCATGGGCTCCTCCATGTACCGATGGGCAGACACCGGAATACTAGACGCGGATGAGTTCCCCTGCCAGCGCCGGGATGCGGCCGACTCGCGCTACTCTTCCGGCGAATACAACGCGGTAGTCAGGTAGCGCGCGCCATCGTCGGGCGAGATGGCGGCGACGCGATGGCCGGGCCCGATTTCCCGCGCGATCTGGAGCGCGGCGTATACGATGCCGCCGCTGCTCATCCCCAGGAAGAGGCCCTCCTCACGGGCGAGACGACGGCCCAAAGGGAACGCATCCTCCTCGTACACCGTCATCACGCGGTCGAGCACGGTCCGATCCAGGTTCTCCGGGATGAAGCCCGGCCCCATTCCCTGGAACTGATGCTGCCCGCGTTCGCCCCCCGAGATGACCGGCGAGCGCGCCGGCTCCACCGCCACCACCTGAATGCGCGGGTCCATCTCCTTCAGGAACCGCCCGGCCCCGCTGATGGTCCCCCCGGTCCCCGATCCGTACACAAACACATCGATGCGCCCCTTCATGTCGGACCAGAGTTCCGGCCCGGTGGTCTGGTAGTGGATGCGCGGATTGGCGGGATTGGAGAACTGATCCGGGTAGAAGGCGCCGGTCTCCGATGCGATGCGCTCGGCTTCCTCCCGCGCGGCCAGCATGCGCCGCTCCGGGTCGGTGAGGACGATATCGGCACCGTAGGCTCTGAGCGTGCGCTTGCGCTCTGCGCTCATCGACGACGGCAGGCAGAGGATGAGCCCGTATCCGCGCCAGGCCGCGATCTGCGCCAGGCCGATGCCCGTGTTCCCGGAGGTGGGCTCGACGATGGTGCCTCCGGGCTTGAGCAACCCCCGCGCCTCGGCGTCGTCGACCATCGCGCGCGCCGTTCGGTCCTTGATCGAGCCGGCGGGATTCATGCCCTCCAGCTTGAGCCACACCTCCGCCATGGTCGGCTCCACGACGCGCGCGAGGCGCAGCGTCGGCGTCCCTCCGATCAGCGCATCGATCATGGTGGCTGCCCGGGGTACCTACCCGGACGCCGCGCTGTCCAGATCCGGGTATTGCCTGTGATGGTCGGTGGCGTCCTGATACGCGCGCGCCACGGTCAACAGCTCCGTCTCGCGGAAGGGTTGGGCACAGAAGGTCATGCTCGTCGGGAGTCCGGCATCGTTGAACCCGTTGGGCACCGCAAGGGCCGGATGGGTCGCGTAGTTGGTCATGCTGCTCGCGTTGCGGCCGTGGCTGTAGGGCGGCGGCTCGTCGGAGGACTGGCCGGGCGGGCGGCGCGGTCCCCGCGGGATGAGATAGACATCCACCCCCGAGGTCGCTTCCGCGAGCTGCATCATCATCATGGTGCGTGCGCGCTGCGACTGCAGGTACTCGACCGCCGGGATCACCCTGGCGGAGCGCAATCCGTCGGCGCGCGTCTGGCGGCCCAGCAGCTCCGCTCTGCCGGAACGGAGCAACTCGTCGAAGAAGACGGCCATCTCCACGCTGTGCGCGGTGACGTTGATCGACCATTCGGGGATGTGAATGGGCGTCAGCATGAAACCGAGGGACTCGAGCTCATCGAGGGTGCGCTGGTGGGCGGTCCGGTAGTCGGCCTCCTCGATCTCCTCGAAGGCCCCTTCCAGGTACCCGACCCGCAGCCGGGTCGCCGCGCGGGTGCCGTCCCAGTTGAAGGGCAGGTCCTGCACGCTCAGGTCGAGGCCGTCGGGATGCGAGATCGCCCGCATCACAAGCGCGCAGTCTTCGGCGGAGCGGCACATCGGGCCGAGTCGGTCCTGGGTCCAGGAGAGCGCCATCACCCCGTACCGGCTGATCCGGCCCAGCGTCGGACGAAGCCCGCTGAGACCGCAGCGCGACGAGGGTCCCAGGATGGAGCCGCTGGTCTCGGTTCCGATCGAGAAGCCGACCAGCCCGGCCGCCGTAGCGGATCCCGGACCCGCCGAAGAACCACCGGAGCCCGTCGACGGGTCCCAAGGGTTCATCGTCTGGCCCCCGAACCACTGGTCTCCTCCGGCCAGTTCACCGGTGGTCAGCTTGGCGACCAGCACCGCGCCCGCGTCACGCAGCATCTCGATGATCGACGCGTCCATGTCGATGACCTGGTCCTGGTAGGCGGGTGAGCCCCAGGTGGTCTTGTAGCCCCGGGTCGCAATGATGTCCTTTGCGCCCCACGGAATTCCGTGCAGCGGCCCCCGGTACCGTCCGGCGGCGATCTCACGGTCGGCCGCGCGCGCCTGAGCCAGCGCCAGCTCGTCGGTGAGGGTGACCACGCAGTTGAGCAGCGGGTTGTAGCGCTCCAGGCGCTGCAGGTACATCTCGGTCAGTTCGACCGAACTCACCTGCCGGGTGCGAACGAGTTCCGCGAGCTCCCGCACGGTCCAGAACGCGACGTCTTCGAGGTTCGAAGGTCGCTCGATCCTCGGCAGGTCGCTCATCCTGAACGGTGTTACCGACCGGTCCACCTGCATGCCCGGGACCAGCGGGTTGAAGTGGAAGGGCGGCGAGATGTCGTTCGGGATCTTCAGCTCATGAAGTTCCTGATAGTCGCTCAGCCGGTCGTTCACCGACTCGAGCATGCGTTCGCGCTCCTCCTCGCCGAAGTCGAGGCCCGAAATCGCCAGCGCGTCGCCCAGCATCTCGGCGGTGACTTCCCGGGCACCTGCCTCCTGCATTCTGGCCCAGAGCACGCCGGGGAGCAGGGTGGCGCCAAGCCCGGTTCCGGCGAAATGGGCCATGAAGCGTCGTCGGGTGGAATTGGAGTCGAGCATCGGGACAACCTCCGGTCCTGCGGTCTGACGGACACCCGTGAAAATGGGGACCATGGGCCGACGGTGCCAACCGCGGCGCCCCCGGCTGGCGTCGAGCTATTCCGGCTGCGCCGACTCCTCTTCCAGCGCAATCACCAGACCGCTGCGGATCTTGGGCTGAAACCAGGTCGACTTGGGCGGCATGATGCGATTCTGGCGACACACAGCCGCGAATTGGCGAAGGGTGACGGGCGCAAGCGTGACGGCGTAGCGGTACTCGCCACTGTCCACGCCCGCCTGCAGGAACTCGAGGTCGCGGTCACCGCCCACGAAGTTGAGGCGGTGATCGCCCGGTTCGGCGATGCCGAGGACGGCGTCGAAGAAGTTGCGCTGGACGATGTCGGCGTCGATGCATTCGACCGCGTTGCGCTGGTCGTAGCTGCCGGGAAGCGGGCGCAGGCAGTACCAGGCGCGTCCCGAATAGAGGCCGATGTGGTGCGTTCGGGCGGGCTGATGCGCTCCCGGGACCTCCTCGATCGCAAAGCGCTTGCGGAGACCCGCGAGCACCACCTCGTCGTCCAGCCCGACGTCACGCACGAGGCGGTTGTAGGGCGCCAGCGACATGCGCGCCAGCGGGAAGAAGACGCACAGGAAGTGCTCGCGGTCGAGCATCGCGGCGGCGGCGCTCCGATGGTTGCCGTCGGCGACGTAGGCCTCCGGCTCGGCGGCCGCGAGGTCGATCAGGAGCGCCTGGATGGACGGGTCGTCGATCAGCCAGATGTCGTGGCGGCAGCTGCGGGCGTCGTCGGCTCCGTGGTCGGGCGCGCGTTCCGAGGCGAGTCGCTCGAGGGCGCGGGCGAACCCCCCTGATGTGTCCGGAACGGCGCAGTTGACGGTGCCGATGAACGCGGAGGTGGCCTCGATGAGTTGAGCCCGCCCACGCGCCTTCGGCTCGCGGACGCCCTCGTTGCGAATGATGGGGGCGGTCGGCCTGGCGTCGGTCCGGATCTCGTCGATGCGCGCCATGCCGCCGAGGCCGATTTGGTCGACGCCGGGACGGGCCGGGTCGCCGATGCGGTAGACGTAGAGCAGATCGGTTGCCGCGCGCAGGCTGTCGCTTGCGGTGAGCGCTCGCATGTTGGCGGCGGCGCGCGCGAGCGCGAGAGGAGAGTCGGCAGCGACTTCATCCCCCACCCCGGGGTCGCAGTGCGGCATGGTCACGCGGAGCACACACTCGGGAGTCCGCCGGATCAGCGCGCGCACTTCTTCATCGCTCTGGAACTCGTCGTAGTTGGGCGCGCTGACGCGGTCTGCCGCAGCGGCGTCGACCGGCACGAGCGCACGGCGGATGGGGCGGATGGTGATCACGGGCCGGGGGCGCGGGGATAGTGGATTCGGCGGAGCGGTCGGAAGATCGCCTGGGGAGGGCCGGGCGGCAATCAGGCGGGATGGGCAGGTCATGGTACGTCCGCCGAGTATGGGCCCGGGCTTCCCCTCCCGCGATCGCGGGTGGAGATTGTCCACCATGCGGTATTTTCCGTTCGCGCGCTCTACCGGCATCGCCATCGCCCTGCTGTTCCTGTGCGCCGGCCCGGGATGGTCGCAGGAGGCCGGCGGCTTCGCTCCCGGCGGCGGGCTGACCGACGTACCCGGCATCCGGGTGGGTCACCACACTCTTGCGGAGCGTCCTACCGGGTGCACGGTGGTGCTGGCGCCCGAAGGCACCGTGGGGGGCGTGGATGTGCGGGGAGGGGCGCCCGGCACGCGCGAGACCGACCTGCTCGACCCGGTCAACACCGTCGCGATCGTGAACGCCGTCGTGCTCGCCGGCGGCAGCGCCTTCGGGCTGGACGCCGCCAGCGGGGTGGTTCGCTACCTGGAGGAGCAGGGGGTGGGGTACCCGGTCGGCCCGGTCGTTCGTGTACCGATCGTGAGTGCGGCCATCCTGTACGATCTGGGCGTGGGCGGGGACTGGACGGTGCGTCCCGGACCCGAGTGTGGGTACCGGGCGGCAGGCGGCGCGACCGAGGGCCCGCCGGCATCGGGGAGCGTCGGGGCGGGCGCGGGCGCTACCGTCGGCAAGCTGGCGGGGATGGGCCGCGCGATGAAAGGCGGGGTCGGCAGCGCCTCCATCACGCTGCCGGGCGGGCTGGTGGTGGCCGCCCTGGTGGCAGTCAACAGCGTGGGCGACGTGATCGACCCCGCGACCGGCCGGGTGGTCGCGGGCGTGCGCAACGACGACGGAACCACCTTGGCGGACGCCCGCGTCCTCCTGCGCGCAGGGGGACCATCGGGCGGGTCCGCCGGCCGGAACACGACCATCGGGGTGGTCGCCACCAACGCGCGCCTCACGAAGGCGGAAGCCAGCCGGGTAGCGTTGATGGCCCAGGACGGGTACGCCCGCGCCATCTACCCCGTGCACACCCCCGGCGACGGCGACACCACCTTCTCGCTCGCCACCGGCACCCTCGCCGACAGCGCGCGGGCGAGCGTCGGGCAGGTGGGCGCGCTTGCAGCCGACGTGGTTGCCGCGGCGATCCTGGACGCCGTCCGCAGCGCGACCCCCCTTCCCGGCCCGGGGTCTTTAACACATATCCGGGCCCCCGGGGCAAGGGGCCATGGGGGGTG